>CAWVRT010000008.1:0-66884 GCA_963932515.1 uncultured Chitinophagales bacterium
GTTAAAATAAATTTCAATTAATGATCTCTAGTCTCTTATGTTGAAAAATAGACAAAGAATTTATAAAGCAATATTTCTTTGAATTTAAATAATTTAGGATTTCTAATCCATCGGTCGTTTAATGATATATAGTAATGTAGCAAATAATTAAATTTAAGGTTGATACATCTTAAAACAAAAAAGGAGGATAAATGTTATTTATCCTCCTTTTTGTATACTTAGTTTTTAAGAATTAATTCATAAATAACATTTCTCTATATTTTGGTAAAGGCCAAGTTTTATTATCTATAACCAATTCCAATTTATCAGCACTATATCTAATAGCTTCAAAGAAAGGAAGAATATCATCACAGTAAGCTTTTGCTTTTTTAGAAGCATCTTCAATCTGGTTAACTTTTTTACGCATATCAACCATTTGGTTAACAGATTTTTCTATTACGTTAATATGTTTGGAAATAAATTCTATCAAATTTATTTGAGATTCACTGGCGTTTTTACATAAACCAATTTCTTTTAAACCTTTTACGTTTTTTATTAATTGATTTTGATAAGCAATAGCTACAGGAACAATATGGTTTAAAGCTAACTCACCCATAATTCTAGATTCTATTTGAATCTTTAAAATATATTTCTCAAAATAGATTTCTGTTCTTGCTTCTAATTCTATTTCTGAGAAAATGTTATTTGTAATAAATAACTCTTTAGAAGATTTAGTGTTATAAAAATCTAAAGCATAAGCGGTAGTTTTTACATTTGACAAGCCTCTTTTTTCAGCTTCATCAGCCCATTCTTGACTATAATTATTTCCTTCAAAAAGAATTTTTTTAGAACGTGTTATATATTCTCTAATTACTTTAATAACAGCAGAATCTTTAGTTTCTCCTTTCTTCTTCAAAGTATCAACTTGCTTTTTAAATTTAAGTAATTGATCTGCCATAATTGTATTCATTACAATCATTGGTGCAGCACAATTTGCAGTTGAACCAACAGCTCTAATCTCAAATTTGTTTCCTGTAAAGGCAAATGGTGACGTCCTATTTCTATCTGTATTGTCTAATAATACATCTGGAATAATATTGTGAATATTTATTTTTAAATCTGAAACTGATTTTTCATCTAAATCTGTTGCTTTTTCAATTGCTTCTAAAACTTTTGTTAAATGAGAGCCAATAAACACAGAGATAATTGCTGGAGGAGCTTCATTTGCACCTAATCTATGATCATTTTCTGCAGAAGTAATTGCTGCTCTTAGTATATCATCATTTTCAGATACTGCTTTAATTACGTTGACGAAAAAACTTAAAAATAATAAGTTAGATTTTGGTGTAGATCCAGGAGCTAGCAAGTTTTTGCCTGTGTCAGTACTTAAACTCCAATTGTTATGTTTTCCAGAACCATTAATTCCTGCAAATGGTTTTTCGTGCATCAAACATTTAAACTTATGTCTTTTTGCAACTCTTTCTAAAATATCCATAATCAATTGATTGTGATCAACGGCTATATTTACTTCTTCAAACATTGGTGCTAACTCAAATTGCATTGGTGCAACTTCATTATGACGTGTTCTTACAGGTATTCCTAATAAATGCGCTTCTTTTTCAAAGTCCAACATGTAAGCATAAACTCTTTCTGGAATTGCACCAAAATAATGATCATCTAATTGTTGTCCTTTAGCAGGTGCGTGTCCTAAAAGAGTTCTTCCTGTTAGTACTAGGTCTGGTCTAGCATAATACATTGCTTCATCAATCAAAAAATATTCCTGTTCCCAACCTAAAGTAATACCAATTTTTTCAGCATGTCTGTCAAACATTTTTACTACTGGTAAAGCTGCTTCTTCTAATAAAGCGGCAGATTTTAATAAAGGCGCTTTATAATCTAAAGATTCTCCTGTGTAAGAAATAAAAATTGTAGGAATACAAAGTGTAATTCCTGCACCAATTTGCATAATAAATGCTGGTGAACTTGGATCCCAAGCAGTATAACCTCTTGCTTCAAATGTTTGTCTAATTCCGCCGTTTGGGAAAGAAGATGCATCTGGTTCTTGTTGTATTAATTCTTTACCACCGAATGTTTCAATACCATTTCCTGTAGTTGTAGGCTCAAAAAATGAATCATGTTTTTCAGCAGTAGAACCTGTTAATGGTTGAAACCAGTGAGTGTAAGCTTTAGCACCTTTTTCTATTGCCCAAGCTTTCATTGCTGACGCTACTTGATCTGCAACTTGTAAATCAATTTTCTTTTTATTGTAAATAGAATCTTTTACACTTTTAAAGGCAGTTTTTGTTAAATACTGCTGCATTTTTTCAATTGTAAAAACATTTTCTCCAAAATATTCAGAAATATTTTCGTCAGGTAATGTTACATTGATTTTTTTTCTATTTGTAGCTTCATACAAAGATTTGAAACGAGTATTTTCCATAATGTACTTTTAGTTAATTTTTAAAATTTATGCAAAATTATAGCTAAAAATTGGTAAAACATACTTTTTGTCAATAAAAAAGTGAAAAATATTAGAAGTAATTATATAAAACTTTCTTTTTGTCGATAAAAAAGTGAAAAATTAAAATTATTGGCATTCATTATTCTACATACTTTTCTAAGGCAACTATAATTTCATTTGGACAAGATATTACTTTCCCCTCAGGGTTCATGAATACTAAAACTATCTCACTTTTGTTTAATAACACTCCTTTTTCATTGAAAATCTCTGTATAAAATATTATTTTTCTACTGGGAGTTCCTTTAATGGCTGTTTTTAAAGTTAATAAGTCATCATACTTAGCAGAACCAAGAAAACGAGTATTCATATTTACTACTGGCAATAAAACTCCTTTCGCTTCCATTTCTTTATAAGAATAAGCTACACTTCTTAGCATTTCTGTTCTAGCTTGTTCTAAGTACAAAGCATAATTTCCATAATAGACAAAACCCATTTGGTCGGTTTCTCCATATCTTACTCTTATTTGAAATTCAAAAGAATTTTTAGACATCTTATTTGTAGATTTTTAATTTATTTAAAGCTCGCTGATATTTTCTAGCAGAAGCGTTATGCGCAGATAAATTTTTATTAAAATCATGTCTACCATTTAAATCTGCATGCGCACAAAAATATAAGTACTTGTGTTTTTCGGCATTCAATACAGCATCAATAGTACTAGTTTCTGGTAGGCAAATTGGCCCAGGAGGTAATCCGTTAATGTAATACGTGTTGTATGGATGAGGATTTTGAGTGTGAATGTTTAAAACTCTTTTTAATGATAAATCTCCCCAAGCAAATTTGCAAGTAGGATCTGCTTGTAAAGGCATCTTTATATTTAGTCTATTTAAATAAACACCTGCAATTCTTGTTCTTTCATCTGCATATTTATATTCTTTCTCTACGATAGAAGCCAATATAAAAACCTCATCTACTGTTAAGTTTAAAGCTTTTGCTTTAGTTTTCCGTGAATTAGTCCAGAATGAATCATGTTCTTTTATCATTTTCTGAACAAAACCTATTTGATCAGTAGTCCAATATACTTGATAAGTATTAGGAATAAACTGACACATAATATTGTCTTTATTAAAGCCAAACTTTTTTAATTCTCTTTCATCGTTTAAAAATCTTAATAAACTTGTAGAGTCAATATCTAATTGTTTGGAAATTTTTTCTGCCAAATCGTTTTTGAAATTTATATTATTAATAACCAATTTAACGGCAGTTTGTTTCCCGCTTCTTAGGTCTCTAATCACATTTATATAATTTGTTCCTTTTTGAAATACATATTTACCTGGACGGATTTTATTTTTTAAATTCATCTTCGTGGCCAAAAGGTCAAACACTTTTTCATCCTTAACAATACCTTTATCTTGAAGTTTTTCTAACAATTCAGCATAATTACTTTCTTCCTGAATAAAGATGGTTGTTTCTTGACCTACAATAACAGCAAAGACTTTACTATAGATAGTGTAAGCTCCAAATGTTCCAATTATTAAAGAGAATAATAATAAGTAGTAAATTATTTTTTTCATTAAAAGCAAAGGTATAAATTTTTGATGAAGACATTCTATTCAAAAATAAAGAGTATTTAGCTTATATTAATTTGGTAAATTTTACAACTTTTAATAATAGATAGATATCTTTGATGTGTAAATGATACTTTTAAAAATAATAGTAGAGAGTTTTGTAATGGCTTCCAAAGAGTTGTTTTCTAGCAAGATGCGTTCTTTTTTGAGCTTGTTTGGAATTTCTATTGGTATATTGTGTCTTATATCTGTTTTTTCAGCAGTAGATTCTTTAGAACAAAATATTAAGAAAAGTATTACAAATTTAGGTGGAGATATAATTTATGTAGGAAAATGGCCATGGTTAATGACGGAAGAATACCCTTGGTGGAGATATATTCAGAGACCATCTGTTAGTAAAGAAGATTTTTATGCATTAGAAGGAAAAGTAAAAACGGCAGAAGCAATGGCCTTATGGCTTTCTGT
Organism: uncultured Chitinophagales bacterium; assembly: GCA_963932515.1. Taxonomy (GTDB): domain Bacteria; phylum Bacteroidota; class Bacteroidia; order Chitinophagales; family UBA8649; genus CAKZQD01. The sequence goes on from CAWVRT010000008.1 coordinate 4,471, forward strand.
AAATCAGTTTACGCTAAAAAATGGGAATGAATACATAGAGGATATAAATACTTTTGCTGTAACTAAAGATTATAATATTGTTAGGGAATTTCAATTAGAACAGGGAAGGTACTTTTCGGATTTAGAGTTTCAAAAAGAATCTCCAAAAGTTATTTTAGGAAACTTAGTAGCAAAAGCTTTGTTCACTAATTTAAGAACTGCCGTAGGATCAAAAATCACTATAGGTGGCACACCAGTAGAAGTTATAGGAGTCCTAAAAAAAGAAGGTGCTGATATTTTAGGAATAAATAAAGGCTTTGGTTTAGACAATACGATATACGTAACAGTAATTTATGCTAGTACTTATCTGGATGTAAAAAAAAATGGCGACCCAAGTATCATGGTAAAAGCTAGAGAAAATATTCCACTAGTGGAAGTAGAGGCGGAGCTAGTTGGAAAAATGAGAATTGTAAGAAGATTATCGCCAAAGCAAGATGATAATTTTGCTTTGAATAAAATAGATGTTTTTACCAAAGTTTTTGAGCCTGTTTTTTCTACCATGTTTTTAATTGGTTTATTAATTGGTGGCTTTTCTATAATTGTAGGGGTGTTTGGTATTGCAAATATCATGTTTGTTTCGGTAAAAGAAAGAACGTCTATAATTGGCGTTAAAAAAGCTTTAGGAGCCAAAAGAATTTATATTCTATTAGAATTTTTTATAGAAGCCGTATTATTAAGTTTTTTTGGAGGAATAATAGGATTGTTGTCTGTCATGCTATTATTTGGCTTAATGAATATGATTATGGTAGATTCTGGATTTGTTTTATCTATTTCTCAAAATAATATGATAATTGGATTGAGTATTTCTGTTTTGTCAGGAATTTTTGCAGGCTTTATTCCTGCTTATATTGCTTCTAAAATGAAACCTGTAGATGCTATTCGTTCGGCATAATTTTAATTAGAATAGTTTAAATAGGAATTTTGATGCGATAAGTGTTGATAATGAATTGTTAAATAGTTCTTAATAGATAATATTATTTAAAATTAATTCCTATATTTGAAATATCACAAAAAAATAAAAAACTAAAAAATATGAGAAAAATTACATTGGTATTATTGGTTATGGTAACTGTATTTACAAGTTCTTTTGCACAAATTGCAGGTTCTGATTGCAAAAATACATGTGAAGTAGAAAGAGTTGTACAAGAAGGAGCTTTTATGGGTGTTAAAGTTCAAGGAATTAGCTGTACTTCAGCTTATTATGGCGTTTATATAATGCAAGTACTACCAAATACTGCAGCAGAAAAGTTTAATTTTAAAGTAAAAGATATTATAGTATCTGTAGATGGGCATGATTTATATACTACAAAAGAATTGGTAGATTTAATTGCTTCTTATGAGCCTTCTGATATTGTCTCTATAGTATTTAAAAGAAATGGAAAAGAACAAGAATTAGATGTTGTTTTAGGAGCGAAATCAACTAAAATTGTAAAAGAAACAATCTGTTGTGATAATACTGATGTTTACTTCAATGAAATGAATATGACATTGTATCCTAATCCTGCAATTAATGCAGTAAATTTGAGCATGGATGAAGCTGAAGCTGGAAAATATACTTTCCAAGTATTTAACACAATTGGGGCAGAAGTATTTGTAGCTGTTGAATCTTTTGATGCTGGATTTTCTAAAAGTATTGAGTTGTCATATTTAAGTGCTGGAGAATATTTTGTAAAAATTTCTAAAGGGAAAAGTACTTTTACTAAAACATTAGTAGTCGCTAAATAATTATTTAGTTCAAAAAAACTAAAAGCCTTGATAATTATAATTATCAAGGCTTTTTTATGTAGTTAACTTTAGGCTAAGCGTCATTATGTTCGTGCATTATTCGTTACAACCTAAGAGGCTATCTAGTGAAAATGAATTTAAAAATTACAATTAGCACAAACACCTTTTATTACTAAATTGGCTTCTGCCATTATAAACTTAGGAGGCAATTCAATTTTAGGGATGTTATGCGTATTTAAACAAAATGTTTCTTTACATTCATTACAATGAAAATGATAGTGTTGATCCTTAACTTCTAAAGTAGATTCTTCTAAATTTAACGCATATTTTGCCATCCCTGTACCATCTTCAATACTATGAATTAAACCATTTTCTTCAAAAGTTTTTAAGGTTCTATATAAAGTACTCGTATCGGCTTTAAAGAAATGAGACTCTAAATCTTTCAAAGCGACCGAACTTGTAATTTCTGTTAAGTATTGCAAGACCAACAATCTCATAGCAGTAGGTTTGATATTGCTATTTGTTAATTTATTTTCGAGTTCTTCGTTCATTATCATTAATGATTTAATTGATTTCAAAGTTACTAAAAACTATGTGTTATTGAGTAACTATTTAACCAAAACAAGTAAAAGAGCTTAATGAATTGAGTTAGATACTAATAAGTTGGAAGTTACAAATTTTAGCTGACTGGTGTAATAAAATTAAACTTTTTTGACTAAATGGTTTGTTGAAGGTGCGCATTTTAATTTAATTGTAAATAATCACATTTTCAAATAAAAGTCTTTCACTAGTTCTATGTATTCTTTAGTGTACTTATGTCTTGAAATTTCAATCGAGATTGTTTCTTCCTTAATTTCTGTTTCTTTAACACTAAATTCAACTAATATTCGTTTGATTTCCGTTTTAATATTTCCTTTTACATAAAGAATATTATTCAAAAATAACTGCTGCTCTTTTGCTATTGAAATAAAGTTTTCTTTTTCACTAAAAGGAAGAATAAAAGAAGCTTTACCATTTGTTGTTAGGAGGGAGGCTGTTCTTTCCAGCAGATAATTGAAACTTAAACTTTCTGTTTGTCTTGCGTTATTTCTAGAATTACTCTCTGCTTTAAAGGTATTGTTAAAAAAAGGAGGATTAGAAACTATTAAATCAAATTTTTCTTGCGTTTGAAAATCTTGTAGACTAGTCTGTTTGACAATAATTCTATCTTTCCATTTAGAGTCTTCTATATTTTCATTGGCTTGTATTGCAGCGCCTTTATCAATTTCAATAGCAAGTATTTGCGCAGATTTATTCTTTTGCGCAAGCATTAAGCTAATTAAACCCGTTCCAGTCCCAATGTCTATTATACTCTTTGCGTTTTTACAATTTACCCAAGCACCCAACAATACACCGTCAGTACCAACTTTCATAGCTGTTTTGTCTTGATGTAGTTTAAATTGTTTGAAGTGGAATGGTTTCATTAAATCTAACTATAAAGTTCTATTCCTCTTCCAATTAGAAGAATTATCAGAACTACTAGCTACAACTTCTTTCGCTTTAGTATTAGAAGAACTATAAATATGGTCAGCTAAAAGCGCTACTATTTCCATCTCTTCTTCATTATGTTGTTGTAAGTATTCAGGTTTAAAATGTTCTGGAACAAAGTGAGTATCAAAGTTTCCACTTACAAAAGCTTCATGATTCATGACAAAAAGACCAAAATTTAAAGTGTTTTTAATTCCTTTAATTTCATATTCTTTGATAGCACGTTTCATTTTATTTATAGCATCGGTTCTGTCTACTCCGTGAACCACTAATTTAGAAATCATTGGATCATAATAAATAGGAATTTCCATGCCTTCTTCAAAACCGTCATCCACTCTAATTCCTAAACCTTCAGGTTTTCTATATTTTTCTAACTTTCCAATATCTGGTAAAAAGTTATTACAAGGATCTTCTGCATAAATTCTCAGTTCAATAGAATGACCATTTATTTTTAAATCTGCTTGCGTAAAAGATAATTTTTCTCCTCTCGCAACTTTTATTTGTTCTTTTACTAAATCTATTCCTGTTATCATTTCAGAAACAGTATGTTCTACTTGCAGTCTAGTATTCATTTCTAAAAAGTAGTAATTCATATCTGCGTCTAGTAAAAACTCAACAGTTCCCGCACCAGAGTAGTTACAAGCACGTGCTACATTTATAGCATCATTACCCATTTTTTCTCTTAATTCAGGTGTTAAAACGCAAGAAGGTGCTTCTTCAATAACTTTTTGATGTCTTCTTTGAATAGAACATTCTCTATCAAATAAATAAACAATATTGCCATGGTTATCACATAACAATTGAATTTCTATGTGCCTAGGGTTTTTTACGTATTTTTCTATAAAAACTGCACCGTCACCAAAAGAAGAAATAGCTTCACTAACAGCTCTATCCATTTGTTCTTCAAAATCTTCTAATTTTTTAACAATACGCATTCCTTTACCACCACCACCGGCAGAAGCTTTTACCAAAATAGGAAAACCAATTTCTACGGCTCTACCTTTTGCTTTTTGTACGTCTGAAATAGCTGTTTCTGTACCAGGAACTAAAGGTGTATTGTATTTTGCTACAGCTTCTTTTGCCGCCAATTTAGAACCCATTAATTCCATTGCTTCTGGAGAGGGGCCTATAAATACGATACCACTATCTGTTACTTTTCTTGCAAAATCTGCATTTTCCGATAAAAATCCAAATCCTGGATGAATACCATCTACATTTAACTCTTTACAGATTTCAATTATTTTATCGCCTAAAAGGTAAGATTCACTAGAATGAGATGGGCCTAGTAATACGGCTTCATCTGCAGCTTTTACGTGTACTGCATTTCTGTCAATTTCTGAATAAACTGCAACGGTCTTTATGCCCATTTCTTCTGCAGAACGAATTATTCTTAAAGCAATTTCCCCTCTATTGGCAATCAATATCTTTTTCATAAATCTAAATTGTGGCTCAAATTTAAGATTTTTAAGTCTTTCTTTGAAATTAATTCCCAACATTAAAATAATAAAGAGCGAATTACTGCTTAATCAATATCTCTTGATAAGTCGTATGTTCAAAAACTACTTGTAAAAGATAATTTCCTTTTGTCCAATTATTATGAATAATTAGATTTCCATTACTTGCATTAACTGCTAGTTCTTTGACTAATTCACCAGTCATACTAAATATTTGTACAACTTTTAAAAGCTGTGTACTGTTGAAATTTATCTGTAATTGTTCTCTAAAAGGATTTGGTAATAGCTGATATTCCTTTTCATTTTGAATAGAATTAATTGCCGTAGGGAAATTGCAATTAGTTTCAATATCTAAAGTTTTAATTTGACCTTCTAATAATTCTACACCAGAAACAATAATTGTTTGACAATGAGCTAAAGAAAAACGAATGTCATAAACACCAGAATCAGCAATTCCTAAAGTGTAAGAACCATCAAAAAGGCTATTTTTTATTTGTTTTGTTCCTATTATTTCAACTCTTGCATTACTTACGGGGTTAAAAGTAGCGGTATCTATAATACTTCCTTCTATATAACAAGCACGTTTATAGGTTGGGTTTAATATAAATAGACCTTCTTCTCTGTCTGAAGCCAAAATATTTCCACTTGCTAAATAAGGATACACGCCCCAGCAACCTTCAAAGCCATCTGCAGAGGAAAAAGGAGAGGTGTCGAACTGACCAATTTCTACTAAGTTGTTTTTTTCAGTAGCATCTACTATAGTTATACCATCTCTGTAATAAGAAGTTACTATAAAGTCATTGCCTTTAAAAAATGTATTGTGTGGAATTACACCATCATCCGGGCTTGAACGATATTTATCTAAAAGTTGAATATTGTTTAAGTCAGAAACATCATAAATATCTACATAAGCACCAGATTTTTCGTCTGTAGTAATTAAATAATTTTCGTTATCAGATAACCAGCAGTTGTGCGTAAAGCTAGTAGATGTGTTTTGCCTGCCTATAACAATTTGATTTTGAGGATTACTAAAAGCAACAGCTGAAAAATCTCCTTGGTTAATTTCAGAAGTCCATAGAATATTGTTTTTTGCATAACCGTCATGACAATATCTATCATTATATAAACCATAAAAAGTAGGCTCAAAACGATTCGTTGTATTCAAGTCTAGCATGAAATCCCCTTGGCTTTGAATGTTGCTACCAAATAAATGTGCAATTCCATTTTCATCTATAAAAATATTATGTGCTTTTTGATAATTGAAAGTATCAATCGTTGATCTTTGAAAATCTATCGAGTTAGGTAAATCACTTAAATCGATAATTAGTAATCCACCAGCACTTTCGTTCGTTACATAGGCAAAATCTTGATAGGTTTTAAGATCTCTCCAAATAGTGGTATCTCCGGGAATGTAAAATAGTTGTGTAGGATTTGAAGGCATTGTAACATCTATAATAAAAGTTCCTTGTTCACCTCCTATCAGTGCATATTCATTGCCATTACTATCTTCATATCCCCAAATGTCATTAATTTTTTGTTCGAACTGTAAATTGCCTAAGAAGTCAACATTTTTTTGTGCAAATACATTCAAAAACAAAACGGTAAAAAATAGGAAAGTTAGTTGTTTAGAATTCATTTGGTTTTTTTTATTTGAAAGTAAAAGTAATGAAAAAGTGGGAGAGTTGATAATATTTAAAATAGTAGACTTTAAAGGAAAAATAGCCTAACTTTGCTTTAACACTAGATATAAATCGTTAAAGCGAATTGATATATTTAACACCGTTAAACCACAATTAGAAAAATAAAGAGATATTCCCTTGCAACAAGAAACAAAAAATCCAAGAACCAAATGTTACAAATGCATGAGGCCTTCAAGCACATGTATTTGTAAACACATTAGTCCTTTCCAGACCAAGACTCGTTTTATTATTTTGATGCATCCCAAGGAGTACAAAAAAGAAAAAAACGGAACGGGACACATGACAAAGCTACAACTTGAAAATTCAGAAATTATAGTTGGGGTTAATTTTACGTATAATAAGCGTGTAAATGAAATACTGTCTAATGAAGAAAGTTCTTCTTTTTTACTTTATCCGGGAAAAGATAATTTCAACTTATCGACAAGAAATAGTTCTGAAATGAATTCATTTATGGGAAATAATCCCAACATATTCCTTTTGGATGGTACATGGCCCTGCGCCCGTAAAATGCTTAAATTAAGTAAGAATTTGCAAAAACTAGCAAGAGTGAGTTTTGATAATAAAATACAATCAAAATTTATTATCAAGCAGCAGCCAGAATCTCTTTGTCTAAGTACTGTTGAGTCGGTGTATACGGTTTTAAATTTACTGAAAGAAGGTGGTTTAGAGCAATGCGAAACTAAGAATTTTTTGCTGCCTTTTGAAAAAATGATTGCGTCTCAACTCGAATATATTCTAGATCCAAATAATAAACACTATCGTTCAAATGCGAATAGAGATATTATTCCTAAGGATATCTATAAGAAAAATCAGGATAGAAGTGTAATTTTTGAAAAAGAAGCGTAGCTGTTTTTTTTTGTAGAAGTATTGTTGAAAAAAAAATATTTAAAAAATTAGCTTTTAAATAAAAAATGCTAATTTTACTATAACACAAAATAAAATGCATTAAAACCATTACCCAACATGCAAAACCAATAAAAAAACGCATAATAATAATAATAATAACTTAGCACTTTAACTTAATATAGAATTTATGAAACACAAAAAAACAATAACAAGTTTTGCATTTTTGCTCTTAGGTTTAGGAGGACTTCACGCACAAGAAAGCCCAACTGCCACAGGAGGTGAAGCCACAGGGACAGGCGGAACATCCAATTACTCAGCAGGACAAGTAGTTTACACTACAGCAACAGGAACCAACGGAAGTTTAGCACAAGGCGTGCAGCAGACTTACGAAATCTCTGCAACTGTAGGCATAAAAGAAACTTCTATTAACTTAGAACTATCCGTTTACCCAAATCCAATAACCGACTATTTAACCTTAAAAGTAGATGATTTTGAAACTTTAAACTTTCAACTCATAGATTTACAAGGAAAAGTAATAGAAAACAAAAAAGTAAGCAGTACTTCAACTTCTATAAATGTAGAAAATTTACCAAAAGCCATTTACTTTTTAAACGTAGTAAAAAACAAGCAAGTAGTAAAAACATTTAAAATAATTAAGAATTAGATTCCGTCAGTATGGCAACAATTAAAAACTAAAAAATCAGAAAAATGAAAAGAATAATTACACTAGTTGCAGCATTAATAATGACTGCAAGCGTATGGGCACAAAGCCCCGAAAAAATGAGCTACCAAGCGGTAGTAAGAAACAGTGGCAATGCATTAGTAGCTTCTCAAGCCGTGGGCATGCAAATAAGTTTACTACAAGGTGGTGCAACAGGTACAGCCGTTTATGTAGAAACACAAAACCCAACTACCAATGCCAACGGATTGGTAAGTTTAGAGATTGGAACAGGAACCTTAGTAAGTGGTGATTTCACCACTATTGACTGGGCAAACGGCGCCTATTTTATAAAAACAGAAACCGATCCAACTGGTGGAACAAGTTATACTATTACTGGTACAAGTCAGTTAATGAGTGTACCTTATGCTCTTTATGCAAAAACATCAGGAAGTTCTATCCCTGGGCCACAAGGTTTAACAGGTGCTCAAGGAATACAGGGTGTATCAGGTAATGATGGTATTGACGGAATAAACGGTACTAATGGTACTAACGGAGTAGATGGTGTTCAAGGTCCTATTGGTTTAACAGGAAATACTGGTGCTCAAGGAATTGCGGGTAATAATGGAACAAACGGACTTGATGGTAATGATGGAGCTGATGGAACTGGCGGTAATGATGGTGTAGACGGAACTAATGGAGTTGACGGTACTGATGGAACTAATGGTACTGATGGTGTTGATGGTCTTCCTGGTACTGATGGAACCGATGGTGCTCAAGGTCCTCAGGGTCCTCAGGGTGAGCCTGGCGCAGATGGCACAATAGGCTTGCAAGGTCCAGTTGGAATTGATGGAGTATCAGCCTATGAAATTTGGATAGAATTAGGAAATACAGGAACTGAAACTGATTTTATTAATTCATTAACACCACCAATAATTGAATCTTTTTGCTACCAAGATGAGGATGGTGATGGTTTTGGTGGGTACAATAATGTAGTCTATTCTTCAAACGTTCCGCCAGGCTATGTTCTTAATGATTTGGACTGCGATGATCAAGAAAGTACAGCAAATCCTGATGGTGTAGAAGTTTGTGATGGTTTTGATAATGATTGCGATGGTCTAATAGATGAAGGTTTTGACCAAGATGGAGACGGCTGGCCTACTTGTTATGATTGTGATGATACAGATCCCAATATAAATCCTGATGCTTTTGATATTCCCGGTAACCCTATTGATGAGAATTGTGATAACTTTTTTGAGCCTGGAGAATGTGGAAATGGAATTCTAGAATTTGGTGAAGAATGCGATGATGAGAATAACCTTGCTAACGATGGGTGTACAAATTGTATTGCATATTTTGATAATGATAACGATGGATTTTTCAGTGATGTAGATTGCGATGATAGTAATGCGTCAGTTTATCCTAATGCAACAGAAAATATTCCATGCGGACTTAATAATAACGGTACTCAAGTCCAAACTTGTACTAATGGGGTATGGGTTAATACTGGTTCTTGTATTACACTAGCAATTGGTGATGTTTATCAAGGGGGAATTATCTTTTATTTGGATGGAAGTGGAGGAGGTCTTATTTCAGCAGAATCAAACCAGACAAGCGCCATATGGGGTTGTTTGGGTACTGTCATTACTACTAGCGAAGAAATAGGAACGGGCAATCAAAACACAATAGATATAGAGGCGGGATGTACAACTCCACAAACAGCAGCTGATATTTGTGCAAATTTAACACTAGAAGGATACTCAGATTGGTATTTACCTTCAAGAGAAGAATTAGAAGAAATGTATTTTAAAATTTCTATATATAGTCCATTAGGGAATGTTGGGAACTTTACTGGTGGTCTTGGTAAATATTGGAGCTCAACGGAGTCTCAAGGAGATTGCTTTGACTCACAAGGAGTTATTTATCCTTGTGGTACGGCGACTGCCTGGTGTCGAAGATTTGGTAATACTAGTGGTTGGCAGAGCTCGGACTCTAAGGACATCCAAATGTTGGTTAGGGCTATTCGTTCTTTCTAAATAAAACACTGAAATTGAAACCACTAAGACTAGTTAAATTAATAATATACAATCAAAATTTATTATCAAGCAGCAGCCAAAATTTCTTTGTGTAAGTACTGTTGAGTCTGTATATACGGTAAAAGCCTCCAGTTTGGAGGCTTTTCTTGCTTAAAATTTAGAAAATATTTAGTTTTAGTTAAAGCGTAATTATAAGCATCAGGCTTATTCAAAATCAACTAATCCAAACATTCCATCATTCAACCAAAGCTTTCCTTTTTTAATTTCTAGCGGCCCTTCTATATTGTTAGTATATAAACTGCCAGTTCCTAAGCCTTAGTACATTTTAGTTTCTTGGCAAGCCGTCCATTGTGCTATGGTGTTTAAACCAATATTACTTTCTAAAGCAGAAGTTGCCCACCAATCTATTCCTAATTGATTTTCAATAATAAGCCATTCTTCACTCGCTTGAAACCCACCAAGCAAAATTTTGAGAATAAAGAAAGATAATTATAAAAATATTTGGCTGGCTAAGTGATAAACTGAAAGAGCAGCGTTTCAAAATCTCCTACGTTTTTTAGCCTAAACGTTATAGTATAACTCAAATAAAATCAATGTCTTTCCAAACTCCAAGCCTCAGGCTTCCCATCAAACTTCAATTTAACGGTAGACCAAATATTTCTAAAAAAATCTGATTTTCTGTATAGTTCTAAATAAGATTCATCTTGCCAGTGACTATAAGTAAAGAATTGGTTTGGATTGGTTTTATCTCTCAATAATTCTAAATGCGTACAACCGTCAAAAGAAGCAATAAAGGCTTTTTGTTTTTTAAAAACAGCTAAAAAGCTTTCAATTTCTTGACTCTTAAAAGTCATCTTTACTATTCTTGTAATCATTTAAAAAATTTGCAAAGAATTAATTTCTTTCTATTAAGATTAATGTACCATATTCTAATCCTAATACGGTCGTTTTACCGTCATTAATGGCAATTTCCAATAAACCTGCATCATTAAAAAGACATACAATTTCTCCTTTTTCTACATCTGTATAATGTTTGCTAATTTTATTGGTATTATTTCTTTTAACGTGTATAAAAAAAGGCCCGTTTTCAACAAATCTATAAAACACTTCTTTATTAATATTTACAACGGCATTGCCATATCTGTCTATATGAATTACAGCAGCTCTTATTATGTCTGGCATTACAGCAGCTCTCATTAAGGAAGCCTTCATGTAAGAATTTATTGGAGTGCCGAATGTGCTAATGTCATCTTCTTTGGAAGCGACTATTTCACAAAGTCTGTCATTTAACTCGCTATAAGAAAAATCGTTTTCTAGTCCATTTAAAGTATAAGCTTTAAAGTCTTCATTTGGAAACATTATAGTGATAAAACCATTGTCGGGGCAAATGTAGTATTGAGAATTTCTAGTAACCAATAAAACTCTATTGTGACCTTCTTTTAAATTTATGTTCGTAAAATGAATTGTTTTTGGCGGAAAATTTATGGATGCATTTTTCAAGGCATAAGCCGCATTCATTTTATCAAAAATTTCAATATTATGAGAAATGTCAATGATAGATAAATCACTAGATGCACACATCAACTTACCTTTTAAAGCAGCAACATCAAAACTTTTGGTTCCAAAATCGGTTGTTAATGTTAATATGGGCATAAGATTAGGTTCTTAGTTGTACAAAGAAAATACTATTTTCTTAATTTCGTAATAATATCAAGTGAAATAATTTTAATTTATACACTAATTTTTTTTCAAACATAAAATAATAGACGATTTGAGCGAGCTGATAATAGAAATTTTGAATATAGACCCAATACAACTTTTAGGGACAAACAATGCTAAATTTATAAGTATTAAGAATGCTTTCCCCAAATTGAAAATTGTAAGTAGAGGAAATAAATTAAAAGCATCAGGTAGTGAAACAGGTCTTGAGCTTTTTAAGGCTAAAATTGACAAACTAATAGAATATATTGTAAAGTACGGGTCTATTAAAAACCAAGACTTAGTAGATATGTTAGAAGATGAAGATTTTGTAAATCAAATGCTGCCTAAAGAAAGTGATAATATTATTTTGTATGGAAATTATGGAAATGTAATTAAAGCTAAAACCCCTAACCAAGTAAAGTTAGTGGAAGAATCTAAAATGAACGATATTGTTTTTGCTGTAGGCCCAGCGGGTACTGGTAAAACTTATACGGCTGTTGCTTTAGCTGTGGCGGCTTTAAAAAGTAAAGAAGTAAAAAGAATTATTTTAACCAGGCCAGCGGTTGAAGCAGGAGAAAGTTTAGGGTTTTTACCTGGAGACTTAAAAGAAAAAATTGATCCGTACTTAAGACCTTTGTATGATGGATTAAGAGATATGATTCCAGAAGAGAAGTTGAAGCAATATATAGAAGATTATACTATAGAAGTGGCTCCATTAGCTTTTATGAGGGGTAGAACTTTAGATAAAGCATTCATTATTTTAGATGAAGCACAAAATTGTACTGTTCCTCAGCTAAAGATGTTTTTAACAAGAATTGGCCCATCTGCTAAATGTGTTATTACTGGAGATCAAACACAGATAGATTTACCTAAAAATCAAAAATCAGGACTAGGTGTTGCTATTAGTTTATTGGAACATATAAAAGGTATTTCGGTTATTCGATTGACAGGCGTAGATATATTAAGGCATAGGTTGGTAAAGAAAATAATTACTGCTTTCAATAATTATATAGAATAAAATTATCTTGCTTTTCTTTATTAAATAATAACTTTGTAATCACCTTAAATACCTTATTGATATGAAAATTGTTTTTAAATTTACTGTACTTTTATTTGTATTTTCTTTTCTAAGTGCTTGCAGTACTGATGACCATGAAATAAAATTTACTTTCTTACAACTAAATGATGTCTATGAAATAAAATCTTTTAGTGGTGGTAAATATGGCGGAATGGATAGAGTTGAAACTTTACATCAACAACTATTACAGGAAAACCCAAATACATTGATGTTTATGGCAGGGGACTTCCTTAGTCCTTCTTTGTTGAGTACCATTAAGGTAGCTGGCGAAAGAATTAGTGGGCAGCATATTATTGAAGTAATGAATGCTATGAAATTTGATTTAGTAGGATTTGGAAATCATGAATTTGATTTAAAAGAACCTTTACTACAAAAAAGATTAAATGAATCTAGTTTTAATTGGAATAGTACAAATGCTTTGCACAGAGTTGGCGAAAACAGAGAGAAAGTAGAAGCTTTTTACAGCCAAAAAGATACGGTGATCAATAAAATTCCTAGAACATTTACTTTTAATTTAAAAGATAAGGATGGAACGAGTATTAAAATAGGATTTATAAGCCCTTGTATTGACTCTAATCCGAAAGAATATGTAGATTATGGTGATTTGTATGAAGATTCAAAAAATGCTTTTACAGTTCTAAAACCATCGGTTGATATTGTTTTTGGTTTAACGCATTTAGATTTATCACAAGATAAAATGATTGCAGAAATGTTGCCAGAAATTCCTTTGTTAATGGGTGGTCATGAACATACTAATATGTATGTGAAAGTTGGAAATTCTTATATTGCCAAAGCAGATGCGAATGCAAAAACTGTTTATGTACACAGAATTACTTATAATACAAAAACCAAAAAAACTAAAATAGTTTCGGAATTAGTAGAGATAAATGAAAGTATTGCTAGAAATGAAAAAATCAGTAAAATCATAGAAAAGTGGAATGTATTTTTAGATGATAAATTGAAAGAAATCTTACCCAAGCCAAATGAAGTTATTTATCATGCAGAAATCCCTTTAGATGGGAGAGATGCGCCTAGTAGATCAGTACAGACCAATTTAGGTCAAATCATTACACGAGCAATGTATTATGCCTTTAATGATGAAATAGATTGTGCTATTGTAAACGGTGGTTCTATAAGAATAGATGATGAATTAACAGGAGATATTACCGGAATAGATATTTTTAGAGTATTACCTTTCGGTGGTGGCGTATTAAAAGTTGAAATGAAGGGTGCTTTATTGGAGAAATCTTTAAATCATGGAAGATTAAAAGCTGGTAAAGGAGCTTATTTACAGAGATATAAGGCTTACTATAACAAAGAAACTAAAGAATGGTTTGTAGACGGTAATAAAATAAAGCCTACCAAGATTTATACGGTTGCCCTAAGTGATTTCTTAATGAAAGGTTATGATATTCCATTTTTGAATAGGAAAAATAAAGATGTAAAAAAAATATTTAAAAACGATCCAGAAGATTTAGCGACAGATATTAGAAAAGTAGTTATTGAATTCATCAAAAAAATCAAGTAAAATAGACATTGAATACTATTACTGCTTAGTTCTTGTGCGTTTTTCTTGAAGTAAACTTGTAAAAATTACATTCTTTCTGGAACATCAATTCCTAAAATCAATAAATTAGCTTTTAAAGTTTTAGCGACAAATGCAGAAAGACTTAATCTGAAGTTTTTTAACTCAGGAGTAGCTGCTTTAATCACACTTACATTGGCATAAAATTTATTGTAAGCTTTAGCTAAACTATAGATGTAAGAAGCCAATTCGCCTACATCATAATTTGCTGCTGCAGAAGCGATTACAGAAGGTAGTTTATGTAGTTTTGTAATCAAATCTTTCTCGACTTTTTTTAATGCAAAATCGGTCGGTATTTTTGAAGTATCAAAATTATTCTTACTAACCATCGAGTTTATACGCGTATAAGTATATTGTATAAAAGGACCTGTATTTCCCTGAAAATCTATAGATTCTTTAGGATTAAACATGACACCTTTTTTAGGATTTACTTTTAATATGAAAAACTTCAAAGCAGCTAAAGCAATTTTGTTATTCAAGTCTTTTACTTCTTCGGAAGGTAAATCATCTACTTTTCCTAATTCTTGCGTGTGTTCAGTCGCAGTATCTAACATGGACTGAATCAAATCATCAGCATCTACAACTGTTCCTTCTCTAGACTTCATTTTCCCTTCAGGTAAGCTTACCATTCCATAAGAGAAATGCATGATGCTATCTGAATAATCATTACCTAGTTTTTTAATAACCTTCTTTAATACTTGAAAATGATAATCTTGCTCTTGACCTACAACATAAATCATTTGATCAAAACCATAATCTTCATAACGTGCTTGTGCTATACCTAAATCTTGCGTAGTATAAATAGAAGTTCCATTAGAACGAATCAATATCTTTTCATCAAGCCCTTCATCAGTCAAGTCAACAAAAATGGCGCCATCGTCTTTCTTTTCAAAGATTCCTTTTTCAAAGCCTTCTACTACAAATTCTTTTCCTTTTTCATAATATTCAGACTCTTTATAGTGTTTTTCAAAGTTAACACCTAAAGTATCAAAAGTTTTTTCAAACCCATCATAAACCCAGTCATTCATCATATTCCATAAAGCTAATACTTCAGGATTATTTGCCTCCCATTGAATCAGCATTTCATTAGCTTCTTTAAATAACGGAGCTTCCTTTTCAGCTTCCTTTTTATCCATGCCGGTAGCAACTAAGGTTGCGATTTCTTGCTTGTAAATTTCATCGAATTTCACATAATAAATACCCACAAAATGGTCGCCTTTTATTCCTGAAGAAGTCGGTGTTTCACCATTTCCGTATTTCTGCCAAGCAATCATACTTTTACAAATAGCAATTCCTCTATCGTTATAGATATTTACTTTATGAACTTTGTTTCCTGCAGCAGACAATAAATTGGCGGTAGAGAAACCTAAAAGCATATTACGAATGTGTCCTAAATGCAAAGGTTTATTTGTGTTTGGGCCACAATATTCCAATACTATTTTCTTTCCTGTACTTTCTAAAGTTCCGTAAGAATCATTTTTTTCAGCAGCTTTGAAAAAATCTAACCAATAACTATCAGCTATAGATAAATTTAAAAAACCTTTTACGGTATTGAAAGCTGTTATTTCTTTAATATTTTCAACCAAATACGTACCAATAATCTTTCCAGTTTCTTCTGGAGATTTTTTAGTGAACCTTGTAAAAGGAAATGTAACTAACGTTGCTTCACCATCAAACTCTTTTCTAGTTTCATTTATGGCTACAGCGTTTAGGTCAACATCTACATCAAAAAGCACTTTTATTGCTTTTTGTGTATTTTCCTTTATGATTGTATTAATGTTCATTATGTTTTATATTAAGTTATAAAATTAAGTTATAAAATTAAGTTGTAAAATTAAGTTGTAAAATTAAGTTTTTTAAAGTAGTATTAAAAAGTAAAGCCTATAAAATAAAAAAACCTTTACAATTTAATGCAAAGGTTTTTTAGTGTTAAAGCAAATTTTACTATACTTTTTCTATTTTTCTGCTGTTAAGGTTTTAGTTAATTCCATAGAAATAGAACTTTTTTCAACTTTCATTTTAGTGTTACCACCAAAATCTAAAGTAAAATTTGTTCCATTGTCTTGTAAAATTCTACCATGAAAACCACCTGAAGTAATAACTTTATCGCCTTTCTTTAAATCTTCCAATAATTGTTTAGCTTCTTTTCGCTGTTTATTTTGAGGTCTTATAAAGAAAAGGTAAAATACGATAGCAATACCTATCATTGGTAAGAAAGACGTTAATCCTCCTCCTAAAGCTTGTAATAAAATTAAATCCATTATTGAGCTATTTTGTTTACGACAGATTTAACGTTCATTACTGTGTTTGCTGGTGTAGTATTAGCGATTAAAGTAACCGTTTTATTTTGAGCACCAGTTTTACCTTTAGGGTTAAAAGAAACTTCAATATCACCAGTTCCACCTGGAGCAATTGGTGTTTTAGGGTAGGTAGGCACTGTACATCCACAAGATCCTTTTGCTTGTGTAAGAATCAATGGTTTGTCACCAGTGTTAGTTATAGTAAATGTAGTAGAAACTGGTTTGTCGTCACCGATTTCACCAAAATCATGAATCATTCTATCTACGCTCATAGTAGTAGATTCTGTTACTACTGCAGTCGTGTTTTGAACTACTTCTTTTTGAATGGTTTCTACTTTTTTAATTTCGTTTGTAGTCGTTTCTACTGTATCATTTACTGTAGCGGCGTCTTCATTACATGCTGTTAAACTTAAAACAGCTGCAGTTAAAATAGGTAAGATATACTTTTTCATTTTTTTCATTTTTTATTTGTTAATAATATTTTTTTTATTTTTAAGTGCCAAAGGTAAACATAATTGCCAATAGCTAATTTATTAATCCTCTTCCTTGTTTTTTTACTTCTCCCTTTTCTTGTAAATCTTTCATGATCTTATCTAGAATACCATTCATAAAGTCTTTACTCTTATCAGAACTATATTCTTTTGCTAAGTCAATATATTCATTAATGGTGACTTTAACGGGAATATTTGGGAAGTATTTTAATTCACATATTGCCATTTTTACCATTACAATGTCAATAACTGCTATTCTTTCAATGTCCCAATTTTTTAATTTTGGTTTAATGATTCCTACCAGTTCATCTTCATGGTCATAGAATCTTGTTAATAAATTTTTAGCAAAATCAATCACTTCATCTTTGTTTTCTTGCAAAAGAAAGTTATGCAAAAATAATGAATCCTTTTTATTATCAAAATATTTTAACTTTTTTTGTAAACTAATTAGTGCGTAATACTGATCATCCTCAATATTTGTGAAGTGTTCTGCGACATCATCATCCAATTCTTTACTTGAACCAATTACCTTTTTAATGATATATCTCAAGATTTCTTTATCATCCTCTTCTGTAGTAATTTTCTTTTCTACATAGTTTAAATACTTCTCTTTGGTAATCAAAGAAATAAATAAATCTTTAACTATTTTTTTATTTATAAGAGAGTGAAGTTTATTAAAGTTAATATAATCTTGATATTCTTTACTTTCAGAAACTTGTTGAATAACACGATTTGAAGCTATTTTAGTACTTATAAATGCATTTTTACTATCAAACAACATCTTACTTGCTTGTTTAGAAGAGTAAATAACTGAGTAATTAGCAATCTCTACTAAATAAATTAAATAAGTATAATAAAGCTTCTTAGTATCTTTAATACTTTCCATTAGTGCTTTTTCTAAAACTACTGGTAAAATATCTTTGCCAATAGCATCTGAAAAAAGCACTTGCATTGTTTTTATTCGAATGATTCTTCTTGAAAGCATTTATCTATTTTATTTTGTAAATTATTACTAAAAAATTGACTATCTAGTTTGTCTAATTTTTCCAATACTATTAATTCTCTCCATTGCTATTTCTAAAGCAACTTCTTGTGTGCCTTTTTCAGAATTTTCTGATGTATTAAAAATATCTATTGTTTGTTTATAAATATTCTCTGTAATACTATAAGTCCTTTCTTTATTGTAACCATCTATTTCTGTATAGCAATTTACAACACCACCAGCATTAATTAAAAAATCAGGCGCATATAAAATTCCTTTTTCTTTTAACCTTCTACCATGAATGAATTCATCTTGTAGTTGATTGTTTGCCGCACCAGCAATAATACTACATTTTAATTTTTCAATTGTGGTATCATTTACTGTTGCTCCTAAAGCACATGGTGCATATATATCCATGTCGGTAACATATACATCATTTACGCCAATTACAGTCGCTTTAAATTTTGAAGTTACATTTTTTAAATTAGCTTCATTGATATCTGCAATTAAAATTTCTGCATTTTCTTTTGCTAATAATTCTATTAAATACTGACCAACATGTCCAACACCTTGAACCATTATTTTCTTTCCTTCTAAACTATCACTACCAGTTAATTTTTTCTGGCTAGCTTTAATGCCTAAGTATACACCATAAGCTGTAACAGGAGATGGGTCACCACTTCCTCCTAAGTAAAAAGGCTTTCCCATAACATGAGAAGTCTCCATAGAAATATATTCCATAAATTGAGTGCTTGTTCCTACATCTTCTGCTGTAATATACTTTCCACCTAAGTTTTCTACGAATTTACCATATCTTCTCCAAAATGGCTCGTCTTTTTTAGCTTTAGGATTATCAATAATTACTGCTTTTCCTCCACCTAAATTTATCCCTATAATTGAAGATTTAAAAGTCATTCCTCTTGAAAGTCTCAATACATCATTGATGGCTGATTGTTCGTTTTCATATCTCCATACTCTTGTCCCTCCCAAAGCAGGGCCTAATGTAGTATTGTGTATTCCAATGATTCCTTT
This sequence comes from uncultured Chitinophagales bacterium, assembly GCA_963932515.1. GTDB lineage: Bacteria > Bacteroidota > Bacteroidia > Chitinophagales > UBA8649 > CAKZQD01. The sequence continues at coordinate 23,625 of CAWVRT010000008.1, forward strand.
TAAGCCAGTTTCATTGTCGTTAAAGAACATAACTTGTTCATGTCCCATTTCTTCTATCTGATCAAAAATATTGGTTTGGTTTGAATTACTCATTTTAAAAAGTTTTCTTGATTAATAAATTTTGCGCAAAGTTAAAGGTATTTTAGATTATATCTTTAGCTTTTTAGAATATTTTGGAATGTAAAAATAAATTTTATTCTACTATAGATTAAGAACATATTATAATGGAGTATACTTCTATTAATCTAGTGAAGAACCTCCATTCTCTGACATTCTCAGCATTTCTTTAAATTCTGTGTCGTTCAAATCTTGGAAATAGAAGAATGATGGATTAATTTTTAGTCCATTTTTAATAACCTCATAATGCAAATGTGGTCCAAAAGACTTGCCCGTGTTCCCTACATAGCCAATTACTTGGCCTCTTGTTATTTCATTTCCAGCTTTAACGGAAATAGTATTCATATGTGCATATAAAGTTTTATATCCATATCCATGGTTTATTATAACTCTATTTCCATAACCGCCATTTGAATAACTAGAATTTTCAACAACTCCTTTACCTGTGGCATATATTTCTGTGCCTGTAGGTGCAGAAAAATCCATCCCATGATGCATCTTTCTTACATGATATAGCGGATCTATTCTATACCCATATCCAGAAGCCATTCTTTTTAAATCTTTATTGGCTACAGGTTGAATGGCAGGAATAGAAGCTAGCATATCATCTTTATCTTTTATTAAATCCGCAATTTCATCAAATGATTTTGATTGCCAAACTAGTTTCCTTTTTAATCCTTCAATTTTATTATCAACTTCTGACATTAATTTACCCGTCTTAAAGTTTGTCGGAAACTTATCTTTTAAGCTATAACTAGGTTCAGATTCCCACAAATAATTTGAAATAGGATCTGCTTCAAAAATAACTCTATACGTATTAATATCTCTTAGTCTTAAAAACTCTAGTTCTTTTGCTAGTCTATCAACTTCTTTATTATAATAGTCTATTTGAGTTCTGTTAGTTGAAATTTCCGATTTAAGAATTTTTTCTTTAGGTGTATCAAAGAAATAGATAAACGAGCCTAAAAAAATAATACCTGTTATAATTGTAGATGCTAAAAATCCTAAACTTTTAAGAATTTTTTGCTTCCAATTTGAGTCAATTTTCTCATATTGGAGTGTTTTTAGATTATAATGGTACTTTTCTTTTTTCACTATTGTAAAAAATTATACTTTTGGACTTTCAATAAAAGTTATTGAATTGATTATTGTTGTGGGTTTAGTTTTAATAAAACTGCTCAAAGGTAGTTAAATTGAATTAATAAAAAATAAAGTAATTGATAAAATGAGTGTGAATAAGTCTGCTAAAGCTATTAGAAAACAATTTTTAACATTCTTTGAAGAAAAGAATCATAAAATAGTTCCTTCAGCACCTATTGTAGTTAAAGATGACCCTACTTTAATGTTTATTAATGCGGGTATGAACCAATTTAAAGATTATTTCTTAGGAAATAAGGTAGCGATAGATAAGAAAGTAGCTGACACCCAAAAATGTTTAAGAGTTTCAGGAAAACATAATGACTTAGAGGAGGTCGGAGTAGATACATATCATCATACTTTATTCGAAATGTTAGGAAACTGGTCTTTTGGAGATTATTTTAAAGAAGAAGCTATTGATTGGGCGTGGGAATTATTAACAGAAGTTTATGGTCTTGAAAAAGATAGGATGTACATTACTATTTTCGAAGGAAGTAAAGAAGATGGTGTTGCGTTGGATGAAGAGACAAGAAAAATTTGGTCTAAACATATCCCTAATGATAGAATTTTACCTTTTGACAAAAAAGATAACTTCTGGGAAATGGGAGAAACAGGACCTTGTGGACCATGTTCTGAAATACATATCGATTTACGTTCTGATGAAGAAAGAGCAAAACAAAGTGGTGCTTCTTTAGTAAATTTAGATCATCCACAGGTTATTGAAATCTGGAATTTAGTATTTATACAATACAATAGAAAAGCAAATGGGTCTTTAGAAGAATTACCAGATAAGCATATTGATACTGGAATGGGTTTTGAAAGATTGGTGAGAGCTGTTCAACAAAAAACATCTAATTACGATACAGATGTATTCATGCCATATATTAATGCTTTAGAAGATTTTTCTAAAGTAACTTATGGCCAGGATGAAAATGCAGATATTGCTTTTAGAGTGATATCAGATCATATTAGAGCCGTAAGTTTTGCAATCGCTGATGGTCAATTACCTTCAAATAATGGTGCTGGTTATGTTATTAGAAGAATCTTAAGACGAGCTGTTCGTTATGGCTATACTTTTTTGGGCTTTGAAAAAGCTTTCTTTTATAAATTGGTGAAAGTTTTAGTGGCTGAAATGGGAGAGGTCTTCCCTGAAGTCGTGACACAAGAAGCTTTTTTGTTAAACGTAATTCAAGAAGAAGAAAACTCTTTCTTTAAAACACTTTCGATTGGTATTTCTAAGTTAGAAAAAATGCAAGGAAGTAATTTAAAAGCGATAGATGGAAAAACAGCTTTTGAATTGTTTGATACTTTTGGATTTCCTTTAGATTTAACACAATTAATTGCTTCGGAAATCGATATGGTGGTTGATGTAGATGGTTTTAATGCTGCTATGAAAGTGCAAAAAGACCGATCTAAAAAAGCCGTTAAAGGAAGTCAAGGAGATTGGATAGAATTATTTCATGATGAAGTAGAAGAATTTGTAGGCTATGATAAGCTTTCTGCAGAAATTAAAATAACACGTTATAGAGAAGTTGATAAAAAGGGGTTAAAATTATATCATTTAGTGTTTAATTACACACCTTTTTATGCCGAAAGTGGTGGTCAAGTTGGAGATACTGGATATGTTATTGATCTAGAAGGAAATAAGACTTTTATCATAGACACACAGAAGGAAAACGATTTAACGATACACATAGTAAAGCAATGTCCTGAAAATGAAAAGTCATATTTTACGGCAGTTGTAAACGGTTCTAAAAGAAAAGACACAGAAAAAAATCATTCAGCAACACATTTATTACAAAACGTTTTAAGAGAAGTAATTGGTGAGCATGTTGAGCAAAGAGGTTCATTTGTAAACGATAATTACTTAAGATTTGATTTCTCCCATTTCAATAAACTTTCTACAGAAGAATTGGTAACTATTGAAACTAAAGTAAATGAATTAATTAGAGGAAATATTTCTTTAGACGAGAAAAGAGCTATTCCAATTTCTGAAGCAAAAGAATTAGGTGCAATGGCATTATTCGGTGAAAAATATGACGACTCAGTTCGTGTTATTAAATTTGGAAATTCTGTAGAATTTTGTGGTGGTACACATGTTGGTGCTACAGGTGAAATTGGTTTATTTAAAATAATAGCAGAAAGTTCTATAGCATCAGGTGTTAGAAGAATTGAAGCTTTAACAGGAAAAAAAGCTTTTGAATATTTTGTAAATAAAGAATCTGAATTGAATGAAATTCAAGAACTTTTAAAAGCACCTAAAAAAACTATTGGTGCAATTGAAAAATTGATAGCAGAAAATATCGTTTTAAACAAGAAATTACAAGCATTTTCTTTATTGAAAGAAAATGCTTGTAAAGAAATTTTAAAACTAAAAATTGAAGAAAACGAAAATGGTTTTAATGTTATTATAAGAAAAGTAGTTTTAGACAGCGCAGACAGTTTAAAGAATATTACTTTTCAAATGCAAAAAGAATATCAAGATATTTTTTTAGTGTTAGGTGCTGAAATCAATGGTAAACCGATGCTTAGTGTAGCATTAGGCGAAAAACCAATGAAAGAACAAGATTTTAATGCTGGAAAAATAATTAGAGAAATCGTTAAAGAAATAAATGGTGGAGGCGGAGGACAAGCCTTTTACGCTTCAGCTGGAGGAAAAAAAGTAGAAGGAATTGACAATGCTTTAGCTTTAGCTAGAGAAATGCTTTCTAAATAACGTTAAAGCTTGTTATAAAAAGCAAACGAGACGTAAATTAGTTCTCTTATTTATTTAATTAGTCAGGGATACAATTATCTTTGTTTTTCATAAAACTTAAACAATACAAATTATTAACCTATGAATAGAATATTTCTTACAACATTAATTCTATTAATGTTATTTTTTACTGCATGCCAGGAAGAATCAAATGGATATAAAATAGAGGGTCAATTGAAAGGATTGGCAAACCAGGAAGTTATTTTAGAATTTCTAACGCCAACAGAATTACAGCAAATTGATACTATTATTACAGATGTTGAAGGAAACTTTGTTTCTCAAGGGTCTGTTGCTGAAAAAGGATTCTATAGAATATTGAATGGTCAAAAGTTTTGGATTTTCCTTTTAGAAAATACTAAAATGAAATTAGTAGCCAATGCAGAAGATCCTAAATTGAGAGAAATTACTGTTTCTGGTTATTCTGCAGGTGAAGAATTTCAAAAAACGATCAATTTCTTAATTGAAAAACAAGAAGAATTTGGGGTGGAGTCTAAAAAAATGCAAGAATTAATGTATAGCCAAGAAGCTACAGACGAAAGTAAAATGTTAGCTCAACAAACTTTTGAAATTTTTCAAAATGGTGTAATGGAAAACATTAGAACTAAGGTAACTAAATTAACTAGTGAATTCCCGTATTCAGCAGTTTATTTATTATCATCTTTAAATCCACAAGAAGATACGGAGTTTATTAAAAGTCAAATTGTAGAATTGGAAAAAATTACACCTAATTCTATTTACTTGAATAACATTAAAGACATTGTAAAGAAAGTAGAAGAGCAGACTAATCAAGTTAATCTTCAACAAAAAAAAGCTCAACAGCAAGCTCAAGTTAGTAGTGAAGTAGTTGCAACAGGAGAGGCTAAAGAAATAGTAATGAATGATTTAAAGGGAAACCCTATAAAATTGTCTAACTTAAGAGGAAAGGTAGTTTTAGTAGATTTTTGGGCATCTTGGTGTAAGCCTTGTAGAAGAGATAATCCTAATGTTGTGAAAATGTATCACGAGTATAAAGATAAAGGATTTGATATTTTTAGTGTTTCTTTAGATAAAAGTGCTGACAAATGGGCTCAAGCAATTGCACAAGATGGTTTAGTATGGAAAAGTCATGTAAGTGACTTGAAATTTTGGAACAATGCAGCAGCTAAAGCATGGGGTGTTTCTTCAATTCCAGCAACATTTTTATTAGATAAAGAAGGAAAAGTAATTGCTAAAAATTTAAGAGGAGCGGCTTTAGAAGCTAAACTAAAAGAGGTTTTACAGTAATTAATGTAGATAAATAATATAGCAAAGCTTATTTCGTTTCAGAAATAAGCTTTTTTTTTGTTTAAAATTTATGAAATTTAAAATTATCACTACATCCACATTAAACCTGTTCTTTAGGTTTATGACTTTAACAGCCAAAATGCTATTAAGCTTTTTTGTCTTGAAGTACATTTCCGCAGCAGATTTTGGTATTTATAATTTAATCGCTAAAACATTAACATTATCCATTGTCTTGTTGGGTATAGATTTCTACACCTATAGTAGTAGAAATATTTTACAAGGAGACATTGCTGAGCAAGGTCAAAAAGTAAGAGACCAATTTGCCTTTTATTTATTGAGTTATGTTGTCTTTCTACCGTTATTGTCTTTGGTTTTCTTCTTTAAACTACTTGCTTGGGAATACATTGTTTGGTTTTATTTATTATTAATATTAGATCATTTTACTCAAGAACTATACAGGGTTTTATTAGTTTTTAAGAAACCAGTAGTAGCATCTGCTTTGTTTTTTATTAAGGTTGGTTTATGGATTCTACCATTGTTTTCACTTTGGGTTTTAGGTTATGAAAAATTTATGAATATTAAAGCCATTTTAGGGTTTTGGACAGTTTTTGAAGTCGTTTCTATCATATTTGGATTATTCTTTTTTATGAAATTACCATTTACGATAGATTTCAAAAGAGCAATTGATTGGAATTGGATAAAAAAAGGCCTTTTAATAAGTTTACCTTTCTTTATCGGAACAGTTGCTTCTAATGTTATTGAGTTTTCTGATATTTATATGATTAAAGGACATTTTGGACTGGAAGGAAATACACAAGTAGGTATTTATAGTTTCTTTGTGGGCATGGGTAATATTGTTCAAATGTTTGTTCAATCGGCTATATTGATAGTTTTCGCGCCTAAACTATTAGAAAGTTTCTCAAAAGATAAATTGCAATATAAAAAGTTACATAGCCAAATGGCCAAGCAGAATATTTTAGCTAGTATTGGTATTGCACTTCTTGTATTTGTATTTATTTATCCTTTAGTTCAATTTTTAGGTAAAACAAATATATCTGCAAATTATACACTTATCTACTTATTAGTAGGAGCGAAAGTTCTTTTTAATATATCTATGATTTACCATTATCATTTGTACGTTCGTCATCAAGATAAAAGTATTATTATTTCAATGGTTTTAGCGGCCATTGCTAATGTTATTCTGAATTTAATACTAATCCCTATCTATGGGATTTACGGAGCAGCAATCGCAACATTTATAAGTTTTGTAATGATTTTAACATTAAAGTTTATCTTTGCAAAAAAAGTAATTAGAGAAGAAAACGCATAAATAATTTAGTAGAAATGAAGATTATCACAGTATTAGGTGCAAGACCTCAATTTATTAAAGCAGGAGCAGTCAGTAGAGTGTTTGCAAACCACAAAGAGGTAGAAGAAATTATAGTACATACAGGGCAACATTACGACAAAAACATGTCAGATTATTTCTTTAATCAATTAGAAATCCCAAAGCCGAAATATATGTTGAAACTAGGGGGTAGTACACACGGTGCGATGACTGGTATGATGATAAAGGAACTGGAAGAAATATTTACCATAGAACAACCTGACTTTATGATGGTTTATGGAGATACAAATTCTACTATTGCAGGTGCTTTGGCAGCGACTAAAATGCATATTAAAGTAGTACATGTAGAAGCTGGTTTAAGAAGTTTTAATATGAATATGCCAGAAGAAGTAAATAGAATTTTAACTGATAGAATTTCTAATATTCTTTTTTGCCCAACAGATGCAGCAATTAATAATTTGAAAAAAGAAGGTTACGATAACTTTGATATTAAAGTGGTGAAAAATGGTGATGTAATGCAAGATGCAGCTATTTTTTATAGTCAAAAATCTCAAGAATACTCAAAAATAATTAATGAGCTAAAACTAGAAAAAGGAAAATTTGTATTAACGACTTGTCACAGAGCAGAAAACACAGATGATAAAGATAGATTAACGAATATTTTTGCTGCTTTAGATGAAATAAATAAAGAAACGCAAGTTCTACTACCATTGCATCCTAGAACAAAAAACTATTTAGCAAAATTTGGCATTAAAACAGCTATTACCTTAATAGACCCAGTGAATTATTTTGACATGATAGAGTTGTTGAAAAATTGTAAAATGGTAGCAACAGATAGTGGTGGTTTACAAAAAGAAGCTTTTTTCTTTGAAAAACCGTGTATTACGATGAGAGACGAAACGGAATGGGTAGAGTTGATAGAAGGGGGGTATAATACTTTAGCAGGAGCAGACAAGCAAAAAATAGTAACTGCTTATAATAATTGCGACTCGTTTACCAAAAACTATAAAGTAAATCTATACGGAAAAGGAAAAGCAAGTGAAAGAATATTAGAAGAATTATTGAAGGTGTAAAAAACTAAATTAATGTTTAATACTTAAAATAGTTTTAAATTGAAGAAAGAAAAATTAGTCGATTTAAATCATTGTATATAAGGGTTTGTCGTTAATAAGCTAATGTAAAACGCGTTAATAATTTCATTCTTCATATATTTGTAAAAAAAAATCACAATCATAACTTTATTGTAAAAAAGAAATACATTTTTGAATATAAAAAAAAGCATAAAATCAGTTTCATTCCTATTGACTGCCGCCTTGTTTGGTAGTGGGAGTACTTTTATTATAAACATGATAATAGCTAGAAATCTAGGCAGTGAAAGCTACGGAGCTTTTTCTTCTGCGATGGCTACAGTTCTGGTGTTCTCTATTTTTGCAAGTTTTGGTGTTTCTCAAGTTTGGTTAAAACTATTTGGTGAAGAAGGTTATGTTGGAATTCGTTGGATAAAACCTTCATTAAAATTCATTACTATTAATTTAATAATTACCAGTTTTTCTCTGGCTTTGTGGGCCTTTTTTGGACCTCATGCAGAGCAGACTAAGCTAATGCTTTTGATCATGATTATGCATATATATGGGTATGTAGCGGTCTTGTTAGTTGCAGCAAAATTTCAATTAGAAGAAAAATATCAAGTATTATCTTTTTGGCAATTATTACCAAATATTTCTAGGTTATTAGCTGTCTTTATTGGGTTTTATATCTTTGATAAGTCTTTGAGTATTCTAGACATATCAGTTATTTATGGCATTATAGGGTTTGTGTTTTTTGTAATAGGAGCTTATTTGCTTTATCATATGCAAAAAGGGCAATTTAATCCAGCCGGACATAAAGAAAACAATAATCCAGGGCATTTAGTAAATCCTAAAACAAAAGAACTATTTTTTGAAGCTTTACCATTTGGTTTAGGCGGTATATTTGCTTTTGTTTTTGTACAAAGTGACATTATCATGTTGAAGTATATTTCTGGTAATGTAGAAGCTGGTTTGTATGCAGCTGCTTTTGTAATTATTAATGCTATTTATTTGATTCCTAATATTTTGTATAGTAAATTTTTAATGCCAAAATTTCACCGGTGGGCAAACCATGATAGAAAAAAGTTTTATGAAACCTATAAAAAAGGGAATGTTTTTATGCTTTCAATTGGTATCGTTTTTACTTTGGGAATTTTACTTCTAGCTGATTTTTTTATACCCTTAATTTTTGGTGAAGACTATATTAATTCTATTCCATTATTAAAGGTTTTATCGCTAACTATTCCAGTTATTTTTATGGGATATAGTGTTTCGGCTACTTTAGTAACTAAAGACAATATGAAAAAGAAAGTTGTTTATATGGGAATCGTTGCCTTATTAAATATTTGCTTAAATTCGTTGTTAATACCAATTTTCCAATCTAAAGGAGCTGCATATGCAACTATATTTACTAACTTAATTCTTATTGGTATTTATTATTTAGCGAATAATAAGTATGTTTTTAATGATGACAATTTATAATAAATGAAGAATAATATCATACTTGATGATTTTGAAAAATTCTTACTAGAAAATAATTGTTCTTTTGACAAGGATTTTAATTTAAAATATAGTGCTTATTTTAAAATGGGTGGGAATGTAAAACTCTTTCTTAGACCCGAAAGTATCGTTGAGTTGGTATTGGTAAGGAAATATCTTTCTAAAAATGATATTCAGTATAAAACAATTGGTTTTACAACGAATACACTCTTTTTAGATGAATTAGAATATTCAGTACTTATTTCTACTAAAAGTTTAAATAAATTAACGGTAGAAAATTCTATTATTCAAGTAGAAGCTGGTTATTCTCTACAAGATATGGTGCGAGTAGCTGTCATAAATCAAGCAAAAGGTTTTGATGGCTTAGAAGGGATTCCTGCAAGTATTGGTGGAGCCATTTTTATGAATGCAGGCGCTTACGGCAGTAGTATTTCTGACTATTTGATAAATATTGAGTGTTTAGACGAGCATGATAACTTAATCACTTTAGATAAAGAGATTTGCAACTTTTCTTATCGAGATTCTATCTTTAAAACCGGTAAGTATCTAATTCTAAGAGCTTCATTTCTATTAACAAAAGGAGATCCTATTTCTATTGCTAGAAATATAGAAATATACCATATTGCTAGACATTCATATCAAGAATTTGTATATCCAACCTTAGGAAGTATGATTTCTATGAGAGAAGATACTTACTTGAATATTATGAAAGATGACAAGTTTTATGTTTATAAATTTTGGCTGTTAAAGTATTTATATAAGAACCCTGTAGTAAAGTTATTTCATAGAAAAAGTCCACATAAAACAGTCTTCAATAATTTATTGAGTAAGTTTTTGAGTACAAAAAAGGGAATCAATCTCAAATACAACTTCTCAATAAAGAATGTCAATATTTTAAAAAATGATGGAACATTGACAGGAAAGGAATTGGTAGATTATATTTTCTTAATCCATGATTTGATAGATGGAAATTATAATATTGAAAATGAAATAATAATTTCTCCAATTTTTGCAGTAAAAGAAGATTTTAAGGAAGATTATCAGTTGATTTTAGAGAAATTAAAACATGGAAAATGAAAATAGGTTTACTTACAATTTTTAAGTCAACAAACTACGGTGCTGTTTTACAAGCATATGCTACGAAAAAGGCGTTTTCAAAATATGGTGAGGTAAAATTGATTAACTATAATACGAGTTATCTTTCTAACACTTTTAAATTATTGCGATTTAATTTTTCAGTGCATGGCATTAAGATGTTAGTACATGATTTGTTGAGATTGCCTTATAGTTTAAGCTTGTTTTATAAGTTTAAAGTCTTTATAAGAAATAATTTATCTCCCACTAAGCCATTCACTCAGAAAGAATTAGCACATGGGAAAGCAAAGGAGTTTAAAGTACTTGTTTGTGGTAGTGATCAGATTTGGAATCCTGATGTCGTAAATAAAGATGGTGAATTTGATGCTACTTATTACCTTTCATTTGGAACAAAAGAACAAAAAAAAATATCGTTTGCTTCTAGTATAGGGCATCATATTTTTACAACAAAAGAAAAGGCTATAGTTAAAGATGTTTTAAATGATTTTTCAAATATTTCTATTAGAGAAAAAGATGGTGTAGCTAAAATTAAAGAAGTTTTTCCAAATAGAAAAGTAGCCCATATCAATGATCCAACTTTACTTTTGTCTAAAGAGGAATGGTTAGAAACTTTTCATATTCAAGAAGATAAAAATGCCGAAGATTATATTTTAGTTTATTCTGTTCCTCATTCAGATTTAATGAAAAAAGCTGTTAAGTATTTTTCAGAAAAGTTTAAAATTAAAGTAGTTTCTATCGATAAAATGTTGCTTTCCTTTACAAAAACGGATAAACAAGTTAGAAATGCTGGGCCAAAAGAGTTTCTTAAACTATTTGCAGATGCTAAATTTGTAATTACAGATTCATTCCATGGAACTTGCTTTTCTGTGAATTTTGCTAAACCTTTCGTCACTATTTCTCCTGGAAAAAAATCTAATAGAATTTCTAGTTTATTATCTATTTTAGAATTAGAACAACATTTGGTTAGTTCAGAGAAAGAATTTGAAAGTATTGCCCCATCTTTAGATTATAAAACGGCTCATGTCGCATTGGAAAATATAAGAAAAGAATCTAAACAGTTTATTAAAGAAGCAATGGAATCATAATTTTATTTTTTATTTAGAGAGCCAATCCAATTTCTCTATGGTGAATAGCATTTGGCTATCATTTTCTTAAGTAAAAAAAAAGCTTTACTTTTGCTTTTATGAATAATTCTTTTATTACCTATTTTAGAAAAAAAATCTTAATTATATTCCTTTTTTCAATCGTTTCTATAGTGGTTTTTGTGCTATTTTCAACGGTTTTTAGTGATAAATACAAAGTAGAACTATTTGGCTATTCAACAATATTTGAGACTTCTCATAATAAATCAAATATCAATGTCATCAATAGTTTAATTTCTGAGAATAATTTTGATTTATTAGCTAAGGAAATGAATTTAGAGAAAGAAATAGTTCAAGACCTTAGAAAAATTGATTATTTCGATTTAATTTCAAAAGAAAAAATACATTTTAAAATGCTAGTAGTTTCTAGAACTAATAATCATTTTGAAGACTATACAAAAGGCTTAGTTTACTTTTTTAATAATTACGGCAGGAGTAAAGCGCTTTATGAAGCAGAGAAAACGAAATTAAATAGTTTAATTTTATTTAAAACGAATGAAATTGAAATTATCGAAAATAGCATTAAAAATGTAAAAGGATTTGAGTTAGATAGTGATTTGTTTATTGGAAAAAACGAATTAAAAAACGAATTGGAAGATATTAAGCTAGACCTTTTGAATGTTAACGGGCTAAATTTCTTGAATAATCCTATTGTTCCAACTAATGCATATTTTCCAAACCAAAGACTATTTGGTATTATTGGGTTTGTACTAGGTTTTTTATTTGTCTTTATTTTTTACTTAATAAAATATGAGTTGAAAAAATCTAAATAATGAGTCAACGAATTGTTTTTTTTGATAAGCTTATTTTTTTTATTTTTTACTGCTTATTAATAGTAGATTCTATTAATGGATTTTTATTGACAAGTGGTGTCAGTATAAGTTTATCACAGATCGTTAAGACTCCTTTATTAGTATTGATGTTGTATAGAACATTAATGCTTAACAGAAAATATTTCATACATATTTTAGTCATTCTTTTTATACTCTTATTTTCGGTTGCTATTAATTATTTTAAACTAGGAATTATTAACATAGCTAAGGAATTTGTAATAATCACTAAACTTTTAATTATTCCAGTTTCTGTTTATTATTTTGTCGAAATTTCAAAATTAGACTTTAGAAACTATCTTAAAATTATTACTAGAATTTTCATTATTTCCTTCTTTATAATATTTGTAAATATTGCTTTAGGAGTGCTTGGTTTTGGTTTTGATCAATATACAGGTGGTATTGGTAAAAAAGGCTTCTTTTATGCAGGAAATGAATTATCTATTTTATATGTAGTAATCTATTCAGCATTAATGTACATCATTTTCAATAGGTTTTCAAAATGGAAATATTTTATATTTGCGACCATTGGGTTTTTTGTAGGCCTTTTTATCTCTACAAAAGTTAGCATGCTGAGTATTATCATATTAACCTTTATGATTCCTCTATTGTCTACCAAATGGCAAATTACAACAAAAAAAGCATTGGCACTTTTTTTTTCAGTCGGAGGTCTATTTTTTATCCTAACTCTTATTTCAAATTTTTTAGAGGATATTGGCTTCTTCGATAAGTGGGTATATTTCCTGAGGTATTATGATTACAATTATGTGTCTATTATCTTATCAGGAAGAGACCGTTTCTTAGCTGATGCGGTAGAAATGAGTTTAAGTTTTAAAAGTGAATTTCATATATTATTTGGCTATAGTTTTGAAGGCTTCATGCAATTGTTTGAACAAAACTCCATGAAAAAAGCACATAGTATAGAAATGGATTTTTTCGATTTATATTTCTTCTATGGACTATTTGGTTTGTTAGCTGTTCTAAGTGTTTGGTTTTATAGTATTTATTATTACTTAGCAAATAAAAACGACAATAAAGTTATTTTTTTTACTGTAATATTAATTTTGATTATTTCATTTCTTTCTGGCCATGTGTTGTACTCTGGGTTGAGTGGTCCTTTTGTTGGGTTATATCTATCTTTACTTTTTCAAAAAGAAATATTTATCAATGAATATTCAAACCTTAATGCTTTTTCCTTTCGGAATACTAAAAATACTAAAACTAAGTAGAATTAGTCATTTGTTCATCGGAGTTTGATTGAAACTATATCTTTTTTTGTTATTATTCTTTTATTGATTTATGTTTACCTTTGTTTTTTATAAAGGAATAAATAATTAAAAATATTCAGTGAAAATTGCTTTTATCTCAAACATGTACCCCACAAATGAATTTCCAGTGTTTGGTGTGTTTGTAAAAAATTTAGAAATTCTTTTAGAAAAAAGAGGGGTAGAGATTATTTCTAAAAGTTATATAAAAGGTAGAAGAAGTTCTATTAAAAAGTTTTTAGCTTATGTAAAATTTTATATTTCTATCATTAAAAGCTTCTTCACTCGAAATATCGACTTCTATTATATTCATTTTCCTTTACAAAGTAGTTTAATCATCAATTTTCTATTATTATTTTTCAATAAAAAAATAATATTGAATATACATGGCAGTGAATTGAGTGAGAAATCATTCTTTTATAATAGTTTCTTGAAATTATTAAAAAAAGTAGATCTAATTATCGTGCCTTCCTCTTTCTATAAAAATCTTTTATGTAAATCCTTTCAGATCATTGATGCTAAGATATTTGTTTATCCTTCAGGTGGCGTAAATCAAGCTGTATTTAAGCCATTAAATAAAAGTGATTTAAGAACAAAGTATAAGCTTGACAATAACTTCTTTATTTGTTCCTACATATCTTCCATTATCAAAGAAAAAGGCTGGGAAACGTTCTATTTAGCTTCTCAAATTTTAATTGAAAAGAATACTAATATCCATTTTGTAGTCGTAGGTAATGGTGCAGATGAGAGAATTTTTAAAGCTAAAGTTTCAAATAATAATTTAACTTCTTACTATACGTTTTTTGATAGAGCAGAACAATCAGTTTTACCTGAATTTTTCAATTTGTCAGATCTTTTTATTTTTCCTACACACAAAGAAAGTTTAGGTCTAGTTGGATTAGAGGCGTTATCTTGTGGAATTCCTGTTTTAGCTAGTCATATTGGTGCTACCCAACAATATATCGAAGAAGGAAAAAATGGTTATTTATTCGAATTGAAAAACGAAAAAGAGTTAGCTGAAAAAATTAATATTGTTTGGAAAAAAGATAATTTAAAACTTTTAAAAGAAAACGCTTTACTTTCTTCCATAAAATTTGAAAGTGAGTTTTGTACAAATTTATTATTAGAAAAGTTAAAAGAAATTTAATGGGATTGTTAGAGTATGAAATATTGGGTGCTAGGTGTCTTTGTGTAGATTCTAGGGAAGAATATGTAAATCATATAGAAAACTTAATGCATGAAAAAAAAGGCGGTTATAGTGTAGCTATCAATGCTGAAAAGATCATGTTGTATCAAAAAAATAAAGAAGTTAAAGATGTTATAGATAACTCAACATTACCAAGTCCAGATGGTGCAGGTGCTTTAATTGGTTTAAAATTATTACATAAAAAGACTTCATTAAAAATAGATTTACCAAAAACAATACTAGAAATTGCGGATAAAAACAATTCGAATTTATTCGTTCTTGGAGCATCTAGTGAAGTAAATAAGTTGGCAGTAGAAACAATTAGAAATAGATATCCTTCTGTTAAGGTTGTAGGAAGTAGAGATGGCTATTTTAAAGATGAGGTAGAAATAATTAAAGAAATAACGCAAGCAAATCCACAAATAATAATGATGGCATTAGGTACGCCTAAGCAAGAAATCCTAGCTGTTAAAGTAAACAAACTGTTGCCGGCAGCCATTGTAATAGGTTGTGGCGGGGCTTTAGATGTGTTGGCAGGAAAAGTAAAAAGGGCACCTAAACTTATTCAAAACATTCATTTAGAGTGGTTGTGGAGGTTAATCGAAAGTCCATCAAGAATAAAAAGGCAAAAAGTTTTACCACTTTTTTTGTTTAAAGTTATACTCGCAACTTTGAAAAAATGAATTTTATAACTACAATAAAAACAAATTTAAAATTGAAAAATGAAAATGAGCTATATTTCATTTTTTTGAGTTTTTTTATGTTTGTTTTACCACTTTATAAGATTTCTGCTAGTCCAATATTGATTATTTTAAGCATTGCTATTCTTTTTAAACTTTTTAAAACTAAATACAAAATCCTTAAAGTATTTGTAAATACTAAAATAAGTATTTTGTTTCTTCTTTTATTTTCTATAGTTTTAACCAGTTTTTTTTATAGTTCTAATATGAACAATACGATTAAAGAAGTAAAGAATTTATTGCCGTTATTAATTTTTCCTTTACTTTTTTCCTATATAAAGCTAAAAGACAAACAGATAATTTTTATTTTAAAGAGTTTTATACTTGGCTGTTTAGTTGCATTTTTTGTAAGTATTGGTTCTCAATTATTTCATTATTTTAATTCCCAGGAATATTCTTTTCATTATTCTAAGTTTGTTGCTATACTTTGGATGCATCCTACTTATTTATCTATTTATTTGAATTTTGGCATCTTGGTAAGCTATTATTTAGTAATAAGAAAAAATATTTCTCTTAGGTATTTTGTCTTTGCTATTTCAGTTTTTATAATTTTCATTTTATTGCTTTCAGCTAGAATGCAAATTATTAATTCAGTGATAGTTTTTGCTTTTATATTTATTCATTTTTTGAAAAATAATTTTTCCTTAAAAGTTTTTTTTTCATTATTACTCATTCCGTTATTCATTCTAATCTTTGCACTAAACAATCAAAAAACTATTGATAGATTTACTTATATCCAAAATTTTAATTACAAGCTAGAATCTACTAAAAACAAAGATTGGAATGGCGTTAATGTAAGATTGGCTATATGGGAATGTGCTGCTGGTCTAATAAAAGAAAATATTCTTTTTGGCGTAGGAGTGGGCGATGAAAATGAGGAATTATTGAAAGCCTTTAAAAATAGAAATTTCAATTTTGCACATAATTTAAACTATGTAGCACACAATCAATATATTCAATTTCTAATTTCCAATGGAATAATTGGCTTGTTTAGTTATTTAGCTATTTTTATATATTCTTTTTGCTATGCTATTAGAAACAGGCACTTTCTATTATTTGGATTAAGTTTTATATTATTATTTTCAGGTTTTACAGAATCGTTTTTAAAAATGCAAAGTGGAATTGTATTCTTTTCTTTTATGATAATTTTCCTTTTTCATTATAAAACTTTTGATTCAAATTAAAAACCTTAATTTCACAACGTGTTAGAAGTATTAGCTGAAATATATAATAAGTTTGTATTCGATAAATTGTATGTTTTACTTTTGTTGAGCTTTATTATTTCTTATATTTTAGTGCCGCCAATCATCTTAATTTCTAAAAAATTAAAACTAGGTGATAAAGGTGGTGGAAGAAAAATCCATAAAAAAGTAATTCCGACATTAGGAGGAATAGCTATTATTATTTCGTTTATGGTTTCGTTGTTAGCTTGGTCGCCTAATTTTTCTATAGAAACAAACTTCAAAAACAATGAGTTTTTGTTTGGTGGAATTTCAGTTTTAATATTATTAATAGTAGGTGTTAGAGATGATTTAATTCCTATAAAATCTTTGGTAAAATTGATTGTTCAAATATTAACTGCTTTTATAGTTGTTGTCTTTGGAAAGCTTTATTTCACTGATTTTAATGGCTTATTTGGTTTGGAAGTAATCCCAATATTTTACGGAAAATTATTGTGTATTTTCATAATTGTAGCTATTGTAAACGCCTACAATTTAATAGATGGTATTGATGGTTTAGCTTCTGTAATGGCTATGATATCTTCTTTATTTTTTGCTATGTGGTTCATTCTGGGAAACAACATAGTAATGTATTCTATCGCCATTAGTTTATTTGGATCCTTGCTAGGCTTTTTAATGTTTAATAAATCTCCTGCTAAAATATTTATGGGAGACACAGGCTCTATGTTTGTAGGTTTTATTTTAGCTATTTTAGCCATACGTTTTATCGCTTTTAATTCTATTGTAAAAGACTCGTATCTTCATGTAGAAAATGCACCATTAATAGCAATGACAACCATGTTAGTACCTGTTTTAGATGTGATAAGAGTTTTTGTAGATAGGCTCTTGGCTAAAAAATCCCCATTTTATCCAGATAAATCACATATTCATCATTTGTTACTTAAGATAGGTTTTTCACATAATATGGTGGTAAGTTTATTAGGGGGATTAAGTGTAACTTTTATATTTATCTCTGTTTTGTTTAATGATAAATTATCATTTTTAGTATTTATTTTTATGTGTCTTGTTTTTATAGGAATTTCTATAGGCATAAAATATATGATAATAGGAAAAATAAAAAAAATAAGAAATTCTTAATTTAAGCTCAGTAAGTTAGATCTTCAGTCACATTACTAATTATTCAGCCTTCAGTTTTCGCCATTTAACATCATTATATAATTCATTACTTTCTAGTTATATCCAGTTTTGAAGTATTAATTCATAAACAAAAAAACATTAATCTTCTCTAAACATGAAATCACTAATTAATGTGTGGAAGTGATGCACACCCTTTTCCATTGTCGGAGAAAACCTACCTTGCTTATAAAATCGAGATGAAACTCCTTTTTGAACTTTTTGTACAATTTCTTCATCTTCCATTTCTACTTTATCTAAATCAGCTCCCGCTCCCAAATCTAATTTACGCTCATCCCAAACATAAGATTTGAAAATAACTTGTGTTCTGCTTGGAGAAACAGGATTTATAATATTTACAGACAATCCCCAAGGATAAAAATTGAGCATGATATTTGGGAAAATCCAAAAGTAATAAGCTGCAATATTTTTACCAAAATCTTTGGAATCTTTTGGCAAATTAAAGCAATCTTCTCCTTCTTTCCCATATCCAATTTGTAAATTGGAATATTTAAAAATTTCTACATCATAACTATTGTACTCTAAAACAGCTGTTAAATCTGTATGGATAAAAGGAATATGAAATCCTTCCAAGTAATTATCGCAATACAAAGCCCAGTTAGCATCTACCATATATGTTTTCGATAGATCTTCTCTATACTCAAAGTCTGAAATTGGCATCCATCCAATCCTTTCATCAACATCTTTGAGTAGCTCCTTAAAATTTATTTCTGGGTGAAGGGAAGTGAAAATAAACTGATTCCATTTAGCAGAGGGAATCTTCGTTAAATGATCCTGTTCTGAAGGAAAATTTTTCATTTCTTCGGTTTTGGGCATAAATACAAACTTTCCACAACTATTAAACTGTTTACCGTGATAAGCGCAAACAATATTCTTTTTGACTACGCAGGCTTCATTAATTAAAACATTTCCTCTATGCGTACATACATTTGAGTAGCAATTAACAGTACCTTCATTCTTAATTAAGAAAAGTGGTTCCTCAATAAAATTATCCATATAGGTGAATGGATAAACACTTTTATCTGATGTCAAATTAGTTTCATCGGTAATTAACTGCCAACTTTTTGCAAAAATAGCTTCTTTTACATTCTCAAAAACATCTTCTGAGCAATAGAAATCTCCTGTAAGAGTAGCCGCTTCTGTTATGTCTTTATTTATCTTTTTCATACTGGTAAAGGTAGAAATATTTTGAGGGTTTAAATCAAATTGTTTTTTTCGTGTTATGTTTTTTGAATTAGTACAATAAGCTTCTATTGCATTAACTAATTTTTCTACTTTAACATTTAATAATTCACAAAATTAATAATCACTTATTTTTTAACTAATATTGTAATCATGAAAAATGTATTAGTCGTGTTTCTTCTTATTTTTAGCAGCTATTCTTATACTCAAATCCAAGTGAAAGCAAAAATAGTAAATGCTGAGACTTTTAAACTAATTGAGTTTGCTAGTGTGTTGAATTTAAAAACTTTAGAAGGTGCTATTTCTGATACTTTAGGATTTTTTGTTTTGCAAGTGCCTAATAAAAAGTCACAATTGATGATTCAAAGTTTAGGATATAAAACGGATACTTTTACAGTGGAAGAAGTCTTGTCTGCCGAAGTAATAAAACTAGAAGTCAATAATTTTGAAATTTTAGATGTAATTGTTTATCCAAAAAGTCCTTTTGATATTGTTAGAAAAGCAGTTCTTAAAATTGATGAAAATTATCATGCTGAAACCATTGCTCAAAATGTATTTTCTAGAGAAGAATTAATTGTAAACAAGCAACTTTTTGGAATAAGAGAAATTAATTTTAATGCTTTAGCAAAGTTTAAGAATGATGAAAATGCAAATCTTATTTCTATAAATAAAGCAAGATATTTTTCAAATATAGATACTTTAAGAAGTTTAGGAAAAATAGTAGCCAGGCAATTAGTTGGGTTTGATTCTACAGAAATCAAGAAAGATGTTCAGCAGTTCTTTTCTATGAATTTTTTATTGAACGACAATCTAGGGAACTCTAAAACAAGTTTACTAGGAAAGAATAGTCTTAAGTATTATAAATACAATTACAATGGGCTAGTAAAAAAAGATGATTATGTTGCTTATCATATTACATTCGACCAAGTAGATAATTTAAAAAAGAGCTTATATAAAGGACATTTTTATATTGATACCGCTTCATTAGCTTTTATAGATATCCAAATATATACCAGTCCAAAAGGAATAGGATTTCAAAAATATGTTCCAAAAACTATTAAATTAATTTTAAAATTATTTGGATTTTCTTTTTATATTAAAGGAATGGATTATCAAATTCACTATAAGCAAATAGGTCAGAAATGGATTTTAGATAAAGCCTATTCTAAATTGGCTGCAGTAGTTTCAAAAAAAGGCTATTCTTTTGATGGTTTTATGAGAATATTGGTAGATGTTAATAAATTTTATCCAAAAGAAGATTTTTATAATCGAAAATCTAAGTACGACAAAATTGGTTCAGAAATCGAAGATTTTAAAAAACCTACTTTTTTTAATGGATTGCATTATGTTCCTAATACTAAGTCTTCAAAGTATATTAAACAAAAAGAGCAGCGAAGTACTTATTAAGTAATAAATGCCTATCACCAGTTCATTGCGTCATCACTATCATCATTCGTGTCATTATCTATTTTTGGAGATTCTGTTTCTGTAGAAGTTTCTTTCCCGTCATATTGGTCTAAGTAATCACCCGATTTCAATTCACTTCTAGTTGTTTTTATATTAATTTCTTGAGCAGGTTGGTTGGCGTACTTTTCAGGATTTTCTGCCTTATCTTTTTCTACTTGCTCACTATAAACTTGTCTGTTATAGTTTTCGTAGTCAAACGTTGGGTTTAACTCTGTTTTTATATGGTCTAAAGTTTCGGATAGCTTATCTTGAAAATCTTTAAAGTCTTCTTTGTATAAAAAGATTTTATGAGAATCATAACCTGGGCGATCATACCTCTTTTTACTTTCTGTTATGGTAACAAAAAAGTCACCTTGTTTAGTAGAACGCACATCAAAAAAATACGATCTCTTTTTTCCTGCTCTCAATTTTCTTGAGAAAAACCCTTGTTGATTTTCCACTGCATTTTATTTTTTAGTTTAACATATTTATATACCAAGAAGTTACCTAGAATATATTTTCAGCACTACAAAAATAATCTATTTCAGTAATAATTCAAATTTTTAACAAAATATTAATCAATACATACAATTTACATTGTAGATTTTCTGCTTGGACTAAACATTATTCATCATGAGTAATATTAAAACGAGAAGTATCACCTAGTTTCAAGCGAATAAAAATAAGGAATACTGTACCCATCTTAGAAATATTTACCTTCTTAGTTAAATCCTTTCATAGGATTTTATAAGAATATTTTTTTGACGGTTACTTTTTCATAACATTTAGGGATTATTCTACACATCAGGCGAGTGGTCTTTATACCTTTATTGTGCATTACAAGATGGTTTTACCGCTATAATTATAGTTATTTAATCAATTAATATTATCAAACTAAGTATAGATATAATTTCCCCAAATAAAACAAGACTTTTATTTTAAAAAAAATTACTTTTACATTTCAAATTAAAAACACAAAAAGATGCCTGCAAAAGTTGATGATTTATTTAAGAAAGTAATAGCACACTCTAAAGAATATGGATTTATTTTTCCTTCTTCAGAAATATATGACGGTTTAGCAGCAGTTTATGACTACGGTTCGTATGGTGTAGAGTTAAAAAATAACATAAAGCAATATTGGTGGAAATCTATGGTGCAAATGCATGAAAACATTGTTGGACTTGATACTGCAATTTTCATGAATCCACAAACTTGGAAAGCTTCTGGGCATGTTGATGCTTTTAGTGACCCTTTAATAGACAATAAAGATTCTAAAAAAAGATATCGAGCAGATGTTTTAATTGAAGATTTTGTCGAGAAAATTAATTTGAAAATTGTTAAAGATATTACGAAAGCAAAAAAACGTTTTGGAGATGCTTTTGATGAAAAAGAATTTAGAGCAACCAATGGAAATGTATTGAGACGTCAACAACAAATGGATGAGATCAATAATCGTTTTCAAAAGGCTTTAGAAGCAGATAATTTAGAAGAAGTTCGTCAAATTATTATAGACTTAGAAATTTCTTGCCCAGTAAGTGGTACAAAGAATTGGACAGAAGTAAAGCAATTCAATTTAATGTTTTCTACACAAATTGGTGCTTCTGCAGATAATTCTTCAACAGTTTATTTAAGACCAGAAACAGCACAAGGTACTTTTGTAAATTTTTTAAATGTTTTAAATACTTCTAGACAAAGAATTCCTTTTGGAATAGCACAAATTGGTAAAGCTTTCAGAAATGAAATCGTTGCGCGTCAATTTATTTTTAGAGTAAGAGAATTTGAACAAATGGAAATGCAATTTTTTGTTCGCCCGGGTACGGAAGATACTTGGTATGCATACTGGAAAGAAGCTCGTCAGAATTGGCATTTAGCTTTAGGAATGAATAAAGAAAATTATCGTTTTCACGATCATTTAAAAATGGCTCATTATGCAAAAAATGGATCAGATATTGAGTTTGATTTCCCGTTTGGGTTTAAAGAATTAGAAGGAATACATTCTAGAACAGATTTTGATTTAAAACAACATCAAGAATTAAGTGGTAAGAAATTACAATATTTTGATCCGGAAATAAACGAAAGTTATGTTCCTTATGTAGTAGAAACTGCCATAGGAGTAGATAGAATGTTTTTATCTGTAATGAGTGCTTCTTATAAGGAAGAAGTTGTAAGTGCTGAAAAAAACACTTCTAGAGTTGTTTTAAAATTACCACCAGTATTAGCACCCATTAAAGTAGCGGTTTTCCCATTGACTAAAAAAGATGGTATGCCGGAGAAAGCAAAAGAAATCTTTAATGCATTGAAATTCGACATGAATTGCTACTATGAGGAAAAAGATAATATCGGTAAACGTTACAGACGTCAAGATGCTGTAGGTACACCGTATTGTATTACAGTAGACCATCAAACATTAGAAGACAATACCGTTACTATTAGAGAAAGAGATTCTATGGAGCAAGAACGTGTTTCTATTCAAGACGTTGCTAAAATAGTAGCAGACAGATGTAGTTGGAAAACAGTATTAGCATAAGAGTCTTTTACCAACAGCCATAAGACAAAAAAAACATGACCAAAATAATTCTATCAAATTCAACGGATCCATTCTACAATTTAGCGATTGAAGAGTGGGCTGTTAGAAATATTGATACGACTACTTGCGATTACCTTTTTTTATATATTAATACAGATTGTGTAGTAGTTGGCAGAAATCAAAATGTTTTTCAAGAAGTAAATTTAAGATACTGTAAAGAACATAAAATTGAAATTTGTAGAAGGGTAAGTGGTGGTGGTACAGTATTTCATGATGTTGAAAATGTAAATTGGACATTTATTTCAAAATTTGAGGCAGATAAAGTAAATGATTACAAAGTATTTGCTTCTTCAATTATCAAAGTACTTCAGAAATTAAAATTAAAAGCATATTTAAATGATCGAAATGCTATAATGGTAGATTCTTATAAGTTGTCTGGTCAAGCTCAGTTTACAAACAGAAAGAATATATTAAGCCATGGTACCTTATTGTACAATAGCGATATTGAGAAACTAAATAATACGACAACGCTAAAGAACAAAATTGTAAAAACTAAAGCAACTAAATCTGTTCGAAGTGAAGTAAAAACAATCAAAGATTTGTCTAGTGTAAAGTTGGACGGAGTAAATGCTTTAATTCAATTAATTATTGCAGAAAACGTACTTAAAGAAACTATCTTTTTTGATATAAATACACCAGGTATTCAACAAGAAATTGCTATATTAAAAGGACGATACCAAACGCAAAAATGGATTTATCAACGTTCTTCATCTTGTGAAATTACAGAAGAAATTAAAGGGGAATTATTAACTTTTATTATTGAAAAATTAATAATAATTGCTGTAAAAAATAAAAAGGGTGAAGAAATTAATCAACACCCTTTATTAAATTATAATTATTTAGATTTATTCAGTTTTCATTAAATCTTTTATGTCGAATGAAACTCTTTCTCTATTAACAAATTTTGTAACAAAGGCACCACTAATACCCATCTTTCTAATAGCACTTGCAAGTGCTTCAGCTTCCAAAGGATCTTGAAAACTTCCAACATAATATTTTGAAACTCCATCAGTTTCTTCTGTCGTAATCACATTTCCGAAACCACCTTTTTCATCAAAATCATTAAGAGCATATGCGCCTAATTGTACTCTAAATGCTAATGCTAAATTTTGTTCAATAATATTTTGTCTCTCATTGTTTATTTTTTCAAAACCACTTATTTGTGCATTTAATTCAGTTATAGAATCAGCATATTTATTTGATAGTTCTTCTAAAACAGAGATTTTAAGCGCCATATTATCTAAATTTTCTTGAGCTGCTAGTTCTTTTCTTCTATAAGAAGCAGGATCTTTCATGAAAGATCTTAAGTGCTTTTTAGTTGACTTATTTATCTTTCTATTTTGCGCAACGACTTCATTCTGAAAGCCTAAAAAAATAAAAGAGATTAAAGCAATAATTTTGAATGTCTTCATAGTAATATTATTTAGTTGTTAGTATACTTGATTATTTGAAATGATCTGTTTCAAATAAATCAATAGGTGAATGACAAATATATAATACTTTGGTATTTTTTTTTAAATAAAACTACTTATTTTACATTATTGTATTGTTTACCGTCCAAAATAAAATACATTTGCAATTAAATGGAAAAAGAAAAGAAAAAATCTAGAATTTCAAAAGAAGATTTAAAATCAGCTTTTTATATCTATAAGTATATGTTACCTTATAAATGGTATTTTTTATTAGGAATGCTTATGCTAGTATTTGGGTCTTTACTGTTTATGCTTTTTCCTGCTGTTGCCGGAGAAATGATTAGCACAGCCTCGGGGGAACCGAAATATCCAATTACGATAAATCAATACGGCTTCATTTTCGTTTTTATCGCTGTAGGAATGGGTATTATATCTTATTTCAGAATATTCCTTTTTGCTATAGTGGCAGAAAATTCAATGGGAGCCATTAGAAAAGAATTATTCAAAAAATTAGTATCTAAAGACATTGCTTTTTTCGAAAAAAGGAGAGTAGGAGAAATTACAAGTAGAATAACCGCAGATGTTGAACAAATTCAATCTGCCTTTTCTGTTACTTTAGCAGAATTCTTTAGACAATTCATTACGCTTTTTGTAGGAATTGGTTTTTTATTTTATTTATCTTGGCGTTTATCTTTAGTTATGTTAGCGGTATTTCCTATCGTAATCATTTTTGCTATATTTTTTGGTCGGTATATTAAAAAGATATCGAAAGAAAGACAAGATAATTTAGCAGATACGAATATCATTGTTGAAGAAGTGTTTCAAGGCTTTGCTGTTGTTAAAGCTTACGTAAATGAATTGTTTGAATCTAGAGTCTATAATAGTTCAATTGATAAGTTGATTAAAATAGGTGTTCGATTCGCTAAAGCAAAAGGAGCTTTCATTTCTTTCATTTTTGTTTTCTTATTTGGCGCTATCTTTTTTATATTATGGCAAGGCGCTTTACAAATTACTACTGGTGAAATGAATGGTGCAGAATTAAATACTTTTATCTTTTATACTATTATTATAGGTGGTGCTATTGCTGGTTTAGGAAGTCAATATACTGCTTTAGCTAGCGCTTTAGGCGCTACACAAAAAGTAAAGGAATTGTTAGAGTCTGACCAAGAAATAGATATTGAAAACATAGATTCTATCCAAGCTATGGATTTTAATAGCAATATTGAATTTAAAAATGTAAACTTTCATTATCCAACAAGAATGGATGTGCAAGTTTTAAAAGATATTTCTTTTAATGCAAAAAAAGGGAAACATATTGCTTTAGTTGGTTCTAGTGGTTCTGGAAAATCTACTATCATTAAATTATTGTCGAATTTGTATCCTATCAATGAAGGAGAGATATTAATTGATGGAAAAAACATCAAAGACATTGATGTAAGATCATTGAGGAAAGCTATAGGGATTGTTCCGCAGGAAGTATTTTTATTTGGAGGAACTATTGAAGAAAATATTCTTTATGGAAATCCAAAAGCAAGTAAAGCAGAATTGTTAGCAGCAATAAAACAAGCAAATGCTTTTGATTTCATAGAAAAATTTCCTAATAAAATGGACACTTTAGTGGGAGAGAGAGGTGTTCAACTTTCAGGTGGGCAAAAACAAAGAGTTGCCATAGCTAGAGCCATTCTTAAAAATCCTAAAATTTTAATATTAGATGAAGCAACAAGCTCTTTAGATTCAGAAAGTGAAAAAATTGTCCAAGGTGCTTTAGAAAAACTAATGAAAAACAGAACAACATTTGTGATTGCGCATAGATTAAGTACAATCAGAAACGCAGATAACATTTTTGTTTTTAAAGATGGTGAAATAATAGAGCAAGGAAACCATCAAGAATTGGCACAAATAAATGGTTTCTATAACACTCTATTGAAACTTCAGTTTGATGTTTAATAATTGCTAAAAACAAGGATTTGGAACACTTTAACCTCATAGTCTCTATTCTACTTATTCACTTTTTGGCTGTCGCTAGTCCTGGGCCGGATTTTGTAATGGTGGTGAAAAACGCATTAACTTATTCCCGTAAAACAGGTATTTATACGGCTTTAGGAATTGGTTCTGGTATTATTGTGCATGTAGTTTATACTTTTTTAGGTGTAGGCTTATTAATAAAAGAAATTCCTGCTTTATTTAATCTAATAAAATATGTAGGGGGAATTTACATTATCTATATGGGGGTTATGTCTATTCGCTCAAGTGCGGATAATAAAGTTTTAAAAGGCGAAAAGAAAGAAGATATTTCAAAATTTAAAGCTTATAGAATAGGATTTTTAACAAATGCGCTAAATCCAAAAGCTTCTTTGTTTTTTTTAAGTTTGTTTACTTTAATGATAAAACCTGGAACAAATCCTTATGTATTAATCCTACTAGGTGTTTTAATCGTACTACAGACAACTACATGGTTTATTATTATCAGTTATTTTTTTACACAAGAAAAAATTCAAAAACGATATTTTCAATATGAAAAAGTCATAAATGTAGTCTTTGGAATTATACTTATTTTATTGGCAGTAAAAGTAATTTTCTTTTCATAAAATGAAAAAAGCACATTTTGAGTTTTAAAGTTTGAAAATAATTAAAAAAGAAATTATTTTATCTGAAAAAGTATATACATTTGTCCCGAAATTAATTTATTTATAAAAACCAAACCATATAAGTTATGTCAAAACATCAGGCAGAAATTAATAGATTCATGGAAAGTGTTAAAGTTAAATTTGGACACGAAACTGAATTTTTACAAGCAGTAGAAGAGGTAGCAGAAGTAGTTATTCCTTTTATCGCAGACAAACCAAAATATCAAGAAGCTAAAATTTTAGAAAGAATGGTAATTCCTGAAAGAACCATTATGTTTAGAATTCCTTGGTTAGATGATAAAGGAGAAGTACAGATAAATAACGGTTATAGAGTAGAATTTAATTCTTCAATAGGACCGTATAAAGGTGGCTTAAGATTTCACCCTTCTGTAAACTTATCAATCTTGAAATTTTTAGGATTCGAGCAAGTTTTCAAAAACTCTTTAACTACATTACCTATGGGTGGTGGAAAAGGAGGAGCTGATTTCGATCCTAAAGGAAAATCGGATAATGAAGTAATGAAGTTTTGTCAATCTTTTATGTCAGAATTATTTAGACATATTGGCCCAAATACAGATGTTCCTGCTGGAGATATTGGTGTTGGTGGAAGAGAAATCGGATATATGTTCGGTCAGTACAAAAGACTTAGAAATGAATTTACAGGTGTTTTAACTGGTAAAGGAAGAAACTGGGGTGGTTCTTTAATTAGACCAGAAGCTACTGGATACGGAACAGTATATTTTGCTAAAGAAATGTTAGCAACAAAAAATGACTCTTTTAAAGGGAAAACGGTTGCAATTTCAGGTTCTGGAAACGTAGCACAATATGCTTGTGAAAAAGCTACTGAATTCGGAGGAAAAGTAGTTACTTTATCTGATTCCAAAGGTTATATATTTGACGCTGAAGGTATTGATGCTGAAAAATTAGCTTTTATTATGGATTTAAAAAATAATAAAAGAGGAAGAATTTCTGAATACGTAAAAGCATATCCTAATGCAGTATTTAACGAAGGGAAAAGACCTTGGTCAGAAAAAGTAGATGTTGCTTTACCTTGTGCAACTCAAAATGAATTAAATGCAGCGGAAGCAAAAGTATTATTAGCAAATGGCTGTATGTGTGTAGCTGAAGGTGCAAATATGCCTTCTACACCAGACGCTGTTACTGAATTTATAAATGCAGGTATCTTATTTGCACCAGGAAAAGCATCTAATGCTGGTGGTGTAGCTACTTCAGGTTTAGAAATGTCTCAAAATTCTTTAAGAATTTCTTGGACAGCTGAAGAAGTTGATGAAAGATTACACAACATTATGATTGATATTCATAGTCAATGTGTTCAATATGGCACAGAAAATGGATTTACAAACTATGTAAAAGGAGCTAATTTAGCTGGTTTCGTAAAAGTTGCAGATTCAATGATTGATCAAGGACTTGTTTAGTAATTAGTCTCTAATTGAAATAAATAAAAGTCTTCAAGAATTTTCTTGAAGGCTTTTTTAGTTTTTATTATACTAAATGATAAGATAAATGAAGTTCCAATATTAGGAATCATGCTTTAAAATAAACCCAATAAGTACTCTCTCTTAAAAAAATAGATTTTTCATGAATAAGATCTAGTTCCCCATTACTGAAAAAATAGGCTCTAAATTCAACAGTTCCTTCCTTATCGCTCTCTTGACCTTTTTCTGTTTTTAAAACTTCTAATCTTACCCATTGTACAGATTTTGTCCATTGCATTAAATCTTTAAGGTCTCTTTTGTTTGGTCTTGTTGCATCATGATGACTTAGTGCTAAGTATTCTCCATTAGCTAAAGTAAAAGCCGAATATCTTGAACGCATTAATTGTTCTGCTGTCTAGCTAGTTTTATATCAAGATGAATAATACCACAACAGATGTATAATTAAGATCATTTCCGCAAGGACAATTTTTGTTATTCAAACTCATTTATACTGTTGTTTAAAAGATGGTTAAAGCTAGCAAGAAAATTGAAAACCCCAATAAAAACATTATTAAAGTGTAAGGTAAAATGTCTTTTGCTTTTAAACCCGTAATTCCTAATAAAGGCAATGCCCAAAAAGGTTGTAGCATATTTGTTAATTGATCTCCATAAGCTAAAGCCATAACCATCTTTGGTAAGGCTACACCAGTTGCTTTTGCCGTTTCTACTATGATAGGACCTTGAATTTGCCATTGACCACCACCACTTGGTACAAATAGGTTGACCACTCCAGCGCTTAGAAAAGTATAGATTGGTAAAGTGAATTCATTGGCGGTGTTAGTCATAGATTGTGCAATTAAGGAAGCTAAGCCACTAGCTTGCATAACCCCCATAATACCAAAGTATAAAGGAAATTGTATCAATATACCGCTAACATCTCCAATCGCTTCTTCTATAGCCTTTAAAAAGCTTTGTATGTTTCCGTGAAAAGTAAATGCCATTCCTAAAAGAATCAAATTAGTCGTTTGTAAATTTAAAGAAGTAAAACTTCCAGAAACTTTCATAAACACAACAAACAAAAGAATAATTAGACCAATAAAAATACCTATGAAATTATTCTTTTCAAATTTTTCAGCCTGTGTATAATGGCCTTTATTTTGTTCAACTACAACTTGTTTTGAGCTAGAAAGTATAGGAATAGTATCGTTTGAAGACTTTTTAGCAATCAAAGCCATCACTAAAGGAATAATTACCAATAAAGCAATTGTTGTAACCATGTTCATTGTGCTGAAAATAGTTTCAGAAATAGGGATGGAGCCCATTTTTTCAACTAATGAATGGTTCGTGCCAGCAATCGTTAAAGTTGCAGAGCCTGATAAGCCACCATGCCAAACCATTAAACCAACATAAGAAGATGCGCCAACTAAAGCATAGTTTAATTTCTTATTTTGAGATTGAAAATGTTCTCCTATTTTTCGCGTAAATATGGCCCCAAAGATTAATCCTAAACCCCAATTAAATAATGAAACTATAATCGTTAGAAACGTAATAATGAATACTGAATTACTGGTGTTGGTACAATGCTTTAAAGTGATACTAATAATTTTTTGAGCGAAAGAACTCAATGCTAATACATGTCCTAACACTAAAATTAACATCATGTGAACGGTAAAAGCCAATAAGGAAGATTTAAACATGCCTTTAAACCAAAATTCGCCTAATTGAGGTATGTACATTTGAGTTTTATCCGTATTTTCTGTAAATACTAAAGCTAATATAAAAGTTAAAAAAGTCAATAAAATAGCAACACTAAAAGGACTTGGAAAGTATTTCTTAAAGAAATTGGTATAAGATTTTAAAAAGTTCATGTTAGGCGTTTTGTTATACAATATTAATCAATTACTTTTGAATCATAAATTAATCTAACGACTTATCAAAGATAAACGAAAAATAACTTTATTTGCTACAACCGATTTGAATTTCGATCAACGATTACAAAGGATTTCTACTTCTCTTGTAAATGCTGGATTTGATGTTTCGTTAGTTGGTAGAAAACTACAATCTTCTCCAAAGCTATTGGAACAAAATTTTGAACAAAAAAGATTTAATTGTCTTTTTAATAAAGGTGTATTATTCTATATAGAAATGAATATCCGCATTTTTTTTCACTTACTGGTTAATCAACCAGCTATTGTGGTTGCTAATGATTTAGATACTGTTCTAGGTGTGTATTTTGGAGCGAAATATTTTAAAATCACTAAGATTTTTGATGCACATGAATTATTTACAGAAGTACCAGAATTAAGGAGTAAAAAGTTTAAAAAAAATATTTGGTCTTGGATAGAAAAACGATATTTACCAGCTTTTCAGAAACATTATACGGTAAATAATAGTTTAGCAAAAATATTTAAAGAAAGGTTGAATATTGATTTTGAAGTAGTCAGAAATTTACCTTTTCGATCTAAATTAAAAAAGTTGAAAGGAAAGAGAGAACCTTTTATTCTGTATCAAGGGGCGTTGAACAAGGGGAGAGGATTGCCTGAAATTATTCAAGTAATGCTACAAGTAGATATGCAATTAAAAATTGCAGGGGATGGAGATATTACAGCAGAATTAAAAAGGCAAGTAAAAGAACTTAAATTGGAAGATAAAGTTTTTTTCTTAGGAAAATTAAAGCCTGTTTCCTTGCAAAAAATAACACAAGAAGCCTTTATCGGTCTTAATCTGTTAGAAAATACAAGTTTGAATTATTATTATTCATTAGCCAATAAATTTTTTGATTATATACAAGCTGAAATTCCACAAATTTGTATGAATTTCCCTGAATACAAGATAT
This sequence comes from uncultured Chitinophagales bacterium, assembly GCA_963932515.1. GTDB lineage: Bacteria > Bacteroidota > Bacteroidia > Chitinophagales > UBA8649 > CAKZQD01. Next base: position 54,971 of record CAWVRT010000008.1, read on the forward strand.
TGAATAAAGAAAATGAGGTTGCGGTTTTGGTGAAAAATTTAGATAAAGTTTCTTTACTAAAAGCGATAAAAACGTTACAGGACGAAAGTTTCTATAAACAACTCCAAAGCAACTGCAAAAAAGCTAAGAATAAATTTCTTTGGGAGAGGGAAGAACTTAAGCTAAAGGATGTTTATTTTTGATTGATTATTACTTTTGAAAAATACAAATAAATTATTTTTCTTTAATAAGATACTTCAAATTCATCAAAAACTAGAACCATTTCTAAGCTGTTTTTTAAATCATATTTTTTCAATTCGCTTTCAAAAAAATCTAATTACCTAAAAACATGCTTTATATGTTGCTAAATATGATAGTATTTCTAAAATGAGTATCAGCAAAATTCAGAGAAATTATTAGTTAAGTATGAGACTACTGAAAAAGAACACCAAATTGAATTATTAAAACTTAAAGAGCTAGAAAATAAATTAATTATTCAAAAAAATAAATTTAGAAATATTGTTATAATTTCAACTTTCACAATCTCCGTTTTACTTTTATTAATGTTATTATTTCGAAATAATATTAAGCGTAAATTGTTAAATAAAAATTTAGAAATGGAAAAACAAATAGCACTCCAATCTAAATTTGAATTACATCAAAAAGAAAACGAACTATCTATAAAAATTAATTCTTTAAAAGATAATAATGAAGTCATTACTGACCTTAAAAACAAACTAGAGAATGTTACAATAGACGATAAAAATTTTCAGCCAATTATTACAACGTTTGATTAGTCTTATATTAGTGATAAGCAATGGGATAATATTATTTATCAATACCAAAGAATTGATAAAGATTTCATTCAAAACCTAGAAACTAGATATTCTAATATTTCTATAAATGATATTAAGCTATCAATTCTTATGAAATTAAATTATTCCAATTCGGGAATGGCAGAAATATTAAACATTACTATTTAGGGAGTTAAGAAAGCAAAACAACGATTGAAAAAGAAAATATCTTAAGACTATTCCTTACAAAAGTTTAAATTTAATTAAGTGTATAGCTAGCTGTCTCTAATTTGTCTCCCGCTTAAAGTCTTTGCTATGCAAAAGTTTAAATAAATTACGGTATTAAAATAGTTTTGTAATTGTTTGCGTAAAAAAAGAGAAAGTCGATTGGCATTCTTTTTTTTTGATTTATTTAATCTTTTTGTCGTAGTCTGCTTAAAATTAATACTCAAGTGCCTTAACTGGTAAGGTAGATTCGTTAATAACCATTTATTTAACAATCATTAAGAATTCAACGAATAGTATTTTTAGACTTTTATGGGTAATTTATTTATTTTAGTGGACCTTTAAAAAATTTGAACAACTATAAATTCAATTATTCTTTAAGTATTTAATTAAAACAAAATGAAAAAAATTCTTTTTACTTTCTTTCTCTTGCTGTTAAGCTTTACTATTATTCAAGCACAAAATGTTGATGAATGGTATCAAGACGGTATCGTTGTATTTCAACTAAAACCAAATGCAAAACTTATTATTCTGGCACAAAATCAATATGTTACGATTCAAGAAGTTGAATTCTTAAACCTTTTACAAGAAGAGTTTGGCATCATTGAAGGCTTTCAGTTTTTCCCAAATTATAAAGATGATTTGTTAAGAAACACTTATCAAATTAAATTTACAGAAATTGATAAAGTAGAAGCTTTAATTAATAAAATAGAACAACTTCCTTTTATCGAGTATGCAGAAAAAAAGGAATTGCACGTAAAGTTTGTTACACCTAATGATTTAGGTGCCAACTCAACTACAGGGACAGGCATGTGGCATTTATATAAAATGCAAGCAGAACAAGCTTGGGACTTAAGTACTGGCTCAGCAAATATTATTGTAGCAATTACAGATGATGCAATTAAAATTGATCATCCGGATTTAGTAAATAAAGTTATTCAAGGTAATGATGTTACCGATCAAAATAGTAATAACCCATCACCTTGTGGCGGAAATGACGGAAACCATGGTACACACGTTTCAGGAACTGTTGGGGCAGATACTAATAACGGTATGGGTGTAGCATCCATAGGGTGGAATGTAAGTATTATGCCAGTAAAAATTGGTCGCTGTTCTGATGGTGCTTTAACGGGTGGATATGAAGGAGTAGCTTGGGCAGCAAACAATGGCGCTGATGTAATAAATATGTCTTGGGGAGGTGGAGGTTCTTCTACTTTCGGTCAAAATGTAGCAAACAATGCAACCAATCAAGGAGCTATTTTAGTAGCCGCAGCAGGTAATGATGGCACGAATCAACTTTTCTACCCAGCGGCATATAACAATGCAATAGCCGTTGCTTCTACAACAAACACAGATGCTAAATCTAGTTTTTCTCAATATGGAAGTTGGATTGATATTGCTGCTCCGGGTTCTGCTATTCTAAGTACATGGGCTGATAATGGATATAATAGAATTCAAGGAACATCAATGGCTTCACCAAATGTAGCTGGATTATTGGGTTTAATGAAATCTCATGCGCCTAATGCTACCAATGCCGATTTAATTCAATGTTTGTATAGTTCTGCCGATCCAGTAACTTCTTTTACCGCAGATATGGGCGCAGGAAGAATCAATGCATATGCAGCCATGCAATGTGCTGGAAATTTTTCTTTTGATACAGATGCTGGAATTTCAGAAATTATTCAACCAAATGGTAATATTTGTGGAAGTGATTTTATACCTCAAATTCAATTGAGGAATTTTGGAAGTAATCCATTGACAACAGTTTCTATTAATTGGGAATGGAATGGAACACCAAATACTTTTAACTGGACAGGAAATTTAACAACAGGGCAAACAGATTTAATTACCCTACCTCTTCAAATTGCCGTAGGTGGTAGTTATACTTTTACCGCAACAGCCAACTTATCAGGCGACCAAAATGCTTCAAATAATACATCAATAGAAAATTTTGTAGTAGATCCTACCGGACAAGAAATTGATTTAAATATAATAACCGATTGTTATGGTTCAGAAATTACTTGGAATATTGTAGATGATAATAACATTACTGTATTAAGTGGTGGTCCATATTCAAATGTAGCAGGTGGAGAAACGATTAGCAATATCTATTGTTTGCCTGTAGGTTGCTACACTTTTAATATAGCAGATTCTTATGGCGATGGAATGTACGGAAGCCAATGGGATGGTTGTTCTGATGATGGAGATTATACTGCTGAAACCGTAACAGGAATTCCATTATTTGAAATGACGGCAGCAAATGCTGATTTTGGAAATAGCACTTCACATGATTTTTGTTTAATAGCAGATGGTGTTGATAATGATGCAAGTATATCTCAAATTATTAATCCTGCTGGAACATTATGTTCTACGCAAATATTGCCAGAAGTAAGCATTAAAAATTATGGGAGTAACAATTTAACTTCTGCTGTTATAAATTATTCTACGGGTGGAGGTAACCAAACTTTTAATTGGTCAGGAAATTTAACAACAGGGCAAAGTCAAGTAGTTACCCTTCCAAATATTACTGCTGCTCCAGGAAATATTGTTTTTTCTGCTTTTACTAGTTCACCAAATGGAGGACTAGATGATAATTTAACCAATGATTTATCGCAGGTGAATGTTACCGTTTATGCCAACGGATTAAATTTACCTTTCACTGAAAGTTTTGAAAGCAATTCATTTAATACAAATTTATGGACTATTCTAAATCCAGATAATGATATTACTTGGGATATTGTAACAACAGCAGGGAACACACCAGGTAATAAATCTGCTAGAATGAATTTTTATAACTATACACAGGCTTCTCAAAGAGATGGTTTAGTTTCGCCTATGATTAATTTAAATGGTTATTCTTCGGTTGAATTAGATTTTGAACATGCCTATAGAAGATTCACGGTACAAGGATCTAACCAACCAGCGCCAACAGATTCATTAATTGTTTATATTTCTTCAGATTGTGGAGTCAATTGGCAAAGAGTCTTCCAAGGAGGAGAAAATGGAACAGGCTCTTTGGCTACCAATGTTTCAACTAACCAAGATTTTGTACCACAAACTATTGAAGATTGGTGTTTGCAACAAGTTTTAGTTAACGGAAATCTAATTGGTTCAAATTGCTTCACGGTAAATTTGGATGCCTTTATTGGAGAACAAATTTTTGTTCGTTTCGGTGGCTTTAATGCCGGAACACAAGGAAACAATTTCTACTTAGACAACATAAACATTACAGGAGTTCCTGTTCCTAATCAATTTGATGCGGGTATAAGCGACGTCTTAAATCTAAGTTCTATTTGTGGAACTAGTTTTGAACCTGTATTGGAAATCACTAATTATGGTGGTCAAGTTTTGACTAGTGCAATAGTAGAATATAAACTAAATGGAGGGTCAATACAAACGTTTAATTGGACAGGAAATTTACCTTCTACGCAATCAACAACAATTACGTTACCGCTACAAGTTTTACTAAGTGGCAATAATACTTTTTCTGCCAATACCTTCTTGCCTAGTGGCGTGACGGATGAAAATCCTACAAATGACGCCTTATCGGGTACCATTACAGCAAGTCCTTTAGATGCACCAAATTTCAATGTGCCATCACAAATTTGTGATACAGCTATTGCTACCCTTACGGCAACGCCAGTTAACAATGGCAACATACTTTGGTTTGATGATTTATTGGCTTCTACCCCAGTTTCTACCAATAACAATGTAATCATCAATTTAGCCAGTGGCAATTACGATTATTATGTTCAAGAGGTTATTGATACCCTAACACAGTTTGTTGGTCCAAGCACCTTCTTTTCTGGTGGCTATTTTCAAAATACAGATAGATTTTTATACTTTGATGTTTTAGATGACGTCATTCTAAAAAGCGTAGAAGTAAACGCTGATACAGCTGGACTTAGAGTAATTGAACTAAGAGATGCTAATGGATTAGTTTTACAGCAAGCAAATATAAATATACCGCCAGGAATTAGTCGTATAAGCTTAAATTTTGCAATTGCTCCGGGAACTAATTATCAATTACGCCTAGGTTCTACTGGAATTAACGGTTTATGGCGATCGAATGAAGAGACAGATATTCAGTATCCTTACAGTATTAATGGACTCATTTCTATCGTTGAATCTGATGTTGGTATTGATTTTACACCCCCTCAACCAAACGAATTCTATTATAGCTTTTACAACTGGGAAGTAATAAACCCATACTGTGAAAGTAGTAGAACATTAGTAAATTTTGATGTTGAAAATTGTGGTGATCCAGATTTGGTTTCTATTAATGAAAATGATTTGATTGACCTTGTTCAACTATACCCAAATCCCACAAGTAACCTTCTAAATATTAATGGACAGGGAATTCCTGGAAGTGTTTTAGTAATAGAAGTATATAACATGATGGGGCAACTTATCATAAAAAAAGATTTTGAACATAGTGGAAATATCAATAATAATATAGACTTAAGTAATACAGTTACAGGAGTTTATCAAGTGCGAGTTAAATCAGAAGACAAGCAATTATTATTACGTGTAGTTAAAAAAGATTGATCATAAACCCAAGCCTTTTGGAATAGAATTATTACAACTCAAATCAATACTTTGTTCATTTTTATAATGGGCAAAGTATTTTTATTTAAAAGCTACTCACTATAATACTTAGCCTTCAATATTTTACCTCCTTTCAATTCTAGAACAAGAACATAAATTCCAGAAAGTACTGAGATATTTATCGTTTGCAGTTTCTCCGTTGAATAGTTTTGCGTAAAACTAATTTCACCAATACATCATATATGCTGATAGTTTGAATCGGTTTAACTGCATAAACATTTAATATATATTTATCTTTTAAGAAGCACAAGTTAAATTACCGCTACTTTATTGCCGTGTCAGGTATTTATAAATAGCACAATGATTGTTTTTGATAGTTGTCTGATGGAAATACCCGACATGGCGGAAAATTGTAGATCCGTGCAGGCTTAAATTGAAGTGTTAAATAAATAGTTTAATACCAAACCTTGTAGACATATAAAATACATTTATCCAGAAAAATGCGGATAACTCATAAAGAAAAAAATCTTTGTTTTAGAAGTTTTAAAATGAGCAGAAATAATAACACCGATAGGAATACTGATTAGAATAGGTGAAACAATCATTGCACTTACAAAACCATATTTATTCCATTGAGTCAATATTTTCTCCATTTTAGCACTATAACCATTCGAATTTTTCTTTTTCTTTTTTAATAAATTTAAGATTTGATGTCTAAATTGATAAGAAATCAAAATAGAGACAATTGAAGCACTGAAATTAATAATGAGCATTCTCCATAAGAATATTCAAAAAACTGCACTTAAAGAAGTTCCAAAGTATCTTTAAATAAGCTAAACAGAAAGAGACTGACAGATTGTAACCAATGGGGTATTTTTTGTAATATATCTTGATTAGTAGATACTTTGCAAATTAAGTACCAATATAGAAATGACTGCCAAAACTAAACCAATCAAATTATATCTGTTCAATTTTTCTTTAAAAATAATAACAGCTAAAACTGTTGACAATATGACTATGCCAATATTATTTACGGGAAAAACAAAAGAATCTTCCCAAATTTCAACATTTAAAGCCTGAAATAAGAAGTAGATAGAAAAGTAATTAGGTAAGCCTAATAGGATTCCTGCTAGGATAGTTTTTTTTGTAAAAAAGTTTTGTTTCTTTTTGATGTTATTGAATAAGGCAATGCTCATTCCAACACAAAAAGCTGTAAAAAATATAACCAAATTAAACATCTCGAAACCACCATTTGAAAAATACTTGATAGAAACATTTTGAACGATACTATCTGCGACACCACTACCTATAAAAATAATTATAGGTAAAGCCATCAATTTATAATCAATCTTTTTGGAAGATTGATCTTTTTTGAAAGAAGTAAATAACACGGCTAATACAGTTAGAATGATTCCTATTGTTTTTAGAGGAGTAGTTTGTTCTCCATAATAGGTGAAAGCTAGAAATATAGGAATTACATATCCTAGTTTCATCGCAACAGTAGTAACAGATGCGCCCATTTTTTGTGTCGTTTTTGCTATCAAAAAAAACAAAGAAATGAAAAACATACCTAAAACTAATCCAAGTGGTAGCCAGCCTGTCATGTAGTCTGAAAAGCTATAGTCTTTAGCAAAGAATAGTGCAATAAGTACGCATACCAAATAGTTAATTACTATGGCATAAAACGTATTGACTTGCAGTTTTTTAAATAGTACAAAAATAATCATCAAAAGAGAAGAGAATAGAATAGAAAGTAAAAGCCAGTGCATTATTTTTTTTAGTTTAAATCGTTGATTAGTATATTTATATGGTTATCACTTAAAGTGAAGCATTCAATAGATTTACCTTTAATGTTTGGTGCTAAAATGCCATTTGCTAGTTCGTTTTGCCCCGTCAAAATTCTTGCTTCATCCCAAAGGTTTGTTTTTATAAAAGAGACTAGCGTTTTTGCGCCGCCTTCTATAATTACAGAATTTATACCTTGTAAGTATAAAGACTTAAGTATCTGTATTTCTACCTCTTTAGAAAAGTCAATTTGAACATAGCTAATAAGACCTGAAGTTTTTGTCTTTACAGCGTTAAAAACAATTGTTTTAATTTCTTGATTAAATATTATCAAATCTTTTTTAAGTTCTAAATTTTTGTCAATAACGATTCTAATAGGGTTTTTTCCAGTATAAAGTCTCGCATTTAATCTAGGATTATCAATCCTGGCAGTTTCTTTACCTATAAGAATAGACATTTCTTCTGTACGCCATTTATGAACTAATTGCTTACTCTGTTTATTTGTTATCCAAAATTGTCTTTCATCTTTTGCTGCAAAAAATCCGCTTGGAGTTTCTGCCCACTTTAAAATGATATAAGGTCTTTTCTTTTGATGAAAAGTATAAAATCGCCTATTGGTAAATTCACATTCTTTTTGAAGAATATTATATTCTACAGAAATACCTTCTTCTTGAAGCATTTTTAGTCCATTTCCCGCTACTAATGGGTTTGGATCTAAACTACCGACAATTACTTTTCTAATGCCACTAGCTATAATCAATAAACTACATGGAGGTGTTTTACCCTGATGAGAACAAGGCTCTAAACTTACATATAGAGTCGCTTTAGAAATTAATCCTTTATCTTTTGCAAATACAGATTTTATACAATTTACCTCAGCATGTGCGCCACCAAATATACTAGTAAACCCTTCCCCAATAATTCTATCTTCAAATACCAATATAGCACCAACAGAGGGATTTGGAGAGGCTAAAGAAATTCCTTTTTTAGATATTTCAATACAGCGCGTTATGTATTTTTCATTTGTCATTGAATCGGACATAAAAATAGTTCTTTTTTTATTCTAAGTAATAAAAACAAAAAGCATAAACTCATTTGAATTTATGCGCACGTGTTAAATCAATTTCAGCAGCTTGTCCCATAATTTGGTTTAGATTACTGAATGAAATGATTTTACTATAAAGAATATACAGAAGATGTTGAAGTGTAATCGTATTTATTCAAAAAATCGCCAACTAGCACCGAATGAGAAAGTTCTTCCGTTAGAAGGGTAACTTAAGGCTTTGTAATAGTTTTGAACAAATAAATCTTCATTGGCATAGTTTAGTTTCATGTAAACTCTTACACTTTTAATTTTTGCATTTATAAAAACATCTACTACCGGAGTATAATTCATGGTTTGTGCTTCTTGTACATAAAATTGTGCGATTAAAGGATTCCAAGCTCTAGCTTTGAAATTTGTATTAAATCTTAAATCAAAACCAGCGGCTAGTAATAAGTTTTTCTTGAATAATTTGAATTGAGCAAAGAAACTAGTTTTTAGAAATAATTTTGGCAAGGCTAATATTTCAGGATGATTACTACTCTGGAACCCTATAAAATTGTTCCAATGCCATATTTTCCAATGCGTATTTTTTTGAATCGAAACATTCCAATAAGTAATTTTTGCAGCTGTTTGCATAGGAGTGGAGTGTTTGTCAAAATAGACATAATTGTTTAATAAGTCAAAATTAGCTTCAAATTTAAATTCTTGATTTATTAATTCATAGCTTAAGTTTCCTTCAAGTATTTTTTTGTTTTTAAAATTTGAATTATCCCAATTTTTACTATTTGAATTGTAATGCGTTTCAATCCAAGAAGGTCTTACTGATTCATACAGTAAAGACGCAGAAAGTTTTCCAAACTTTGTAAAATCATAAGCGGTATGAGCCTTTGCGTGAAAATCATTTTGATTGAAACCAGAAAAAATATAATAAGTATTCAATCTGTATGAAACTTTTGACTCCGAAAGAATATTAGATTCAACCGTAGCTTCTAGCATTAAATTATTCGTAGTATATTGATCTAAATTATTTTTTATTTGGTAATTATTATGTTGTAAAGCAATTTCTGCTCTAATATTTCTATAGCTTATAGAATCTGTATTTTTTGTTCCTAAATATTCAAAAGCAACTCTATGTGGAATATTTCTAATTTTTAGTTGATTAAAACTAGAATCCGCATATTGAAAGAACTCTCCAAAATACAAAGAATCATTTGCTCCTGTACTTAATGTATTATTGTTCACCGTCTCAATACCAATAAGATGTTTTATTTTAAAAACGGGATGAAATGTTTTTAAATTAGTAGAGTCTGTTAAACTATCAAGTTTAGTAAACCCAAAGCCATAACTATTTTGTAAAGCAAATTCTAAAGTCTGTTGTTTCATAACAGTATTAGATAAATTAGTAGTATAAAACAACTTAGTTTCTCTTATATCCGTCAATACATCTTCTATAACACCACCGGTTTCATTTCCTTTCAGTGTAGAATAAGTAAAATCTGTACCCAAATGATATCGATTGTTTTTACTAGCATAATCTCCATAAAAAGAAACAGCTACATTCCGTATTCTTTGATTTCCATCAAAGGCTCCATTGCCACTCATACCATATACATCTAAAGCAAATTTAAACCTATTTTTTATATTCTGAGCGTGTTGTAGTCTAGCTATTTGTTCGGTGTTAGCACCTATTGAGTAGCTTAATTCTGAGTAAGGAAATTTTTGAACATTATATCTTTTTATTTTATCGATACTGAACTTGTAATTGTTAAAAAAGATACTTCCATCTTTTAAGCCTTTTTTAGTATCCCAAACAAAATTTAGTTTTTGTTCTGCGGAACCAATTATTCCAATATTAAAATATTCCCAAGCTTCTTGTTGTTCAAAATTATATTCTTCAAAATTTATAATACCCGTATCTAAATGATAAATCTGGTTTGGATTAGCTTCATAGGTGTAATCTTTTAGTTCACCTTCCGTGTATAATTGCGAAAAAAGTAGGATAGAAGCTACCGAAAATAGATATGTAAGAATTTTTTTTTTCAAAGTTTACTTCAAAAGTTCTTTAATAATTAATGTCATAGCTGGTTCAGCATTTTTTGCTGCGGCCAATACTAAGTCGTGAGAAACATCTTCCATAGCCTCTGGTGGATAACCAACATCAGTAATTACAGACATACCGAAAACTTTTATTCCCATATGACGTGCTACAATAACCTCAGGAACTGTACTCATTCCTACGGCATCTGCCCCTAATATATGAAAAGCCTTGTATTCTGCTGGTGTTTCAAAAGTTGGCCCTTGAACACCAATATAAACGCCTTGATGACAAACTATGTCGTTGCTATCGGCAATTTTTTGTGCTTTAGCTATTAAACTAGGATCATAAGCATTTGTCATATCTGGAAACCTAGGACCTAATTCATCATTGTTTTTGCCTCTTAAAGGATGAACTGGTTGAAAATTGATATGATCTTTAATAATCATTAAATCTCCTACATTAAATTTTTCGCCCATTCCACCAGCAGCATTTGAAACTATCAATGTTTCGATACCTAAAAACTTCATGACTCTTACTGGAAAAACTACTTGATCCATAGACCAGCCCTCATAATAATGAAAACGCCCTTTCATGGCAACTACTTTTTTGCCGCTTAAAGTACCAAATACCAATTTGCCAGAATGATCTTTTACAGTAGAAACTGGAAAGTTTGGAATGTCTTGATAAGAGATACTATGCTCAATTAAAATTTCATCTGTTAAATTTCCTAATCCTGAACCTAAAATAATACCAATTTCTGGTGTGAAATTTGTTTTACTTTTAAGGTACTTAACTGTCTCAGTTATCTTATTCATCATATAGAATGTTTTCGCTTATTGATTCTTCAATTTTTGGCAAAGTTATGTTTAAATAATGTTTTATTGCTTTATCAAAGATCATTTTTTCTTTATTGCCAAATGAAACTTCTATAGGAATGCAGTAAAAGTTAATTTGTTCTGCTATAAATAATTCTTTAAAAGCAAATAATCTAGTAGCATCTTTTTCTGTAGTTATTATTATTTTATTATCGGAAGCTACATTTTTAAAGGTTCTTATTATCGATTCAATATCTTCCAATTTGTAATTATAATGATCTGCAAATTTTCTTGTGTAAACATTATGAAATTTAGATTCTAAATAAGCTTCAAGAGGTTCAGGCTTAGCAATTCCACTTACTAATAAAACATCAGTAGTTTTTTCATTAACAATAGGCTTATCAAACAACACTGTATAAATCTGTTGATATTTAATAGTAGAAAATACAAGCACTTGATATTTTTCAGGACTTAATTCTGCTATAATTTCTTTTTTTTCTTTTTCAGAAAGGAGCGGAGGGCATTTTGAAACAACAATGATATCTGCTCTTTTGGCACTTGCTTTTCCTTCTCTTAAATTTCCTGATGGAAGAATAAAATCTTGCGTATATCTTTTGTTATAATCAGTAACAATTATACTCAGTCCAGCTTTTATAGCTCTATGCTGAAATGCATCATCTAATAA
>CAWVRT010000009.1:0-66458 GCA_963932515.1 uncultured Chitinophagales bacterium
TCCGTAATTATAGAAGGTGTAGCGCATTCAGAAACTGTACCATTAAAGATTTCATAAGTATAAATGCCATTACCAATTATTTCAAATTCATGTATTTCTCCGTAATTAATAATTGCTTTATTGGTATCTAAATCATAATCTATGCTAGCAAAAACGTAAGATCTTATAATGGTAGTATCACATTTATACTCATTATTACTTGGAATATTTACATAAATAGTCGTGTCTTCATACAACCAATCATTATAAGGTTTTATAGAATCACAAACCATTACCGTATCAGTTCCTGACTGTGGAATTGATACGACTATTTGAATGGTAGAATCTGGACTTTGTAAACAAGCACTTATATCTGGAACGGTATAAGTAATAGAATAAACACCCAGCTTATTAGTTGGAATAAAAAAGTGTCCATTATCAACATCTCCAGACCAAGTACCATTTGCCAATGTATTTACAGCTAAAAAATCATTTAAATCTAAAGTATCTTTATCTGCACAAATTATTTTGGGGAAATCCCAATTTGGACTTGTATTAGGAATAATAGCATTGCAATCTGTATTAAAATAAGTCTCATTTCCTAAAGAATCATACTTAACTGCACCACCATCACTTCCTGGTAAACTAGATCCTAAATAACTTCTAGATTGATTCTGATTACAAGCTCCGGAATAACTCACCGTTAATGTTCTTGGACTAGTTGCAGAGTTACTAAAGTGTCCAGAAGAATTTCCTGCACATTGGTAAATAATATAAAGTGTATCTGTTAGTCCTTCAAAAGAATTAGCACTAACCGACATATTGGAAGAAGTAACTACTAATAGTTTTTTTCCTGCGGGAACAATTCCTAAAGGCGGTTCTACTAAAGCACCGCAACTAGAAACTATCGTTTGATTTAATTGTGCTGTTAAATTTATATCCGCACACCAATTCAAAAATGAATTATTTGGCCAATCAAAAATCAAATTGCTAATATCAATATTTTGATGTGCTTTTAATAGTACCATTTCGTTCTCTCCTTCTGGATTTCCACAAGCATCTGCCAAAATACTCTCAATGGTAAAACATTGTGCTCCAACTAAAAAATGGGCAAATAAAAACGCGATAATAACTCCAAGTTTCTTCATCATTAAAATTTAGGGCATTTCATTTGTTTATTATTCTTTAAAGCAATAGCGTAAGACAAATACAATTCTGGGCCACCCAGAAGTATTACAGATTCGCTTAGTCTAGAGACTGTAAAATCATAAGAAAAGCCTATGTCAAAATCTTGCACTTCTGCTCTTAATCCTAAAATTACGGCATCACTTCCTAAAGTTCCATTTTCATAAGCAGCCATTCTGTATTGAAGGCCTAAATATAAAGAGGTATTATTTCTTTGGCTCAGTATATATTTAGCATAAGCACCAAATTCTAATTCGGTATGTGGTCCTTGATTTTGAAATAATAGCAAAGGAATCAATGCAATTTGTTTTTGAAGTAATATTTCTGCACTTAGGTTTAAACTATATTTCCTGTATAGTATAGCATCTTTATAAGAACCATAATCTTTTCTTTTCTCCAAAATATTGTTTAGTGAAAATCCTATTGACATTAAATGTTGGTCTTGGATATTTAATAAATAATTCAAACCCAAACCAGCATCTACAAATGTTTTTTGAGCATAAGAATCTAAATTTATTAAATCATAATTAGCGCCTTTCTCGTAGAAGTTGCCATATACAACATCTCGTAAATTCGCTTCTCTCATAGCATACATTGTATTAAAGCCAAAACTTACATGGTGCTTAAGTTTTTTGTTTCCGAACAGTTTATTATAAGCAAAAGAAAAATTAATTCCTGTGTTTTTAAAAGTTGCCTCATTCTCTAATTCTTGATAAAAAGCTAAACCTACACCAATAAAATTACCATTTAATTTATCTCTAAAAATATTGGCATCTACAGAAACAGCATAAGTAGTAAAACTATTTAACTGAATCCATTGATTTCTATAACTAGCGTTAACTCTAATGTTTTGTTTAAATAAACCTGTCAATGCAGGATTTAGTTGTAGTGGGGCTCCCCAATATTGAGAAAAATGAAAGTCTTGACTAAAACTAAGTATTGCCGAAAAGCAAAATACAGTAATAAACAGGTTTCTTTTTAGGTCGTAGAAAAACATTAATGCAATTTAGCAGTAATTGGTAAATTAGCTAGAATTTCAGCTTCGACTTCTAACAGTTCATTCAATCTTATATTAATCTCTTCATCAGAAAAATAATAAGAACACATTTTTATAAATACGTGAATATGCTTTTCTTCACTTCTTCCTAATTGTATATAAAACTTAGCTAAAGATTTATCTTCTAAATGCTCCCCGATAAGTATAAATCTTTCAGCAGCTCTGGCTTCAACAATTCCTGCCATTAAAACTCTATCCATATAGCGTTCTTCTCTCCCATTTCTGGCAGCAGCAATAAACTGATTGATATACAAATCTTTTTCCATTCTAGAAGCTAAAGGAATTCCTCTGTCTTCCATTATTTTATAAACTTGACGAAAATGTTCTAATTCCTCAATAGCAATAGCCATTAAATCATCTATAATTTCTAATCTATCTGGATATTTTGCAGTTAAATTTTGAGCTAAACCACTTGCCTTTCTTTCACAGTCTGCATGATCTTGTAAAAAACTTGTAAAATCAGCTTTTACGGCATCAACCCAGTCCAGACTTGTACTTGTTTTAAGTGCTACTTTATATTTCATTTCAGCTTTTTAAATGATTACAAAGATAATTATAAATTTGATAGTAACTAAGTTGGCAGTATCTATTCAAAGACTAATTTTTAGTGATGTTCCATTCAATAACAAGCAAGAATAAAATAAACTATACCCAAAATGGATAAAATTTTAAATAATACATAGCAAATAGGCAAGGCAGAAATGCTAGCTATTTAGACCGTCTTGAAACAATATTAGAATTTATAAGCTGGTCTTTAAAAACAAGTTGAATTGAATTACCTTTACCTCATGGCAAAAAGTATTCAAGACATTTCAGCTCATTATTTTAAAAGATTTCCTGATTTCAGTATTAATATAGCAGCTGAAGACTTTGCTAAAAATTTACAAACGATTATAGTCATTCCATGTTTTAAAGAAGCTGCCATCATTCAATCCTTACATTCTTTGGCTAATTGTGACAGAGCAAAACATAATACTTTAGTTTTAATATTGGTAAATGCCAGTGAAGCTATTGATGCAAATATTAAAGCGTATAATGAAAAAACATTTCAAGATATTCAAACGTTTATTGAACAAAATAAATCAGAGAATTTAACTTTCAAAGCATTTTTAAACAATGAATTACCTACAAAACATGCTGGTGTAGGTTACGCAAGAAAAATACTAATGGATACTGCTTTAAGTATGTTTTCAAAACAAGATACCGATGGTATTATCGTAAATACTGATGCAGATTGTTTATTTACCAAAAATTATATTACAGCCATAGAAAATGCTTTCGAAAATACGAAAGCTAAACACGGTGTAATGCATTACGAACACAGAATAGATAGTGAAGAAAATAAAATATTAGTTCAAGGAATTACAGAATACGAATTACATTTAAGGTATTACAAACAAGCATTAGCATGGACAAATTATCCTAAGGTAATTCATACAATCGGTTCTTGCATGTTGTGTAAAGCAACTACCTACGCTTTGGAAGGTGGTATGAACAAAAGAAAAGCTGGCGAAGACTTTTACTTCATGAACAAACTAGCAAAAAGTCATGAATTTGTTGAAGTGAAAAATGCGAGTGTATTACCATCTTGCCGAACTTCAGATAGAGTACCATTTGGTACAGGGAAAGCCATGAATGATTACATAGATACACAAACTAAAGTTTTTCAATCTTATGATTTTAGATGTTTTATTGAATTAAATGAATTTATTTCTAAAATTGATTTGCTTTATTCTCAAAATTTTAAGAAGTCTAAAAATCAGTTTAGCGATTTAAGTTTTCAATTTTTTGAAGCTATCGAAATAGATGCTAATTTACTCAAAATAAAAAAACAGAGTAAAGATTTGGTGAACTTTAAAAAGAATTTTTTCTTTTGGTTCGATCATTTAAAAGCTTTACAATTTATTCATTTCTATACAGACAATAAATATCCAAAAATTAGTATTTTTGATGCAGCTCATCAGTTTTTAGAAAGAAAAGAAATTAATATTAAACAAGATGATGCTAGAAGTATTTTAGAATTATTTAGAACTTTAGATAAATGAATTTAGATAAAATAGATTGGCGAGTTAAGCAATTTGAAGAATTAACATTAAATGAACTGTACGACATCATGAATTTACGGCAAGAAGTCTTTGTGGTAGAACAAGAATGTCCCTACATTGATGCAGATTACAAAGATCAACAATCTATTCATGTAAATGCATACTACAACAATGAATTAGTGGCTCATACTAGAATAGTACTCCCTGGTGTTTCTTACAAAGAGCCGTCTATTGGTAGAGTGGTAAGTTCTCCGAAGTACCGAAAAAAAGGATTAGGTGTTAAGCTTATGAAAAAAAGCATTGAAGTATTAGAAGCATTTTATAAGTCATCAAACTGTAGGATTTCTGCTCAAAAATATTTAATAAAATTCTATGAGCAATTTGGTTTTGAAGTGTGCTCAGAAGAATATTTAGAAGATGATATTCCACATTTTGAAATGTTTAGAAAGTAAACACGCCTATTAAATCCTTCATTTTCTAGCAAAAGTTAAGAATATTTTATCGAAAATATCGTACTAAGCTAATCTACAATATAGCTGTAAAAGTTAGTACTAATATCTCTCTAAATTTTAATAATTGTAACATATTTGTATCTTTGACAAAGTGGTGAATAAAAAAATAAAATATCTATTCTTATTATTATCCTGTTTTTGCATAAAAATAAGTAGTGCTCAAGATATTCACTATACGCAATATAATTTTTTGCCTTTACTCCAAAACCCTGCAAGTGTTGGTTTTTTTGATGCCAATATGCGTTTTTCTGGTATTTATAGAAACCAATGGGCTACGGTTCCGGTAAACTACAATTCAGTAGGATTTTCTTATGATTTGAATTTTTTAGAATATTTCAAAACAGGTTCAAAAGCTGGAGCTGGTATAAATTTTTACTTTGATCAAGCAGGAGATTCTAAATTTCAAACTTTACACTTAATGATTCCTATTGCCTATCATTTATATTTACCAATAAGCGGCCATAAGTTAAAAATAAGTATTGGTGCCGAAGCAGGTTTTCAATACAAGTCTTTAAGTACTGCTGATTTGTATTACGACAGTCAATTTAATGGCGAAACATTTAACCCAAATACAGATTCTAAAGAAACCTTTACTAACTTAAATGTTTTAAATGCAGATTTTGGTGCAGGAATAAATTTTGAATTTGAAACAAAAAGCAAAATGAAATTCGGATTAGGTTTTGCTTTAAAACATATTAACAGCGCTAAAGAAGCCTATTTAAATAGTAATATAAAACCAGATTTACGACAAAGATTTGTTGTACCTGCTAGTCTTTTTATTCCCATTTCAAATAAATGGGATGTAGATATCACTTACTTATTCAACTTTCAAAATGAAAGCCAAGAGCAGCTTCTAGGAACTTTATTTGGCTATTATTTAGAAAATCTATCGGTAAGAAAAAGAAAAATTAATTTCGGTGCTTTCTATAGAATATCAGATGCCGTCTCTTTTGCTTTACAATATGAAACAAATAACTTTAAAGCAGGATTAAGTTATGACATCACGACTTCAAAATTTTCTAAAGCCACAAATACTTATGGTGGTTTAGAAATTGGAATAGCTTATTACATTCATAATTTAAGCCAGTTAAATTTAAAAATGAATAAAAAATGTTTTACTTTTTAATATGAATAAATTCTTACTTTTTACATTCTTGTTTATAGCAAATTATAGCTACAGTCAAACATTAAATCAGTATTTAAAAGCAGGTAATAGTGCTTTTGAAAAAGGCGAATATTATACGGCTATTTCCTATTTTAAAAAAGCAACACAATTTCGAAAAAAAACAGATGAAGTAAATTATAGAATAGGTCAATCCTATTTAAAACTAAAAGATTATAACAATTCTTTAAAAGCGTTTTCTAAAGTACAGCAAAAAAGTGCTTACCCTAGACTTTTTTATAAAATGGGAAATACCTTAATGCTTACGGGAGATTATCCGCAAGCTATTACCTACTATAATAGTTTTAAAAACAGCTACAAACTCAATGATTTTTATGCAAAAGATTCAGATCAAAAAATAGCTTCCTGCTATTGGGCTTTAGACCATTTACAAGAAAATAAAGAAATTAAAGTTGAAAGTTTAGGTCGTCAAATAAATTCTGAATTTAGTGAGTTTTCTGCTTCCTATTTTAAAGATTCATTGTTACAATTAACTTCATTTTCCCATAAGGAAGAAAACAAAAAAAGTGATTACATTGCTAATATTTTATTCTTTGAAAAACAATATAAATCTTACTTACAAAAAGAAATTGACATTCCAAAAAATAAAAAACTACAATTAGCAAATGGTTATTATTTAGCAGAAAAAGATAGATTTTATTTTAACCAATGTGAAATTAGTAAAAATGGTAAAAAAAGGTGCGACATCTATGTTTCAGCATTTAAAGACAACAAATGGAACACGCCTGTTTTCTTAAATATTAACGACAAAAACTACACTTCTACTCAAGCAAGTGTTTATGTGAATGAGGACGGGAAAGATGTTCTCTTATTTGTTTCAGACAGAGTAAGTGGCATCGGTAAAAAAGACATTTGGACAGCGACAGAAACTACATGGGGAAATTTTGAAAATTTACAAGTTTTACCTTCTACTATTAACACTATAGACGATGAGGCTAGTCCGTTTTTCGATAAAGAATCCAATACCTTATATTTTAGTTCTAAATGGCATTATGGCTATGGTGGTTATGATATTTTTAAATCTATTAAAGATGGTGCAGATTATAAAACGCCTGAAAATATTTCTTTACCATTCAATAGTTCTGCCAACGATTTATACTTTAAAACCAATGCAAATTCTGAAGGATTATTAAGTTCGAACAGAACAGGCGCTATGAAATTAAGAGGCGCTGCTTGTTGTTATGATATTTTTAGTTTTGAAAAAAATAGCGACTATTTAGTTAGAAAAGATAGTATTTCAAAAATTGATAGTTTAATAATGACACATACTGTAAAACCAATTTTTGATAAAGAAAATATTAGAATAGATTCTGTAGATATTATTTTCGATAAAATAAAACAAATGCTCCCAATAAGTGTTTACTTTCATAATGATGAGCCAAACCCTAAAACGGAAGACATACACACTTCAACAGACTATACAGCAGCCTATAATAGTTTTAAAGCTTTAAAGAATGATTATTATATAATGAATAACTTTAAGGAAATTGATGCTTTCTTTTACGACCATTTAGATAAAGGCTTCTTAGATTTAAAAGCTTTTGAAAAACTAATTACACGCTTAATTCCTAAACATACAATCAAATTGCAAATAAAAGGATATTGCAGTCCTTTGGCAGGAAATAATTACAACATAAATCTTTCTAAACGTAGAATTTCTTCTTTAGAAAATGAATTAAAAAAGAATAAAAAACTACTTCAAGCAATTACTGATAATAAAATTATTATTGAAGAAATACCCTTTGGTGAATCTAAAGCAAAAAAAGAAGTTTCAGATGATTTCCATAATGTAAAAGAATCTATTTTTAATCCCAAAGCTTGTATGGAACGTAAGGTTTCAATTATTGGTATTCTTATAGACTAATTGAATACAGTAATTATTAGAATTTAAAAAGAGCAAATACTATTGATAACTCTTGTCTAAAAGTAATTTACAGCCGTTTATGTTTGAAGTGTTCTTTTTAAAAACTTTTCTTTAAAAGAAATCATTCACCCAAGTAGTCATTTAAAATATACATATTATAAAAAGTCCATTAGATTAATTACATTAGTGCACATATATCACACGTTAGGCACAATAAGATTTATTATGGGTCGTTTAATAAATAAGCTAAGAAATTATGAGACTATTAAAATCAACACTTGCAGGAATTCTAATTTGCCTGTCTGCTATTTCATGTAGTAAAGTAGAAAATAATTGTGTGGCTAATCCAGTAGCTTCATCTGGAAATTGTATTGATTCAACACTCATTGAGCCTAACGCAGTCTGTATTGCTCTATGGGAACCTGTTTGTGGCTGTGATGGCATTACTTATTCTAATTCTTGCGTTGCAGATAATTCTGGAGTAACTACTTATGTTGAAGGAGACTGTTGTGATGATTAAATGAAAACTGTAATTAATAAAAGTACTTTATTACCAATTAATAAAGTGCCTAAGGTGCTGCTTCGCGGTGTTAAAAAGCGCGAACAGCCCTATTAACGATTTTTTTTGTTTTGGATTTTATTATCCTCCGAAATCATCAAAGGCAACATTTTCTTCTGGTATTCCCCAATCGTCAGCCATTTTAATCACTGATTGATTCATCATTGGTGGCCCACAGAAATATAATTCAATTTCTTCTGGTGATTCATGTTTTCTTAAATATTCTTCTATGACTACATTATGAACAAAACCTTTAAATCCGTCTCCTTCAGGATCATTAAGGTCTTTTTTCAAAGTCCAGTTATCTTCTGGTAAAGGATTATCTAATGCTACAGCAAATCTAAAATTTGGAAATTCTTTTTCAATTTCTCTAAATTCTTCAATGTAGAATAATTCTTGTTTTGTTCTGCCACCATAAAAGAAAGTTACTTTTCTTTTAGTTTTCAAAGTATGAAATAAGTGATATAAATGAGAACGCATTGGCGCCATGCCTGCACCACCACCTACGTATAACATTTCACTTTCTGTTTCTTTAATAAAGAATTCACCATAAGGACCAGAAATTGTTACTTTATCACCAGGTTTTTGAGCGAAAACATAGGAAGAACATATCCCAGGGTTTACTGGCATATAATCATTTTTAGCTCTATCAAAAGGTGGCGAAGCAATTCTTATAGTCAAACTTACTTTATCTCCTTCTGCAGGATGATTTGCCATTGAATAAGCTCTAAATATTGGATCTGCATTTACCATTTTTAATGGCCATAATTTAAATTGATCCCAATCTTTTTGAAACTTATCTGGTGTATCATGATATTTCGGGTGTGCCGTAATATCCATATCTTTATATTCTACAGTTACTTTTGGAACATCAATTTGAATATATCCTCCAGCTTCAAAATCTAAGGTTTCACCTTCTGGTAATTTTACTTCAAACTCTTTAATGAATGTAGCTACATTATAGTTAGAAGTAACTTCACATTCCCATTTCTTAATTCCAAAAATTTCTTCTGGAATTTGAACAGACATATCATTCTTTACTTTTACCTGACAAGCTAATCTCCAATTATCTTTCGCTTCTTTTCTCGTTAAGTGATTTAACTCTGTAGGTAATGTTTCGCCACCACCTTCAGTAATTTGACACAAGCACATCGCACAAGTACCACCACCACCACAGGCAGATGGTAAAAATATATTTTGCTCAGATAAGGTAGTTAACAAATTACTTCCTTGTTTAGATAGTACAGGGTTAGCTGTATCTCCGTTTAGGATTAATGTAACATCTCCTTCTGAAACTAATTTTTCTTTCGCTAAAATTAACAATCCTGCCATGATGAGCATAGTTGCTAAAAAAGCGATTAATGTTCCTATTATTAAAGTCGTCATATTGATTTACGATTTATACTATTTATGATTTATACTATTATAATTTTATTCCCATTAAGCCCATAAAACCTAAGCCCATCAATCCAGTAATTAAAAATGCAATTCCTAAGCCTCTTAAAGGAGCTGGAACATCTGAATATCTTAATTTTTCTCTGATTGCTGCCATTCCAATAATAGCTAAAAAGAAACCAAATCCTGCACCAACACCGTAAACGATACTTTCTACAAAACCATATTCTTTAGTTATCATAAATAATGTACCACCTAAGATAGAACAGTTTACTGTTATTAATGGTAAGAAAATACCCAAAGACATATATAATGAAGGTGAATATTTTTCTATAATCATTTCTACTAACTGTACCATAGTTGCAATTACTGCAATATAAATAATCAAACCTAAAAATTCGATACTTACATTGGCATATGAAGCACCTAACAATGGCTCCAAAGCACCTTCTTTTAGTAAAAATTCTCTTACTGCCCAGTTTATTGGTGTAGTTATAGCTAATACGAATATTACCGCTGCTCCAAGTCCTACTGCAGTCTTAACAGATTTAGATACTGCCAAAAATGAACACATTCCTAAGAAATAGATTAAAACCATATTCTCTAAGAATGCCGACTTTACAAATATATTTACTAATTCCATTTTTATTTATTTAATTTACTAATTAATAGTTTTGAAGAGTTTCAATCTAAAGATTGTTTCTTCTTTTGTCATAACAATGACGTTTTTTATTTATGATATATCTACCAATTCAGTATTCGTTCCTCTATGAATCCATACTAAAATTCCTATCAAAAAGATAGAAGCGATTGGTAAAACCATTAATCCATTATTTTCATAACCCATACCGTATAATCCAGTTTTTAAAGTAGCATCACCGAATAATTTGTATCCTAATAATGCACCCGAACCAAATAATTCTCTAATAGCACCTACTATTACTAATATGACTCCGTATCCAAATCCATTTCCAATGCCATCTAAAAAAGCAGGAATTGGTTTGTTTCCCATAGCAAAAGCCTCTAAACGACCCATTACTATACAGTTTGTAATAATTAAACCTACAAATACAGAAAGTTCTTTACTTAGGTCATACATGAATGCCTTTAAGGTAATACTTACAATAGTTACTAAGAATGCGATTACAACCAATTGAACAATCATACGGATTCTTCCTGGAATATAATTTCTAATTAATGAAATAGTTAGATTAGCTAAAGCGGTCACAAAGGTTACTGCTATTGCCATTACTAATGAATTTGCAATAGTAGAAGTTACAGCTAATGCAGAACAAACACCTAATACTTGAACCGTAATTGGGTTATTTCTACTTAATGGGTCTGTTATTAATTTATCGTATTGACTCATTATTTTATTTTTTAAGTGAATTAAAATAGTTCAAATAGTTTGGAATACAATCTCTCATCATATTGTCCATACCTTCTGTAGTTAAAGTTGCTCCAGAAAGACCATCTACATCAGAAATTCCATTTGGAGATTTTCCTGCTTTATAAATTTTCAATAAATAATCATTGTCTTTATTAAAAATTGTTTTCCCTTTAAACAAATCTTGAAACCATTTTTGCGTAATTACAGCTCCTAATCCTGGTGTTTCAGCAACGTGATCAAAAGCAACACCTTTCAATGTTTTAAAATCACTATTGAAAGCTGCAAAACCATTTACTTCATCCCAAAGTCCTAAACCTATTAATGGTAAGATATAATTTGTTGTACTGGCATCTTTATATATAAAAACTGGAAACTGTCTGTCGTCTGCTGCTTTTTTATATTCTTTTTTCAAGTTTAAATCATAACCGTTTACACCGTCAATAATTTCTCCTTTGTTGTTTACCGCTATCGCAGTAATCTTAGTTTTATAGTCTGCTAAAATATCTGTTCCAGCATATTCTACTGAATTTAAGATTTTAGATTTATTATCTAACTCTACATTTTTCTCAATAGTAGGTCTCAAGCCTTCAGAGAAGACTGCTAACATTCCACCTACTATTACTACCATAACGATTAAAAACCCTATAGTGTATCCGTTTGAATTTGTATTAATTTTAGACATTTGCTATCCTCCTTTTTATATTTCCTTGTATTATGTAATAATCAATTAAAGCTGCAAAAATATTCATAAAGATAATTGCCAACATCCACCCTTCTGGGTATGCAGGGTTTGCAATTCTAATGATTAAACCAATTACACCTATCATAAAACCATATATCCATTTACCTCTATTGGTAGAAGCTGCTGTAACAGGATCTGTAGCCATAAATGCCATAGAAAATAAGAAACCACCCATTATGTAATGAAAATAAAATGGGATAGCAATAAAGCCATTATCAGGAAAATAACCTGCAAAAACATTAAAGATAATTCCCATAAACGCTACACCAAAAACCATTGACAACATAATTCTATAATCAGCAATTTTCATTTTGACTAACATTAAAGCACCTAAAATAATTCCTATTTTACTTACTTCACCAATAGAACCTGGCATAAAACCTAATACCATATTAGTAATAGAGTATTGTTGTTCTCCTGAAGGTAAAGTTGCTGCTTGAATTGCTTCCCAACCCCCACTAACAGCTAAACCAAGTGGTGTTGCTCCAGAAAAACCGTCTATTAAGGCTGTTCCCGCTTCAATATGTAAGAAATCTCCAAAATTCAACATAGTATGTAAAATATTATAATCCATAGCTACCCAACAAGAATCTCCTGAAATAGAACTTGGATAAGCAAAGAATACAAATACTCTTGCGACTAAGGCAACATTAAAAATATTCATCCCTGTACCACCAAAAGCTTCTTTAGCTATTAATACTGCAAATGCAGTAGCTAAAGCAACCATATATAAAGGTACTGAAGGTGGCATAATTAATGGAATTAAAAATGCTGTAACCAAAAATCCCTCTTCAATTCCATGACCTTTTTTAGCTGCAAATAAGAATTCTATTCCTAAACCTACTATATGAACTACTATAATTAAAGGTAAGATTTGTAATATTCCATAAATGAATTTAGCCGCCATATTAGCATCTACTCCAATTGCATTATAATGTTGTAAGCCTATATTGTAAGACCCAAACATAAATGCTAATTGCATTGCTAAAACTACATGAATCATAGTACGTTTCAAATCTATACTATCTTTTAGATGTGTTCCATTTTTAGTGACATGTCCAGTAGCAAAAAATAGTGTATCCATACCATCCCAAAGGGTGTACGAGAGAGGACTTTTCTGTTTGTCTGGCTTGACTTTGTCCATAAAATTTCTTAGAAATTTCATACGTTTTAGTTTTTTTTAGTTTTTTATTAGCTAATAGCTGTTGGCTTAGCAACGTGCTTTATTCTATATTCTTATAGTAATGCTAAATAGCATAAATTCTTATCCTTGAGAAGCTATATAATCTAATCCTTCTCTTAAAATTTGTTGAACGGGTTGTTTAGATGTACATACAAATTCACATAATGCAACATCTTCTTCTAATAATTCATAAATTCCTAATCCTTCCATTTGTTCAAAATCGTTTACTAAAATAGATTTCATTAAGTGAACTGGGAAAATATCCATAGGTAATACTTGCTCGTACTGACCAGTAACTACAAAAGCTCTTTTTTCACCGTGCATGTTTGTATTTGCATCAAATGAAATAGATTTGTTACCCACCCATGGAAAAGTAGGAGAAATAGAAGGTCTCAAGTATTGAGGTACTAACCATCCAAAAAGTTCTTCTTTATTTCCTTCTTTCAATACAGTTACTAAATTATCGTAAGAACCAATAAATCCATCATTAGCAACTTGTGTTCCTGTTAGTACGTTTCCTGAAATAATTCTATTTTCATCAGATAAATTACCTACTAAACTTTCTAAAGAAGCTCCCTTTCTAGTTTTTACGTAAAATGTTTTATCTAAAGGTGTTCCTGCAAAAGCAATAACTTCTTGTGGGTCGTAAATACCTTTATTAAATAATCTACCAATAGTAACAACATCTATAGGTCTAATTGTCCAAACAATTTCACCGGCTTTAATAGCATCAATATGGTGAATTTGAATTCCTACTTTACCTGCAGGATCTTGTCCTTCAAAATAATTTACTTGAACGTTTTTAGCTTCTGTAAATACTTTACTAGAAGTTGTTTTAACGTTTAAGTGGACTTTTTTTGTTAATTTAGAAATTACATCTAAACCAGTTTGAAAATCTGTACTGGAGAAATTTTCTAATATAAAATCATTATCGGCTGCTAAAGGTGCCGTATCGAAAGCTGAAATAAAAATAGCTCTTGGATCTTGTGTTGGTAATGCTGGATAACCAAATGGTCTAGCAGTGAAAGCGGTAAAAGCCCCACTTTCTACTAAGTTTGTGATAATGTCTTCTTTTGAAGCATTTTTATCTGCATTGAATTTTTTAAATACGGTTTTAGTATCGGCTTCTATAATTACATCTGTAATTTTTCTTTTTTCTCCTCTTCTAATTTCTTTTATAGATCCACTTACTGGAGCTGTAATAAAAATTCCTTCCATTTTTCTATCGAAAAATAATTTATCTCCAGCTTTAACAGTTTCTCCTTCCTTTACCATCATTTTTGGTATTGGTTGAAATCCTCTGAAATCTGTAGGTTTAACGGCAAATGTGCTTGGCGAAAACTCATGATTAATAACTTTATTTGAAACTCCTTGTAGGTTCATGTCAAACCCTTGCGAAAAAGTAATAACTTTTTTTCCATTAATTATTTTCAATCTTCCTGACGCAGGAGACTCTGCTCCGGGGTTATCAGTAAGGATTTTTTTGATTGTTGCTTGCGCAAAAAACCATATAATTAGAGCTAATAGTAATAATGCAAAAACAATGTTTGCTACTGAAGTAATTGTTAGTAATACCATTTAATAAATGTGTTTATTTAAAAATCTACGCAAAGGTAAAACAAAGTTTTTTTAAAACAACTAAGTTTTTTTATTTTTTTAAGACTTTTTATAATGTATGTGAATAAGAATCATTTAAATATCATAGTATATATTTCCGAATATTTTAGGAATTAATAACTGCAAGGGTTAATCTGCAAATACAAACCATTTTTGTTTCTTCATTCGTAATTTCGATAGACCAAACATGTGTTTTCCCACCAATATGAATTGGCATAGCTTTGGCAAAAACAAATCCTTCTCGTACTCCTCTTAAATGGTTTGCGTTTATATCTAAACCTACTACATAACTATTCTCTCTAGCCAAACACAAATATCCCGCTACGCTACCTACTGTTTCTGCTAAAAATACGGAAGCTCCACCATGTAGCAAACCCATCGGTTGTTTCGTATTTTTATTTACTGGCATTTTACAGATTAGATACTCAGCTCCTTTTTCAATGAAATCTATTTCGAAAATATTATTATTCAAATCATTTGTTTGATTTAAGTCTTGTAGTGTAAATTCTTTTTTCCAAATCATAATACAAAAGTATAAAAAGTTTATTCCTAATTTAAATATTTAATATAGTAAACTACTTTAAATAAATTTTCACTTCCTATTTTACTATATTCAGCTAATCTATAGATATACAAAATAGAAAGGATAAAATTCTGTTTAACATATTTTTAACAAGGTTTAATTTACAAATCATCAATAATTAACTAAAAAGAAATATTTTTACACTCATGTTTAAATTTACAAAAGAAATACTAGCAAACGCTATAACTTATTCTGAATTTACTGATTTGACAAAGTCTATTTTAGAAAGTGACCATAAAGAAAGTCCCTACGATAAAGAAGCTTACCTTAATTATACTAATGTTAACTATAATCGCTCTGAAAAGATTTTAAGAAATTTTCAGTTAGATAAAAAACTATACAATTTATTGAGTGACAAGGCACAAGACTGGACTTGGGTTTTATTGAATGAACCATGGTGTGGTGATGGCTCTTTTATCCAACCGGTACTATACGCTATGAGCTTAGCTGGTGGAGGTTCTATAGATTTTAAAATACTTTTAAGAGATGAAAATTCAGAAATTATGAAACATTTTTTAACAAATGATGGTATGGCCATTCCAAAATTAGTTTGTTTAGATAAAGACTTAAACATAATGCTAACCTGGGGACCAAGACCTCTAGAGTTACAAGAGTTATTTAATGAATGGAAAAAGGCTGCGGATTTTGATTTGAACACCAAAATTAAAAAAGTAAATAGATGGTATTTAAAAGATAAAAATCAGCATATTCAGAAAGAATTTATACATTTGATCAAAAATTTGAACCAATAAAAAAAATGCTAGATAATAAAGTAAAAAAAACATCCGAAATAAAGATAAAAGTTGGATTGAATGAACAGAATATTCCTGTAGACATTAAATGGAAAGCTTCTGATTCTGAACATGAAAGATTAAATGATTGTAAATCTATCAATTTGTCTATTTGGGACCCTGTAGAAAAGAATTCTTTGGGAATTAATTTATGGACAACTGATTTAATGGTAGACGAAATGCATAGTCATTTTTTCAGAACCTTACTGAACCTTACTGATAGTTATGTGAGAGCTACAAAAAACCCCTATGCCAAAGATTTAGTGCAAAACTTATGTACTGACTTAGCAAAGAAAACTTCTGATTGGGAAGAAGGAAAAGAAAAGGAACAATAGTATTTAAAATATAAATTATTAAGATGAAAAAATCTATTCTAATATTATTATCAGTAATGATAACCATGATTTCTTGTGGACAAAAAAGCATTAAGAAAAAGGTGAAACAAAAACCAGGTCACACCATTGAGTTTGACATAGCAGGTATGCCTAATGCAAAATTGTTAGTCGCTTACCATTATTCTGGCAAACATTATATTTCTGATACTATAATGCTTAATGAAAAAGGATATGGCGTTTTAAAAGGGGAAGAACATAAACCTAAAGGTGTCTATTTAGCCGTTTTCCCTAGTTTAAACAATAAATATTTTGAATTTTTAATTAGTGACCAACATTTTAAAATTAGCACAAGTAAAGAAGAGTTAGGTAAAAAAATGGGTTTTACAAATTCTCCAGAAAATGATATTTTTAATTCAGACATGCTAGAAATGGCTGAATTAAGAACACAGTCTGCAGAATTAAAAAATGAATTGGATACTGCAAAGGAAAAACAGAAAGCAGTATTAAAAGATCAAATGGAAGCGTTAAATAAGACTTATTTAGCTAAAAGAGAAAAAATAATGACTGATTATCCTGATTTTTTTTATACTGATCTATTAGGATTAATGAAGGAAGTTACTATTCCAGAGGCTCCAAAAAATGAAGCGGGAGAATTGATAGATTCTTCTTTTGGTTGGAAATATTGGAAACAACACTATTGGGATTATACAGATTTTAGCGAAGAAGGAATTTTAAGAACGCCTATTTATCATAACAAACTAATGAACTTCATGTCTAAAAGAACAGAGCCAATTCAAGATTCTGTTATTCGTTCGTGCCATTTAGTTTTAGATAAAGCCCTAGCAAATGAAGAGGTTTTTAAATATTCTTTGGTGACTTTATTAAATAAATATGCTAACTCTAAAATAATGGGTGATGATGCTGTCTATGTAGATTTAATAGATAGTTATTATAAAAAAGGACTTGCTTCTTGGACTGATTCTACGCAACTAGCTAAAATGATAGAAAGAGCAGATGCATTAGCACCACTATTAATTGGTAAAACTTCTCCAGATTTAACGATGAGACATACCGATTTAACAACACAAATTAGACTACATGATTTACCTGCAGACTATACAATAGTTTTTGTTTGGGACCCTGATTGTGGCCATTGTAAAAAGGCTATTCCTCACATAAAAAGGTTTTATGACACCTATGGAAAAGACAAAGATATTATGGTATATGCTATATCTACTGTGAATTATGAGCAAGTAGGTGAATGGAAGGATTTTATTAAAGAACACGATTTGACATGGGCAAATGTTGCAGATCCTTATCATGAAACGCCTTTTAGAAAAGTTTACGATATTTCTAGTACACCACAAGTGTATGTTTTAGATAATGATAAAAAAATTATAGCTAAACGTATTGGTGCGGAACAATTGGAAGAATTCTTCTTTAATTATTTTAAAAGATTCGATAAAGAAAAATTTAAAGGAATGGAAGGTTTAACTTTTGAAGCTGCAGTGGATAGCACGAAACATTAAAATCAAGTACTCATTTTTATAGCTAATAAAAAAAATACTATAAATCTGCAGCTACTTCTTTTGGTAAAAACTTATCTGCATCACCATCATTTTTAAGAATTTCTCTAACTATTGAAGATGATACAAAACTTAATTCTGGTCTTGAAAGAATTAAAATGGTTTCAATCTCATCTACCATACTACTATTTGCATGAGCAATTGTTTTTTCATATTCAAAATCTGCAGAAGTCCTGATTCCTCTCAAAATATAATTAGCATTTTTAGCTTTACAGAAATTTACCGTCAAACCGGTATAATCCGCAATACGAACTTTAGCTTCACCTTTAAAAACATTTTTCAACCAAGTAGCTCTTTGTTCTAATGAATACAAGTAGTTTTTTTGTGAATGTATTCCTATAGCAATAATGATTTCATCAAATAAAGGCAAAGCTCTTTTAACTATATCTAAATGCCCAATTGTTATAGGGTCAAATGAACCAGGAAAAACAGCAATTCTTTTAATACTCATCTTTTATACATTTTATACATTTACGAATATACTAAAAATTGTTTGCCCGTAATTTCTCTTTTTCCAAAAATTCTTATGTTTATCAAAATTATGTTGAGGATTATGCTCTAAAATAAACCAGCCTTTTCCGTCTGCTAATCCATTTTCGAAAACAACATCTGGAATAGTATCTAAATTTGGTAAAGGATAAGGAGGACCAGCAAATATTAAATCGTACTTTTTATCGGCAATTTTCATGTACTTAAAAACATCCATCTGTATTGTTTTCATTCCTTCTATTTGAAGTCTCTCAATGGTCTTATTCATAAAACTAATACAAGGTGCAAATTTATCTACTGTTGTAATATCTATACAGCCTCTAGAAGCAAATTCATAACTCATTTGCCCTGTTCCACCAAACAAATCTAAGAAGCTTACATTGTCGAAATTATAATAATTATCTATCATGTTAAACAATGCTTCTTTGGCAATATTTGTAGTAGGTCTCGTTGGTGAAAAAGTTGGCGTTTTTAAATTAATTCCGCCATATTTCCCTGAAATGATTCTCATTCTTAATATTTTTTTTAAATTATTTCCTGTTATCGCTTATAACAAAGCAACAAAATGATGGGCAAATTTATGTGATGGTATTTCTTTAACTCTATCAGCATAATTCAATTTTAAAGGTCTTTTTAAGAACTCTATTTCCTTGATATACATATACAATAATTCATATTTTTCATCATTCTTAGAGATTTCACCAGACAAATGAAGCGGCATTTTTTCTGTATTTAAACCTAATTGGCTATATACATTCAAAACATTATAAATGACATCTTCAGAATTATCAATTTTAAAAGAGTTACTATATTCTAATTTCCCTTCACTAAAATAAATACAATGAATTTTATTTTTACTTAAATGCACTTGTATAAACTTTCCTTTTGGCGCAAAATTATACGCATAGTCTAAAAGGACAGCAATAGTAGATTTTTTTCGTACGTCTACAAAAGTATTAGCAATTACTTTGCTGAAATTAAGATTACTTATATATACATTGTAATAATCTATATTAGAAATTTTATCTGATAAAAACACTAAATCTGTTTGAGGTAAACTTAAATTAAAAGATAAGATTTCCTTCATTTTATTTTCATCAAAAAAAGGAGAAGGAACTAAAGTATTGTAGAAATTATTTAACAAAACAATTACTTTGTTAAATGAAAATTTGAAAACTTCTTCTTGTTTGAAAATTTCTTGTAGTTGATTTTTACTATTTTGAAAAAAATCAATGAAAGTTTTTGACGAACTAGAAAATAGCACTTCATTGCTAAGGTTATTCAAAATAGAATAAGAAAAGCCTTCCTCAGAAAATTCTATAAGTAAAGTGCAATCTCTGCTATTTACTTGTAGAAATTCTGCGTTTAAATAGTTATTCCCAGCTTCCTTTTCCACTAGCGCTAGTCAATGAACCTATACTTAAATCTTCAATTGCAGGGTTCTTAATAAAAGTTTTATCTAAACCATCTAAATAATCTTCTTTTGTTGCCTTAGCTTCAAATACGGCTAATTGCACTCTTTGGATTTTGATAGTATCCATGGCTAAAGTAAATGTTTTACTTTCCGTTAAAGGAACATATCTTAATTGGCTTACATCTTTCGTGCCCTTAAATCTTTCCT
This sequence comes from uncultured Chitinophagales bacterium, assembly GCA_963932515.1. Taxonomy (GTDB): domain Bacteria; phylum Bacteroidota; class Bacteroidia; order Chitinophagales; family UBA8649; genus CAKZQD01. The sequence goes on from CAWVRT010000009.1 coordinate 20,117, forward strand.
TAGTCGTTATTTCATCTATAATAGGAACCAGAATAGTATCATAAGTTACTATAATAGTCGTATCATCAGGATCACCAATTGTTTTAATAATAGTTAATTTTTCATTTTTAATCGTATTAATTAAATCATCAAAATTATCAGCATAAGTATTATTTCTTTCTCTATAATATTCTTGTGCTACTTTAATATCTAATAATCTATTTTTTGTTGCTTTACTTCTAAGTTCTAAGGCTACTTTGAACTGAACTGGATCATTTACAACCGTATATAATTTGTACACCAAAGCTAACACGACAAGCCATAAGAATACGGTTAATCCTTTTTTTACTGATTTCATAAATCTTCTTTTTTACTTTAATGAGGTTTATTAGAGTGCAAAATAAAAATATTTTTGCTATTATAAAATTTTATTGACTCCTTTTTATGTAAAAATATTTTTTCTCTATTTATTAAATGTATTCGATAACAAAAAATGTACCTTTGTAAATATTAAAATGAAAGACCTTTCTTACTCATACAAAGACATTATTTCTTTAGCTATTCCGCTAATGTTAAGCAACTTTTTCTATACACTAATTTCATTTACAGATGTTGCATTTATGAAAGAAATTGGCTTAGCAGAACAAGGAGCTATCAACTTTGTCGCACTACTTTATTTGATATTTTTCATGATAAGCTTTGCTTATACTAAAGGAACACAAATATTTATAGCAAGAAAAGAAGGGGAAGATAAAAAATCTCATGTTGGCATTATTTTAGATAATACTATTTTTGTTTTAGGGGTTGTAGGCATTATTTTATTCTTATTATTTGCATTATTCTCTAAAGAAATCTTAAATGTTTTTTTGGAAGATCCTGTCGTTTTACAAGCAGCAATGGATTATATTGGAATTAGAAAATATGGATTCATTTATGGATTTATGGGTTCTGTTTTTATAGCTTATTATACTGGTATTTCTAAAGTAAAAACATTGGCGGTAGCTATTATAATAATGGCAGTTTCTAATATTTTCTTAAATTATGTTTTGGTTTTTGGAAAATTCGGCTTCCCTGAAATGGGTATTAAAGGCGCTGCATTAGCTTCAAATATTGCTGAATTTATTTCTATTACTATCATGTGGGTTAATATTTTTACAAACAAACTCAACAAAAGACATTTACTCTTTAGTTTTAGATTAATTAAATGGGAGTACATTAAAGTGATTTCTAAAATTTCTATGCCTATTGTTGTCCTAACCTTATTAGGTTTATTGACATGGCTTATCTTTTTTGCCTTAATAGAAAAAATGGGCGTTGAACAATTTGCTATTTCTGGAAGTATTAAACAAATTTATACCGTTTTTGGTATTTCAGCTTTTGCTCTTTCTTCTGTGACAAACACTATTATTAGTAATGTGATTGGACAGAAAAAATATCATGAAATTATTCCATTGACTAAAAGATTAGTTATTGTCAGCTTTAGTTTTATTATGGTATTTATTTCTGTTGCATATTATTTTAGGAGAGGTGTGTTGAGTTTAATTATGGAAGATTCCATCATAGAAGCCTCCTTACCTATTTTAAACATTACTTTACTTGCTTTGATTTTATATTCTATTGGAAACGTTATTTACAATACAGTAGTAACCATTGGCTCAAATCTTATTAGCTTGGCTATTCTTTTTGCAGTAGTTGTGATTTATGCTGGTTTTGTATATTATGTATTTTTTATAGTACAAGACGACTTGCAACTTGCTTGGATAACCGAATGGGTTTACTGGTTTTCTTTAATGGTTATTTCCGCTGTCTATTTACGATTTGCTAATTGGAAAAAATATTTAAACCCCTAAAACACTAAAACCATGAAAAAAATTCTCTCTACAGTCCTAATCTTAATCGCTTTTTCGATTACTTCTTTTGCTCAATCGCCTAAACTTTCTGCTTATTCAAATAAAAACGCACCTACGGCAACCTATAGAATAGGTTCAGTTTCTATAGCTGTTTGGGAGAATGAAAAAGAAGGGAAATATGGTAAATACACAGACAAAAATTTTAAAGTTGTAAAAAGCTACAAAAAAGACGATAAGTGGATAGAGTCTAATAATTATACAACAACAGAACTACTTCAATTGAAAGCAATTATTAATAAAGCGATCAATGAGGAAACAGTAAAAGTAAAAAAGAAGTAATTATTCTTCTTTCATTTCAGCTTTTCGCTAAGAATATATAACATCAACAAATATGAAAATCAAAATAAGAGAAGAGAAAACTTCAGATTACAAAACGGTATTCTTTTTAGTCGAGAAAGCTTTTAGAGACGTAAAAGAAAGTGATCATACTGAACAGATTTTAGTCTCAAAACTAAGAAGGTCTAGCTCTTTTATAAAAAAATTATCTTTAGTTGCAGAAGTCGATAACAAAGTTGTTGGCCACATTTTATTAAGTAAAGTTCAGATTAATGATACCAATAAATCTTTTGAATCTTTAGCTTTAGCACCAGTTTGTGTGTTACCAACTTATCAAAAGAAAGGTATTGGTAAAGACTTGATTTTAGCTTCACATGAAATTGCTAAAGAAATGGGCTTTAAATCTGTTGTACTAATTGGTCATGCTACCTATTACCTTAAATTTGGTTACAAGCTAGCGAAAGAATTTGACATCAAGTTTCCTTTTAAGAAAATTCCTAAAGAAAATTGTTTGGTGAAAGAACTAGTAAAAAACGGTTTAAAAGATGTGAAAGGAATGGTTATATATCCTAAAGAATTTTCTTAATCTTATTCTAAAAATTCTATCATTTTAAGCCTAACTTGTCCTATCAATTGAGGAATGTCCTTTTTTGTCATTCCTTTTTTTAGCAATGGGGGACTTCACAATAAGTGATAACTTTCCCTGGCAAAAAAGACAAAACTTTTTTTAAGAATTTACTTTTCCTGTTCCAACTAAAGTATTTACAACTATTGGTAATTGATGGACTACCGCTAAACTAATAATCTTTTATATAACTGTATCGTATTATCTAAACCTAAATACAAACAATCTCTCACAAATGCCTGACCGATAGACACTTCTAATAAATCAACAACATTATCTTTCAAAAAATTTAAGTTTTCTAAATTCAAGTCATGACCAGCATTAATACCTATTCCTATCTCGTTACAAAATTTAGCGGCATCTTTTATTAAAGAAATTGCTTGCTCTTTATCTTCAGGAAATTTAGCCGCAAAAGGACCCGTATAAAACTCAATTCTATCCGCACCAACATCTTTAGCTCCTTGTATCATCTCTTTTTCTGTGCCTATAAATAAAGAAACTCTAATATCGTTTTCATTTAATTCAGCAATGACTTTAGTTAACAATTCTTTATCTTTAATCGTATCCCAACCATGGTCCGAAGTTAACTGACCTGGAGAATCTGGTACCAAAGTACATTGATTTGGTTTTACAGCTAAAACCATTTTTATAAAATCTGCCGAAGGGTAACCTTCTATATTATATTCACAATTTTTGGTCGGTAAAAATTCTGCTAATTGATAAACATCTTTGTTTGTAATATGCCTTTCATCTGGTCTTGGGTGTACAGTAATACCATCGACACCAAAAGCCATGCAATCTTTGGCAAATTTCATTAAATTAGGAATATTTTCTCCTCTAGCATTTCTTAACAATGCAATTTTATTAATGTTTACTGAAAATTTTGTTTGCATTATTTTATTATTGGGAAATCATTTTCTAAAATATCTATCAAATCTTTATTTCCAATAAAAACTGGACATCTTTGATGCAATTCTATTGGTACAATTTCTAAAATACTTTTTTCACCATCAGAAGATTTCCCACCTGCTTGGTCTACTAAAAACCCCATTGGAATACACTCATATAACAACCTTAACTTTCCACCAGGAGCAAAACTTGTAGCAGGATACATAAATACACCTCCTTTCAATAATGTTCTATGAACATCGCCTACCATAGAACCTATATAACGCATTCCCATTTCTCTGTCTTCCACTAAATAATCTAAATATCTTCTTACATTCTCAGGAAAATGAGAATAATTTGCTTGATTTACTGAATAATGACCACCTTCTAAATTCATTTTCATATCTCTATGAGACAAACAAAACTCCCCAATTGAAGGGTCTAAAGTAAAACCATTTACGCCATTACCCGTTGAATAAACCAACATAGTACTCGAACCATAAATAACATAACCAGCAGCAACTACTTCCGTACCTTTTTGTAAGAAATCTTCTAAACTACAATCTTTAGACATATCTTTTCTTTTGTAAATAGAAAAAATAGTTCCAATAGAAGCATTAATGTCAATGTTTTTAGAACCATCTAAAGGATCAAACAATACAACATAATGAGCTTTTTTACCTTCTTCTGTTGTTACTATAACTACCTCATCTTCTTCCTCAGAACCAAAACCAGCCAACTGCCCACCATTGGCAATATAGTTTTTCAAAACATCATTAGAATAATCATCTAATTTTTGAATTTCTTCTCCTTGAATATTCGTTTCTCCTACAGCACCAAGAATATCAACCAAACCAGCTTTATTTACGCTTCTATTAATCAACTTAGATGCTACACCTATGTCTCTTAAAAGTTTAGATAAATCTCCTGTTGCATCAGGGTAATTTTTTTCTCTACGAATAATAAATTCATCCAAAGTTGTTCCTATATCTAATGTCATATTCCTTTTATTTTGGGACGTAAAGATATACTTTTTTTATTTTAGCTGCTTGGCTTTTGGCTTCTAGCTTTTAGCTATTGACTTAGCATAGCAATTACGTACAATAATTATCAAAAAAAAAACTATTTTTACAACATGAAATATAGTCAATCATATATTGTAAGAATTCAGTTCTTAGGTTTTCGTTTTCATGGCTGGCAAAAACAACCAGATTTCAAAACCGTACACGATATAGTAGATAAAACTTTATCATTCACTTTGGAACATTTTGATTTCAAATCTCATGGCGTAGGTCGTACAGATGCTAAAGTTTCGGCACAAAACTATCCTTTACAATTATTTACAGATGACAATATAGATTTTGAAGATTTTATCGCTAAATTTAACGATAATGCACCTTTTGATTTGAAGTGCTTATCTATAGAATCTTGCCCTATAAAGTTCAATATAATTAATTCACCTAAAATAAAAACCTACCATTACTATTTTAGCTTTGGTCATAAGCAAAATCCTATGTGCGCGCCAATTATCATTAGTTTTTTAGAAAACTTAGATATTAAAAAAATGAAAGTTGCCGCCAAACTTTTTGAAGGTACTCATTATTTTAAAAGATATTGTAGTCAACCAAAAGAAAATAGCATTTTCACAAGAACAATTGATCTTTGTGAAATCAGAGAAAATGACATTATTACCGCTAATTTTTTACCCGAAAAAACATGGGTGCTTGAAGTAAAAGGAAAAGGATTTTTAAGATATCAAATACGTTTGATGATGGGTGTTTTAGTTCAAATTGGCGGTGGCAAATTAGCAATGGATTTTATTACAAAATCATTGCAAGAAGAATGGGATATTAATTATATCCGACATATTGCGCCTACTAGTGGTTTACAGTTGTTTGATGTTGAGTTTTTGGATTAAGAGAATAATCTCTCAAATGTTAATCAAAAAAGAATAACTATTTTTCTAAAACCATTCAGTTAGAATATCTTAGCATTTAATCTATAAATAAAAGGGTTTCGCTATTTTCAGCTTAATAAAACCCCTTTAAATAATTTTGATTCAAACAGAAAATAATGGCAAAAGCAAAACAAAAAAATGAAAAACCGCAGACGCCTTTAATGGTTCAATACAATAAAATTAAACAAAAATATAGTGATGCTATTTTATTGTTTCGCGTTGGAGATTTTTATGAAACTTTTGGAGAAGATGCTATTAAAACAGCCAAAATAACCGGTATTGTTTTAACAAAAAGACACAATGGTTCTGCTTCTGAGATTGAACTGGCTGGCTTTCCTTACCACTCATTGGACACTTATTTACCAAAATTAGTAAAATCTGGTTATCGTGTAGCTATTTGCGACCAATTAGAAAAACCATCAAAAGACAAAAAGATAGTAAAAAGAGGTGTGACCGAATTGGTTACTCCTGGGGTTGCTTTAAACGATAATATTTTAGATAATAGAAGTAATAATTTTTTGGCTTCTGTGTTTATTGGCAAGAAGAAATCTGCTGTTTCATTTATAGATATTTCTACAGGTGAGTTTTTAGTTGCCGAAGGAAATGTTCATTATATAGAAAAGATGATTCAAAGTTTTGCTCCTTCAGAAGTATTGTATCCTAAAATGATGGACAAAGTCTATAAAGAACATTTTGGAACACAATACTACACTTACAAACTAGAAGATTGGATTTATACAGACACTTACACGCATGAAACACTTTGCAAACATTTTGAAGTAAAAACTTTAAAAGGTTACGGCATAGAAAATAGTCCAGAAGTAATACTTTCTGCTGGTGCTATACTACATTATTTAGCAGATACAGAGCATTCTAAACTGCAACACATCAATGCTATTTCTAGAATTGCTGAAGATAAATATGTTTGGTTAGATCGTTTTTCCATTAGAAATCTAGAACTAGTTCATAGTCCAAATGATGACGCTAAAACTTTACTAGATGTAATGGATAGTACGGTTTCTCCAATGGGTGCCAGAATGATGAAAAAATGGATTTTATTACCATTAATCAAAATTCAAGAAATAAATGAAAGACTAGACAATGTTACCCATTTAATCAAAGATGATGAATTAAGTTCTTCTGTAAGAACTGAGTTGAAAAGAATGGGCGATATTGAAAGAATGATTGCCAAGGTTCCTTCAGGAAAAATTAGTCCTAGAGAAATTGTTCAGTTGAAAAAGGCTTTACAATCTATCAAACCAATTAAAGAAGCTTTTAGTAATTCTAATTGCAAATCTTTACAAAAATTGGCAGAGCAATTAAATCCTTGTCCTGTTTTAATAGAAAAATTAGATAAAGAACTTGAAGAGGATGCGCCTACCCTTTTAAATAAAGGAAAATCTATAGCAGATGGGGTTTCTGCAGAATTAGATAAATACAGAAGGATTTCAACTTCTGGAAAAGATTTTTTATTAGAGATTCAACAAAGAGAACAAGAAAATACGAGTATTTCTTCTTTAAAAATTGGGTTTAATAATGTTTTTGGTTATTACTTAGAAGTGAGAAATGGACATAAGGATAAGGTTCCTGAAGAATGGATTCGTAAGCAAACGTTAACTTCTGCAGAAAGATACATTACGGAAGAATTGAAAGAATATGAGCAAAAAATATTAACTGCTCAAGATAAAATTTCCAATTTAGAAGCAGAATTATTTAATCAGATTGTTGTCTTTTTACATGACTATATTTTAGCTATTCAATTGAATGCAAATCTAATTGCTCAAATAGATTGCTTATTGTCTTTTGCTGAAACCGCAGAAAAGAATAATTACAATAGACCAGAAGTTAATGAATCTTTAATAATTGATATTAAAAATGGACGACATCCCGTTATTGAAAAGCAATTGCCAATAGAAGAATCCTATGTTCCCAATAACACTTATTTAGATACTGACACACAACAAATCATTATGATTACCGGGCCAAACATGTCTGGAAAATCAGCAGTACTAAGACAAACAGCCTTGATAGTCTTAATGGCACAAATGGGAAGTTTTGTACCCGCAGATTCGGCAGAAATAGGTTTTGTAGACAAAGTATTTACCAGAGTTGGTGCCTCAGATAATATTTCTAGTGGCGAGTCTACTTTTATGGTAGAAATGAATGAAACCGCCAATATTGTAAATAACATTTCGAACAGAAGTTTAATTCTTTTAGATGAAATAGGTAGAGGAACTTCTACTTATGATGGAATTTCTATTGCATGGTCTATCGCTGAATATTTACACAACCACCCCAAATTTCACCCAAAGACTTTATTTGCCACTCATTATCACGAGTTGAATGAACTAGCAGATAAGTACCATCGAATCAAAAATTTCAGTATTTCTACCAAGGAAGTAGGTCAAAAAGTATTATTTTTAAGGAAATTAATTGAAGGTGGATCAAAACATAGTTTCGGAATTCACGTTGCTAAAATAGCTGGAATGCCGAAAGAAATTGTTTCTAGAGCAAATGACTTATTGAAACAATTGGAAACAAAACACATTGACAACTCCATTGAGAAAAAAGTTAAGTCAATTCCTGCGAGTTATCAGATGAGTATTTTTGGTGCTGAACCAGATCCAAAAATGGAGGAATTAAAAAACGAAATTGAAAAGATTGAAATAAATAGATTAACACCTGTAGAAGCTTTATTGAAATTGAATGAATTAATTAAAATATTGGAAGCGTAGAATTGGCGCATTTTTTGAATACCTACTAATAATGATCAAATACATTGCACTAAGCATATTCGTTTTCTCTATCTTGTTTGCTAAAGCACAACAATTAGGGGTCTTTCAAGATAGTCAGCAGAAATTTTATATTTTTGACAAAGACCACTTTTACAAAGCGGAACATCTGCCGGTAAAGGACTATTGGATTGGAAAAAACTATGTGGCTTATATCGCTAACAATGGTCGATTCAATATTTATTATCAAGGGGTAAAGCATGAAATAACTTCTGCAAACGTAAGCGTTAGAGCCACTGATAATTTTATGGCATACTTTATTGATGAGCAATTATGGATTTTTAATGGCTCAGAAGTTAAGTTTTTAGAACCTTGGGTAAAAACAGATAACTCAACGACTGATATTAGAAGTTTTTCAAGTTTTGTTGTTTCAGATAATATTTTAGCCTTTACAAATTCTTTCAATCGTTTTTATGTCTATGAAAATGGAGGAGCTAATGAAATAGAACTCTGGGATGTGAAAAGATTAGATGCTGGAGAAAATATTATTGCTTATGTAAATGATAACGACTTTTTTAAAGTTTACTATAAAGGCAAAAAATATGAAATTGAAGATATTACCCCACAATCTTTTCAAGCCAATAAAGATATAGTTGCTTATGTAGATGATTTTGGAACTTTTAAAGTTTGGCATAAAGGAAAAATGGCAGAACTACAAGACAATAGACCTTTAGAATATTGTACGGGAGAAAATATGGTTGCCTATACTGATGACATGAACCAATTTGTATGTTATTACGAAGGAGTTCTTTATGACATATTAGACTACACGCCTAATAAGATAATAATGCAAGACAATGTTTTAGTTTATAATGATAATAGAAATTATACGCATGTTTTTTATAAAGGAAAAAATATAAGAATTACACCTTATGCAGCTAGAAATATTATTGTAAATGATGACTTTGTTGTCTTTCAAGATTTAGATGGCTACATTAAAGCTTTTTCTAAAGGAGTAATTATAGACATTTCTAATGAGATAGCGATAGATTTTGAAGTATTCAATAATGTAGTCATCTATAGACCAAATGAATATACCTGGAAAGCTGTTTATGATGGGGAAGTATTTTCTTATTTGCCGTAGTTGATTACTATTATTTCATAAATTATCATATACTCATAGTCACAATACTCTTAATAACGACTATTCCATCTACGACCAATTTTATTTGATATTTTTCTTCTGGATATTCTAAAGAATTGAAAGCATATTCCATTTTACTTAATCCAATGGGCATATTCGGGTTGTTATACAACTCTTTTACTAAAATATTTTCCATCGTGAACATGGCAATATGAATTTTTTTAGGATGAACTAAATTCATAGAAAAATTACCATTTACTCTTAACTCTCTTTGAGAAATTATTGGTTTAATATTAGGTTCCACAACTACTTCTATACCATTTTCATCTATCCTCACAACGACAAGCGCTCCTAATTCATTTATTCTAATTTTGTCTAACTCATCTTCTTTATACATTTTCTGTGCAATATCCCACATTAAAAATTGAGCCGCTGGTTCAAATTTCTGATTATCTTCTACAAAAGAACTGAGTTTACATAATTGATTATTTGCTTTAGCTAAAACCTGATAAATAGTTCCCGTAATTGGTGCCATGTCCGATTGTTCTATACACATTGCTTTTAGCTGAATATTTTTACTTCTATTTGGTTCTAATACTATAATTTGTTCTTCTGTAATTATAAAATTCTGAAATTTTATATCATCTGGAATTAGTAAAGTACCATTATCTAATATCAAGGATTGCTTTTGATTGGACACATTTCTAATAGAAATACTAAAAGGAGAATGATAATGGGTACTATTCTCATTGACAGAAATAGTCAATTTTACTTTCTTTTGATCTAAAGCGTTTTTGAATGAGATTGTTTCTGCTTGAGCTGAAACAAAAATAAGTAGACTGAATAGTGATAATAAATAGACTTTAAACATTTGAGTTTTCTTTCTCTAACGTTTTTTAGTAAGTAATTTATTGCATAAAAAAAGCCATACAAAAAAATTGTATGGCTTAGAATATATTATTTTAAAAGAAATTAATCTCTTTTTCTGCTTTTACTATTAAAAGATTTCTTTTTAGGACCGTAGTTGTTGCTAAAGCCACCAAAAGAACTTCCTTTGTCGCTGCTTCCGCTATTACTACTAGAAGAACTTCTTCTTTCGCCACCACCATCGCTGCTTCTAGAACTTCTTCTTTCACCGCCACCATCGTTACTTCTGCTTCCAGAACTTCTTCTGTCGCCTCCACCGTAGCTTCTTTCTCCGCCACCGCTTCTTCTATCTCTATCTCTTCCGCCTCCAGAAGATCTATTGTCACGGTCTCTTCCGCCACCTCTATTTCCGCCGCCGAAACCACCTCTAGAGCTTCCGCCTCTAGAACCGCCTCCACCGCCGCCTTTCGCTTTGGCTTTGGTAACAATTTCTCTTCCGTTTTTCTTAATACTCCTAAACTTGTCTAAGATTATTGTTCCAACTTCAGTAGGTACAGTAATAAATGAAAATTCATCTAAAACATAAACATCTAAAAATACATCATGATCAACACCTGCTTTTTCAATGAAATATTCTTCAATTTTTTCATTGTTGTATCCTTCACTTTTACCGTAAGCAACGAATAATCTCATTTCGTCAGTATCGTTACCGTCTAATGTTTTAGGTTGCTTAATCGGATTAAATTTAGAAACATTTAATTGTTTTCCGTATGCATTTTTAATAACTTGAACTAATACTTCTTCCATATTATCTTCAGCCATTAACTTTGCAGCAATTTCTTGAAAATGTCTATCTCTAGCATGAACTTCTGTTGCTAAAATTTCTTCAACAATTCCGTCTTTTCTTAATTCAACTAAAGTATCAGCGCTTGGTAATTCAGCTCTTTTAATTTTAGTTTTTGCAATACTTTCTATTGCTTGTAATTGTTTATGGTCTTGGTTAGTTACTAAAGATATCGCAATACCTTTTTTACCAGCTCTACCAGTTCTACCAATTCTGTGAACATAAGCTTCAGAATCTTGTGGTAAACCATAATTGATAACGTGTGTTAAATCATTTACATCAATACCCCTTGCAGCAACATCTGTCGCTACTAAAACATTACATTGTTTGTCTTTAAATCTTTTTAAGATTCTTTCTCTTTGGTTTTGTGCAATATCACCATGTAAAGCTTCTGCTTTAATACCATCTTTCAATAGTTTTCTAGTAATATCATCTGCAGTCAACTTAGTGTTAGAGAAAATAATACCATAAAAATCTGGTTCCATTAATAAGATTCTTTCCAATACTTTGAAACGATCTTTTGGGAATACTGGGTAATATAATTGCTCTGTATTTTGTGTAGTAACTTCTTTACTTTTTACAGCAACCAATTCATAATTAGGCATATACTTATGCGCTAATTTTTTAATTTTGTTTGGCATAGTAGCAGAAAACAACAACATTTGTTTGTCTTCATTACACTCTTCCATTATCCATTCAATATCATCAATGAAACCCATGTTTAACATTTCATCTGCTTCATCTAATATAAAATATTCAACCTGACCAGTTCTTAATTTACCTCTTTTCATCAAATCGATAACTCTACCTGGTGTTCCTACTACAATATCAGCTCCTTTTCCTAAGTCTCTAATTTGTTGCATAATTGGTTGGCCACCATAAACTGTAACAATATTAAATCTCTTCTTACCTTTAAAAGAGTTTATTTCATTAGCTACTTGAATAGCTAACTCTCTTGTTGGCGTTAAAATTAATGCTTGTGTTTGGTTGAAACCTTCTTCTAAGTTTTGTAAAATTGGTAAACCGAAAGCTGCTGTTTTACCGGTACCAGTTTGTGCTTGACCAATTACATCTACGCCTCCTTCTAAAAGTAAAGGAATAACTTGTTCTTGAATTGGAGATGGTGTTACATAGCCTTTTTGAGCCAAGGCGTCTAACAATACTCTATCTAATCCTAAATCAGCAAAAGTAACTTTCGATTTTCCATCTTTCTCAGAATCTTTATCTTCTTCAACTTTTTCAGTTTTTTGTTTTTTAGTTTTTTCTTTAACAGGAGCATCAGATTCTGAATTTATTAATTTGATTGCCTCATCAATAATATCATCATTTTTAGCATTCTTTGCTTCCTTCTTAGCTTTCTTCTTAGCTTTCTTTGCTTTCTTCTTAGCTTTCTTTTCGTCAGCAGAAAGTTCAGATTTAGCTTTCTTTACCTTTTCTGGTTTAGAAGGTTCTTCAGCAACTATATCAGCTTCACCCGTTTCAGTTTTCACCGCTTTAGCTTTAGCAACTTTCTTTACCGCTTTTGGCTTTGCAGGAGCTTTAGTTGCAACAGCAGGTTTTACTTTCTTAGCTTTCTTTACCTTTTCTGGTTTAGAAGGTTCTTCAGCAACTATATCAGCTTCACCCGTTTCAGTTTTCACCGCTTTAGCTTTAGCAACTTTCTTTACCGCTTTTGGCTTTGCAGGAGCTTTAGTTGCAACAGCAGGTTTTACTTTCTTGGTAGTTGTCGCTTTCTTAACCGTTTTTGGTTTAGCAGTAGTAACTGTTTCAGATTTTACTACCTTAGCTTTAGCAACTTTCTTAACTGTTTTTGGCTTAGCAGGTGCTTTAGTAGCAACAGCAGGTTTTGCTTTTTTTGTAGTTGTTGTTTTCTTAACTGTAGTTTTAGCTTTATCTGAGTTTGAAGCAACTACTTTTGACTTTTTAGACTTTACGGCTTTTATTGCCATATCATCATTATTCGCCTTTTCAGCGAATTTTTTTGCATTATCCATTATGTACGTTTTTGCGCCAATCATTTTTACCTTTATATTTTCTCACAATGTTCAGGCTGCAAAAACGACTAGCAGATTTAATAAAGTGCGAAGGTACGGTTTTTATTTTTAATGGAATAATTGTTGAGAAGTTATCCCATAAGTCACATTCTTTATGGTTAAAAAATATACCTTTATTTAACACAGATATAAATCATTGAAACGAATTGATATCTTTAACCCGTTAATAATTTCCAATTTACAGAGATACACTATAATTCTCTTTACTGGAATCAGTATACTTCTTGTAAGAATTAATTACCTTTGTAAAAAATAAGTAAATGAGTTTTTTTAATAAATTTTTCAACAAAGAGAAAAAAGAAGATTTAGATAAAGGAATGGAAAAAACGAAAGATGGTTTTTTCTCGAAAATATCTAAAGTTGTTGCCGGTAAATCTACCGTTGATGAAAATGATTTAGACGATATTGAAGATGCCTTAATTTCTTCCGATGTTGGTTTAGAAACCACTATAAAAATCATCACTAATTTAGAAGCAAGAGTTGCTAAAGATAAATACATCAATTCGGCTGACTTACACACTATACTAAAAGATGAAATTTCAACGCTTTTAGCAGCAAATAATACAGAAGATTTAGAAAGTTTTATTCCAAAAATGACTTCTAAACCTTACGTTTTGATGGTAGTTGGTGTAAATGGGGTTGGTAAAACAACTACTATTGGAAAATTAGCTTACCAAATGAACAAAGCAGGACTAAAAGTGGTTTTGGGTGCCTCTGATACTTTTAGAGCTGCGGCAGTCAACCAATTAAAAATTTGGGGAGAAAGAGCCAATGTGCCTGTTATAGAAAAAGGGCAAAATGCAGATCCTGCTTCAGTTGCTTTTGACACCTTAAAATCTGCGGTAGCACAAGATGCTGATGTCGTTATCATTGATACCGCAGGAAGACTACACAACAAAATCAACTTAATGAATGAGTTGACAAAAATCAAGAACGTGATGAAAAAAGTAGTACCAACTGCTCCGGATGATGTTATGTTGGTTTTAGATGCTTCTACAGGTCAAAACGCTATAAACCAAGCCAAGGCTTTTACTAAAGCTACGGAAGTTTCTTGTTTGGCATTAACAAAGCTAGATGGCACAGCAAAAGGTGGTGTAGCTATTGGTATTACAGATCAATTCAAAATTCCTATAAAATACATTGGTGTTGGCGAAGGAAAAGAACAACTACAGCTATTTAATAGAAAAGCATTTGTTGATTCTATGTTTGGCTAATCAATTTTGGGCTACCGATTTGTTTGACTGGCTTATGTTATCTTTCGATTAAAATAAATTTATGAAAAATTTTCTTTTATCACTTAGTATTTTATTATTGTTTTCTTGCGAACCTAGTTTACATGAAAATGTAGTGAAAGTTTCTACAATGGGAACAACTGGTACTATAAAATACATTAGTAAAATTCCAGTAGCTTATCAAACTGAAATTGATAGTTTATTCATTGCCGTGAATATGAGTTTGAGTACTTATATTGATTCTTCTACTATTTCTAGGTTTAATAAAAAAGAGATTAGCTTGATTGAAGCAGCAGAATCTGATGTTTTTTTTAAAGGCAACTTAATTGCAGCAATGAAAGTAGCCGAAGAGACTCAATATTTATTTAATCCAGCAATAATGCCTTTGGTAAATTATTGGAAAGTTCAAAACAAACAAAAAGAATCTTTTCAATTAACGATAGATTCTCTATTTATAGATTCAATAGTTCAATTTATTAACACGCCTAAAACAACTAACAAACAATTAGATTTTTCTGCTTTGGCCAAAGGATACGGAGTAGATATAATTGCCCTATTTTTAGAAGAAAAAGGTATTGAAAACTACATGGTAGAAATTGGTGGGGAAGTTCATTGTAAAGGAGTTAATTCTAAAAATACAAATTGGAAAATCGGTATTGAAGAACCCAACGAAAAAGAACGAAATTTATACCAAGTAGTAAATGTTAAAGATAAATCTATGGCGACTTCGGGTAACTATAGAAATTTTAAAGTTTTAGATTCTGGACAAAAAATTGTACATATTATTAATCCTAAAACTGGCTATCCAGAAATATCAAATTTATTAAGTGCTAGCATTGTTACAGACAACTGTATGGAAGCAGATGCGTATGCTACAGCTTGTATGGTTATGGGAACAGAAAAATGTTTTGATTTTATCTTGACGCAAGAAAAATTGGAATGCTATTTAATTTATTCAGATGAAAACGGTCAATTACAAACGAAAATATCTGAAGGGTTTAAACCTTATTTAGTTCATCATGAAAAATAAAACCTTAGAAATACTGAAAGATTTTAAATCTATATTTTGCAATTCTTTTCTTTGGAATATAGGATTTCCTTTTTTGATTGGTTTAATGGTAAACTACACTTTATCCGATGCAAGACAGCTTATTATTTATTTAATTTGGATTCCAATATTTTCAATTCCATATTTTATTTTTAGCAAACGTTTTTTACTTTTTCTTCCTTGGTTTGTAACTTTAATGTTTGGACTATTAGACATTTTTCATTGGGTTTCCATTAAAGCTCCGGTTTCAAAATATTCTTTGTTTGTTTTGTTTGAAACTACTATTCATGAAGCAAAAGGATTTATAAATTTAAAATGGTCTTATCTATATTTATTGATTCCTATTTATTTATTCTTGAGTTTTTATTTGTTTTATAAAGACCTGAAAAAGAAATATCTAGCCAACAAAACACCTATAATACTTCTACTGTTAGTGAGTATTGTTTTTTTAGGAGAAAATTTATATCATAACAGATTTATCAGAAAAGCTACACCGACAGTATTTAGCGTAATGAAAAGTTTTAATGCTGAGATAAAAGAGTATATCAGAATTGCCGGCAATATGGAATCTTATCTTGGGGAAATAAATGCTAAATCACTTGCCTTAGATAACGAACAAGTTACAGTAATTGTGATTGGCGAATCTACTACTAGAAATAAAATGTCTTTGTACGGTTATGGAAAGGAAACAAATCCTTTATTGAAAAAACGAGAAGATATTGCGGTTTTCACAGATGTAATTAGTCCTTTTACACATACACAAGCAGCTGTAAGAACGTGTTTAACTTATTCGAATATTGAAAACAAAATAGAATACACCAAAGCGCAAAGCATAATAGATATAGCTAGAGCTTCAGATTATGAGACTTATTGGATTTCTAATCAAGCAGCTATTGGCGTTTGGGATAATTTAGTTGCTTTATTGGCTAAAACTTCTCAGAATATATCATTTGTAAACGATATTGTAAATTCAAGAGCACTTATAGAAACTGCCAACTATGACGAAAATGTTTTTAGTCCTTTTGCAAAAATTTTAAAAGAAAAGAACGATAAAAAATTTATTATCATTCATTTATTGGGTACGCACACAACCTATGCTAAAAGGTATCCAGAAGCTTTTAATGTTTTTAAGACTGAAGGAGATTATTATGAAAAAATAAAAGTACATTATAACAATGCCGTTTTGTACAATGACTTTGTAGTAAATAGTATTATAGATACATTGGCAAAATATTCAAAACTCAATAACAGCATCTCTAATTTAGTTTACTTCTCAGATCATGGCGAAAATGTTTATGATGATGAAAGAAAATTGATTGGGCATGATTGGTGGGGCTTACCTACAAATCATTTATTAGAAATTCCTTTTATCGCATGGACTTCTCCAAACTATAAAAAACAATTCCCCAAAACAGATTCTTTAATCTATAGTAATACGCATAAATCCTTTTGTACAGATAATCTATTTCATTCAGCTATAGAATTAATGCAAATTAAATCTGATCTTTTTATAGATAGTTTAAGTATATTTAATGAAATTTATACTGAAAAAGAACGTTTTATAGTAAAAGGTCTTAGCTACGAAAATGAAGTGTTAAAAGGAAAACTTCAAGACAATAAAGAATAACAAAAATAAAATTTATGAAAAACCTACTCATTCTGTTAAGTTTAATATTCGTAAATGCTTGTACTCCTGTAGATACAGATCATTGTGGAAACTCAGCTTGTACAGAAGAATTTATAAGTATTTCTATTACAATTACCAATCAAGAAAATGAAGCTTATGTTTTAGATTCATTTAGAACAATTGTTAAAAGAACACAAGAAACTTTTACCAATGAAGATAGTTTAAGTGACGATGGTACCTATAGTATCTTAAATGATTCTCAGAAAGATAAAACATCTTTTGAAGGAGAAATTTTTATTTTCAAAGGTATGAAAAATGGTGAGATCGTAGTATCTGAAGAATTTGTTATTAAAAAAGATTGTTGCCACATATCTTATGTTAGCGGCAATCAGAATTTTACAATCTAATCTACCTCATTTTAAACACTTCTTTAATCGAAGGATAGGAATTCTTCAATAATTGCTTTATTTGTTTTCTAGAAACCCATTCAGCTTTTTTAATACCTTCTGTTTCTTGTGGCACCAATTCCCCTTCAAAACTTGAACGCATAGCATACCAATGAGATTCTTTTAAAACCCATTTGTCTTTCAATTGATAAGTATGGTAAGTTTTTCCTAATTTGTAATCTAAAGAAATATTTTCTATACCTGTCTCCTCTTCTACTTCTCGAATAGCACCAGACTTCACATCTTCTCCTTTCTCAATTTTTCCTTTAGGTAAATCCCATTTTCCTTTTCTGAAAATCATAAGATATTCACCTTCTTTGTTTTTCACCAAACCACCACCGGCAATTATTATTTTAAAAAAACTAAAAAATGTTTCTTGTAACCAGTCTAAATCATCTGCTACTAAAATTAAATTTGTTTTAATAGAACCAATTTCTACCGCTGTAATAATTTTTTCAACTTCCGATTTTTTCGAACAAAAATAGATGACAGAATCATTATTTCTACCAATGTTGAAAGTATGTTTATGTTGTACTAGTAAAACAACGATATTGTTTAGGTAAATTGTATAATTTTGCAGCATGATATATAAAAATAATATTGCTAGCAAAGTTGCAGAATATTTATTAGAAATACAAGCAATTAAGCTAAGTCCTAATAATTTATTTACTTGGGCCTCAGGTAAAGAATCTCCCATTTATTGTGACAACCGTTTAACATTGAGTTATCCAAAGGTTAGAAACTTAATAAAAGAGAGTTTTAAAACTTTAGTACAAGAGAAGTTTCCTGAAGCAGATTTAGTAGTAGGTGTCGCTACTGCAGGAATTGCACATGGTGCGTTATTGGCAGACGCTTTAGATCTACCATTTGCATACATCCGCTCTAAAGCCAAAGGACACGGTATGCAAAACTTAATAGAAGGAGAAATAAAATCTGGTGCACAAGTAATTGTTGTAGAAGATTTAATTTCTACTGGTGGCAGTAGTTTAAAAGGAGTTGATGCTGTAAGAGAGGCTGGCGCAGAAGTTTTAACTATGTTAGCTATTTTTACTTATGGTTTTGACCATGCAGTACAAAATTTTGCTGATAAAGATTGTAGTTTTTATACCCTTTCAGATTTTGATCATTTATTGAAGTTTGCTGTAGAAAATGAATTGTTTGCGCAGAAAGAATTGGACTTTATGAATGATTGGAAGAATAATTAGCGTCTAGCTACTAGCCTTACTCCAATACTTTCTACTCAAAAAACTAAGTAGAAAACCTTTATCTTTGCAAACCAAATTTCAAAAATGAGTTTAGAACAAGAAATACAGAAAAGAAAGACTTTTGCCGTTATTGCCCATCCAGATTCTGGAAAGACAACCTTAACGGAGAAATTATTGCTTTTTGGTGGTGCCATACAAACAGCTGGAGCTGTAAAGTCTAATAAAATCAAGAAAAGTACTACTTCAGATTTTATGGAAATAGAAAAACAGAGAGGTATTTCTGTAGCTACTTCGGTTATGGCTTTTGAATATAAAAATAAATTAATTAACATTTTAGATACGCCAGGTCACAAAGATTTCTCGGAAGATACTTATAGAACTTTGACTGCTGTAGATAGTGTTATTTTGGTAATAGATTGCGTAAAAGGTGTAGAGTCTCAAACAGAAAAATTAATGGAAGTTTGTAGAATGAGAGATACGCCGGTAATTGTTTTCATCAACAAAATGGATAGAGAGGGACAAGATCCTTATGATTTATTGGATGAATTGGAAGCAAAATTAGATATTAAAGTCAATCCAATGACATGGCCTATCGGAATGGGCTCAACTTTTAAAGGTGTTTACAATTTCCCTCAAAAAGAATTAAATTTATTTCAAAGTGGTCAAACGCAAGTTAATGCGCTATCTATTAAGAATTTAGAAGACGATATCTTAGAAGAAGAAATTGGAACTGCTTATGCAGAGCAATTGAGAGAAGATGTTGAGTTAATTGATGGCGTTTATTCAGATTTTGATAAAAAAGATTATTTAAGCGGAAAAATTGCACCCGTGTTTTTTGGTAGTGCTGTAAATAATTTTGGCGTAAAAGAAATGTTAGATACATTTATTGATTTGGCTCCTAGCCCATTGGCTAGAGAAACAAATTTACGAATTGTAGAACCTGAAGAGAATAAATTTTCTGGTTTTGTTTTTAAAATACATGCAAATCTAGACCCTAACCATAGAGATAGAATTGCCTTTTTAAGAATTTGCTCTGGTGAGTTTAAAAGAAATACTTTTTATTATCATACAAGAAATGAAAAGAAAGTTCGTTTCAACAACCCGACAAGTTTTATGGCTTCTAAGAAGTCTGTCATTGAAACTGCTTATCCTGGAGATGTTATTGGTTTGTATGATTCTGGAACGTTTAAAATTGGTGATACCGTTACGGAAGGTGAAAAATTATTTTATAAAGGAATCCCAAGTTTCTCTCCAGAAATGTTTAGAGAAGTTATTAATATGGATCCTATGAAATCTAAGCAATTAGAAAAAGGAATTACGCAATTGAGCGATGAGGGAGTTGCCCAGTTATTTAGACATGATTTAGGCAATAGAAAAATTGTTGGTACAGTTGGTCAGTTACAGTTTGAGGTAATACAATACAGATTGGAACACGAGTATGGTGCAAAAGCAGATTTTAGACCATTGAATTTCTACAAAGCTTGTTGGATTCAGTCTGACAATGAAGAAATAATGTCTGAATTCAAGAAAAGAAAACACAATAACATTTTACAAGATAAAGATGGAAATGATGTATTCTTAGCTGAATCTGCTTTTATTTTAAAAGTCTGTAAAGAAGATTTTATAGATATTAATTTCTACACAACATCTGACTTTAAAGTGGATGCCATGGGAGAAGAAAAGTATTACTAACAGTTTTCAGTTATTGAGTTTTTCGGTTTTTAATTATTAGTTCTTCAGCTGCATATTTTTTAGTTTTTTAAAAAGTTCTAAAATATGAATCCAATTATCCGTAAATTTGTATTCTAAATTAGTAATTATGGTTTCAAAGAAAATTAAAAAGGCGTTAAACGATCAAATTAAATTAGAATCTGAATCTTCCCAATTATATTTGGCGATGGCTTGTTGGGCTGAGGTAAATGGTTTTGAAGGAGTTTCTGAATTCATGTACGACCAATCTGATGAAGAAAGGCAACACATGTTGAAAATTATTAAGTATTTAAACAATAGAGGAGGGAATACGATTGTCTCTGAATTAAATGCGCCTAAGCATAAATTTGAATCTATTAGAGATTTATTTGAAAATTTATTACAGCATGAAATTTTTATTTCTGAACAAATAAATAAATTAGTCCATATTACTTTTGAAGAAAAGGATTTTGCTACACATAGCTTTTTACAATGGTACGTAACGGAACAAATTGAAGAAGAAGCTACCGCTAGAAATATTATTGATAAAATGAACTTGATTGGTGACAATGTAAGTGGTTTATACTTATTTGATAATGAAATCAAGAAATTGAGAAGTGATACTAAGAATATTTAATACTTCTTTTACAAAGAAATGCTGGTCAAAATCTTTCATTTAAGTTTTTAATAATTTATTAATTTGCTTTATTCTTATCTAATCCTTTATTTTTTTCATTTTTTTCAAAAAAAGTAGAAATCGGCATTATCATCTTGTAACTTTTATTCTTACTAGATTTCAATAGTTATATTTTCCGACAACAAACAACTACAAACGAAAATAGTCGTAAGTAAGTATTTTCTAACCGAATAACAATTCCTTCCCATCTCATATTTGCATCATCTAATCGATACGAACACAAAATCGGTTTTTTGAAATTTAATATTTAACCATAAATTAAAAAACACATTATGAGAAATTTAAGAAACACAGTACAGTTAATTGGAAACGTAGGTAACAATCCAGAATTAAAAACATTTGAAAGCGGAACGAAAAAAACAACATTTTCTTTAGCAACAAATGAAAGGTTCACAAACGCTAAAGGAGAAAAGGTTGAAGAAACTCAATGGCATAATATAGCTGTCTGGGGGAAAACGGCAGAATTAGTTTGCAAGCTCTTTACCAAAGGAACAAAAATAGCCATTGAAGGAAAATTGACTTCAAGAAGTTATGATGCAAAAGATGGCACTAAAAAATATATTACAGAAATCATTATGAACGAGTTTATGTTTGTTGGCGCTAAGAAGGAAACGAAAACTGAGACTGTTCCGTTTTGAGCTTAATTGGCTATCAGCACAAGTAAAAAAGAATAACTTTGTAATCCAATACATTATATGCAAATAAATAAAGAACTTGAACTCGCTTGGAATTTTGTAGAAAAGACCAATCGAAATATTTTTTTAACAGGAAAAGCAGGAACAGGTAAAACTACTTTTTTAAGAAAAATTAAAAAAGAATCGAAAAAAAGATTGATTGTTGTAGCGCCTACAGGCGTTGCAGCTATTAATGCAAAAGGCGTTACGATTCATTCATTTTTTCAGATGCCTTTTGGACCAATTATTCCAGGAGAAAATCAGCAAAGATCTGCTTACAAGTTTAATAAAACTAAAATCAATATTATTCGTTCTTTAGACCTTTTGGTTATTGATGAAATTTCAATGGTTAGAGCAGATTTATTAGATGGTATAGATCAGGTTTTAAGAAAATATAAAAATAGAAACCAAGTATTTGGTGGTGTTCAGTTATTATTAATTGGTGATTTACAACAATTAGCACCTGTTGTTCGCCCCAATGAGTGGGATTTATTACAAGCTCATTATGAAAATGCATTTTTCTTTAGCTCTCATTCTTATAAATTATCAAATCCAATTGGCATTGAATTAAATCATATCTATAGACAAGATGACGAAAAATTTATTAAAATATTAAATGAAATTAGAAATAATAATCTTTCGGAACAATCCAGTAAAGTATTAAATGAAAGATTTATACCAGATTTTGAAGCAACAGAAAAAGACGACTACATCATTCTTACTACTCACAACAACAAAGCAGATAGTTTAAATGACATTGCTTTCAATAAGCTTTCTAATAAAATTGTTTCTTATAAAGCAACAATTCAAGGAAAATTTCCAGAGTTCTCCTATCCTAGTCAAGAAAACCTTGGTTTAAAAGTTGGCGCGCAAGTGATGTTTACTAAAAACGATAGTAGCTTTGAAAAAAGGTTTTTCAACGGTAAAATTGGTGAAATAATTTCCTTAGGAGATGATAAATTGACCGTGAAATGTACTGATGGTAATATTACTGTTGTTCCAGAAACATGGGAAAATGTTAGCTATACTTTAAACAACCTAACGAAAGAAATTGAAGAAAAAAAAGCTGGCTCTTTTACGCAAATTCCTTTAAAATTGGCTTGGGCAATTACTATACATAAAAGTCAAGGGCTTACTTTTGAAAAAGCTATAATAGACGCCGGTGCATCTTTTGCACATGGCCAAACTTATGTTGCACTAAGTAGATGTAAAACTTTAGAAGGTATCGTGTTAAAAACGAAAATAAACCCTAGTAGTATTATTAATGACAATAGAGTACAATCTTTTACGCAAGACATTGAAAGTAACATCCCTTCCAAAGATGTTTTAACTAATTCTGAAAAAGGTTATTACCTTAATTTAATTAATGATCTATTTAACTACCAATCATTTTTATATCCTAATAAAAGGATGTTAGACATCTTCTATAAAAACAGTAATAGTATAGAAGGAAATATTATTGAAAAGGTTCCTTACATTTTAGAGAACATTGAAAAATTAATGAAAATTTCTTTAAGTTTCGATAAACAAATAACCATACTAAGCCATGATATTGAAAACTTAGAAACAGCTGTTTCTATTCAAGAAAGAATTCAAAAAGGTATTCATTACTTCTTGAATTTTACGAAAGATTTCATTACAAAACCATTGAAAGAGTTAACATTTTCTTCAGAAAATCAAGAAGTAAAGAAAACCATAAGATTTCACTTAAAGAACTTTCAAGACGCTTTGAACGTTAAATTGTTTTGTCTAAATGGCATTGAAGGCAATTTTACAACAAGCGCTTATTTACAACTAAGAGCCGAAGCTGTATTGCAAGATATAAAAACGGAGAAGCCGAAAGGAATATATAACACAACTACTGAGCATCCTGAATTATTAAACTTTTTGGTTGCGTACAGAAATTTACAAGCAAACACCTTAGGAATTGAACGACCACAAATTTTTATTCAACGATCTTTATATGAAATGTGTGAAACTTTACCTTGTACTTTATTTCAATTAAAAATGATTAAAGGAATGGGGAAAGTGAAAGTTGAAAAATATGGAGAAGAAATTATTCAAATAATTATCAATTACTGCCAGAACAATAATATTACATTAACACAAGACACCGACAAGCCAAAAAAGGTTTCAAAAGGGGTTTCTCAATTAGTTTCTTTAGAATTATTTAAAGACGGTAAGTCAATTCAAGAAATTGCCAAAGAAAGAGAATTAGCAGAAGGTACAATTGTTAGTCATCTAGCTCAGTTTGTCGCAACTGGAGAGTTAGAAGCTATTCAATTAATGAGTGAAGATAAATTGCATGAATTGAAGCAATTGATGGAGAATACAAAGTTTGATGGTTTCGGTGAATTGAAAAACAAGATAGCCGCTAAATTTTCTTATGCCGATATTAAGATTGTTTACAACGGTTTGGAGTATGAGAAATCTTTGAAATTGAAAGAAAAGTAATAAAGATTTTCTGCTTATCGATACTATCCATTAAAATCCTTAAATTTGCTTTCTAACTTCAACTATGGAACTTACAAGACTTAATAAAGCAATTGCAGCAACGGGACATTGTTCAAGAAGGCAAGCCGATAAACTAATAGAATTGGGTGTCGTAAAAATCAATGGTAATGATGTTGTTTTGGGCGATAAAATTGGACCTGAAGATATAATTAGTGTACAAGGTAAAGTTATTACCAAAGAAGCAAAAGCAGTTTACTTAATCTTCAATAAGCCAAAAGGAATTACTTGTACTACCGATTTAAGAGTTGAAGGGAATATTATTGATTACATAAATTATCCTACAAGGATTTATCCTATTGGTCGTTTAGACAAACCTAGTGAAGGATTAATCTTCTTAACTAATGATGGTGATATTGTCAATAAAATTTTAAGATCTAGAAATAATCACGAAAAAGAGTATATCGTTTCTGTAGACCAAAGACTAACCAACGATTTTTTACATAAAATGAGAAATGGCGTCCATATCTTAGATACAATAACTAAAAATTGTGAAGTTGAAGCCATTAATGAGCGAACTTTCAGTATTATACTTACACAAGGCTTAAATCGTCAAATTAGAAGAATGTGTGAGGAATTAGACTATAATGTAACGCGTTTAAGCAGAAAAAGAATTATCAATATAGACTTAGGTGATTTAAAAGCTGGAGAATATCGTGAATTTGAACCTGCAGAATTAGCAGAGCTTAAAAGTTTGGTTTCCGAGTCGAAGAAAACGATTGATTAACAGAATAAAAAAAGGACTAAAAACAAAAAACCCAAACAAAATATTGTTTGGGTTTTCTTTGGTGAGACAGCTGGGGTTCGAACCCAGGACCCTATCCTTAAAAGGGATATGCTCTACCAGCTGAGCTACTATCTCTCCGCTTTAATTCAAAAAGTTTTAAGTTTTTACACCATCTTTTTGCGTTAAAGGACTGCAAAGATATACAGCTTTTCATTATTTACAAATCTTTTTTAAAAAACTTTATTTTTTTTTTCAAGAAAATAATATTCTTAAATAAAACATTGGATTTTTTAGCTTTTCTCGAACGTCTACACTTTCAAACATACAAGAAATTAACTCTTGCAATTCCTTGTTTTTCATAGCTTTATTTACTACAAAATTGAATAACCAAGGATATTTTGTTAACTCTTGCATCTTTTTACTTAATGCCAACTCACTTCCCAATCTTTTATAAAGTACTTTATCGTAATCTTTTAAATATGCTGCAGAAAAATTATCCGTAATTAAACTTTTTTCTATTTGATCTGCGGCTAACATTCCTGAAATCATAGCGTTCCCTATCCCTTCTCCGGTAAAAGGATCAATCAAAGCTGCAGCATCTCCAATAAGTATTAAATTATCGGTAGATAGTTCTCTTTTTTTACTTCCTAATGGCAAACCAAAAAGTTTAACATCATCTGCAATTTCTGCATACTGAAATCTTTTAGAAATTTCTGGATGATTTTCAATAATATCTATAAAAGATTTTTTGATATTCATCTTGCTTTTTCTCATCAAATCCGTTCGAATACCCACACCTACATTTGCCACACCATTCGCCATGGGGAAAATCCAAAAATAACCTGGTAATAATTCTTTCAAGAAATGCAATTCTATATAACCTTCTTTATCTAAACCACTTACATTCTTATAATAAGTCCTAAGTCCTAAAGAGTTTGAATCATCTTCTACATTTAAATTTAATAATTCCTTTGCCAGTTTTGAATATGCCCCATTGGCAACTACCAAAATTTTTGAGTCTATTTCAAAACTTCTATCTTTCGTAGCACAAACAATCGAATCTTCTTTTCGCTCAAACACTGTTAAATTTTTTTCTTCTATAATTTCTATCAATTCGTTTTCCTTTGCTTTTTCGAACAAGAAATTATCAAAATCCATTCTGGATGCTATAAAACCTGGCGCTTTATCTGTAGAAGAATTATAATTTAATTTGAAAGGAACTTTTAACTCATTGTTTTCTGTACCAAAAAATTTGACACCCCAAGAAGCTAATTGAAATTTTTGAGAAACGACCTCTTGCTCAAACTCCAGGTCTAATTTTCTTAAAACCCAGGAAACTTTCCCACTAAAAGCGTCACCACAAATTTTATCTCTAGGGAATTTAGATTTTTCAATTATAGTAGAAGGAATTCCTTTTTTCGCTAAGAATAAAGCGGTAACAATACCACCCGGGCCAGCTCCAACTATGCAAATCTTTCGTTTCAACATTAAAAAAATATATTTATTCCCTTCAACTTTTCTAAGAAAAGTATTTCTGTTTGCAAACTGATTGTTCGACCAACTAACTTGCCTTCAAAAGGTTTACTGTAATTATAGTCTAGAATGTTTTCCATAAAAATATCTGCTATTTATGCTACAAAGAGAGGTGTGAATTGTTTCATTATAACACAAAGTCAATCAAGGAATATACCAAGTTGAAATTTAAACGAATAAAATTAATGTTAAAGTATATTCATTTCTGAATTAAGGAATATTTTAACCTTTTTTCTTCACCATATAAGATTTCTCTTTCAAAAAATCAACAATTTTATCTCTAAAATCTCCTTGAATAATAATTTCTTCATTTTTAGCTGTTCCACCAACACCACAAAGGTTTTTAAGCTTTTTTGCTAACTCTTTTAAATCAGTAACAGTTCCAACAAAACCTTCAATAAGCGTAACAGCTTTTCCTTTTCTATTTCTTTTATCTAAGGAAACATATAATTTTTGTTCAGCATTCTCTAAAGTCTCTTGATCTTCATTAAACTCCTCATATTCAAAGTCAGGGTTTGTAGAATACATTACTCCTTTTCTATCTTTCTTTGCCATAACTTTCTTTATAGTTTTTTCAACGCCTTAGGCACAAATAAATTTAATGCCTTTTCTTTAATTTCCATTATAAAATTTTGGCTTGTCATTAAAGAATCACCATCTACTTGTATAATTCTTTTTCCTTCAGAAACTATTTCTATTTTTCTAACAGAATGGAATTCTGCTTCCTTTAACCAATAGATTTTTTTTATTAATCCCAATAAAATCAAAATAGGCATTTTCCAAGTAGGAACACTTTTCACAAAAACCACATCAAATAAGCCATCTTGCAAAGATGCTTTGGTCGCAAAACCTTGGTTATAGCCAAAATATTTAGAATTAAAAGCTGTAAACAAATAAATGTTCTCTTCTCTTTCTACCCCATCTAAATAAAATTTTACTCTATTATTTTTTGACCTGTATTTTGCCAATATTTCTTTATGTAAAGCCCAAGTGTAAGAAAAAAAGCCTCTTAGAGAATGATGACGATAAGTTCTTGCCACAGCAGCCTCTAAGCCAATACCTGCACAACTTATAAAAGAACCATAATTGGTTTTACCGACATCAATTTTTTCAATTCTGCATTCATTTAATGCCAAAATAGCTTTTCTAGCGTTTCTTAAAGGTAATTTTAAATGGGTAGCAAATCCGTTACCAGAACCCATGGGCAATATTCCTAAAACAATATCTGTATCTATTAACGATTCTGCCACTTCATTGATAGATCCATCACCACCAACAGCTACTACAATATCGTAACCTTCTGCGACAGCATCTTTAGCTATAAAAGTTGCATGGCCTGAACGCTCGGTATATTTTAGCGTATATTCAAACTTGTTTAAGTCTAAATTTTGTTCAATTAATTCTGGCAATTTTGCCTTCTTCTGAACGCCTGAAATTGGGTTTATTATAAAAAGAATTTTATTTTTCATCTTATGTTTTAAGAAAGGCAAAGCTAAGAAAAAAAGTGCTTATTTATAAACAATCATTATCTTTCATTAAACTAATGGCTTTTAAATCTTCCTTATTTGATAAATAATGGCTGTAAACTAGGTTTAGTTGGTAAAGTATTTATCATTATAAGGAATACTCATTTTTGAAAAAACTTAATTACGCAATACCCATATAAAAATCAAGTAGGAATATATACCTTTACACGCTCAAATGCACTACGATAAAAAAATAGCTTATTACACCTTAGGTTGTAAATTAAATTTCTCAGAAACTTCTAGCATAAGCAGATCTATGTCAGATTTGGGTTATGGTAAAGTAGATTTTGAAGAAACAGCAGATGTTTATATTATAAACACCTGCTCCGTAACAGAGAATGCCGATAAAAAGTGTAAAACACTTGTTAGGCAAATAAAAAAACGTGCTTCTGAAAGTAAAGTGATTATTATTGGTTGCTATGCTCAATTAAAACCAAAGTCTATTGCAGAAATAACTGGTGTTGATTTAGTATTGGGAGCCAATGAAAAATTCAATATTGATAAGCATTTACCTTTATTAGAAAATCAAGAAAAAAGTTTAGTTTTTGCTAACGAAATTAAAGAAGTCGGATTCTTTCAAGGTTCTTATTCTCAAGGAGAGCGTACACGTTCGTTCTTGAAAATTCAAGATGGCTGCGATTATTTTTGTTCTTTTTGCACCATTCCGCTTGCAAGAGGAAAAAGTAGAAGCTCTTCTATAGAAAAGACGCTTACTTTAGCCAATAAAGTAGCTACTACTGGCGTCAAAGAAATAGTAATAACAGGGGTGAATATTGGTGATTTTGGGAAAGTTGAATCTGGAAAAAACCGGAGCTCAGAAAACTTTACGCAGCTAGTTTATGCATTTGACAAAGTTCCTAATATAGAACGATGGCGAATATCTTCTATTGAGCCAAATCTATTAACGAATGAAATTATCGATTTTGTTTCAGCGTCAAATCATTTTGTTCCTCATTTCCATATTCCCTTACAGTCTGGTTCTGACAAGCTATTAAAATTAATGAGAAGAAAATATTTGTCTAACTTATATGTAGAAAAAGTAGAACGAATAAAATCTATTATGTCGCATTGTTGTATAGGTGTGGATGTTATCGTTGGTTTACCTGGAGAAACAGAAGAAGAATTTTTAATTACTTATAATTTATTAAAAGATTTAGAAGTTTCTTATTTACATGTTTTCACTTATTCTGAAAGAACCAATACAAAAGCTTTAGAGATTAAACCAATTGTTCCTATGAATATTCGTAGAGAAAGAAGCAAGATGCTTAGAAGTTTATCAATCAAAAAGAAAAGAGTTTTTTACGAAAAATTTGTTGGCACTACAAGAAAAGTATTATTCGAATCAGCAGATGAAGAAGGTCAGATTACTGGATTTACAGACAATTACATAAAAGTTCAAATTCCTTTTCAAGAAGGTTTAGAAAATGAAATTGTGCCTGTTCACCTAAAAGAAATTTCAAGATTAGGAAATATGATTGGAGAAATTTGTTAATATTTTTTAACGATATTCCATCCATTTTTAAATTAAATATTACTTTAAATCATTAATTAGACTTAAATTGCAGTTTAATTAAAACTCACTATAAAATATGTTACTAAGAGCATTCGCTACAATACCTGATTTTATAAATTCATTAATTGGAACTAGTATTCCAAGATTTCCGATTAATACCTATGGCTTTTTTGTTGCTTTAGGTTTTATTATTGCTGCTTACTTCTCTACCAAAGAACTAAAAAGAAAAGAAGGCATTGGTCTTTTAAAAGGTATTGAAAAAAAAGAAACAATTGGTTCAAAAGCAAATGTATTAGATTTGTTAATTCCATTACTTATTGGTGGGTTTTTTGGTCTAAAAATTGGTGGAGTATTCGATAATGGTTTAGCTCTAATTACCTGCCAGCAACAAGCACTTTCTTACCTTTTTTCTTTAGACGGTAATATGATTTTCGCTATAATATTTGGTTTGGCTTATGCTATTTTTACTTATTGGGATATCAATAGAAAATCTTTAGAAAACCCTATTACTAAAAAAATAATATTAAGACCACACGAACAAATAGGAACACTCGTAATGGTTGCTGCTATTACAGGTGTATTAGGTTCTAATATATTTGACATGTTTCAACCAGGAAATGAGGTGCAAAATATCTTTAAAGATCCTACTGTTTTATTTAGTGGTTTATCTATTTATGGTGGATTGTTTTTTGGTGCTATTGGCGTTGTATTGTTTGCAAAAAGAGCTAAAATGGGTCCACTTATACTAATAGATGCCATAGCAGCACCGTATGCACTAGCTTCTGGAATTGGTCGTCTAGGTTGTCATTTTTCTGGAGATGGCGATTGGGGAATTGCAAACCTTTCAAAAGCTCCAAGTTGGATTCCTGAATATTTTTGGTCTAACACTTATGCATATAATGTAATTAATGAAGGAAAAGAAATTACAGATTGCACTGCTCAAAATATTTCTGGTTGTGGCGGAGATTATTGTTATGAATTAACAACAGGTGTTTGGCCAACTTCTATTTATGAGTTTATAATGTTTGTAATCATTTTTATTTTTACTTGGTCTATTAGAAAGAAATTTTCTTTTGCGCCTGGCTTCTTAATCTTTGTTGTTTTATTATTGAACGGTGTAGAAAGATTCTTTATAGAAACTATCAGAGTAACTAAACGCTATGAAAGCTTCTTTAACTTAACGCAAGCACAAATAATTTCAATTGCTTTAATAGTTGGAAGTTTAGCTGGAATGGCTTATTTGTGGAATAAACATAAAGAAGACATTAAAAAAACATCATTCTAATAAATTAAAATTTGGGGTTTTATTTTTCATATATTTTACTTATATTCTATATTCTAGGATTAGCTTTATTCGTTAAAAAATATTCTTTTTTTACTAGTAGTAAACTTTCTAAAAACAATATTGTTTTTCTAGCTATTCTAAAAATGATTGCAGGTATTCTGTATGTATGTTTAACAGCATACCAAACCAATGGCGGAGATATTTTTGAATATTTTAAAGATGGTAATCTCATCTATGATCAGCTAAGCGTAAAGCCTAGTAATTATTTCAAATTGACTTTTTTTCCTAACAATGTGGCTATTCCTTTAGGAACTGAAACAGTTATTAAAGAAATGGGGTTTTGGGGCGATACCGGAGCTTATATGCTTGTACGCTTTAATGCTTTAGTAAGACTTTTCTCTTTGGGAAATATTTATATTCATAGTTTGTTTGCAGGATTTTTATCTTTTGTTGGTTCATTCCATTTACTAAAAGTTTTTGAAACACAATTCAAAACATCTAAAATTATTTTGTATAGTATTTTTTTAAGTCCTTCGCTCTTTTTTTGGACAGCTGGCATACACAAGGAGTTTATTTCTATACTCGCTTTAGGATTTATTTTATATAACTTCTTTAAGCTTGTAGAGCAATTCAACAAAGCAAAAAACATTTTCATTTTCAGTATTGGTATCCTCTTGTTTTTTTATACAAGAAACTATATGTTGCTTGCACTAATTCCTTCTATTATAGCTTTTTCAATTCACAAAGTTTTTCACGTTCGGTTTCAAAGAGCAGTATATTTTAGTTTATTAGTATTAATAGGGTTTTTAAACTTTCAAAAAATACCTTCTTATAGCAAAACAGGATTTGAAGTTATCGTAGAAAAAAGAAGTCAATTTGAAGATTTAAAAACGGGTAATACTTCTATAGAATTAGCGCCAATAGAACCAACCTTTATCAGCTTAATGAAAAATAGCCCCAAAGCACTTTTCAATGCTATTGCAAGACCTCATTTTGGAGATGTTAAATCTTTTTTCTTAGCTTTAGCAAGTATTGAAAGCTTCATAATAAGCTTGTTATTCGTCATGGCTTTTTTCAATTTTCACAAACTAAATTTTAACGAAAGTAACTTAGTACTCTTCATGCTTATTTACGCTTTTTCTTTATTACTTATTATTGGTTGGATTGTTCCAAATCTTGGAGCCATTGTACGATATAGAAGTATCTCATTAATTATTCTTATTCCGACTTTATTACACGTTGTTTTGAAGAATGAAAAAATTAAAAGCTTGATTAGGTTTTTCACGTGAAGTTAAGAGATTCCGGCTAGAGTCTAACTAGTCTATATTAAGCTTATTATCGAGATCCTATCTATTTAAAAGAAAAATAAAAAAGCAGTGAATTAATTAAAAATCACTAATTCTAATACTTTTATCTGTTTCAGTCGTTTTATCTTCGCCTTTTTTGTACCAAGTCCATTCTGCTAAAAACCGATCCTCTACTATTTTTAAATCTCTAGCAGCTGCTTTAGAAATTTTAATGAAAATATTACTTGACTCATCTTTACTAGGTATAGAACCTACTACTTTTAAGTAAATAACTTTATTATTCATTAAGTTTCTTACTCGAATCACTTGTCCGCTTGCTATTCCTTTTACCAAAGCTAAATAAACGTCTTTTGAAGTACTTTGCTCTAAGAAGTTTCCAATACCTTTTTCTTTATTAAAAGTCGCACCACTTTCAGCATAACCGTCATAAAGCATTTTATACATTTCAACATCTTTATTCGTAATTTTCAATTCAGAACCATCTACTTTAGTTATTGGAGTATAAGCTTTACCATCTGTTGGTTCTTTCTTTGTTTTCTCCATTTTGTTATCTGTTAGGATTTCTTCTTTAGCAACATTCTCAGATTTATCTGTAAACAACGCATCCGCATCTACATTTTGAACAATCAACTTATCACCAATACCAATACTCGGAGTTGCTAATTGATTCAAATAAATCAAATCATCAATAGAAATATTATATAATTTAGATAAACTGTATAAAGTTTGACCTTTTTCTACCATATGGTATTTATAATTCTTAACATCTAAGGTAGGTGTTGGTTTAGAATAAATCTTTAAAATCATCCCTTCCTTCACAATCATATCTTTTCCCACTTGTGGGTTAAAACGCATCAAATCTTCAATACTTACATCATACTTTTTAGATAAAAAATAAAGTGTTTGTCCTTTCTCAACAAGATGTTCAATGGTGTTAATACCACTTTGCGCCTCAACTTGCAACAATAGCATCGCTGCAAAAATTATCATACCTATTTTTTTCATCATTGTCGTCAATTTTAATTAATTTTGGTAAAAATAAAAGAAACTCAATCGCTATATGTTAAAATCAAATTTCAAGTATTCACTTTTAAGTATTCTTCTGTTTAGTATAGTATGCAATTTGTATGCCATTCGAACAGATACTACACTAAACGATAAGATTATTTATAAATTTGAAATTCATCAAGAAATAGATCCTAGAGCAACAAGGATAACTGAAAAAGCAATTGCTCATGCAGAAGAAATTGGTGCCGATTATCTTTTATTAGACTTAAATACTTATGGTGGCTTGGTAGATGATGCCGATAAAATCAGAACCTCTTTAATCAATACTAAAATTCCAAGTATTGTCTTTATCCGAAACAATGCAGCCTCTGCTGGAGCATTGATTTCTATAGCCTGCGACAGTATCTACATGAAAGAAGGCTCTACTATTGGGGCCGCAGCGGTAGTAAATGAAGCAGGTGAAATAATGCCTGAAAAATACCAATCATACATGCGAAACAAAATGCGTGCAACAGCTGAAGCGACAGGTAGAAACCCTGATATTGCAGAAGGAATGGTAGATCCTAAAATGGAAATAAAAGGAATCACAACGAATGAAGAAATTATTACTTTTACAGTTAAAGAAGCTATTGAAAATGATTATTGCATAGCTAAAGCTGAAAGTATTGACGATGTCATAAAACTAGCAAATTTAGAAGGTTTTGAGATTATAATATACAAAATTTCTTCCGTAGAAGCAATAATTTCTTTTTTTGTAAATCCAGCTATTTCAGGCATTCTTCTATTAATTATTATGGGTGGAATTTATTTTGAGCTACAATCACCAGGAATTGGTTTTCCGATTACTGCTACTATCATTGCTACTATATTATATTTCATGCCTCATTATTTAGAAGGCTTAGCTGCTAACTGGGAGATTATTTTATTCTTTATAGGTCTACTTCTCTTGGCGGTAGAAGTCTTTGTTATTCCAGGGTTTGGCATTCCTGGTGTTTCTGGCATACTGGCGATAGTGACTAGTTTAGTTTTATCATTAGTTAGAAATATAGACGGTTTTGATTTTAGTTTTGTACCACAACACGAAATGGGCGTTGCTTTTCTAACTGTTTCTATAGTTTTAATAGCAGGTGTACTTTCCTTCTTTTTTGGTGGAGAAAAATTAATGAGCTTTACTTTTAGCCATTCAAGAATTGGGAATACTACTTCCCTTAAAAACGAAGACAACTTTACACTTTCTGGTATTAATGGAATGAAAACATTTATTGGTAAAGAAGCACTGGTTATTTCGGACTTAAGACCTTCAGGAAAAATAGCAATTGATAACGAAAGATATGACGCCATTTCTGATGGCGAATATATTGCAAAAGGAAGCTTAGTAAAAGTTATAAATGTTGATGAAGCTCGATTACTCGTTATCGCTATTTAAAGTAATTCCTAAAAGAAACCTTATAAATAATTATCTTTGTAAAATTACTTATAGAATATGAGTGAAAATATAACCAATTGAAAAAAACTAAATTTGAAGCTTGTCTTTTATTTTACTTTATAAATACAGAGTCTGAAGATGAAATTAATTTTACAAATGAAAATACTTGGAATAATTCCTGCAAGATACGCCTCTAGCCGATTTCCTGCAAAACCTTTGGTAGATATTTATGGTAAAACCATGATTCAAAGAGTTTATGAACAGGCTAATAAAAGCTCTTTACTTTCTTACTTAGTAGTAGCTACAGACGATAAAAGAATTTATGATACCGTTAAATATTTTGGTGGCAATGTTTTTATGACTTCAGAAAATCATAAAAATGGCACAGAAAGATGCGCAGAAGTTATCGATTTATTAGAGGGAAAATTTGATATCATCATCAATGTTCAAGGAGACGAACCATTTTTTGAAAGTGATTCTATTCGTTTAATTACTGAGTGTTTTAAAGATAACGACACAGACATTGCTACTTTAGTAAAGAAAATAGATAAAGTAGAAGACTTAGAAAACCCAACAGTTGTAAAAGCGGTAATTACTACTAACAATAAAGCATTATATTTTTCTAGATTGCCTATTCCATTTTACATAAATGATAAAACGGCTTCAAAAATTGAAAAACATACTTTTTATAAGCACATTGGAATATACGCATATAGACCTTCCGTTTTAAAAAAGATTGTGCTTTTAAATGAAAGTAATTTAGAAAAAGTAGAAAGTTTAGAACAATTACGTTGGTTGGAAAATGGCTACAACATTACGACCAACATCACAACACATGATAGTAATTCTGTAGATACGCCAGAAGACTTAGCCGCTTTACTGAAAATGTTTAGCGCCAATTATTTTAAATAAATCAAACAATCCTAATGAATATAAAACCTTGGATTCAAGCCGCAAGATTAAGAACTTTACCATTAGCTTTCTCCTGTATTATTAGTGGTTCAGCTATTGCTTTACAGCAAGATAAATTTGATATTGTCATTTTTATATTGGCTTTATTGACTACTTTGTTACTGCAAATATTATCGAACTATGCCAACGACTATGGTGATGCCGTTTCAGGAAAAGACGATAACAGAATTGGAGAAAAAAGAATGGTTGCTTCTGGAGAAATCTCTAAAGAATCAATGAAAAAAGCTGTATTTACATTTGCAGGTTTGGCTTTTATTTCTGGCTTAGCATTGATTGTTTATAGTATAGCAAATTATATTATGGTTCTTGCTTTTATAGCTTTAGGTTTAGCAGCAATTTGGGCTGCGATAAAATATACTGCTGGAAAAAATCCTTATGGTTATTCAGGTTATGGAGATATGTTTGTTTTTATATTTTTTGGATTAGTTGGTGTATTAGCTTCTAGCTTTTTACATACGAAAGATTTTAGTTGGTTAAGTATTTTACCTGCCATTACGATTGGTGCATTTTCGACAGCAGTTTTAACGCTTAACAATTTAAGAGATATAAAAAATGATGCTTTAACCGGAAAAAATACAACTATTGTAAAAATGGGTTTCGATAAAGGGAAAGGTTATTTTGCTATTTTACTTTTTGTTGGAATAATAACTCTGATTGCTTATGCTATAATAAGTGGTTTTGCTAATAGACAATATTTATTTCTATTAGGAATGATAAGTATAGCTGGAATCATAAAACGCGTATTAAACACAAATACACCAGCAGAAATAGATCCTTTCTTGAAGAAGACTGCTATTAGTACTTTTTTAGTAAGTGTTTTGTTTTTTGTAGCAATGTTTTATTAATTCTAAACCTGTACAACACCCACATTATAAGGTTTCATATCCGGATTATGGTTTGCCATTTCTATTCCCATAGAAATTACTTTTCTTGTATCTGCTGGATCAATAACATCATCTACCCACAATCTAGAAGCAGCATAATAAGCATTTGTTTCATTATCGTATTTAGCAGTAATTATTTTTAAGATTTCATCTTGCTCTTCTTGTGATGTCTCCTCTCCTTTTTTCTTCATAGAAGCCACTTGAATTTGCATTAATGTTTTGGCTGCTTGTGCGCCTCCCATTACAGCAATTTTAGCCGTAGGCCAAGCAAAAATTAATCTTGGGTCATAAGCTTTTCCACACATAGCATAGTTTCCTGCGCCGTAAGAGTTTCCCATAACAATAGAAAATTTAGGAACTACAGAATTTGCCATTGCATTTACCATTTTAGCACCATCTTTTATAATACCGCCATGTTCAGACCTTGAACCAACCATAAACCCAGAAACATCATGTAAAAAGACTAAAGGAATTTTCTTTTGATTACAGTTCATAATAAAACGTGCTGCTTTGTCTGCACTATCAGAATAAATTACACCACCAAATTGCATTTCGCCTTTTTTGGTTTTGATAATCGCTCTTTGGTTAGCTACAATACCTACTGCCCAACCGTCTACTCTTCCGTAACCACAAAGAATTGTTTTTCCGTAGTCTTTTTTGTATTCCGTGAAATCAGAATCATCTAACAGACTATCTAAAACATCATGTGTATCATAAGGTTTTAAGTTTCCTTCAGAAATATGTCCGTAAACTTCTTTCACTTCTTTTTTAGGTGCTATTGCTTCTTTTCTACTAAAACCAGCTTTATTGTAATCGCCCATTTTATCGACAATTTTACGAATAGTCATTAAAGCCTCTTCATCATTCTTCATTTTATAATCTGTAACACCAGATATTTCACAATGAGTAGTTGCTCCGCCTAAAGTTTCGTTATCTATCATTTCACCAATAGCGGCTTTTACTAAAAAAGAACCTGCTAAAAATATAGAACCCGTTTTGTCAACAATCATAGCTTCATCACTCATAATTGGTAAATAAGCACCACCGGCAACACAAGAACCCATTATCGCAGAAATTTGTGTAATTCCCATAGAAGACATCACTGCATTATTTCTAAACAATCTTCCAAAATGTTCTTTATCAGCAAAAACTTCATTTTGCATAGGTAAAAAGACCCCTGCACTATCTACCAAATATATTATTGGTAATCTATTTTCTATGGCAATTTCTTGCGCTCTTAAATTCTTTTTAGCTGTAATTGGAAACCAAGCACCTGCTTTTACAGTCGCATCATTGGCAACAACAATAGATTGCCTTCCTTCTATATAGCCAATTTTTACAACTACACCACCTGAAGGACAACCACCAACTTCTTCATACATTCCATCTCCGACAAGCGTACCAATTTCGACCTGATCTCTGTCTTTATCTAACAACATTTCAATTCTTTCTCTTGCTGTTAATTTACCTTTAGCGTGTTGTTTATCAATTTTAGCTTGTCCACCACCTAAATGAACGTCTTTATGCTTATATCTCAAGTCAGCTAATAAAAGCTTCATATTATCTTCATTCTTATTAAACTGCATGTCCATTTGGTTTGATTTTTATTGGCTTGCAAAATACAAAAAATTGAAATGAAAATATAAATTTTAAGCAAAATATTATTGTATCTGTTAAAATAAAATATTCATAAAGAAAAGACTAACTATAATTGTTAATAATGAAATTCTAGCATCAAAAAATTCATTAAATTTGTAAAAATCAAAGAAACAAATGGCTTCAGGAATATTAGTATTATTAGATGACATTGCTGCAATGATGGATGATGTAGCCTTAATGAGTAAAGTTGCTACAGAAAAGACAGCAGGAATTTTAGGTGATGATTTAGCCGTAAACGCTGAAAAAGCAATGGGTTTTGTTTCTGCAAGAGAAATTCCAGTAATTTGGGAAATTACTAAAGGTTCCATTTTAA
Source organism: uncultured Chitinophagales bacterium (assembly GCA_963932515.1). Classification (GTDB taxonomy): domain Bacteria; phylum Bacteroidota; class Bacteroidia; order Chitinophagales; family UBA8649; genus CAKZQD01. The sequence continues at coordinate 58,675 of CAWVRT010000009.1, forward strand.
ACAAATTAATTATTCTACCAGTTGCCTTTTTGTTGAGCGCTTTTTACCCTCCGGCTATAACAACAATTTTAATTTTTGGTGGATTCTATTTAGCTTATGAAGGATCGCATAAAGTTTTTTCGGTTTTTGTTCCTCACAAAAAAGAACATAGTACTGCTGATATTAAAAATCCTACACCAGAAGAAATTGTGAAATTTGAAAAAAAGAAAATTAAATCTGCCATTACCACCGATTTTATTCTTTCTATAGAAATTATCATTATTGCTTTAGAAACTGTTCCTGTAGATTCTAATATTATAAATAAAATATTAGTTGTCTCATTTGTGGCTATGTTAGCAACAGTAGGGGTATATGGAATTGTTGCTTTAATTGTAAGAATGGATGATTTTGGTTATAAATTAATCAAAATGGCTGGCGATAAAAAATCAATTTTAAAAACGATTGGTGGTCTATTGGTTAAAGCTTTACCATGGGTAATTAGAATACTTTCTTTTGTTGGTACGGTTGCATTGTTTTTGGTTGCAGGTGGAATCTTTACACACAATATAGATTTCTTTCATCACCTTTTAAAAACTTGGCCAGCTGTGCTCAAAGATTTTTCATTTGGTTTAGTTATTGGTTTTGTGGTTTTATTTTTATTTATGGTTGCAAAAGCTGTAATAAAATTAATTAAGAAAAAATAAACGCTTAAAAACTTACCTTTGCAGGACAATTCTTTTCAAAAAAGATAAAATATAAATTACTAAAACACAAATAAATGATAGTTGAATTAAAAAATGATGTTTCTATTGCTAAAGCAAACGAATTAGCAATCGCTACAAAATCGATATTAGTAGAAAATGAAAAAAATATTTTAGTTACTTATTCTAAAGTAAAAGAATTACCAAAAGAATTAGAAGCATATGCAGATGCATTTTTTGTAACAGATACTGATTTACAATTAGCTAGTAGACAATACAAAAAAGAAAATGCTTCTGTAAAAATTGGAGATATTGAAATTGGTGGAAACACAAATAATACTTTGATGATGACAGGACCTTGTTCTGTAGAAAGTGAAGAACAAATAGAAACTGTTGCCAAATTCTTAATTAAAAACGATATCAAAGTTTTAAGAGCAGGATGCTACAAACCAAGAACTTCTCCTTATAGTTTTCAAGGAATGGGCTTAGAAGGCTTACAGCTTTTAGCTAAAATGAGAGAAAAATACGGAATAAAAGTTATTACTGAAGTAAGAGATTATTCTCATATTGAAGAAGTTATTGAATATTCTGACGTAATTCAAATAGGTGCAAAAGCAATGTACGATCAAGGAATTTTGAGAAGGTGTGGAAAAGCAAATAAACCAATTTTAATAAAAAGAGGCTTTGGTTCTACATTACAAGAATTTGCGCAAGCAGCAGAATTTGTAATGTCTGGTGGAAATGAAAATGTTATTCTTTGTGAAAGAGGTATAAGAACTTTTGAAATGAATACAAGATTTACACTTGACTTATGTGGTGTAGCTTGGTTGAAAGATAAAACTAATCGCCCTATTGTTTTAGATCCTAGTCATGCATTAGGTGCTAGATATGGTATTGCCGATTTAAGTAGAGCTTGTATTGCTATGGGAATTGATGGTTTATTGATAGAAACTCACCCAGACCCTAGTGTTGCCAAATCTGATGCTGCGCAACAATTAGACTTCGCTATGTTTGAAGAAATGAATGCAAGTTTAAAAGCCGTTGCTAATGCTGTTGGTAGAGTGATGATTTAGGTTTTTTGCTTCTAGCTTTTGGCTTTTAGCAAAGTACTTATCTATTTTCTAGCTCAGTCGTGTCTTCTGTTACTTTTGTGTGTAACGCTATTTCAGGACAAAACAACATATTTATAAAAAAAGCTAGTAATGATATCATTACTAGCTTTTTTTATAAATGAAATCTCCAATTATCTCACTTCTACTAAAAAATAATTTTTCTTTCCTTTTTGAGCTAAGATGAATCCATTATCTAAAACATCTTTAGTTGTTAGAACCGTATCCATTTTTACTTTTGTTTTATTAATACTGATTGCATTTTCTTTTAAAGACCTTCTAGCCTCTCCGTTAGAATTTTGAATACCCGTTTTATCTGCTAAAAATTCAACAATATCTAATCCGTTTTCAATATCTGCTTTGGCAATTTCAAAACTTGGAACACCTTCAAAAATTTCTGATAATTCTTTTGCATTAAATTTATTCAAAGCTTCAAAAGTTGCTTTACCAAATAAAATTTTAGAAGCTTCCTTTGCCATTTCTAAATCTTCTTTAGAGTGTACCATTATCGTTACTTCATCAGCTAAAGTGTTTTGCAATAATCTTTGATGTGGCGCTTCTTGATGCCCTGCTATTAATTTAAAAACAGTTTCTTTATCTAAGAACGTAAATTTCTTGATGTACTCTTCTGCTTCATCATCTGATCTTTGTAACCAAAATTGGTAAAATTTATAAGGAGAAGTTAAATTTTTATCCATCCAAACGTTTCCACCTTCAGATTTTCCAAATTTTCCGCCATCTGCTTTCGTAATTAATGGCGTTGTCAAAGCATAAGCTTTCCCGCCATCCATTCTTCTTACCAATTCCGAACCAGTGGTAATATTTCCCCATTGGTCAGAACCACCCATTTGTAAAGTACAATTGTAATTTTTGTATAAATGGAGAAAATCAAATCCTTGTATTAATTGATAAGAAAACTCCGTAAAAGAGATTCCCGTTTCTATCCGTTTTTTAACAGAATCTTTTGCCATCATGTAGTTTACCGTCAAATGTTTTCCTACATCTCTAATAAACTCTAAAAAAGACATCTTCCCTACCCAATCAAAATTATTCAATAACAAGGCACCATCTTTTTCTTCAAAATCTAAAAATTTAGAAATTTGCTTTTTAATACCTTCAATATTATGATTCAAAGTAGCTTCATCTAATAAATTTCTTTCATCAGATTTTCCAGATGGATCGCCGACCATTCCTGTAGCGCCACCAACTAAAGCAATCGGTCTATGACCTGCTTTTTTTAAGTGCATCAATAATATAATTGGAATTAAACTTCCTATATGTAAAGAATCGGCAGTAGGATCAAAACCAATATAACCAGTCACTTTATTTTTCAATAAGTGTTCTTCTGTTCCTGGCATTATGTCTTGTAATAATCCTCTCCATTGTAATTCTTCTATTAAATTCATCTTTGTATTTTTTACGCGTCAATTTCTTTTGCAAATTTACTTTATTATTTAATTTTATTAAACTCTCTTTCTTTTAATCTTGTTACGCAACAAAAAAAAAGAGCAATTCCAATCAAAAGAGCATCTTTCTTACAGGGTAAAATGAGAACTTCTACTTATTTTAAACAGTCACTATTTTTTTAAAAAGATTGGTTTATCCCAATTCAAAAAAAACATTGGGTGAAAGATTAATTCTCCCTTTGTATTTAATTCCAGCGCAGGAAATGGTACTTTTATTATATTAATCACAGAGAATAAAGTTTTTAAGACAGGGCTCTTTGTAGGAATCCTTTCCCAATCGACATCTAAGGAAAAGAAAAATCTTCTATATCTTTCTACATCAAACCGTTGAATACTATTTCCATGCTTGTCTTCCCATTCATTTTCAAAGCCGCCATACATTCCTCCACCGGCATACCCGAAAGCTAAATTTACCCAAAGTGCCTTCTTTGCATTCTTATTAAAGGAAGATGGATTTACCGAAATCCAGATTACTAAGCCGTTGTAGTCTTTTATTATTTGTTCTAAAGGAGTTTCTCCATACAATGAATTAGATCTACTTACTAATTGGGCATCTAAATGATTTACCTTATGAAAGGAATATTTTGTGCGAATTCGTTGTTCATTCCAAAAATAATATTGCGTATAAGCTAAGCTAGCACCAATAAAGTTTGCACCAATATCTGAAACAGAAGCACCCCATTTAGCAGAAAATCCATCAAATATTTCTATAGAAGATTGAAAACCAAAACCAACTAACGCACCAATTAAAGCAGCTTTTTTATCTTTGGTGCCCGTCCATCTTATCATTTTAGTTAACAAAACACTCTGCATATAAGTAGTATGAAAATGCCCCATTTTATCTACTTGTAACCACTCCCCAGAATCATCAAAAAAATGAAACTTTGAACGATCTGTACCCGCATACCAAATTTGATTTAAACCGACCATAGCACCTACATAACTAGCACCTAAACTTGTAGAGAGTGCAATAGTTCTACCCTTATTAAACTCCGGAGCTGGTTTAAAAAACGGAATTCTTTGCTTTATCCGAGAAGAGTCTTGTGCAAAGGTATTGAATGAAACTAGAATAAAAAGCAAAAAAAACACAGCCCTAACCCTTCTCGAGATGGGAATGTGCCAAGTATTATTACTTTCGCCTGATATATATATATGAATTTTCAATGAATTTTGTTAGTAATCGAAATGTATTATTTCAACCAAATATACATTAAAATACTCAGTTAAATTCACTAGCATTTATTAGTAATTAATTAAAGTATAACTGATTTGACAGCTTCTAACATTCTATTAACCTCTTCTATACTTTCCGCTTCACCATATACTCTAAGTACTGGTTCAGTTCCTGAAGGGCGAATCATAACAACTCTTTCGTTTCCTAAATGAAACTTAAACCCATCTATCGTTTCCACTTCTTCTACCTTATAAGACCCAAATGAAGTATAATTTCCAGCTTTACAGTTTTCTATAATGCTTGCTTTTAATTCATTGGTAATATGTAAATCATTTCTGTTGTAGGAGAAAGCCCCTACTACTTCATAAACTTCTGTTATTAAAGCTTCAATCGTTGTGTTATGCTTTGCTAAGTGTTCCATAATAACTAAACCATCCCAAATACCATCTCTTTCTGGAATATGTCCTTTTACAGCAATTCCACCAGACTCTTCACCACCTACTAAAACATCTTCATTGATCATGTAAGGTGCAATGTTTTTGAAACCAATTTTAGTTACAGCATAAGCTAAGCCATAAGCTTTACACATTTTTTGAATCTTTGGAGAAGCAGAAAAAGCAACAACTACTTTACCTGACATTCCTTGATGTTTATGTAAGATGTGTATCAATATCAAAATGATATGATGTGCATCTATGAATTTACCTTTGGAGCTATACAATCCAATTCTATCTGCATCGCCATCATTAGCTAAACCTAAATGATAATCATCATTATCTCTTAAAAAGTGAGATAATTCTTGTAAATTTTTATCAATTGGCTCTGGTGCTTGACCATTAAAACCTGGATTATGCTCGCAATGTAAATGTTTTGCTTTTGGCATGATTCTCTTGAAAATATTTTGTCCAGAACCATACATAGCATCATAAGCTAAGTTAAAATTTGAATTTCTAATCATTTCTAAATCAAAAGCTGCTTCCACTTTCTCAAAATACATATCTTCTAAATTGACATATTCTAACAAGCCTTTCTCTTCCATTTCTGCAAAATCTACTGTAGGAATTTCAAAAGTATCTGGAATCATGTCTTCCACTTTTTGAATATCTGCTTCAATAGAAGGCCCACCGAAATGAGATTTTAATTTATAGCCATTATAAGTAGGCGGATTGTGACTAGCTGTTATAATAACACCTGCAAATGCATTTAATTCTAATGCCGCCAAAGAAATCATTGGTGTCGTTACAAATGACTTGTCATAATACACTTTGATACCTTCCGAACACATTACATGGATAACTACTTCAGAAAAAAGCACACCACCAAAACGGCAATCGTAACCTAAAACCATTGTTTTGTTTCCAGATTCTTTAATCCATTGAGCGGTAGCATAAGCCACACGAGCTACATTTTCTACTGTATAATCTTTTGCAATAATAGCTCTCCAGCCATCAGTTCCGAATTTAATTTTTTGTATCATTTATTTATTATTTTGTCCAAATTTACGATTATTTATAACTCCTGAATACAATATAATACCTACTAAAAAGGCCTATAAATTTACTTTAATAGGCCTTTTATTATTTTAAATTATTTAATTACCCAAATATTGCTTTGTAGATATCATTACCATTTGCATAAATTAATAGTGCAAACAACAAAGCCATTCCAACCATTTGGGTGTATTCCATAAACTTTTCGTTTGCTGGCTTACCCACTACCATTTCATATAATACGAAAACTGAGTGACCACCATCTAAACCAGGAATAGGTAAAAGATTTAAGAATGCCAACATAATAGATAAAAATGCTGTTAATGACCAGAATTTTTCCCAAGTAAATAATTCTTTTGCTGGAAACATACCACCAATAGCCGCAAAACCACCAACTTGTTTATAGCCTTTAATCTTTTTATTGAAGATTAACTTAAACTGCTTTAAATAATCTGTAAATGTTTTCCAAGTTTTTACTGGCCCTGCAACAATTGCTTGCCCAACAGTATAATTTGTTCTTTCGAAAGTAAATAAACTATTTGCATCAACTGAATAACCCAACATTGGCGTTTCATCAAATGTTATCGTTAATTCTTTTGTTTGACCTTCTCTTTCAATTAATACAGCTACTGTTTGATTTCCTAATGTTTCTTTTATTTCTGCTACTTTATTTTGAGAAGCAACTTTCACATTATTAATCGCTAAAATTTTATCTCCTTCCTGAGCTCCAGCTTCTTTAATTAAACTTTTACTAGGAAACACAGACATCACAGGAGGCACATTCAAGTCAAACATTCTTCCTTTTTTATTCAATATTTTAGCATAGAACCCATCATCTAAACCTTCTATTTTGAAAACTTTATAAGCTCTTTTTACCGTAATATTTTCTGCAAGATCTAAAATCATTGTCATCCTAATATCATTAAAATTATCCACTTCAACACCATCAACATGTGTGATTTTATCACCGTCTTTTAGTCCCATACTAGCTCCTAAGCTATCTACAGCAATACCATAAATTGCATTTTCATTGGGTAAATATTCATCTCCCCAAGTATAAGACATTCCTGTATAGATAACCATTGCTAACAATATATTCACGATAATACCTCCTAATAAAATGATGAGTCTTTGCCATGCTGGTTTCGCTCTAAATTCATGTGGCTGTGCTGGTTTTGCTAAAGCACCCTTATCCATAGTTTCATCCATGATACCACTCATTTGAACGTAACCACCCATTGGAAACCAACCAATTCCATATTCCGTATCACCAATTTTCTTTTTGAATAAAGAAAAATTTAACACATTTGGCATCGGAAACATAAAATCAAAAAATAAGTAGAATTTTTCTACTCTTACTTTAAAATATTTTGCAGCTAAAAAATGTCCTAACTCATGTAAGACAATCAATAAGGATAAACTTCCCAGTAACTCAACGGCTTTAAACCACATATATTTTTATTTTAGTATTTTAACTTTATTCAGTACTAAGTATTCCCTAGAATCAATAAAACGAAATGCAATTTTACAACATTTTAAGGTCTTATTGGTAATAAAACAAATTAAGGGCCGAATATTAAGTCTTTTTAAGGGAATTGGATATTTTTTTGTTAATAATTTTCATTTTCCAAAGAGCTAATTAAAAATTCAACTTATTTCCTTATTCAGCTTAGCTCCTAAAAATTTATGCTAGTATTAAATATTTTCAACAAATTTTAAAAAGACTTTTTTATGGAGTTCAAGATCCATATTAGGAGAAAGTGCTACACGAGCAATATAATCTTTGTCGCCTTCTTTAGTTGTTCCTTGGGTAGATGTTGCAGGAATAGTCCAATAACACCCTTTTAGCTGCCCATAACTCACAC
>CAWVRT010000010.1:0-61868 GCA_963932515.1 uncultured Chitinophagales bacterium
TTGTTCGCTTAGTGTTATTGTAAAAGAGTCACATTGATTATAACCTCTTCTTTTTTTCTTTTTATAGTGTAAAGGGATTGGAATTAATAAATCTACTTTAAGGAACTTACTGTCGTCTCTTAATAAATGACGGGCATAAATTTCTGCTAGTTTAGCGCCCACATCTTCTCTGTTTTTATATTTTAGGTTTGAAATTAATTGCTGAACTTCTAACCCTTTTTCAAAAAACAAAAGGGAAGAAGCCTTTTGAATTGGCACTCTTCCCCATAATTTTTTTTCAATAGGATTGTCTATTGATTTATGATAATTTGTATAAGGTAATTTTACTTCACAAATAGTGCAAATAGTTGCTTCATTTTGATGTAAGTTACTTAAACAAAGTACACAATAATTAGGATATACTAGATTTACAAAATTATTTATGTAGTCTAGTATTTTCCCAAAGAATATCACTTATGCTTTTTCATTTGTTTTTGCAGGTGCTTTTTCTCCTGTAAGAAAAGCTCTAACTTTTGCTTCTAGTTCTTCTGCTAGTTCTGGATTGTCTTCTAATAAAGATCTTACACCATCTCTACCTTGACCTAATTTAGTACCTGAATAACTATACCATGAGCCACTTTTTTGGACAATGTCTAATTCTACTGCAATATCTAATATTTCACCACTTTTAGAAATTCCTTGACCATACATAATGTCAAATTCTGCTTTTTTGAACGGTGGAGCCATTTTATTTTTTACTATTTTTACTCTTGTTCTGTTTCCTACAATCTCCTCCTTGTCTTTGATTTGTTGTATTCTCCTAATATCAATACGAACAGAAGCATAAAATTTTAATGCATTACCTCCTGTTGTTACTTCTGGATTTCCGTATACAACTCCAATTTTTTGTCTTAATTGGTTAATAAAAACTGCTGTACATCCAGATTTATTAATTGCACCAGTTAATTTTCTCATAGCTTGAGACATTAACCTTGCTTGTAAACCCATTTTAGAATCTCCCATATCTCCTTGAAGCTCACTTCTAGGAATCAATGCTGCTACTGAATCAATTACACAAATATCAATAGCGCCAGAACGAATTAAATGCTCTGCAATATCTAATGCTTGCTCACCATCATCTGGTTGAGATATTAATAAATTTTCTACATCTACTCCTAAAGCTTCTGCATAAGATTTATCAAAAGCATGCTCTGCATCTATAAATGCTGCAATTCCGCCTTGTTTTTGCGCTTCTGCAATGGCATGAATGGCTAAAGTTGTTTTACCAGAAGATTCTGGACCAAAAATTTCTATAATTCTTCCTCTTGGTAGACCCCCTATTCCTAAAGCTAAATCTACGGTTAAAGAACCGGTAGAAATAACTGGAAAACTTTCTATTACTGAATCGCCCATACGCATTATGGCACCTTTACCATAAGCTTTATTTAGCTTGTCTAATGTTAATTTTAATGCTTTTTGTTTTTCTGAATCAGCCATTTTATTTTATTTTATGTAAAGTTAATAATTTATATTTAAAGTAGAAATTTTCAATTTGGTTTAGTAAACTTTAACAACTATTTAAATAATATACTGCAAAAATAGATTAGTAAAACGCATTATACGTGCGGTAGTAATTTTTCTTGAAAATTAAAGGAATAAATTGTCTAAATCTTTTTTTCCAAAACAAAAAACTAATGAATGGTTTTCTACATTTAAATGAAAAGCGCGTAGTTTATAAGTGGTTTTGGGTGAAACAACCTTTACTCTAATTCGAGAAAGTTTATCCTTGTAATTATATGATGCTATATGAATATCATCTTTAAAAGAAATATATTCTCTTCCATACCATTTGAATGCAGCTTCTTTCATAGCCCAAGAAGTTATTAAATGTTTTACCTCATTTTCTTTTTCAATATAGGAAAGCTCTTTTTCACTTAAAAACTTATCTGCAACACGAATAACCTTTTCTCTTTGGGGTTCTATATCTATTCCAACATTTAGTTCTTTGGAAAAAATAGCTACCGCATAATTTTGACAATGAGAAATGGAAATATATCCATTCTTAGATTTTAAAAACGGTTTGCCATGTTTGTTTTTAATAACTTCTTTATTATTAGTCAATTGCTTTAGAATATACCTAGCAGAAAGCCATTGCAATTTTCTAGTATCTCTTTGAATTCTACTGAGTATTTCTTTTTCTGAGTCATATAAAACTATCTTTTCTTCAAAAAATGAAACATCTTCTGTAATATGCCAAGCTTTTAGTTGGAAATGAGATTTTACTATGTCTAAAATAAGTGGCATTGTTAAAATGTTTAGACCAAAAATACGGTTTTATCTGTAATATTATAACTCAATAAATAAGACTACCCTTCTAAATTAATAGTGAAAGAAAATATTCTAGAAAATAGTTTATCTATAGACCTACTATAAATTAAGCCATCATTATTTTGCTTGATGTCCATAAAACTATGGAAGACTTTTATTTCTGGAGAGAATACAAATGTTGGAAAAAATATTTGAAAGCCAAATCCTAATTCTCCTCCGAAATCATGTGGACTTACCGATATTTGATCAGCATTATTTCTACCGTTAGTAATTGCATTCAAATCAAAATTATATCTTAACCCCCCTAATACAAAGAATCTAAAATCTTTTATTGGTTTAGACTTATATCTAAATGTTAGTGGAAATGAAAGATATATTGAAGATACTTTTTTTTCTACTACCTTATTGTCAATGTCTGTGAATCTAATTTGCTTGTCAGAAAAGCTTAATGAAGGTACAAAACGTAAGTCCATATATTTATGAAACTGTAAATTGGTAATAATTCCTAAATTAAAGCCTGGTCCAAATTTGGTGCTTACTAATCTGATGCTATCTGTATTCTGCGCATCAATTTTTGGCTTTCTTACAATCGTGTAATCTGCTATATTTACACCCATAGAAATTCCAAAATAAATTAACTTGCTACCTTTGGCAATATAATTCATTTGAGCATTTGCTGTAGCAAATCCAATCAATATTATGGTAAATAAAATTATTTTTCGCATGTGTACATGGCACAAATTCCAAAAGTTAATGCTTTATATTCAATCTTTTTGAAACCTACTTTTTTTAATATTTCTACAAAGTCGTTTCCTCTAGGAAAAGCTTGCACAGATTCTGGTAAATAAGTATAAGCTCTACTATCTTTAGAAAATACTTTCCCTACAAATGGTAGTATATAGTTAAAATGAATGCCAAAAATTTGTTTCATTGGGAAATTATCTGGTTCAGAAACTTCTAATACAACCAATGGCGAACCATCTTTTAATACTCTTCTCATTTCTGAAAGTCCTTTTTCTAAATTTCCAAAGTTCCTTACACCAAATCCAACGGTCATAGCATCAAAAGTATTGTCTTCAAAAGATAAATCTTCTGAATCTCCTTTTACCCAATCTATATTTTTTATGCTTTTTTTAATAGATTTTTGTCTACCAACTTCAAGCATTTTGTCGCTTAAATCTAATGCAACTAGCTTGTCTAATTTAATTATTTTGACAGTGTCTACTGCAAAATCTCCTGTTCCACTAGCCATATCCATTACAATTTTAGGTTGGTAAGTAGCAATATGTTTAATGGCTTTTCTACGCCAAGTGTTATCTATACCTGCAGAAAGTAAATGATTTAAAAAGTCATAGTTGTGTGCAATGTTGTCAAACATATCTTCAACCTGTTCTTTTTTGGTTTCGTTCTTTTTATTATAAGGTGTTACTGTTTTAGCCAAAATGTGTAATTTTACACAAATTTAATCTTATTTAGTGATTAAATAATCAATATTGTATAAATTATTGAGGGAAGATTCAATAGTAAACGTTCTTTTAGAACCATATTTAGTGAAAGTAAATACAGCAAAATATATTTTAAGTTATGTAGATTGGCGGAAATGTCCACAGTCAGATTTTCCTGAATATGCCTTTATTGGTCGTTCAAATGTGGGGAAATCTTCTTTAATAAACATGATTACGCAAAGAAAGGCTTTAGCTAAAGTGTCTAATACGCCAGGTAAAACGCAATGCATAAACTTTTTTGATATTAATAGCGAATGGCATTTGGTAGATTTACCAGGCTATGGTTATGCAAAAACATCCAAAACGAATAGAGTAAAATGGATGAATATGATTAAGGACTATATGGCAAACCGTAAATCTTTAACTTATGTTTTTCAATTGATAGATTCTAGAATCCCACCACAAAAAATAGATTTAGATTTTATAAATTGGATGGGTTCAAGACAAATCCCTTTTGTAATTGTTTATACAAAAAATGATCATCCTAAAAAAAATAGAAACAACCGTAAAGCTTTCCAAGCTGAATTATTGAAAACTTGGGATGAATTACCGATGTCTTTTATTACTTCTTCCGCCAAAGGAAATGGTGGCGAGCAAGTCTTGAATTTTATTGAAGATATTAGTAATGGGACTTTCCAGCAAGAAACTGAAGAGGCAGAAGCATAAATAACTTGTCTGGCGCGCATTTGTAAAGTACGAACTTCAACAGAATTTTCAATACTTATCTTCTAATAAGCTCTTTTCTCTTTCCCTTCCATAAAGTACATAAATGCTCTATTAGTTACTCTATTTCCCCCTTTCGTAGGGAATTTTCCAGTAAAATACCAATCGCCTAAATGATTTGGGCAAGCAGTATGCAAGTTTTCAATTGTTTGGTAAACAACTTCTACATCTGCATTAACGCATTCTGGTTTTACAATTTCAGATATTTTAGCTGAAATTTCTTCTGCCGTATATAAATCGTATAATTCTTTTAGGTAGTTTACTTCTGTAGCTGTTCCGTTTTCAAATGCTAGTCTACATTTTTCGTAAACTTCATCTTTTTTGTGAGACAATCCATTTTCTATTATTAAAGCATCTAATGCTCTAAAAGCAATAAATCCTTGTAAAATACTCATATCTATTCCGTAGCAATCTGGATATCTAATTTGTGGAGCAGAAGAAACGACAATAATTTTTTTAGGTTTTAAACGATCTAAAATAGATAAAATACTTTTTTGTAAAGTGGTTCCTCTTACAATAGAATCATCAATAATCACCAAGGTATCTTTATGAGAATTTATAGCACCATAAGTAATGTCGTAAACATGCGAAACCATTTCGTCTCTTGAAGAGTCTGAAGCAATGAAAGTCCTCATTTTAACATCTTTAATAGCTATTTTTTCTACTTTTGGACTTAAGTTTAGAAGTGTTTCTAATTCTTTTCCTGCTAATGTTGGATTAGCTTCAATGACTTCCTTTTTATGTTTATTGATATGCTCTTCTACACCTTTAACCATTCCGTAAAATGCAGTTTCTGCCGTATTTGGAATAAATGAGAATACGGTGTTTTCGTAATCGTAATTTACTTTCTCTAAAATAGTTTCAGTCAATAGATGACCTAAATTTTTTCTTTCAGAATAAATCTCTTTATCTGTTCCTCTAGAAAAGTAAATTCTTTCAAAACTACAAGAAAGTTGTTCTCTAGCTTCTAAAATTTGTTCAAAAGAAACTGTTCCATCTTTTTTAATTATTAATGCTTGACCTGGAGGAATTTCTTTAATCGTTTCAAAAGGAACATTAAAACTTGTTTGAATTGCAGGTCTTTCAGAGGCAACCACTACTTTTTCTTCATCTTGATAATAAAAAGCTGGTCTTATTCCGTTTGGATCTCTTAAAATAAAAGAATCTCCATGTCCAATCATTCCAGCCATTACATAACCGCCATCAAAATCTTTAGCAGAGGCTTGTAATATTTTTTTGATGTTAATTTCCTTTTCAATAATATCTGTTAATTCTTTTCTAGAATAACCTTCGGGTTTATATTTATCGAAAATACTTTGTACTTCAGACTCTAAATAATGACCAATTTTTTCCATTACCGTTACGGTATCTCTATCTTCAATTGGGTGTTGTCCAATTTCAATTAAGAACGATATTAATTCATCAACATTAGTTAAATTAAAATTTCCTGCTACAACTAAGTTTCTAGAACGCCAATTATTTTTTCTAATAAAGGGATGGCAAGACTGTTTGGAGTTTTTCCCGTGTGTTCCATACCTTAAATGACCTAAGTACATTTCACCAACAGAATTAATATTTTTCTTTAACCATTTGGCATTTTTAAGTCTGCCATTTTTTAAAGCCTTTTTATCGTTGTAATCTTTAAATATTTGTTTAAAAATATCTTGAATAGGTTGCTTTTCTATACTACGCAATCTACTGATATATTTTTCACCAGGTTCTGTGTCTAATTTTAGTGTTACTATCCCTGCTCCATCTTGACCTCTGTTGTGCTGTTTTTCCATTAATAAGTACATTTTATTAATAGCATAAGCAGCTGTATCGTACTTGTCTATGTAGTGTTGAAGAGGTTTTAGTAGCCTTACAAATGCAACTCCGCATTCATGTTTTATAGAATCACTCATAGTAGGATAAATTTAAGATGTAAAGCTAAATATTTTTAAACTAAAAGCGCTTGGTTTTTCCACAGTAAATAAAAAAGCTTCGATGAAATTTCATGGAAGCTTTTTTATTTTGTTTTGTTGTTATAATTTTCGACCACTAACAACTCTTTGGTTTCTTTCTTCTTTTTTGATTTTCTTAATATCTACTTGCAAAAACCCTTGTAAAGATTCTGGAGAGGTGTAAAATTCTTTTTGTACATAAGTTACTTTTGACCACTTATCTTTTTGATATTCTTTTAGCATTAAATAATATCTACCACCCCTATTTTTGTAAGACCCAAAAGTTAAAAAATGCTCATCATCTATTTCAAAGCTTACTGCCATTCTTTTTTGATCGGCTAAATTGCTGACTATTCCTGGAGTTCCTTTTTTAATAATTATTTGTTCAATCTTTTTACCATCTATCGTTTTTATTACGCCAGATTCTATTTTAGTTTCAGAATTACCCAATTGTCTATGAAGTGTAATTGTATTCGATAAATAAAATTGAATTTGCTTAAGGTCAGATTCATTCCACCTATTATCTGTTTTTAGTTTATTGGTAAAAGGTACATAGGTTTTACAGGCACTTAATAACAAAATGGGCACTAATAATAAAATTAACTTTTTCATAATTATTCGTTTAAGTATTTATAATCAATTAGAATGCCAATTTTTGTAAAAGTTTAAATAAACTTTAAAAAATAGACTTTAAACTAAGAAGATAAACTTTTTACATTTTTGAGAAGAAATCCCAAAAATCAAAAGTTTCATTTTTATTTTTAACGATTAATAAAGGGGTCTTTTTAAGGTTTATAATCATTTTCTTAGTTGTATTACCTAAGAAAAGTTGTGCTGCTAAAGTTTTACTCTTTTCAGCCATTATAATCAAATCAGCCCTATAATCTCTAGCTTTTTTTACTAATTCTTTAGCAATATTTCCTTCTTTTAAAAGATCATCAGAATAATTGAATTCCGCTGTCTTTATACTTAAGTCATGTTTCATTTGAATAAATTTCTTCGAAGCATTTTTATCCATTATAGCGGTAAATTCAGCATCTGTTTTACCTGATTTTTCATGACCAAGCGGTAATTCATAATAATGATGACAATATATTTTAAGTTTTTGGGTTGTTTTATCTTGCATTGAAATTGCTTCTTCCAATGCTAAATTTGTTTGTTTTGTAAAGTTAACAGGTACAAATACTTTTTGTAATTTAAACTTTTTGTAGCCTTCTGGAATCAATAGAATAGAACAATTTATTTTTGAAGCTATTTGTTGAAGCATAATCCCTTCTCCTTTCAACTTCTTTTTTTTGCCCATTATTACTAGATCAGAACTTTTCATTTTTGTCCATCTTAAAATTTCAGTTGAAGAACTACCTTCAGCAACATCAAATTCACATTCGAATTCTCCATAAGATGGAAAAAAGTTTTTTACAGATTCTTGCATCAAAGAAACAACATGTTCGTCTAAGGCAACATTATTATCTACTCCCATTAAACTTTTAGTTTCAGCATCAATATCTAACTCTTTTTGTATATTAATGAAGTAGATTTTTTCTGCTTCTACAAACTTGCTTAAACCTTCTAAATAGCTTAAAATGTATTGATCCATTTCCGTAAGATCAAGAGCAATCATTATTTTTTTAAATGCGTACATGTCTTTAGTCTTTAATTGTTTGTTTTAAATGTTAATATAATCGGCCAAATATACAAATGGCTTATTTAATTTACCTTCTTTTGTACTAATAGATGCTTTATGAATCATTTCACCATCATTTATTAATTCTTCAATTACATGATTCATAAATTGATTTCCAAAATCTTCAGAGGCATCTCTTGGTAATTCGTTTGGTAAATTATCTACCGTCATCATATCGACTACGCCTTCGATAAATGGTTCTGTTGCTTTTTCTGTAGTTACATTATAACCAAAGTTTGGTTTAGCAATAGTACTTGCAAACAAAGTAGAAGGAATAGAAGAATCTGGAGCGATGTCACAAGTAATATCTGCTATCACTTGAATTTTAAAATCGTTCTTCGTCATGTCTTCCTTACTAAAAAATGCTGGAGCTCTATTGTCCCAATAAATTCCGTTAATCATTAAGTCTGAAACTTTAGTAAATTTTTCAAAGCTTGAAATATAAGCTTCAGGGTCTTTGTAAAAATCTTTATTAAAAGAGCTATTTGCATATTTTTCAAACATTTCAGATGTTTCTAATTGGCAATAAACTACTTCATTAAATTCTTTTGTTAAGAATTCTTTTGAAGAAATTTTTCTGATTTTCATTTTATCTAAAACTTCCGCAGAGCCATTTGCTACTCTTCCCGATCCGGTAAGTACTATTTTAATATTTCCTAAGTCTACTTTGTTGTAATAAGATTGAGCCTCCGCAAAATCTTTGCATTCATTCATAGCTTTTAGTTCAAATCTTTTTGTTCTTTTACCCCATGTTAATATCCCGTTATGCGCACCTACTATGCCTGCCCATCGTCCAAAAGCAATAACTCGTTTTTCGGAAGTATCTGTAAGATATTCATAATCTATTAATTGAATATTTTTAGCTATAATAGCTCGTAAGAGTGGTTTGTTATATTCTTGTTCTTTTGCTGTATGAGAAAAGAAAAAATATTTTTTATTGGGGATCAAAGTCTCTATTGCCTGCTCTTTTACGCCAACTAAAACGTCACAATCCGATAAATCTTCTTTCAAAGGAATACCCGCTTGAGTATATTCTTCATCTTTGTAAGACCTTGATAATGAAGGTTGAACAAAAATTTCAAGTTGAGGATATTTAGTTGTTAACTCTTTACATTGTGTTGGCGTCAACAAAACTCTAGAGTCAGGTGGTGTTTTAGTTTCTTTTATGATTCCTATTCGCATGCGGTTTGATTTTATGCAAAGTTAGTTCTTTATATGTTATTTTAAAGTGCTTAAATAAAATTAAAAATCCCTTACTTTTTAGTAAAGGATTTTTAAAAAATTTGCTGATACTTCTTTATTTATCTAGCGACAGATACAGAACGCATTTCTCTAATTACTGTCACTTTAACTTGCCCTGGATAAGTCATTTCTTTTTCTATTTTTTGAGAAATTTCAAAAGATAAATTTTCAGCTTGTTGATCAGTTACTTTTCCACTTTCAACAATTACTCTCAATTCTCTCCCTGCTTGAATAGCATAAACTTTTTCTACTCCTTCAAAATCTAAAGCTAAGTCTTCTAGTTCTTTAATTCTTTCTAGGTAACGATCAACTACTTCTCTACGAGCACCTGGCCTAGCACCAGAAATAGCATCACAAGCTTGTACAATTGGTGCAATAGCATATTCCATTTCTACTTCATCATGGTGAGCTCCTACTGCATTACAAATAGCATCATGCTCGCCATATTTCTTACACAATTTCATTCCCAAAAGCGCGTGAGATAGTTCAGAATCTTCTTCTGGGACTTTTCCTATATCATGTAGTAAGCCAGCTCTTTTAGCCAATTTGGGATTTAATCCCATTTCTGCTGCCATAGTTGCACATAAGTTAGCTGTTTCTCTAGAGTGTTGTAATAAATTTTGCCCATAAGAAGAACGGAATCTCATTCTCCCTACATATCTTACCAATTCAGGATGAAGACCAGCAATACCTAAATCAATAACTGTTCTTTGTCCTATATCTCTAATATGCTCTTCTAATTGTTTCTCCGTTTTTTTAACTACTTCTTCAATTCTTGCTGGGTGAATTCTTCCATCTGCTGTTAATCTTTGTAAAGATAATCTACAAATTTCTCTACGAATAGGATTATATCCTGAAATAATTATTGCTTCAGGTGTGTCATCTACAACAATTTCACAACCAGTAGCAGCTTCCAATGCTCTAATATTTCTTCCTTCTCTACCAATAATTTGACCTTTTTGATCGTCAGATTCTAGATTGAATACAGAAACTGTGTTTTCAATTGAATGCTCTGCTGCAGTTCTTTGAATGGTTTGAATTACAATTTTTTTAGCCTCTTTACTCGCATTAGCTTTTGCTTCATCCATTATAGATTTTACATGTGCTAAAGCATCATTTTTGGCATCGTCTTTTAAAGTGGTTATTAATTTTTCTTTTGCCTCAACAGCAGAAAGATTAGAGATTTTTTCTAGTTGCTGAACAAATTCTTCATGTTGTTTGTTAAGCTTTTCTTTTCTAGTATTTAAAAGATTTAACTGCTCAGTAAAATTAGTTTTTAAAGAATCAATTTTTTTAGCTTCTTGAACGTTTTCTTCAGCATTTATACTTATCTGTTTAAGTTTGTCTTTTAACTCGTTTTCTTGTTGTTTTACCTGATTTTCTCTTTCTTGGTGTTTTTGTTTTCTTCTATTTCTTTCTTCATCCCATTCAGAACGTTTCTTTAAGAAGTATTCTTTAGCTTCTAGAGCTTTAGTCTTTTTAATAGTTTCTACTTCTGTAATTGTTTTTGAAAGCAATAGCTCAGCTTCTTTTTTTGCTGCGTCTTCTATTAATTTGGCTTTGTTTCCGGAAATTGTTTTTCCTGCAAAAAAGCCTATAATTAAGGTTATAACACCTATTATAATTGGCACTGTTAATTCCATTTTAAGATTTTAGTTAGTTAAAAAATGGAGTATGTAAAAAAGGAGAATTTACTTCAACGTTTTAAAATTTCTTTAAAAAATCTTCAAACTTTGTTATTTCATCATCTATTTCAAGATCAACGGAAGCGGATACTTTTTTATTCGTAACACTTTCTACCCCATACATTAATGAACACATGGCAAGATAATCTTGCTTGTCTTTAGCACTGTATGACTTTTGAAAGTCTTTTACTTTTTGATTTATTTCCTTAGCCGCAATTCTAATATCTTCTTCTTCAGATATTTTAATTTTTAACGGATAAGGTCTATCTGCTATAATTAGATTAATATTTATAGTTTCTTCTTCCTCCATTACTCTATGTTAAGCGATGCAATACTCTTGTCTATCTCTTTTATATACTCGGTTATTATCTTTTTCAATTCATCACTTTTTATGTTACCCCTAGTTTCCTCTCTCAAAGATTTAGGCAGTTTTAACATTTCAAGTTTTAAATCGAGTTCTTTTATTGTTGTTTTTCTGTTGTCAAGTTGTTTTTTTAACATGATGTTTTCTTGCACTATTTCATCATTTGAAGAAATATTCTCCCTATTATTTAATTCATCAATTTCTTTCTTTAGAGAAGTGTTTTCTTCTTCTAGATTGTTTAAAATAGCTAGACTAGTATCCTCTTTATTTTCTACTAATTGTTTTTTTAGCATTATATTCTCTTCTACCAATTCATCATTATATTTTGAATGGGCCTCAGAAGATGCTAAAGTGTCACTGTTTTCAAGTAATTCCTGTACTTTTCCTCTTAGTACAGCAATTCTTTCCGCCATTTCACCACTATCTATGATATGTTTATCCTCTAATGGTTGCATTTGTTTCGTTCTGCAAAGTACGTACTATTTTTGCAATTATTTTATCAATTTCTTTATCAATTAAAGTTTTATCCTTATTTAACAGAGTTAAACTAACAGCATAGGACTTTTTATTTTCTCCTATTTTATCTACATCTCTGTAAATATCAAACAACTCTATGTTTGTTAAATATTTTTTGGCAGACTTAAATATATGACTTTTAATGGTTTCAAATGAAATGTTTTCATCTAAAACCAAAGCCAAATCTCTTTTAACTTCTGGGAATTTAGATACTTGAATATATTTTACTTTACTCTTTTTATAAATTTTCAAAATTAAGTCCCAGTCCATTTCTGCAAAAAATACTTCTTGTTTAATTTCTTGTGCTTTTAAAATTTGCTCATCTACTAAACCTATAATTGCTAAAACCTTTTCATTCCTTACTAGGTTTACGCAATATTCAAAAGAATTGTTTTCTATTTCGACTATATCATAGTCTTTTACCTTCATTTGCCTTAAAATAGCCTTTACTGTTGTCAATAAATGATAAAAATTTGATTTTTCTGCTTTTCGCTTCCAATTTTGTTCTTTGTCAAACCCTGTTTGAAAAAGCACTAGTTTTTCATCTTGACTATAATCTTGATTGTAAATACTACCAAATTCGAAAAACTTCAAATTGGGCATTTTTCTATTGATGTTATATGCTAAAACTTCTAAACCATCAAAAAGCAATGTGCTTCTCATGATATCTAGTTCTGCGGTCATGCTATTTTGCAATTTTACTAAATTCTTTTTAGCTTCTTCATTATAAAAAGCAGATTTAGAAATTGAATTGGTTATTATTTCACTATAAGCAAAACCATTTAAATTATCAGAAATAGCACTCTTTAAGAAGTTTTTATCAATTCCTTTACCAAAACTTAAAGTAGAATGTACAGTAGTTGGTGTTTCAATATTATTGAAACCATAAATTCTCATTACTTCTTCTATAACATCTACTTCTCTTAAAACATCTGCTCTGTAAGGTTTTACTGCTAGCGACAAAATATCTTCGTTTTCTGCTAAAACATCAATTTCTAAATCCTTTAAAATTTGTTTGACAATATCTTTTGAAATATCTACGCCTGTTAACTGGTTTAATCTAGAATATCTAAAGTCTACCTTAAAATCTTCAATTTTCTTTGGATAAAAATCTTGTATATCAGAAATTATTTGTCCATTTGCTAATTCACAAATTAAGGAAGCTGCTCTTTTTAAAGCCTCAATATTAATATTTGGATCTGCTCCTTTTTCGTATCTACTGGCAGCATCTGTTTGTAGCTTATGTCTTATAGAAGTTTTTCTTATAGATTGACTATTAAAATAAGCTGACTCTAAAAATATTGTTTTTGTACTACTTTTTACACCAGATTTAACACCGCCAAAAACCCCTGCTATACACATTGGTTCTTTTTCGTTACAAATCATTAAATCTTCTAAACTTAATTCAATTTCAGCGCCATCTAAACAAGTAAATTTAGTTTTATCGCTAACTTGTTTTATGATTATCTTGTTTCCAATTATTTCGTCTGCATCAAAAGCATGCAATGCTTGAGCATATTCTTTTAAGACAAAATTAGTAATATCTACAATGTTGTTTACTGGTTTTAATCCAATAGCTTTTAATTTATCTTGTAACCATTTTGGAGAATCTTTAACTTCCACATGGCCTATTAAAATACTAGCATATCTTGGACAATTTTCGGCATCCTCTACAATTACTTCAATTTTTTTATTGCTAGAAACTTTTTCTGGCAGAGTAAATTGTGGGTAATGGTAAGAAGCTTTTTCTTTATTAAAAACATTTAAAGCAGCCGCAATATCTCTAGCTACGCCTACATGACCCATTGCGTCTGAACGATTTGGCGTTAAGCCAATTTCAAAAATAGTATCTTCTTTTACTTTAAAAAGGTCTTTAGCTAACATACCAATCTCAGTATCTGCTGGTAATTCCATTATTCCTGAAGTGTCAGCACCTAAACCAATTTCACTTTCACCACAAATCATTCCTTCAGAAAGTTCGCCTCTTAGTTTAGATTTTTTTATTTTAAAAGAATCTTCACCATCGTAAAGTGTTGTACCTATCGTTGCAACAATAACTTTTAGTCCTTTGGCAACATTTGGTGCACCACAAACAATAGAAAGTTCTTCGCCTGTTCCTATATCAACTTTTGTTACAGAAAGCTTATCAGCATTTGGGTGTTGTTCTTTGCTGGTTACTAAACCAACTACCAAACCTTCTAAACCACCTTTAATAGAAATATACTCGTGTATTTTTTCTACTTCTAAGCCAGTATTTGTTAGAATATCGGCTACTTCTGTAGCTGGTAAATCAATATTTATATAGTCTTTCAACCAATTGTACGAAATCTTCATTTTTTATATTTATTTGCAATAAAACATGAAACAACAACATCTCATAGTTTTAGTGAACTACAAATATACAAAACTGAAAAAGCTTAATTGAATAAAGAATGAGATTTATATTAGAAATAGTATAATATAGTATACAGAAACTAATATTCTATAGCTCAATACTTGTAGATTGAATAATTTCATCATTAGAACCTCTGATAAATGCTACTAGGTCCATGTTGTATATTTTCCAATCTACTGGGTTGGTATATCTTCCGTCTGACTGGGCTTCAAAGTCGTCTAAGTCTATTTCAAACTCTTTGACAACAACAGTATTTGCAACAATTTCTTCAGTAAGACCTTCTCCTAAAATAGATGTAATAAAGTCTCTTAATACATATTCATGTTCATATTCTTCTAAATGTACTATCCCGTCTAATTGGTCTGTTTCCATACCACTTTCTGTTAAAAGAAATCCTAAATTAATATTTTCCATAGCTTCAGAAAATGCTAATGTTATGCCATATCTGAATTTTCTGTCTTCTACATCTATATATTTTATATCCAGCGTCATTTTTATAGGAACAATTTTATTTAACTCCGTTTCGACAAACGGTTGCCATTGTGCTAAACCTGCTGGGTCGCCTGAGATTACAATTTTTGTTGGGTCTTGAAGTTTACTTCTATTTATAAATGTTGACGGTTTTGCACCAAGCGGTCCGAGTACCGATACTAATTCATCTGCATCAGCACACCTTAAGTCTTGATCTCCCGAAAAAGGAGAAGCCAATGCTTTTGAGTGTACGGTTACTAAATTTACTCTAGTTGGATTTTCACTATGAATTAATTTTGTTTTAGCATTTCCTATGGGACAATTTGGGCACTTCACGCCTGAAAATTCTTCCATTAAAACATTTTTTGGAGAAGGCGCAATAGTAGTAGTAGAAATATAAATAGTATCAACTAAAGCCTCTTGAGAAGGGTTTAAAACTATTGGCTGGTCTAATTCTTTACAAGCACTCATTACCAAGAAGAATGCGATTACTAATAAGTAAATTGATTTATAATTTTTCATAATTTTTTATTTTAGAAACTTGTATTCATACCCACTTTTACACCGTTAAAAGAAGGTTCTATTCTGCAAACACCTCCAGTACAAACAATGCCTTCTACCTGGCGAACATAAGAAGCAAAAAAACGAGTAACTTTATGCGTGTAAGATGTAAAAATTGAATAATAATGTTCGTTATTTTTACTGGCGTCATTTGGTCCTTTTTTAATATTCCATTGGTCAGAAACGGAAATTGTAAAATTAGGCGCCATGCTGAATTCTAACAACGCAAAAGCCCATTGTCCAAAATCTTTAACTGTATGTTGGTATTGTAATTCAGCTCGTAAAGATTTTTTTCTATCAATTTTATAAACCAACTCTAAGTAAGGAGTGTAAACCAACACTTCATTTGCTGTTCCTTTGTGAAATTCATAAAACTCTGTACTGTATTGTACAAATTGAAAACCAACATCTCCTTTTAATTTTTTGCTTGCTTTAAAGTCTAATTCTGCTGTTAATTCTCTAAATAGTGTTGTTTTTGCCCAATGTTTAAAGCTTACGTCTAAGCCGTGAATTTCTGATGCTGTAAATTGAAAGCCTAATTTTTTACTGATTTTTTTTGTGAAATCCAAAGAAAACGCTACTTCTCCTATTTCTTGAGCTGCTGGCGAATACCTAGATACTAACCTCACAGAATGCTGTTTGTTTATTGGCGGTAAAAAATTTAAAGCCCCTTTAATTATACCACTTTCAGATAAAGGAGAGTCTCTAAATTGAAAATTTTCTGTTCTTTTAAATTGTCCCGTTATACCAAACCCTTTCGTAGAGTAAGTTAAGCTTGTAAACAATATGTTACCAGGCTTATCTATTAATTCTCCGTCAAGACCAACTATAGCTTCTTTTGTTTTATAAGCACCTTCTACGTACCAGCTAATTTTTTTAAAGTTTAAATTATTGTATCCTGAAAATATATAGTTATTGTGAACAGGTAAAAAACGATCTTCAAAATTTGGTTTATTGTTAATATTTTCAACGATATCTTTCATATCTTCTTGACTAATGGTTCTGTTTACTAAAGAAATTCCTGGGTTTAAGGTAAGATGTTCTCCTATTTTAAAATTGCCTTCTGCATTTAATCCTTTAATAAATGCGCCACTTGTTCCTATTGCCTTATCAGATAATCGGTCGTTTCTTAAACCGCCAAAAGCTTTTATTGCTATATTTTTTGTTAAATCATACTTGGCATGAATACCAAAAATAGAATTATCAATTCCTAAAAATCGATTTTCATAAGATCTAAAAGCAATTCCAGAACCAAACTGATCATAGAAATGTCCTCCTGTAACTGTTAATTTGTTGATTTGTTTCTTAATGAAAAAATTACCTAGTTTTACTTTAGTAAAAGCATCCCCAGTTGGATTATGCAATCTAGAGTTTACAAAAAAGTCCATTCTTAGTCCAACTTCTAATCCCCATTTTTCATTACGGTAATTTGAGGAGAACCATGAATCCATGGAAGATTTTAAGTGGTCATATTGAGCGCCTATGGTATTTATAGAAGTGTCTCTAACATAAAAATCACTTCTTAATTCTAAGTCTCCAGAGAAATATCCTTGAGCGTATGAACTATCACTTACAAAAGCAAGCAGTATTAACAGTGCTATTTTTTTCATTATTTTGGTTGTTTATTATAGATTTTGTTAGTGTTACATTTATTCATAGTTCTTTTTTGTTTATTATAAGAAGGTAAGCTTAGCGTCTTCTTACAATTAAAAAATAAGCGACCTTATAAAGTTAAATAGACACAAAATCTTTAAAAGAATATTGTAAAAATAACAAACAATATTATTTATTGATTAAATTTGGAACAAAATCAAAACATTTTAGTTTGGCATAAAGATTGTTTATTAATAACTATCATTTAGTTTTTATCTAAAAACGCCTTAAAAATATAAAACCATGAAAAAGACATTATTAGCTTTATTTGTATTCTTGTTCTTAATGGCAAGTACAAACTTTGCCCAATCGAAAGGTCAAAAATTACCTAGTATAGAAATAAAAGATTTATCGGGTAGTGGGGTAGATATTTCAAAATATAGCGGCAATGACAAAATTACTGTTATTAGTTTTTGGGCTACTTGGTGTACGCCTTGTAAAAAAGAATTAAATAATATTGCTGAAATTTATGAAGAATGGGTAGATAAATATGATGTAGAATTAGTTGCTATTTCTATTGACGACTCTAGAAGTGCATCAAAAGTAAAAGCTTATATAAATGGTCAAGGATGGGATTTTGAAGTATTACTAGATTCTAATTCAGATTTAAAAAGAGCATTAAATTTTCAGACAGTTCCATTTACTTTGCTACTAAACCAAGAAGGTGAAATTGTATACAGACATACTGGATACGTTGAAGGAGATGAATATATTTTGGAAGACGAAATTGCTAAACTAGCTAAATAGTCTTTTTAAAAATTATAAATTGAAACCCTGTCAGAAATGTCAGGGTTTTTTTATTTAATTTTGCATTATGAAAAAAATTGGATTGCTAGTTATTCTTGTTGTTGTTTCGTTTTTAAGCTCTTGCGACAAGTCTAGATATTTTGAAAAAAATACAGACTTAATAGATCAAGCTTGGTTTTATGACAATGCTATTTCTTTTGAAATTGTTAACAGCGACTTGCTAGAAAAAAAGTTATTCGTAAATTTTAGACATTCTTCTTTGTTCCCTTATAGAAATCTATTATTAAAAGCTTTAGTTCAAAACCCACAAGGAGAAAAAGAAACTATCCATATAAACATTCCACTTTCTGAACCAAACGGCAAATGGTATGGTGACTGTAGCGGGGATGTTTGCATTGTCCAATATCCAATTTCTTATGAACTAAAAGATACCGGAAACTATGTATTTGAAATAATTCAAGACATGAGAGTTAATCCGCTGCAAGGAGCTATAAGTGTTGGTCTTAGAGCAGAAATTGTAGAACTATAATTATTGACAAAACTATAAAGATCCCTACCTAAATACCCTTTTATGAAACAGATTTTTTTCGTTGCTATAATAATGACATTGATATTATCTTCTTGTGGAGGTTATACTGGAGAATTTAGAGAAATAGAAAATGCCCATATTGAAATTTATTTACCCGATTGGCTTTTAGAAACAAGTGATTTAGCACCCTATGCTTATTATCAATTTAAAAGTAAATACAGAAATACTTATGGTATAGTTGTAAGAGAAGCTAAAGAAAATAAAACGCTTGTAGAATACCAGCAAGAAGGAATAGGTGTTCTTAGAAATTTTAAAGAATTGACTAATTTATTGGTAACAGATTCTGTAAAAACAGCAAATAGTATCAAGCTAGAACTAATGGGCGATATGGATAGTGAAAAAATATTTTACTGGCATAACACCTATGAATCAAAAAACAATTACTACCAATTAGTAGTTTGGACAAGAAGTTACGATAGAAAACAAAAGTATTCTGACGTAATAGAGAAAGTAGTTGCTTCTTTTAAGATGAAGGATTGATTCAACCTACAAAGAATAAATTTCTCCATATTTCTCTTCAACATACTCCATGAAATATTTAAAGTTCAATTTTTCACCAGTTGCTTTTTCGCAAACTTCTTGGGCAGAATAGAATTTACCGTATTGGTGAATATTTTCTCTTAACCAGGTTAGAAGTGGCCGCATGTTTCCGTTTTCAATTTCTTTTTCTAAGTCTTTAATATCTTCTTTTGCTTTCTTGAAAAATTGTGCAGCATAAAAACTTCCTAAACTATAAGTAGGAAAATAACCAAAACCACCATGTGCCCAATGTACATCTTGTAAAACACCAACTTTATCTGAAGGAACATCTACATTTAAATACTTTTTATACGCAGCATTCCACTCTTTAGCTAAGTCTTTAACTTCAATACTTCCTTCAATTAACCTTTTCTCAATATCATATCTTATCATGATATGAAAGTGATATGTTAACTCATCGGCATCTGTTCTTATTAAAGAAGGTTCAACTATATTTATTCCTTTGTAATACGCTTTAAAACTTACTTTTTGAAAGTTTTTAGGAAAAAGTTCTTGTAATTTAGGATAATTCGATTGCCAAAAGGCCTTAGATCTTCCTACATTATTTTCATACAGCCTAGATTGACTTTCATGAATTCCCAAAGAAATAGCAGAACCACACGGCATACCATACTGTTCTGTTGGTAAACCTTGTTCATACAAACCATGCCCTCCTTCGTGAATGCAAGACCATAACATGTCATAAAAATTATCTTCTACGACTCTAGTTGTTAATCTAATGTCTT
This sequence comes from uncultured Chitinophagales bacterium, assembly GCA_963932515.1. Taxonomy (GTDB): domain Bacteria; phylum Bacteroidota; class Bacteroidia; order Chitinophagales; family UBA8649; genus CAKZQD01. The sequence goes on from CAWVRT010000010.1 coordinate 19,651, forward strand.
GCGCATTAAACCCGGTAGTAAATGGATGCTCTGATAAATCTTGTCTTCCTGCATCAAAATCAAACCCAAATTGTGCTAAAACATCCATACCAAAATCCCATTGTTTTTGATGTGGAAAATGTTGGAACATAAATTTATTATCTGGTTTGTTTTTAGCAAATATTTTTTCTGTAAAAGGACTAAGGTTTTTCTTAACATCTGCAAATAAAGTATCAATATCTTTAACAGTTGCTCCAGGTTCAAATTCATTCATTAAGGCATTATAAGGATGATCTTTATACCCTAGTATTTCTGCTTTTTCTCGTTGAATATTTACAATTTCTGTTAATGCAGGAATATAAATTTCAAAATCATCTTCTTCTCTAGCTTTTATCCAGGCTTGAAAAGCTTTTGAAATAGCTTTAGATTCTTTCATTACAAAGTCAGTAGAAAATTTTTGAGCAGTTTTGAAGTCTTTTAAGCCTAAATTGATGTTTTTTTGTTCAATTTTACTTAGTTTTTTAGATTTTTTTAGCTTTTTTAGTAGTTTTCCTAGTTTTTTAGAAGTACTCATTTTATGAGCAATTCCAGAAAGTGTTGCTATTTGTTGGGCTCTTTTTTCAGCACCTTTTTTAGGCATATAAGTTTCTTGGTCCCAATTTAAAACTGCAATTGAATAAGCAATATCAGCTATTTCTTTATTTTTATTTTCATATTTGTGGTAAGACATCTTTTTTATTTTTTAGCGTTTGTTATTGATTTTTGTAAACTATTTTACTACTAGAACCTTTTACCACCAATATAAAATTTACACACTATTTTTATTTTCGCTATAAATTTATATCTTTAAAAACTATTAACTGCTTTTAAAACTAACTAATCTATGAAAAAAAACTACTTTCTATTAATATTTATTTTGAGTTTTTCATATTTTGTCAGTGCTCAAGATGCTCATTTTTCTCAATACTATACTTTTAATCAATCTTTAAACCCTGCATTAACTTCCAATAATGATGGCTCTTATAGAGTGTCCGTTATCTATAGAAATCAATGGAGTTCTTTTTTGAATAAGTCGTCTTTTAATACACCAGGAATCTCCTTAGAGTTACCGCTGTTAGAAGGACAGTTAAAGGGAGATAAATTTGGTATAGGACTTGTGTTTTATAATGATAGGTTTGGCGAAAGCTCCCTATCTATTTTAAATACCGCTTTGTCGATAGCTTACCATAAAAGTATTGGAAAAAAAAATAATCACCGTTTTTCGCTTGGAGCCCAAGTAGCTTACATTCAAAAAAGTATAGCTTCAGACGGTTATACTTTTTATGACCAATTTAATGCCGTTAGTCATAGTGGAACAGGACAAAGTTCAGATATCTTAAACATGGAAAGAGGCTCGTTTTTCTATTTTGATTATAATGTTGGCTTGTATTGGAAATCTACTTTTTCGAAAAGAGTGAAAATGCAAGTAGGTTTTGCTACAGCACATTTGGGACAGCCTTCAGAATCTTTTATTAACGCCTCTGAAGAATATTATTTACCAAGAAAATACACTGCAGATTTAGGCTTTGAAGTCTTTTTTACAGATAAAATATCTTTTTCACCTGATGCTTTATACCAGAGACAAGGAGAAGCACAGGAAATATTAGCAGGAGGATTTTTCTCTTATTATTTCAATGATGGCTTTAGAAAAAAATCTAGTATTCATTTAGGCGCAAGATATAGAGTAGACGATGCCATTGCAACTATGATTCAGATTGAAGTTCGAAACATTCGACTAGGAGCAGCTTACGATATTAATGTTTCCGATTTAAAAAGTGCTTCAAAATACGGTGGAGGATTTGAACTTTCTCTTTCTTATACTGGAGAAAGTATTCGTTCGTACAAAGCAAACAAATCTTTACCCGCAAGGAGGTTTTAAGAATAGCTTGAAAACGTTAATTAACAACAACTAATTTATGAAAACACTTTTACTTTTTTGTTCTTTATTTTTTACCATCTGTTCTGTTTCAGCACAAATAGATAGAGAAACGGCTATTAGTCCAAAAGCTGAACAAAAATTGGGAGATTTATTATATGCTCAAGGGCATTATTATACAGCTATCCAATATTATAAAGAAGTTATTAGAGAAAAACCTGCGTGGCGCTATTCAAAATATTGGTTGGCTATGTCCTATTTAAAAGCAAAAGATTATAACAATGCGGAATTATGGTTTAAAAAATTTGTAGACTATAAATTAGGTCCAAAAGACAAGCTTAAAAAAATTGAAAAAGAAAATCGATTAATTTACAATAAAGCGAGTTTTTATTATGGTCAAGCTTTAAAGCAAAATGGGAAATATAGTGAAGCCCTAATTCAATTTCAAGTATTTAAAAATGATTATTTTTCTGATGAAAAGAAAACTACAGAAGATATTAATTGGAGCGATAAAGTAACTATTGAAATTAAGGGGGCAGAATTAGCCATAAAAAATATTGGGACCCCGGTAAAAGTAAAGATTGCCAATTTAGGAAGCAAAATAAATACAGCTTATGAAGAATCTTCACCAGCACCTTTGAATGATAGTGTAATGTATTATTCTTCTTTAAACAAAGATCACTTGGTTTATATAGATAAATTGAAAGATATTCCCCCTTACAAAATTTTTCAATCTAAAAAAATAGCTGGCGAATGGCAAGAAGGAACATTAATGCCTTTAAGTATTAATGATGAAAAATTATCGACCGGAAATGTAGCTATTTCTGAAGATGAGGAAAGAATGTATTTCTGTAAATGTCAAAACAATGAAGTGGATGAAATAATTTGTGCTATTTATTTTTCTCAAAAAGAAGATGATACATGGTCTGAATCATTTATTTTAAATAGGCAAATTAATAATCCAAATTTCACATCTACCCAACCAACAGTTTGTACTTCTGGCGACAATTGGGATATAGTATACTTTGTTTCTGATAGGGATGGTGGTAATGGCGGTATGGATATTTGGTATTTTATAAGAACAAAAAAAGGAGATTTTAAAGGACCTAGATTATTGAAAGGGCTAATAAATACAAAATTTGATGAGTTAAGTCCTTTTTATAATGCGGCAGACAGTTCTTTTTATTTTAGTTCAAACGGACACCCTGGATATGGCGGAATGGATATTTTTGTAAGTACAGAAGATGGTCAAATGCAATGGATAGAACCTATAAACGTAGGAGAACCTTTAAACTCTTCTGCTGATGATTTATATTATAGAAGGCAAGCAAATAAAACAAGTGGTTATTTTGTTTCTAATAGAGACGGGACTACTCTAATAGATCATAGATATAGGGGTGATGATTTGTATTCTTTTAGAGACTTTGTTTATGGTTTAGAAGGATTTATTGTTAAAAACGAAAATAAGAAATCTGGAAAAATAATTGTAGCATTATCTACTGTGAAATTGTATAATATCAATTTAGAAGGGGAAGAAATTTTTGTGGAAGAAATGGCCGTTAAGAATGGTGAATACTTTTTTAATTTAAAAGCAGACAAAGATTATAAAATAGAGGTTGTGAAACCTGGGTTTTCTTCATCTTTTGAATATGTTTCAACTAAACACCTGTTAAAAGAAGATACGATAACAAAAGATTTATCAGTGATTAAAATGCAAATTGTTGCGACTGGAAGTTTGTACAATAATCAAGATAGTTCAAAAAGCCAAAAAATAAATGATGCCTTAGTTACTTTGATAGAAAAAATGGTAGATGGAACAGTAAAAGAATTGAGCGCAGTAAAAATTTCTTCTAAAGACCCAAGCTTTTATTTTGATTTAGATTTATCAAAAAACTATGCAATTCAAGTGACAAAAGACGGTTATTTTTCCACTACTCAAGGCATTGATTTTTCAACTTTAGCAGCAGATCAAGATACTATTTTTTCGAATGCTATGATGTCTAAAATAGAAGTTGGAAAAGCCTATGTATTAGAAAATATATTGTATGAATTTGGTAAGTCAGATTTGACGGGTGCTTCAGAAAAAATATTAGATGGTTTAGTAAAAATAATGCAGGAAAACCCTTTAATTATTGTTGAACTTTCTGCTCATACAGATGCAGTAGGTTCTGACGAGTCTAACTTAAAACTATCTCAGGCAAGAGCGCAAAGTTGTGTAGATTATTTGACAAAATCGGCTCTTCCGGAAAGAAGGTTAGCAGCTAAAGGTTATGGAGAAAGTATGCCAAAAGCACCTAATACAAATGAAGATGGTCGCACAATAAATAGACGTACTGAATTTAAGGTAATTGGAGGCTTAGAGTAAAATTGATTATTAGACCATTTATTTTGATTGATTAAAAATCAAAAAGACAAATTCAAAAATAAATTAGGTGTTATTTCCAAGGCGGAAGAATAAATGCTTTTATTGTTAGGGAAATTATACAAATTTGAATACTTAATATTTTTAGTGTTAGTAACATTGAGTACTGAAATACCTATTTCAAAATTTAACTTCTTTAGCTTTTTTTCATAAGTTAGCGCTAAGTCTAATCTGTTATAAGTTCCCAAATCCATAAATCCTGAACCAAATACATAATTTGCTGAAATCGTTACTGGCTTAAAATTTAAAATCAAAGCAGTTTTAAACTCATGTCGTTGGTCTTGGTCTGACAAGGAATAATTGCCACTGTTTAAGCTTCTCTCTTCGCTTTTACTAATAGTATATGCTAACCATAGCATATGCCTTTTCAATTGTCCTTTTACGTAAAAATCTGCACCGTAAGTTCGAGCATAAATTTCTCCTGAAGAGGCGTTATTTAACGCTGTTTTATTTGTCAAGTTATCAAAATTATAAGTGTTTTTATAATAACCTTCTGCACTAAAGCTTATATACTTATATGCTGTAGAAACACCCAAAACATAATGCATAGCGCCAAGCCTCCTATCTCCTTTACGCTGTTGAATATTCCAATAATAGATTTTGTTAGCAAGTCTGTCTACAAAAGTATTCTCTTCTAAAAATTGATTATAAATTCCATAGGCAGCATTTATTTTCCAATACTTGTGAGGTTTTATTATTGCTTGAATTCTAGGTTGAAAAAATGGTACTTTATCTCCAATTGCATGGTCTATTTTTAGACCAACAATTACATTTAAGTATTTTGTGATACTAAAATTATCGCGTACAAAGAAGTTAATTCTAGAAAGCTGATTGTTATTTTTTTTTAAGTTAAACGTACTAGAATCTTGACCGTAAAAAGTTTGATTATAGACATAAGCCAAACCTAATTTAATGTTCTGTAATTTGGTGCTTGGAAATTGATGTTCTACTTTAACAGAAAATTCTGAAACACTATTTTCGATGTTATTTTCTACTGTTTCTGAATTGGAAATATTTAACTTTTCTATATAATCTATAGTGTAATTTATATTAGTGTTTAATGTGGAATATGCCGCTAAAAAATTAGTATTTCCAATCTTTTTCCAATGTTTTCTATAATTCACAGAAGCACCGGCTTGGTATTGAATGGAATTTCTTTCTAATGAATATTTTCGGAGATTATTTTCACTTTTTTCATTTTCTAAATTACTGTTTCGATGCCCTAAAATTGAAAACTTAAATACATCATTATTTTTTAAGTGAGAAACAAATTTTATATTTGCGTCTGTAAACAAATTATCTAAAAAAGCACTTTTTGTTGCATAAGAGTTTGCCTTAAAAATATCTGGAGAAACATTTCTAAAAGCTATTTGAAAACTATTTCGTTTTTTAATAGGAATATTAGCATAAGCTCCAACAGCTTGATTACTAATATTTATACCAAACTTAAATTTATCAATAGAACCGTTTTTACTGGCAACATCTACAACACCACCAACTCTATCTCCAACTTCAACTTGATATCCCGATTTATAAACTTGAACATCTTTTACAACTAAAGGGTTAAAAACACTTACTCTATCATCAAAACTTGAACTATTAAAAATAGTTATTCCATCAAAAAGTATTTGACTTTGACCTTTGTAAGCTCCTCTAATTAAAAAATCTTTTGATGGTTCACCAGCGGCTAAAATTCCTGGTTGAAGGCGTAATATATTAAAAATAGTATTGTTATTGTTACCAGGCAACTGCTTTGCTAAAACATGGTTTACTTTTATCAATCCTGGCTGGTTTCCAACAAGTAATTGATTCGCTAATTTATGCGTCTTAACTTCTACTGGTGCAATATCAAAAAAATTAGAATTTAAGGCTAAAGTAATTTTAGTATTCGTGTAGTTTACGTTAGTGTCTATGGGTAAATATGCTAAATGACTAACTTTGATATTCACCTGATTTTCTTTGCTAATAAATTGTATATTACCATCTATATCACTTAGTATATTGGTGTTGTTTATTTGTACATTTGAATAAGATAAAGCTTCTTTACTCGTTTTGTCTATACAATGAAAGTTGTAATTATAAAAGATGCTCTTTGTAGCTTTTTTACTGATTTTTCGAAAAATATAAACATCATTTCGCTTAATAAAACCTAATTCGCATTGTTGTAAAATATTCGATAGTAATTCATCAATATTAGCATATCTCTGACTACTGGAAACAAGGCAATTATTCAAAAGTTTAGCATTAGCAGAAACCTGAATAGCATACTTTTCTTTTACTTTATAAATTACTTCTTGAAGTGGTTCATTTTCTGATAGAACAAAAAAATCCTGTCCATATACAAAAGAGGAAGGCAGGCTTAGAAAAAAACATAGAACTAACTGGCTAGTAATGGTCCTAATCGGTATTCGACACAGAATATTCTTTTTCATTTATTTTTTGCACTTTCAAATCAAAACTTAGACAAACTATCTGCAATGCATCAAAAGCATTTTTATGTTTTCTAAAAAACCCAGTATAAAGATAGTCCCTTTTTAAAGAAAAGTTAGTACTCACTTTAATGTTATATTCTTTTTCTAATGTACTTAAAGCATTTTGCAGAGGAGTTTTCTTAAAATAAAAATCTCCAAATTGCCAAGCTAATTGTTCCTTTACAGTAGCCTTGTCAGTAAATTTAAGGGTATTTATTTCTAAAGAGGCCATTTGATTTGGGTGTAATAAAACATTTTCCCTCGTGTTTATATTCGTAACTTTCACTAAACCTATTTTACAAAACACCTTATAATTATTTTCTCTAGAAAACACATTAAAACTAGTCCCTAAAACTTCTGTAGTCCCAAAAGAAGAATTTACGATAAACTTCTTTCCTTTCATCACTTCAAAAAATGCTTCACCTTCAAAACTTAAAGATCTATTTATATTGAACCAATAAGGAGTATAACTTAGCTTAGAATCTACATTTAAAAGAACTTTAGAACCATCTGGTAGTTGGTGTGTTTTAGTTTCTCCATATTTAGTAGATATTGTTTCTGTATAAAAACGAGAAAAGAAAGAAGTGCTTAAAAACAAAACAACAATTGCTGCAGAAGCATATTTTATCCAGTTGAATTTTATTATTTTAGTATTGGTCTTTTCAAAATCAATTTTCGATTCCAATTGCAACCAAATTTCTTCTTTACTTTCAGTAAAAGGAATTTCTACAGCACCCCAAAACCTATCATTTTGTTGCGCTAGTAAATTTTTATTTTGCTTATTAATTTCCATTACTTTAATTTTTGTTTTAGCATTTTTAAAGCCAAAGACATTCTTTTTTCAATTGCTTTTTGACTTACATTAAGCCTTTCTGCTATTTCTTTATATTTTAAATTTTCCACTCTACTCATTAAAAAAACGACTCTTTGTTTTTCTGGTAAACCGGCTAAAGCTTTCTCATATTTATTTTTAAATTCTTGATATTCATATCGTACTTCAGGTTCATTATTAGTAAAACCTAATTCTAAACTATTAATACTTTCAGTGCTTCTTTTATTTTTTCTGCAATAATCTATAAAAGCATTATTAGTCATTTTGTACAATAGATTCTTTATTTTATTCTCTTCAAATTGGAAATCTTTTTCCCACAATTTCAAAAAAACATCTTGCACAATATCATTGGCTATGCTTTGGTTTCCAGAACGATAATAAACATAACTCCTTAGTTGATTAATATACTTATCGAAGCAAAATTTGAATTCTTCTTTAGTCAAATCTAGTTGTTAAAAAGCGGTAAGCTTAAAATAGAACTTACCGCATTAATTTTATTTAAGGTCACTAATATTAAAAGTTTCCACTCCATCATTAGTTGTTTTAGTAGCAAACTCATCGCAAGTACCATCACCAAAATCTATTGTTGCAACCCATACTCCACCTTTAAAGAAATCTACAACTCCAGAAGTTGGATAATCGCAATCTATTGTTTTAACTATTGGTTGTACAATTACTTTTTCATAGTTGTATTTAGCTGCTTTTTTTAATTTATAGCCTTTTATTATACCCTCTTTTTTAATTGAATAATCTTCATCGTTTATTCCGTTTCCAAAATCTACTTTTGCTAACTCCGTTCCATTTTTAGAATAAGTTATTACCCCTTCTGTATAGTATGTTGAGTTATCGGTATTTGATAAATTTTCTGTACTAATATCATAAGAAGATTCTTCAAAAGTTAGGTCTGCTTCTTGCGTATAAACTAAATCACTAAATTCATCCGTAATTCCATTTTTGTTACAAGAAGAAAAGTTTAAAATAGCTACTGCAGCTAAAGTTAATGTTGTTAATTTTAAAATGTTAATTTTCATAATTGTTTTAATTTATTTGGTTAATAATAATTGCTTACAGTGTTATACCGTTAAAAAAATCCTTTACCCTACTTTTTTTATAAATTTAATAGAATTACTTGGAAAAACATCTATTAATAAATTCAAAGAGGTATTCCTTTATCAATTATTTGTAGCTTTGTAAAAATAAACCTACAATATGTACACAAACATAAAAGACCAACTAGCTAAAGAAATACAAGAAATTAGAGAAGCTGGTTTATATAAAGAAGAAAGAATCATAACCACTCCTCAAAGAGCAGAGATAAACACAACAAAAGGTTCAAAGGTTTTAAACTTCTGCGCAAATAATTATTTAGGTTTATCTTCAAACAAAGAAGTATTGCAAGCAGCAAAAGACACTTTAGATACGCATGGTTTTGGTATGTCTTCCGTTCGTTTTATTTGTGGAACGCAAGATATTCATACACAGCTAGAGCAAAAAATAGCTAAATTCTTAGGAATGGAAGATGCTATTTTGTATGCTGCAGCTTTTGATGCAAATGGTGGTTTATTTGAACCATTGTTAGGAAAAGAAGATGCAATAGTTTCAGATAGTTTAAATCACGCTTCAATTATTGATGGTGTTAGACTGTGTAAAGCACAGAGATTTAGATATGCTACTAACGACATGGCAGATCTTGAAAAGCAATTAGCAGCAGCTAAAGGATGTAGACGAATATTAATTGCTACAGACGGTGTTTTTTCTATGGATGGAACCATTGCGCAAATTGATAAAATTTGTGACTTAGCAGATAAATATGGCGCTATGGTTATGGTAGATGATAGTCACGCAACTGGTTTTGTAGGAAAAACAGGAAGAGGTTCTCATGAATATTGTAACGCCATGGGAAGAGTAGATATTATTACCACAACTTTTGGAAAAGCTTTAGGTGGCGCTTCTGGTGGAGTAACCGCTGCTAAAAAAGAAATAGTAGAAATTTTAAGACAAAGATCTAGACCTTACTTATTTTCAAATACGGTTGCCCCTGCGGTTGTTGGCGCTACTTTAAAAGTGTTAGATTTGTTGGAAGGAAGTACAGCACTAAGGGATACTTTAGAAGGCAATTCACAACATTTCAGAAAAGGAATGAAGGCTGTCGGTTTTGATTTGGTTCCTGGTGAGCATGCTATTGTTCCTGTTATGTTATATGACGCTAAATTGGCGCAAACTTTTTCTAACAAATTATTAGAAGAAGGCATTTATGTAATTGGATTCTTTTTTCCAGTTGTACCAAGAGAAAAAGCACGTATTAGAGTGCAAATCTCTGCAGGGCATTCTATTGCACAAATAGATAAAGCGGTTGCCGCATTTACTAAAGTTGGTAGAGAATTGGGTGTAATAAAATAATGAGTTTCGACCATAAAGATATATATAGTTTAGCAAAGCATTACGACCGAATCAATGATTTTGATTTTGATATTCCTTTTTACAAAAAATATGCAGAAGGAAAAAAAGTATTAGAATTAGGTTGTGGGACTGGTAGAGTTTGTTTGCCACTCGCAAAAGATGGTATTGATATTACTGGTATTGATGTTTCTGATGAAATGTTAGCAGAAGCAACACTAAAAGCTATAAATGAAAATTTACAAATTGATTTTCAAAATCAAAATATAATTGATTTTGATTTTAAAGAAAAATTTGATCTAATTCTTTGTGTTCACAATTCTTTTTCTCATGTAAATGGTTTAGAAAACTTAAAAATGTTTTTTGATTCAGTAAAGAGAAATATGACACAAGATGGAGTTTTTATTCTACAAGTATTTAATCCTGATTTTTTCTTTTTCACTAGAGATCCTCAAGAAAAATATCCATTAAAAAAGTATAAAGACCCCCATTCAGACCAAATGGTAGAATTGTTAGAGAACAATTATTACGATGATGGAAGTCAGATTAATTATATGAAATGGTATTTTCAAATTGGCGAAAAAGAAATTGTTAAAAGTTTTAATCAAAGAGTTTATTTTCCACAAGAATTAGATTATTTAGTTCAACTTTTTGGTTTTGAAATTGCCGAAAAATTTGGAGATTTTGACGAAACCCCTTTTGTAGATATACCAGATACACAAATATTAGTTTTAAGAAAAAATAATTGGGGAGCTAAATTCTATGCGTTTTAAAAAGGACTTTTAAAAGCTGGATTATTCAAAAATTCTTCATCATTTAATAATAATAAAAAAGCTTTCAAGTCTGCTTTTTCTTGGGTATTTAAAGTAACTCCACCTAGTGCCGAAAACTCCATAAGGGCATCTACTGTTGGCGATGTTTGAACGCCTTCACTATAAAAATCTAACACCTCTTCTAATGTTGTAAATCTTCCATCATGCATATAGGGTGATGTAAAGGAAATATTTCTTAAAGTTGGTGTTTTAAATTTACCTATATCATTTGCATTATGAGTAACATTTTCTAAGCCGTTATCTATTTGAATGGCATCTAAGCCGTTGTTATGGAAAGCTAAATCTGTCATTAGTGCCCCTTCATGGCAATGAAAACAATCTGCTTGTTCTGAGTAAAATAAATCATAACCTCTTTGTTCCGTATCTGTTAAGGCGTATTGTCCTTTTAAGAATTTATCGAATTTTGAATTAGAAGAAATAAGTGTTTTTTCAAACTGAGCGATTGCTTCTGCTGCTAAATATTTTGTTATTTCTTGATCTGGAAATGCTTTTTCAAACAAATCGACATATACACTATTTGATTTTAAATCTGAAACGACAATATGCCAATGAGCCATCATTTCTATTGGATTTATTATAGGTTCTAAAGCTTGTGCTTGTACACCTGCTGACCTGCCGTCCCAAAAAAGTTGCGTCATCCAAGCTATATTAATTATTGGCATCGCTTGTCTGTTTCCAATACTGCCATCTATACCTATGCTAAATTGTCTTTTGTCAGAAAAGCCATCTTCTTGTATATGACAAGTAGCGCAAGACATACTAGAATCTCCTGAAAGAATCGGATCATAGAAAAGCCTTCGTCCTAATTGTATACCTTCTTCTGTAATGTTTTCATCTTCTCCGGCTGGAAACAAAGGGAATTTATAAGGTTGCACTAAAGCATACGGTGTAGTTAGCACAGTAATAGGCTCGTCTTTTTTACAAGAAGAAAAATTAATCAGTACTAATAATAAAGATATATAAATCAGCCTACTGAGCATCTTCTGTTAATTGTTTAAAACTAAAAACCGATTGGCCATTTGCTTTATATATTTCCTGAAAACTTTGGTTCATCATAACCATAGAATAATCGGGAAAATTGTATAAAGTAGGATTTTGAAACCATTCTTGAATATCTGCATTTACGATTACATTAAAAGAATTATCATCAATAACAAATTCCGCAACAGCTAATTCTACTGAGAAAGAATTATCATTGCCTATGGTAGGTCCATAATGGTAAATAAAACTTTTTTCTATTCCAGTGCTTAAAGAATCGTATTTTCCTTCAAATTTCATATAATGATAATCTCCAGGACCTAATTGATCTGGCCATTCCATACTAATGTTTTCTAAAGATTGCGCTAAATAATCTGTTACATTATTAGTTGAATCTATTCCAAATTGAAACCTTACTTTATTATATGTTCCTGGGCGCAAATCTGAGTTTGTAATTTTTAAAGTGCTTTCTTCATCTGGGTTAATTAAAAAACCAGCAGCTTGAACTTCTTCTGTTCCATCGGTCATTATATAAGTAATTTCAGAAATATAGTAAACGAGTTTAGTGATTTTATAAGGATGGTTGGTAGGCGAAACATATTTCATCGTATCAAAATCAAAAGATTCCGTTCCAACTAAGTGTTCTATCTTTAATGATACTTGACCAGCCTTAGGTGGTTTTTTACAAGAAAAAAGAACAATACTAAGCGTTAATAATACGAATATGTTTTTCATGTTGTTTGTTTTTTGTTTGTTTGTTAATTGTTTTAAGAAATACTATTTAGAAGAATCAACCGTCTCTTTCAACGCTTCTTCTATTTTTTGTTTTAGTATTTGAGTATTTTTTATTCTTTTAGTAGAATCTTTAGCTAAAATTAAAGCATATTCTACAGCATCTTGTGCTTTACTATAATTTTTCAATTTATACAATAAATAAGCTTGCGTTAGATTATTTTCGTAAGAGTTATTTAAAGCAATTGCTTTAGAAATCCATTTGTCAGCCATTTTTAGTTTCTTCCCATCCTTTATGTACATATAATAATTCCATGCTACATTCTTTAACGCTACATCATCATTTTTCTTATACTTTTTCAAATATTTAGTTACTGACTTGTCGTAAGCATTCCATTGTTTGGTTTTGCCGTAGTATTTTGTTTCTATATAATTAGACTGGTTTTTAAAGTTTGCTGGTTTTAATTTTTTTAGCATCATTTTTACATCATAAACAACTTGGTTGTCTTTATTCTTAGTGGCAAAATCGACAGATTCTGTGGCTATAGTGTTAATTTTTTTATCAAAAGATTCATTACCAAAAATTTCCTTTAAGTAAGATATGTTTTCATAAATAAAATTCATTCCCGCTGAAGAAACCTTGGTTGTTTGCTTGTAAATAAATTTTATGTTTCCTTCATTCTTTTTTTCTTCTTCAGAAAGAGAATTTAAATACGCCTTAAAAGGTTCATTGTTATCTTCCCCAAGCAAGGTTTTTACTTTCATAAATTCTTTTAAAAACTTAACATCTCTATCTCCATCATCCCATTTGCTTTGTAAAGCTTTTAAAGTGTTTTTATTGGGGAATAAGGCTTTTTTTCCAAGAGCAATCAAACTGGCCGCATCTCTTCTTGCACCCTTTGTTTGGTAAACCACTTCTCCATTATAATCTAAAAAAAGAAGGGTTGGATAAGACCCTACGCTATATTTTTTAGCTAAAGGTCTTCCTTCTCCTTTTTCCATATCCATTTTGACATTGACAAAGTTTTCATTGAAAAAATCTCCAGCTTCTTTGGTGGGAAATACGTTTTTTGCCATTCTTTTACAAGGACCACACCAAGCAGCATAAGCATCCATAAAAATTAATTTATCTTCTTTTTGAGCATATGCTTTGGCTTCTTCAAAAGTGCCTTTAAAAAACGCAATTCCTTGTGCATTTATAGCTAAATAACTAATAGATAATAATAAAATGATGATTTTTTTCATTAGAAAACTTTAAAGATTGTATTAATAAGTTGCTTCAAAAACTAGAAAATAGCTTAATTTGATGGTGCCATTAATAATGGAGATCTTACTGGCATAGTTTCTTCTAAAACTTCTTTTACAACAGAACCTCTAATTTTTATTACTTTAGAAGGGGTGTCAGCATTGGAAGTTAAGGTAATTGTCTTTGTGAAATTCCCTGGTCTTCTAGCGGTGTTGTAAACAACTTTTATTACCCCTGTTTCTCCTGGTGCGATTGGCGTCTTAGGCCATGAAGGCACGGTGCAACCGCAAGACCCTTTTGCATTAGAAATAATTAAAGGCTCTGAACCCGTATTGGTGAAAACAAATTCTGTTTCAACTTTTGGTCCTTCAGGTAATTCGCCAAAATCAAATATTTCTTCTTCAAATACAATTTTTGCGCTAGATTGGGCAAAAGAAAAAGTAATAACACTAATTAATAGTAAACTAAATAAATATTTCATAATCTTAAATTTATGTAAAGATAGAAAAAAAACCAAAAAAGATAACTATTTAACAGCCTGTTAACTTTCTTTAAAGAAGGTGTTACTTAGATTTCAACACCTTAAATAATGCCATTTTATCATTAGATTTTAAATGTAAAAAGTAAATACCCGAACTTTGATTTATTAAATCGATACTAAATTTTGAACCGGTTTCTTTTCTCGAAATGACTACTTGACCAATGTCATTGGTAACTGAAACTTCTATGTCTTCAAACGTTCCGTCTAATTCTATAGTTAAAAGTCCATTGGTAGGGTTTGGATATAACTTAATATCATTTTCAAAACTATTTTCAATAATTCCAACACCTGTTATTAGCAAGCAAGAAGACGTTTCTACACACGCCCCATCTCTAACTTCAACAGCATAACTAGCACTTGTTGTAATTATAAAAGTTTGGTTGTTTGCGCCAACAATTGGTACTAAATTTGGTTCACAACTTATCCATTGATATACTAACCCCCCTGGTAAAGCAGTCAGTTCGTTTGCATTAACACTTATAGTTGGGTTTATAGTTGTCAGAGAAGTAGTAGTCGTAAAAATAGAATCGCAGCCAGCAGCGTTCATTAAAGTACTTACAATAGTTCCTACATTTTCTGGAATACAGGTAGTTGAATTCAAACTAGAAGAACTAGCCGCATTTACAGTGATTAAAAAATTTGTATCTAATGAAAAAGAATCTCCAGAGAGTATGCCTAATAAGTTTAAAGTATAATTTCCACTATTTGGAATACTTAATGAGTCGGAGAAAGCATTGGAAGTAAAAGTATTTATTCCATCAGATAAAGACCAAAGAATACTATTAATAGAATCCCCTGTATAGGAAAAGTGAATTTTTTCGTTTTCGCAAATAGTACTTTCTACTAAAGAAAAATCTAATGCAGGTTTTGAAAGTACTATAATAGAATAATCTTCAACTTCCCCATCATAACCGTTTGCACAAGGGTCTAATTGGTAAGAATAATAGTTACAAACAACTCTCATTGTTGTTTTCCCTTCTAAAGCCCCCATAGGTATAGTTATTGAGAAAGGTGATAAATCTGTAGGCATATCACTTACATTTTGAGCCCATCCAAGTTCATACTTTTCTGTAGAATCAAAAACAATATCTTGATTCCAGTCTATCCAAGCCGTTGCATAATAGCTGTAATTTCCGTTATCTGTATTTACGTTTACAGAAATATCATGAGAGTCTCCTTTAAAAACTGTCGTAGAATCTGTCGTAGTATAATTTGAATATGGCGCAGTTTTCCCAGAAGCTTTATTTATTGTATTAAAAGCTACAAGTGTTACATTTCCTTGAAAACCCATGGTTCCCGTACTAGCGCAATAAGTATTTTCTTTTACCTTGTACATAAACTTATAAGTTTCTGTAGTGTCATTATTGTTTCCAACCGCAAAAACTTTGAAATACATTTTGCTTCCAAAAACCATATTGGGAATAGCAGTATTTGAGACCCAGGTACTATCTATTGTATTTATCATGGCTATTGTATTATTAAAAATAGCTGTATTCGTTGACCATTTCACAAATACACTAGATAGTGTATTTGCGTAAGAAATTGTTGATGTAACAAATTGATCAACATTTTCTTTAGGTAGACTTTCTGTAGGTTGGTCAGTTATTCTCGTTGTAATTATACTAGGAAAAGTATTTCTACCTACTAAGGTGTATTCCCACATTCCTCTTCCCCAAGTAGCACCTTTTAATGTATTAGAACCATTCACTACTTCTAATTCTTCCACAGTACAATTTGGTAAATTTGGATTATATAAACTCCAAGCTGTAGCATTCATCGGCATGGTAAAAACCCCAATTTCTGCGCCTAAATAAATATTTGAAGAATTTAAATGGTCAATTACAACTGACCTTATTGGCATGTCTCCCAAGTTAAAAGTTATATTTACCCATGTATTTCCTCCGTCCGTAGATCTATATACTTTTTCGCCATTATTTTGATAAGAAGCATAAACAACTATAATGGTATTATCATTATTTGGATCAAAAGCAATATCTTGAATACTTGAACCTGGTAAAGTTCCTTTTATATCTATAAATGTAACACCGCCATTAATAGATTTTTCTATTTTATCACTAGAAGAAATAATTATAATATTTGAATTATTTTCTGCTATGGCTGCATGGCTAATTGTACCTGTAAACGTTGTTGGAAAACCTACGCCACTCCATGAAGAACCAAAATCTTCACTTTTATAAATGTAGTGACTAAAATTGTATAATCTCATTTGGTTGTTTGGGTCATAAGCAATTGGTGCTTCCCAAGCCCCATTTCCTGAACCGCCTTGATTAGGAGGAGTAACGCCACTATGATTTTGTCCACCATTTTTAGATACATATCTTGAACCATATTGGTAACTTCCTAAGATCCAATCATCATTTAAAGGATGAAATAACCCTTCCATACCATCGCCGCCATTAAATTCTAACCAAGCATTTTTATGTTTTATACTTGTCCCATTATCTTGAGAACCAGAAATACTTCTGTAGTGGTTTGATTGACTCGCGCCTAATTTGTAGTTTTCTCTTACCGCCAATCCTTGGCCTATAATTATCCAATTAGCACCATTGTCGATACTTTTTGCAAACAAACCATCTGTTCCAACATAAAAAACACCATTTACACATTTTGCAGGGTGTAAATCAGCATGTACGTAGTTAGTAGCAGTTTGAAAGCTAGATTGATTACTTCCTCCTGTTCCATTTGTATTTCCTAAAGCCCAAAAAGTGGCATCAGTAAACGTTTTTCCACCATCTATACTTCTATCAATGTCTACATAACCATAAATCATTTTTGTAGTATCTAAATCGTTTACGGCAAAACCACCACAACCTTCGCTTGGATTGCTTAAAAAATCGAAAGAAAGTCCGTTGTTAATAGATTTCCAAACGCCATTATCTGATGCAAAATACAAACAATCGCTACAATCTGTACTTACCGATAAATGAACAGATCTATTATCATTATTGCCAGCTACAATATTCGATTGCGTATAGGACAATCCTTGGTCAATAGAACGCATGACAACATTTTTATTTACTCCCCAATAATAACTATCATACAAGTAGATAATATTGTCGTTCGTTGGGTGAAATTGGATTTCTTCAACATCTCCACCATTTAATAGTAAGGTCCAAGTTGCTAAATTATCGTCTGAACGATAAATTCCTTTACTGGTGCCAATAAAAATTAAATCAGCGACTCTTGGGTGATAGCGAACCTCATAAATTTTAAAGGTTGAACCTAATCCACCAAATCCAATATTTGTAGCATTAAAATTTGATTGAACCCAAGTTAATCCACCGTCTAAAGACCTATATAAACCATGTGAATTCCCATTTCTTGAATTTCTTACATTAATTAAGACGGAATCTGAATTTGTAGGAGAAACGGCAATCGCATTTACGCCTGAAGCAACTAAAAAATCTGTTGTTACTTGCCAGTTATTTCCCCCGTCTGTTGTTCTCCAAAAACCGCCAGACCTAGAACCTACATACATAATGTTTGCATTCGTTGGGTTTACATAATGGTCTTCAATTCTACCTAATCCTGCAGAATAATGTCCCGTTATACTATCTAAACTAAATGGGCCTAATTCAAGCCATCCTGAACTGTATGGGCTTGAGGGAGCCAAACTAGGTATTGCGTTTTTTTGCGTATTGTTCTTTAAAAATTGATTGTAAGCATTTTCAGAAAAAAAAGGATCTATATTACTTCTATCTCCACTTGGGTAATATTTATATTCATTGGCATTTTTCCATCTTTGATAAGGTTTGAATCCTGAACCTTTTATTGTTGGATCATGTGTTTCAAAATATTTATCTGCTTCATTACAAACATCATAGAAATTAATAGACATATCGTCCATCATTCTTTTGTAAGTTTTTTGAGCACTTAAGGAACTAAACAAAATAGTTATAAGGATTATGGAGAAAAGTTTTTTCATATCGCAAATGTATTTAAAAATAAGGACTTCTGTTTTTATGTGATAAAATCATATAAACTTATTAGAGGAATTAATTTTAGTAAACTTTTCATAAATGGAAATTTATCTTTTTTTAAATTACAATAAAGTGTACATTAACATAACTATATACTTTTAGTTTAATTTTTTATAGGGTTAAACCTTCATGTGTGAAAAGATATTAAGCCCTATTCGTCATAATTATATTACTTTTACCCTTGTAAAAAGAATTAATGTCTGCTGTTTTAGAAAAAATAAAAAAACCTATAGCTAACGAGCTTATTGAATTTGAAAAAAGATTCAAAGATGCCATGAAAAGCAATGTTGCTTTATTGGACCGTGTTACGAGTTATATTGTTAAAAGAAAGGGGAAACAAGTAAGACCAATGTTTGTTTTTCTTTCTGCAAAACTTTGTGGCGGAGTAACCGAAGCAACTTACAACGGAGCGTCTTTAGTAGAACTTTTACACACCGCTACCTTAGTTCATGATGATGTAGTAGATGATTCTTTAGAACGTAGAGGATACTTTTCTATTAATGCCTTATGGAAAAACAAAATAGCCGTTTTGGTTGGTGATTTTTTATTGTCTAAAGGTTTACTTTTAGCAGTAGATAATAATCATTTTTCCTTGTTAAGGATTCTTTCTCAATCGGTAAAAGATATGAGTGAAGGCGAGCTTTTACAAATGGAAAAAGCAAGAAAATTAGATATTACAGAAGAAGTTTATTTTGATATTATTAAAAAGAAAACAGCTTCTTTAATTTCTTCTGCTTGTGGAATTGGTGCAGCCTCTACTACAGATGATGAAATAGTAGTTAAAAAAGCACAACAACTAGGTGAATATATTGGTATTGCTTTTCAGATAAAAGATGACTTGTTTGACTTTGGCGAAAAAGAAATAGGTAAACCAAGAGGAATAGATATCAGGGAACAGAAAATGACTTTACCTTTAATTTATGCATTAAATAATGCTGAAAAAAAGATCAAAAGAAAAATAATAAACATTGTCAAGAATGATAATTTAAATTCTTCTAAAATAAAAGAGGTTATTGAATTTGTAAACAAATCTGGTGGAATAGAATACACTATTCAACAAATGAATTATTACAAAGATAAATCCATTGAATTACTAAAAACTTTTCCGGCTATAAAATCTAGAGATAGTTTGGAGGAATTGATAAACTATACTATTGAAAGGAAATTTTAAACATAGTTTCCTTAAAAAATTAAGCATTTGCTTTAAAACACAATTTTTAAGCCATGAAGGCAAATCTCATTATTAAAATTTATTTCTTAGTCTTAATTTTAGAAATTATAGGAGAAATTGTCTTTGATCTTTATCAAATTCCTTATTTAGTCTACCTTTCTAAACCCTTACTAATACCTCTATTAATTTATTGGTACAAGAAAGTAGACAAGGAAGCATTAAAAGTTATGCTTTATGCTTTAGCATTTTCATTTCTTGGAGATGTATTTTTAATGTTTTTACCCTTGAGTGACCATTTCTTTTTGGCAGGGTTGGCTTCTTTTTTAATAACACATATTTTGTATTTATACATTTTTGTAAAGCATACAACTTTTCAGAAAAAGTCTATTTTTTGGAAAAGACCACACTTAGCCTTTCCATTTATTTTATATGGACTAAGCCTTTTAGCTTTTTTAGCGCAAGAAGGAAATACTGATTTTATAGAAATGAAAATTCCCGTAATTATTTATGCCACTGTAATTACACTAATGCTTTTATCTGCCATTGGAAGGTTTGATAAAGTAACGCAAAAAAGTTTTGCTTGGGTTTTAATTGGAGCCTTCCTATTTATGTTTTCAGATACTTTAATAGCATTAAACAATTTTACTTCAATTTTTGAAGGTAAAAAATACCTAGCTAAAATATTCATCATGTCGCTATATGCTACCGGACAATATTTGATATTAAAAGGGTTTATAGAACAAAAAAAGAATTTAGATGTACAAATTAAAGGTTTCATAGACGAAACGAATATCGAATTTAAAGGTAGAAAATTTAACTCTGCCAAAGAGTATTTTAAATTCATGATAGATGAATTGGGTTTTCCTGATATTATACATTTTTTTGAAAGTAAAAAAATAGTAACAGAAGGTGGTCTAAAAATAAATATTGATATTCATTTTCATTCAAAAGATTCCCCTACAATTGTTTTTGTACCAGGAACTTCTGTTTATGGTTTATGCTTTGCAGGATTGTTACATTTAATAGGTAAAGAAGGTTATAATATTGTTTCCTTAGACCCAAGAGGTAATGGAAGATCTGAAGGAAAAAGAGGCGATTATACAATAGAAGAATTGATGCTAGATGTTAGAACAACAGTAAATTATGCTAAGAAAACATTTAATAAAAAAGTAAGTGTTTTGGGCAATAGCCAAGGCGGAATAGTTTCTTTTTATTTAGCAGCGGAAGACATAGAAGTAGATAGTGTAATTTGCCAAAATTTTGCAGATTTAACTTGGGAAGAAACCTATAAAATAGCACGGTTTCCCCTTTTTGCTAAAATGTCGAAATCTTTTATTAGTGGTTTTGGTAAAATGTTTCCACAACTTACGGTTTCTACTTTAGCCTATTTAGATCTGAAAAAAATTCGTTTAAAGTACTTTGGAAATTTGCATAATTTTATTTCAGAAGACCCTTTTACCACTTCAAGAATTAGCATGCGAGCCGCAAGGTCTTTGATTAAAGCTAAAATGAAAAAACCAGTAGAAGACATTACAATTCCTATTTTTGTTTTTCAAGGAGATGCCGACAGGGTTTTTCCAGTAGAATATACGCAAAGTTTATTCAACAGAATAAGGAGTAAAAAGAAAATAAAAATCTATAAAGGTTGTGACCATGCTCTAATGGTAGAGAATGAAGAACTTGTTTTACCAGATATTTTAGATTGGTTAAATGAAATTTATCCAAAAAAATAGTCAATGCTAAAACACAAATCACTTTTATTGCTAATTATTCTTGGACTTATTTATTTTCAAAGAATTAATATCCTTAATGCTTTTGGCACTTTTCTAGTTTACGAAAACGATATTGAATTTATTGAAACAGCTTTTGTTTTGTCTGGGGGTGCTTTTGACAGGGGAAATAAAACAGCAGAATTAATTAACACTAAGAAAGTCAGTAAAGTAATCTGTACTGGAGCCAATAAGCCACCAGATTTTAAAGCGTTAAATATAGCTCTACTAGAGTCTGAATTGACAAGAAAAAACATTATTTCTCAAGTTCAAGATTCAAGCTTAGTAAGCTTGATAAAAGAGGGGACCAGTACTTTGGAGGAGAGTGAAATCATCTTAGCATATTGTTTAAAAAACAATTTAAAAGAGTGTGTAATTATTTCCTCTAAATTTCATACTCGCAGAATAAAAAAGGTGTTTTTGAAGCACTTTAAGAAACAAGGAATTGATGTTTTTATAATAGGAGCACCGTCCAGTTCTTTTGATGAATCTAGCTGGTGGACGTCTGAAAATGGCTTAATAAATTTGAATAATGAATACATTAAATTACTCTATTATTTTGTAAAATATTAATTACTCAATAGATCTAACACACTAAAGGTTATTGAGTTTCCATTGACGAATCCTTAGATAAAATACTTTGTTAAAATTTGTTTCAGAAAAAAGTTAATTTTGTTTTATGAAAATAGGTTTATTCTTTGGTTCATTTAATCCAATACATGTTGGTCATCTTATAATAGCTGACCATATCGCCAATAATTCAGATTTAGAGCAAGTTTGGTTTGTCGTCTCTCCACAAAATCCTTTTAAGCAAAAGAAAAATTTGTTGAGTGAATACGATAGGTTGCATTTAGTAAATTTAGCAATAGGGAACAACGCCAAGTTAAAAGCTTCGGATATTGAGTTTGGTTTACCAAAACCATCCTACACGATAGATACTTTAATTTATTTAAAAGAGAAATTCAAAACACATGAATTTTCATTAATCATGGGCTCCGACAATTTAGAAAACTTACATAAATGGAAAAATGCAGACATCCTTTTAAAGGATTATCATTTTTACATTTATAACCGCCCTGGACATACCGATATTAAAAATACAGCTAAAGCAAAAGTCACTTTTATAGATGCTCCACAGCTTAAAATATCTTCTACCTTCATAAGAAACAGTATTAAAGAAGGCAAAACTATTCGCTACGTTTTACACGAAAAAGTTCGTAAAGAAATTGATGAAATGGGTTGGTATAAGTAATCAACTCATAAAGAGGCGATGGAGTAAAGAAAAAATAGAGCAATAATAAGGATTGGCGAAAAAGGCAACAGTCAAAATTTAATAAAAATGGAAAATATAAAATACGACTTCTTAGAAGAATATAACAAATTAAACCCAGCACAAAAGCAAGCAGTAGATACTATAGAAGGTTCGGTACTTGTAGTTGCCGGTCCAGGAACTGGGAAAACGCAAATTCTAGCTGCTAGAATTGCTAATATAATTCAAAAAACAGATGCCCGACCAGAAAATATTCTGTGTATGACTTATACTGAATCAGGTGTTACCGCTATGAGAAGTCGTCTACAACGCTTTATTGGGTCAGATGCTTATCGTGTTAATATCCATACTTTTCATAGTTTTTGTAATAAAGTAATTCAAGAAAACTTAGATTATTTTTCATACAAAGAATTAGACCCCATTGGCGATATAGAAAAAATAGAACTCTTTGAAAAACTGATAGACGGCTTTAGTAAAGACCACATTTTAAAAAGGTGGAGAGGTGATATTTATTTTGAAATTGCTAATCTTTCTAAATTGTTTTCGTTAATGAAGAGTGAAAACTTTACGGCAGAAGATGTAGTCAAAGAAATTGAAAACCATTTAGAAGAAATTCAAGAATATAAAGAAGAATCTAAATTTCATTATCATAGAAAATATAAGGAATTTGCTAAAGGAGATTTAAAGCCAAACGACTTTCAAAAATTAGTAGATAAGTTTGAAAGAACAAAAGCAGCTGCCAAAGAATTTATTAATTTTGAAAAACTAAAAGAAGAAGCAGGATTGTACGATTTTGAAGATATGATTCAATGGGTTTTAAAAGCTTTTAAAGCCAATGAAGATTTATTGATGAATTATCAAGAGCGTTTTCAGTATGTTTTAGTAGATGAATATCAAGATACCAATGGCTCGCAAAATGAAATTTTAAAAATGCTTATTTCTTATTGGGAAGATCCAAACTGTTTTGTAGTAGGAGATGATGACCAATCGATTTATCGTTTTCAAGGAGCTAATTTAGGAAATATTGTAGATTATTATCAGCAAATAATTTGCCCGGCATATCCAAGTGTAGAAGCGCGTAAAAAAAGAGTAATTGTTATGGCAGACAATTATAGATCTACACAAGCAATTTTAGATACCTCTGCTAGTTCTATTAAAAAAAATTCAGAAAGATTAATTAATCAACTTTCTGAATTAGAATTAGATAAAAATTTAATTGCCAGAAATCCTGTTGTTACAGACTCTAAAATTCAACCAAAAGTTATAGAATACTATAATGAATCTCAAGAGTTGTTAGCGATTGCAAATCAGATTATACAACTAAAAGAATCTGGAGAAAATTTAAATGATATTGCTGTTATTTATAAAAACCATGCGCAAACAGAAGAGCTTTTACACTTCTTAAATCAAAAAGAAATTCCTGTAAATACTGCAAGAAAAATAAATATTTTGGAGCAACCTTTTACAGGTCAAATTATTAATATTCTGACCTATATAAATGATGAAACTAAGTTTCCAAACAAACGAGAAGATTTACTTTTTGAAATGATGCATTATCCATTCTTCAATATAAATACTTTACAAATTGCAAGGCTGACTTTCAAGTTAAGAGAAGCTCGTTATGAAAAACCAAAAACTACTTGGAGAGAGGCCTTAAATAGTTTAGATAAAATAATAGATCAAGATAGTATTGATAAAATAAAAATGTTGAGTACGCATATAGAGAAATGGTTCAAAGACATTTATAATATGCCATTACAATTATTTTTTCAAACCTTAATCACTGACATTAAGCTGATGCCATATATTATGGCAAATGAAGAAAAAGTATGGAAGCTGCAAGAGTTAAAAACTTTTTTTAATTTTCTAAAACAAGAGAATCAAAAAAATACAAGATTGGAATTGTCAAGCTTTTTAGAGACTATCGCTACTATGCGAAAATACAAGCTTAGTTTAGATTTTGTAAGAACTACTTTTGCTGAAAGTGCTGTAAAATTTACTACAGCTCACTCCTCTAAAGGTTTAGAATTTAAGCATGTGTTTCTAATGGGAACTGTTGCCAATATTTGGGACAAAGGAAGAAGTAATAGAGGTTTTGTATTACCCAGTGGTATATTGCAAGCGCCAAGTAAAGAAAGCGAGCTAGAAGAAAGTAGACGATTATTTTATGTAGCCATGACCAGAGCAAAAGAGTATTTGCAAATTAGTTATGCTAAAATGAATGACAACGGAAAAGGGTTAACGGGAAGTTTATTCGCTTCAGAAATTCTAGAGGAAACAAATATTTTAGTAGAAGAAAAAAGTGAAGAAGATAATGCTGTTTTTGAATTTTCTATGTCGCAATTATTAATAGCAAAACATGAAAATCCGGTATTAATAGAACGTAAATTTTTAGAACAACGACTAGAAAATTATTCTATGAGTGTAACTCATTTAAATAATTATTTAAACTGTCCCTTGAAGTTTTATTACCAAAATTTTTTACAAATTCCTTCCTCAAAAAATCAAGCTATGGCATTTGGTTCTGCAGTGCACAATAGTATTGAAGAACTTTTTAAAAGAATGCTAAAAAATGAAAATGTTTTTCCAACAGAAGGCGAATTTATTGAAATCATTGAAAGAAAAATGTATGGACAAGAAGATAGTTTTAGTAAAAAAGAATACCAACAAAAACTGGAGTATGTCAAAAAATTCCTACCAGAATATTATCATCATTATGTAAACGAATGGAATAAAGATATTAAGTTCGAAAAAAGATTACATGCCGTTTATGAAGGTATAGAATTAAATGGCGCTCTAGACAAAATGGAATTTGACGGAAACAATGTAACCATCATAGATTATAAGACTGGTCAATATAATAAAACATATACCAAGAAAAAATTTAAATCACCAGTAACACAAGAACAGCTAGAAAAATTAAAAGACAAAGGAAAAGAACCGGCTTTAGAAGATTTAGTTGGTGGTGATTATTGGCGACAAGCCGTTTATTATAAAATATTAATGGACTATACCAAAGAGTTAAGCCAAACACATTGGCAATATGCAAGTACGGCTTTCGATTTTGTAGAACCTGATGCTAACACCGGCGATTTTTACAAACAAAAAGTTGTATTAAGCGATGAAGATGCTACCATTGTAAAACAACAAATAGTAGATACTTACAACAATATAAAAGCATTCAAATTTACTGGTTGCGGTGAAGAGGATTGTGAGTGGTGTGAGTTTGAGAATACCCATAAATAGCTTTTCTCTTTAGAAATAATACACACCTAATAGAAATACAAAGCATAACACTATTAGAACAATTTTATTGAAAAAATTGGTGTAATAGACAAAATAGTTGCTACTTTTTTTAAGTATTTAGTTAAACCATAAATCAATAAAGTGAGTTTGTACACATCTTTAAACACAGGTAACTGATAATACAATGCCATGATATATAATTTAAATGAAAATGGAGGGCTTCGCCCTCCATTTTCAAAATCGACCGCTTCGCGGCAAATTACCCATAACAATTAAAATAGTTAAATGGATAAATAGTTAAAAAGCCCTGACCGAACGAACATAGTAGTTGCTGAACTTATCGTAAATATTCTGGTTACCAACGTAGAAACTCTGAGCCCACGCATAGTTGAAACCGCCCTCCGTAGAACTCCAATAGAAGTAATTAGCAAAACCGCCAACATTTCCTAACCCAAGTACGTTTCCTTGACCAATGTTTTCATACATTAAATTCAATTCATCCTTTGAAGGTAAAAACCAGTCGGTATAATTTGCGCAAATATCGGCAGCAGTACCCGCAGTGACACATCCAGCTTCTATGTCAATAGTGTTTTGATATCCTGTACCTATTGTAGTTCCGTCGGCTCCAGCAATTAAAGCCCCAAAACAACCCCATTCAGCCGCCGTAGACAGGTCTGTGGGAGCTGTAACAAGACCGCTACAGCCAGTACCATCAAGATAAAAGATAATACCTCCTGCGTGCCAGTCCCCTATTGATAGACCACAAGTTCCTGAACTAGCAACAAAACCCATATTTGCAATGCCAGTAGAATCCAATACGTTTTCAGCTGTTTTCGCATACAATGCATAAGGAACACTCATTAACTGGCTAGTTCCCATTACCGCATAACTTGTACCACCTGTAACATCAACAGCTGTTTCAATAAAATACGATCCGACTGACCAATCAATTGTTGTAAAGTCTCCACTTACAACAGTTCCACTTCCAATTTCTAGATTTACTAAACCATAAGCATTCGTTGTTAGCACAAATGTTTCTTGGTAAACTGTTACTCCACCAATGCTTCCCTGTTGGATTGTCAACTGCATCCCAACAGATTGGTTGTTTAAAATTAAATTACCTGCATCTCTTACGACTGCTTGGTATTTAAAGCCTTCTGGTGCTTGTCCAAAAGATGTTAATGCGATAGTTGCTATTGCAACAAGTGAGAGTAATATTCTTTTCATGGTTTATTGGTGTTTAATAAGTTTAAATGTTTTGAGATTTTGTGTATCGTTATTTAAGGTCAATGAATAGCTACCTGGAGCTAATTGACTTACTTGAATGGGTGTTTGAACCGAAGAAAGCTTATTCTGCAGCACTAGTTTCCCTTGTGTATCATACAGCGTGTAGGTCACATTCTCGAACGTGCTTGTTTTGATGTTCAATACATCTTCTGTTGGGTTGGGATAAATAATTGCTTCGTAGTTGGGAGCATGATCCTCCAGTCCTACAAAGTTCCAGTTGGTTTGATGAAAACCTTGTGTAAGGTCGTTCGTTCCATCAGTTCCTGTGTCTATAATCACTTCGCCTATCGTAAAGTCGATGTTGCCACTTGCATTGGAGTAAGAATCTCCTTGAGTGGATACGACTTCCTGTGCTGAGACAGTAATAGTAACAAATAATGAAAATAGTACGAATGCGGTTTTTTTCATAAGCATTTAATTTAGAGGGGACAAGCTACAACAAAAAAATTAAATTTTGTCTATTAGGGTAAAAATTTATTTCTAAATACTTAAAGTTTAAAAACGACTTCTTTAAAAGGAATTCTAAATCTTGGTCCATACAAACCTTCTTTTAACCCTTTACCTACAGCTATTGTCATGCTAATATGTGCCTCTTTTGGTAATTCTAAGAAGGCTTTCATTTGCTTTTCATCAAAACCTTCCATCGGCAAACTATCAAAACCTTCAGAAGAAATACTCAACATAAAAGTTTGAGCTGCCAAGGCAACACTTTTTTGAGTTACAACTTCTGTATTTTCAGCTTTTTCACCATAAAAATCACTCACTAAGTTTTCATAATAATAATAAGCGGCTGCAGCTCCCCTACTTTCCCTATTTATAAAGTTACTATCCAAGTTTTTAATATTTGCTTTGCGTCTTTCTTGCCACTTGTCTGGTCTTGCTACAAATACAACCAACTGAGAAGCAGTTTTAGCGCCAGGTTGGTTAAAACAGATTTCAGAAGCTTTAATTTTATTTTCCTCACTTTTTATTACATAAAACTCCCACAATTGCATGTTACTGCTATTAGGTGAAAGAATTGCTCTTTCCAAACTTCTTTTTACAATTTCATCACTAATTTGTATGTCAACATCAAAAGCGCGAAAAGATTTCCTTTTTTGAACTATTTGTTCAAATATTTCAGCATTTTTTTCCATTTTGGTATTTAGTTTGTTTTGCAAATTTAAGCAAATTTATATTTTATCATATAGTTTTGTCTAGTCCTGAAATAGCGTTACACAAAAAGAAATAATATAAAAAAGGAAAGATGATGCTAAAAATAAAAAACCCCAAGAAATATTCTTGAGGTTTTACTGGAGCCGGTGGAGGGATTCGAACCCCCGACCCGCTGATTACAAATCAGCTGCTCTGGCCATCTGAGCTACACTGGCAACAATTCAAACGCTAATTTAATTCTTTGTTTCGAAAAAATTAAACTTTTCGAAACAAAAAGACACAAGTTCAAAAATTTTAGATAAAAATATTATTTAACAACAGCGTGGAACTATAAGAGTTTGGAGCGAACTAACTAGTTACTATCAAACACTATTTCAGACCAATTTCTCTTAATCTTTGTTGTAAATATTCTCCTGCTGTTATTGTTTCATAAGCAATAGGCTTTTCTTCCGTAACACAAAAATCCAAGCAAGTTAAATCCATATTACTTCTTGGGTGTAAAAAGAAAGGAATAGAAAAACGATCTGTATGCCAATTTTCTTTTGGAGGATTAACTACTCTGTGAGGCGTAGAGCGCAATACATTGTTTGTTAATCTTTGTAACATATCTCCAACATTTATTACTAAATGACCTTCTGGTGGCATTATTGGAACCCAATTCCCATAGACATCTTGCGCTTGTAAACCTTCTGCAGAAGCCCCAACTAATAAGGTGATTAAATTAATATCTTCATGTTGCTCTGCTCTAATAGAAGATTTGGGCTCTTGCTTTATTGGAGGGTAATGAATGGCTCTTAAAATACTGTTTCCATTATGAATTTTTGCGGCAAAATAGTTTTCACTCAACCCCATATAGATTGCAACAGCTCTCAATAAATGAGCTCCCGCTTCTTCAAATGCTTGATAAAGTGCTTTCCCAGTTTCATTAAACTGTGGTAAAACATCTACATATATATTGTCAACATATTCTTTTATAATATCGTCACCATCCGTTACTTCTTGACCTATTTGCCAAAATTCTTTTAAATCTGGCGTATCAAACCCTTTAGCATGTTCTCTTCCAAAAGAAGTATAGCCCCTTTGTCCGCCATTATCAAAATCTTCATATTTTAATTTCGTTTCTACATTAAAAGCAAAAAACTTTTGAATCTGCGTGAAAAAATCGTCTATTAGGTTTTGTGGAACGCCATGATTATATACGGTTACAAAGCCAATATCTTTCCAAGCGTCTGTTAATTCTTTAATAAACTGTTTCTGCTCATTTTCGTTGCCAGTAACAAATTTCGATAAATCTACTGAAGGTATTTTTTTCATATTGAATTATTTATAAACCAAAAATAATAAAATATAATTTAGAAGAACTTAAAAAGTTCTAAATACTCTTTATTAAAGTTTTATAAAGTTTGTTTTTAATTGTTTAAAACCATTCTTTTTTCCAAACTAAAACAAAAAAAATCCCTTACTTTTACACTTTCAAAAACTACCGATTTATCGGAATAAAAATCATCAACATGGTTCACTTTTTTGGTAATCCAAAAACTACTGTTTTTACAGTGCAAACTACAGCCCCTTTATCGGCAGGAACTATTCAAAAACTAAACTGGTTATTTGGTGATGTTTCTAAAATAGAAAACAATAGTATTAAAGGTCCTTTTATAGGTCCAAGAGCGGCTATGATTTCTCCTTGGAGTACCAATGCTGTTGAAATAACGCAAAACATGGGTATTACTGATATTTTAAGGATTGAAGAATATTGTGCTAGTACAAAAGATGATGATTTTGATCCAATGATTTCTCAAAAATTTGAGGACTTAGCACAAGAAATTTACACCATAGAAATTGAGCCAGAAAAAATAATTGACGTTGAGAATATTGCAGAATATAACCAACACGAAGGTTTATCTTTAAGTGATGATGAGGTAGATTACCTAAGTAATTTAGCAACAAAATTGGGAAGAAAATTGACAGATTCAGAAGTTTTTGGATTCTCTCAAGTAAATTCTGAGCACTGTAGACACAAAATTTTTAACGGTACATTTATTATTGACGGAGAAACAATGCCTAAAACATTGTTTAGCATGATAAAAGATACTGCTAAAAAAACACCTAAAGGAATTGTATCTGCTTATAAAGATAATGTTGCTTTTGTAGATGGACCAGTAGCAGAACAATTTGCACCAAAGACTGCAGACAAAGCAGATTTCTATGAAAAGAAAGATTTTCAATCGGTCATTTCATTAAAAGCAGAAACACATAATTTTCCTACAACTGTTGAGCCGTTTAATGGTGCAGCTACAGGAAGTGGTGGTGAAATTAGAGATAGATTAGCAGGTGGGCAAGGTTCATTGCCTTTGGCAGGAACAGCCGTTTACATGACTTCTTATTCTAGATTGTTAGACGAGAAACCATGGGAAAAAGCAGTAAAAGAAAGAGATTGGTTATATCAAACACCCGTAGATATTCTAATAAAAGCAAGTAATGGCGCTTCAGATTTTGGTAACAAATTCGGACAACCATTAATTTGTGGCTCGGTTTTAACTTTCGAAAACAAAGAAGAAGGAAGAACCGTTGCTTACGATAAAGTGATTATGCAAGCCGGTGGAATTGGTTATAGTAAAAAAGAGCAAGCTTTAAAACATAAACCAACTAAAGGAGAAAAAATAGTGATTCTTGGTGGTGACAACTATAGAATTGGCATGGGTGGTGCAGCAGTTTCTTCTGCAGATACTGGTGTTTTTAAAAGTGGTATTGAATTAAATGCCATTCAAAGGTCTAATCCAGAAATGCAAAAAAGAGTCATGAACGCCATCAGAGGAATGGTGGAAGCTGATGTAAATCCAATAGTTTCTATTCACGATCATGGTGCTGGGGGGCATTTGAATTGTTTATCCGAATTAATAGAAGATACAGGAGGAGTTATTGATTTAGACAAGTTACCTGTTGGCGACCCAACACTTTCAGATAAAGAAATTATTGGTAATGAATCTCAAGAAAGAATGGGATTAATTATTGCGGACGAGTATAAAGAAACACTTCAAAAAATTTCTGAAAGAGAGCGTTCCCCTTATTATGAAGTTGGTGAAGTAACAGACGACATGACGTTTAAAATTACTTCAAAAACCAAAGGAAATACACCAATGAATTTAGCATTGGGTGATATGTTTGGTTCTGTTCCAAAAACGGTATTGAATGACAAAAACGTTGTTAGAAACTATCAAGAATTAACTTATTCTACTTCAGAAATACAAAGTTACATTTCAAACGTTTTGAAATTAGAAGCTGTAGCATGTAAAGATTGGTTAACAAACAAAGTAGATCGTTGTGTAGGCGGAAAAGTAGCTAAACAACAATGTGCAGGTCCTTTACAGTTACCTTTGAATGATGTAGGCGTAATGGCTTTAGACTATAAAGGAAAAAATGGTGTAGCGACTTCAATTGGTCATTCTCCAATATCTGCTTTGATAGACC
Source organism: uncultured Chitinophagales bacterium (assembly GCA_963932515.1). Classification (GTDB taxonomy): domain Bacteria; phylum Bacteroidota; class Bacteroidia; order Chitinophagales; family UBA8649; genus CAKZQD01. The sequence goes on from CAWVRT010000010.1 coordinate 51,364, forward strand.
CAGTTGCTGGTTCTAGAAATTCTATTGCAGAAGCATTAACAAATATTGTTTGGGCACCTTTAGAAGATAATTTACAATCGGTTTCATTGTCTGCTAATTGGATGTGGCCTTGTAAAAATGAAGGTGAAGATGCTCGTTTATATAAAGCAGTTGAAGCAATTTCTGAATTCGCAATGGATTTAGGTATTAATGTTCCTACCGGGAAAGATTCTTTATCTATGAAGCAAAAATATGCCAATGAAGAAGTAATTTCTCCAGGAACGGTTATTATTTCTGCGGTGGGTCATTGTTCTGATATCAATCAAGTTGTTGAACCAGTTTTTCAAGCAACTGAAGATAAAATATACTACATTAACTTATCGAACGACACTTATAAATTAGGCGGAAGTTCATTTGCGCAGTCTTTAGGGAAAATTGGAACAGAAGTTCCAACTATACAAAGCACAGAAAAATTTGCGAATGCTTTTAATACCATTCAAAATTTAATTAAAGCCGATAAAATAAAAGCTGGGCATGATGTTTCTGCCGGTGGTTTATTAACCACTATCTTAGAAATGTGCTTTGCAGACAATAAGATTGCTGCTAATATTGACTTAAGTTCTTTAGAAGAAACAGACAGTGTAAAAGTTCTATTTGCAGAAAATGCTGGATTAGTTTTTCAAGCAGATAAAAGTGTAGAAAGTATTTTAGCAGACAATAATGTTGAATTTCACACTTTAGGAAATATTGTAGCAGGAAAAGATGTTACGCTTAAAAACGGAGCAGAATCTTATTCATTTAATGTTACAGAGTTAAGAACTGCTTGGTATGAAACTTCTTATCTATTAGATAGTAAACAGTGTGCAAACGGCAAAGCCAAAGATCGTTTCGAAAACTATAGCAAACAAGCTTTAAATTATAGCTTTCCAAAGCATTTTACAGGAGAATTGGCAAAGATTGAAGGTAAAAAACGCATAAAAGCTGCTATAATAAGAGAAAAAGGTTCCAACTCAGAAAGAGAAATGGCTCATGCTATGTTTTTAGCAGGTTTTGATGTGAAAGATATTCATATGACAGATTTGATTTCTGGAAGAGAAACTTTAGAAGACATTCAATTTATTGGTGCTGTTGGCGGTTTCTCTAATTCAGATGTTTTAGGTTCTGCCAAAGGTTGGGCAGGTGCTTTTAAATACAATAAAAAAGCAAAATCTGCTTTAGATAATTTCTTTGCAAGAGAGGATACATTATCTGTAGGTATTTGTAATGGTTGTCAATTATTTATGGAATTAGAATTGATTAATCCAGACCATAAAGAACATGGAAAAATGTTACACAATGATAGTAAAAAACACGAAAGTGGCTTTACTTCAGTTACTATAGCAGAGAATAATTCTATTATGTTGAACTCTTTAGAAGGAAGTACTTTAGGTGTATGGATTTCTCATGGGGAAGGAAAGTTCTACTTACCAAACAACGAAAAAGACTATAACATTACGGCAAAATATGCTTATGACGCTTATCCTGCAAATCCAAATGGGTCCGATTATAATGTAGCAATGCTAAACTCTAAAGATGGTAGACATTTAGTAATGATGCCACATATTGAACGCAGTATTTTCCAATGGAATTGGGCAAACTATCCAGCAGACAGACAAGATGAAATAAGTCCTTGGTTGGAAGCTTTCAGTAATGCTTTTGATTGGTTGGGAAAAAAATAAACCTACCTTTACTCTGCAAATGAATCTAAAAGATAGCATAAATTTTATTTCAAAATTGAATTTAAAAAGAGTTTTAAATGCCACAAAGGTGTATGCTTCATTTCGGTATTCAGGTTTTGTAAATACGCCGGTGCAATGGGGAAAACCTTTTAATGTTTCTATAGAACCTACCACAGAATGTAATTTGGGTTGTCCAGAATGTCCTTCTGGTTTAAAATCTTTTTCTAGACCTACCGGTAAAATGGATGTTGCCTTATTCTCAAAATTTCTAGCGCAATCTTCTGATGTTTTACTCTATTTGTATTTTTATTTTCAAGGAGAACCGTATTTACATCCAAAATTTTTAGAGATGGTAAAAATGGCGAAAAAGAAAAAAATTTACACCGTTACTTCTACCAATGCACATTTTTTAACTGAGCGAAAATCAAAAGAAACTATCGAATCTGGCTTAGATAGAATATTAGTTTCCGTAGATGGCACTACACAAGAAGTCTATGAAAACTATAGAAAAAAAGGTTCTTTAGAAAAAGTAAAAAAAGGAATTGCCAATTTAGTAAAAGCTAAAAAAGAGCTAAAATCTAACACGCCACATATTATTTTACAATTTTTAGTTGTAAAACCCAACGAACATCAAATAGAAGACATTAAAGCATTAGGGAAACAGTTGGGTGTAGATGAAGTTGCTTTAAAAACTGCTCAAATTTACGATTTTGAAAATGGTTCTGACTTAATGCCAACCATCGATAAGTATAGTAGATACAAAAAAACGGAAGATGGGAAATTCGCTATTAAAAACAAGATGAAAAATCAATGCTGGAAGTTATGGCACAGTAATGTGGTAACTTGGGATGGAAACATTACACCTTGCTGTTTCGACAAAGATGCCGATCATACTTTAGGAAATATAAATGACAATAGTGTAGAAGATATTTGGCAAAACAGTAAATACCAAAACTTTAGAAAACAAATTTTAAAAGATCGTAAATCTATTGATATTTGTAAAAACTGCTCTGAAGGGTTGAAGGTTTTTAGCTAGTCTCTCTAAATCGCCTTTCTGATCCTATCCACGCTAATACTCTGGTGCGAAAAATGATCTACTACCTTAGTATCTTTAAGTACTAAAATTTGTGGCGATTGATGCGTAACAGCAAATTCTTGCGCTATTTTATTCGAGATGTTTCTAAAAGACAATAAATCTAAGTAGTAAAAGTCTATTTCTGAAGTGTCAAAATCCCAAGCAGATGTTAATTTATGTTTTGCGTGAGCAGCAATGCCACAAGTAACGCTGTCTTTAAAAATAACAGCAGGTTTACTTTTTGAACTTTCTTTTATAGTTTCTAGTTGTCGTTCTTCTGTAATATGTATCCAGCTTTCCATCGTATTGTTTGATTTATTTTAAAAAAATTGCTTTAAAAAATTCATATTTAAAACATAGCTTTTTAAGTTCTATATTATTATAGACGTAAAACTAGTCAAAGCCTTTCAAAGAATAATTATGTTCTTTTTTTATTTTATCTATTTTGTTTTCTTTATTTTTGGAATCGCTATGAATTTAATTATTGATATTGGAAATACCCGAACTAAAATTTATCTTTTTAAGAAAGATGAAATAGTTGAAAAATATTTTTTTTTCAATGAAGAAGCAAAGGCTATTGAAAAGCAGTTGTCACAAATAAAATATGCCAAATGCTTAATATCTAGCACCGCAGAATTAGCGGCTTTTTATAAAGAATTAGCTTTTATAGAACTAGACCACAACACTAATATTCCTTTAACTTTAGATTATAAAACACCTAGCACATTAGGTTCAGATAGAATAGCATTATCTGTTGGTGCAGAAACCTTATTTCCAAATAAAAACTGTTTAATCATAGGAACAGGAACTTGTATCACTATTGATTTTAAAGATGAAAATGCTTGTTATTTGGGTGGTGCTATTTCTCCTGGTTTAACGATTAGATTACAATCGCTACATACTTTCACTGATAAGCTACCGTTAATAAAGCCTAAAGAGTCTAAAAAAGAATTCTTACTAATGGGAAAATCCACAGTGGAAAGTATAGAAAGTGGCGTTTTTAATGGTACATTTGCCGAAATTGAAGGCACAATAGCAAGATATAAGGACATTTACAAAGATTTAACAGTAATTTTAACAGGTGGAGACCAAGAAATTTTTGAAAAAAACTTGAAAAGTAACATCTTTACATCTTTAAATTTACAAGCCATAGGCTTAAATAGAATTTTAAACTACAATGCAGAAAAATAAAAACATCAAAATATTCGCTATTTTTATATTGATAGCTAATATGGTTTCAGCACAAATATTTTCGCCCTATTCGCAATATGGTTTAGGTATTATTCACACCAATCAATCTGCTGTTACAGGTGCGATGGGTGGTATAGGCGCTGCATATAGCGATCCTTACAATATAAACTATACAAATCCATCAGCTTTAGCAGATATGCAGTTTACTTCTTTAGATATTGGTTTAAGGTTAAACACACGCTCAATTACAGCAAACCAAAATTTACCATTTACTGTTGCCAATGGAGGAATAAACAATGTTTCGTTTTCTTTTCCGGTTATGAAAAATAGATGGGGAATGTCTTTTGGTTTATTACCTTATTCATTTTCTAAGTATAAGTACACTAAAAATCAAACACTTAACGATATAGATTATATCTCGAAAGTTGAAGGGTCTGGGTCTTTATATAAACTATATTTTGCAAATGGTGTAAAGTGGAAAGGTTTAAAAGCAGGTATAAATACTGAATTTATATTCGGAAAACTATCAAATACACAATACAATGAATTTTCTGACAATATAAATAGTACAGGTTCTAGGCTAAATAGAACGATGAGTTTGAGAGATATAATTTTTAATATTGGTGTGCAGTATAATTTTATACTGACCAAATTTGAAAATAGAGAAAAAAACAAAGAAAACTTAGAAATGACCGTGGGAGCATATTTTTCACCGGGATTAAAAGTTGATGCTTATACTTCAGAATATTTAGAAGCAACAAAACAAAGTAGTTTAAACCAAGAACCTTTTCCAATAGATACTGCCACAGGTGCTTTTTTTGAAGACTATACAAATATTGTTGTGCCTATGAATGTAGGCGTGGGTTTAAATATTGGTAAAAAGAACAAATGGAGTATTGGTTTAGATTATGATTTTAAATCTTGGGTAAAAACCAACAGCCCTATACAATCTAATTCACTTACAGATGAATGGCATATTAAATTGGGTGCAGAAATTACACCAGATTATAAAAGCACAAAATATCTAAATAGAGTTAGTTACAGAATTGGGGGACACTATGGAAAGGCACCGTTTATACACGAAAACACAGGTGTTTCAGACTTTGGCATAACTTTTGGATTTGGTATACCGTTCGCAAGATATAAATACACGAACAAATCTTTATCTAACTTAAACATCGCATTTGAAATTGGTGCATTGGGAGCAAATAAAAATCAAAATCTTGTGGAAAATTATTACAATTTCACTTTAACATACACTTTGAGCGACATCTGGTTTAGAAAACAAAAATTTGACTAGAAAAACTAAAAGTACCTAATAACCTTAAAACAGAAGATTATGAAAAATTTGAAGAAAATATTGACGATAGCATTTTTAGGAGTAATGCTTACAAGTTTTGGGCAAAACAATACTAGAATAGAAAATATTAGTGCTATTTCTGATAAAGTAATAGCAAATCTAGCAGTACCAAAATATGGTACAAACGACCAGGAAACAAAAAAGAACCTTTCTTTATATGGCGAATATTACAAGCAAAAGGCTTATGCTGATGCTTTACCTTTTTGGAGATATGTGTTTTTTAATGCACCAAAAGCAAGTAAAAACACTTATATAAGAGGGGCTAAAATGTATAAGGAATTAATAAAAAATGCAGAAGGAGAAGTAAAAGAAGCTTTTACAGATACTTTATTAGCAATTTATGAAGCAAGAACAAAATCTTATCCTTCTACCTCTTCTGAAACAACAAAAACTTTTGGATGGTATAGTGTTAGAAGAAAAGGGAATGAAGCATTTGTTTTAGATCTTTTCAATAAAAATTATGACTATTATGTTTCTAACAAAAAAGTTCCGCCAGCGTCTTTTTTAACTTATTGGGTATATATGGCTATAAAAGCAGATAAAATAGCAGAAGTTATAGATTCTGAAAAAGTGTTAGAAATTTTTGAAATTACTACAGAAATTATAGCTGCACAATTGCCAGGTGAAAAAGGTGGGGAGTATAAAGGAGCGGAAAATGCAATCATGGAAGATATGAATAAGTACAACTACTTAAACTGTGATAATATTATTCCAATGGCTGAAAAAGCTTTTAGGGCAAACCTAGATGACGAAAACACAATTAAGAAAGCTTACAAGTCTTTAAAATCAGTATCATGTACAAATTCTCCCTTATTTAAAGAAGTAGCAACTAAAATGTTAGCAGTGCAACCAAGTGTTGCTTTGTATAGTTTCTTGTCTAGTAAAGAGAGAAAAGAAGGTAATACAAGCTTAGGGATAACGTATTTAAATAAAGCCGTTGACATGTCAGAAATTACTAGTGAAAAAATTGATTTATTATTAAAAATCGGTGGGATATACTATTCAAACGGGAATAAAAGCAGTGCTAGAAAATACGCAAACGAAGTATTAGCTTTGGACGCTAACTCTGGAAAAGCTTATATCTTAATAGGTAGAACTTTAGCTGGTGCTTGTGGGGAAGGAATTGATAACTTTGCAACATACTGGGTAGCAGTAGATAAATGGAATAGAGCAAAATCTTTAGATTCTAGTGTTTCTTCAGAAGCTCAAAAATTAATCAATACTTATAGTGGTTCGTTCCCGGTAAAGAAGGATTTATTTATGAACGGAATGACTGTTGGTAGTTCTTATACTATTCCTTGCTTAGGAATTACAACTACTGTTAGGTCTTCAGACTAGTATCGTCTTTTAAAATTAAAAAATATAAATCGTCATTTTAGTATTAGAATGGCGATTTTTTATTTTTATAAATCGCGTAAAAGTGTGAAGAAAATATAAAATTGCTTGTTTTGGGATTACAACAGGGTAATATCTAGTGATTAATCCAATTTGATACACTTTCCAAATATTAACACTAAGTTTTAATACTTATTAAAAAATCAACTATATCTTTGTTCTGATTAAAAAATGATAAAGCACGTTTCACATAATATTTTACACCTTTTAGTTTTATTACTAACCGTTGGTCTTTTTTCTTGTACAAACAAAGTAGCGGACATTAAAAAGGCTGAAACGCAAGAAATTAAACAGGAAGAATTCGGAAGAGAAATAGAAATTTTAATTACTAAGAAAGGAAATCCCAATATTAAAATTACAGCACCTAAAGTGCTACGAAATTATTCAGAAAAAGCTTTTAATGAATTTCCTGAAGGGATGAATTTATATGTATACAATGCAGAAGGGACTGTAGAAAGTACTTTAACGGCAAAGTATGGTAAAATGGATGACAACTCTACAGAAATGATTGCCAAAGACAGCGTAGTTGTTATTAATAAAACTGGAGAAATGCTGAATACTGAACATTTAATTTGGGACAAAGAAAATTCTAAAATAAAAACAGAAGGTTTTGTAAAAATTCAAACTTTAGATGAAATAATCTATGGAGATGGTTTTGAAAGTAATGATGATTTTACAGAATATGAAATCACTAATATTCACGGAATAGTTCGGGTTAAAGATGGTGAGTTTTAAACCAATATATCTTTCAACTCTTCGACAGAATGTACTATTTTAGTTGCGCTAGCATCTCTTAAATCTTTTTCCTTACCATAACCATAAGTTACACCTATCGTTCGCATGTTATGTGCTTGTGCGCCTTTAATGTCATAAATTGTATCGCCAATCATTACACAATCTTCGGTGTCGAATAAATCTAATTCTTTTATAACTGTTCCAATAATTCGATCCTTTGGGAATAACTCTCCTTTGGTTAAGCTTCCTTGTATAGAATCGAAATAATGTGTCATTTTAAAAATATCTAAAATCTGTTTAGCATATTTCGTAGGTTTTGCTGTAGCAATTGCTAAAGTTTTTCCTTGACTTTTTAATTTATCTAACATTTCTACAACGCCAGGATAAACAGCTGTTTCTCTATAGCCTTGTTTTGCATAGTATTCTCTAAAAATTACGACTATTTCGTCCAATCGTTCATCACTAATATTATAATGTTTCTGAAAAGAATAATGTAAAGGCGGACCAATAAATGATTCTAAAATATCATCATCAAATACTGTAACACCTTCTAAAGTCATGGCATATTTTACGGCATTTAAAATTCCAATTTTAGAATCGAATAAAGTACCGTCAAAGTCAAAAAGTATAGTTGTTTTATTTTTCATGGAAATGAAAATAGATCTAATTTAATAAGGCATTAAAAAGAGCCAAATTTTTTTGAATTCAGCTCTTCTTTGTTGTTTTTTATAATCCTTCCATTTCAGCCAGCTTGTTTGCTTGGTCTTCCATTTTAAGTCTATCTATTACTTGGTCTACATCCCCATTTACAATAGCCTCTAAATGGTAAAGTGTTAAACCAATTCTATGGTCTGTTACTCTTCCTTGCGGATAATTGTAAGTTCTAATTTTTGCAGAACGATCACCAGAAGAAACTAAGTTTTTCCTTTTAGTAGATTGTTTTTCATTGTGAGCAGCTAAGGCTTTGTCATAAATTTTGGTTCTTAACCAACCCATAGCAATTACTCTATTTTTTATCTGTGAACGCCCTTCCTGACACTCAACAACCGTGTTTGTTGGTATATGTGTAATTCTTACAGCAGATTCTGTCTTATTTACGTGCTGCCCACCTGCTCCAGATGCTCTATATGTATCTATTCTTAAGTCTGCAGGATTAATACTTACGTCTACTTCATCTACTTCTGGCAATACCGCTACAGAAGCGGCAGAAGTATGTACTCTACCAGCAGATTCTGTTTTTGGCACTCTTTGTACACGGTGAACACCTGATTCATATTTTAATGTTCCATAAACATTTGTTCCTTTTACATTTAATACAACTTCTTTAAAACCACCTTTTGTTCCTTCAGTAAAACTTATTAAATCTGCAGAAAAACCTTTTTTATCGCAATAGCCTAAATACATATTGTATAAATCACCAGCAAAAATTGCTGCCTCATCACCACCAGTACCTCCTCTAATTTCAAGCATTACATTTTTACCATCTTCGGGATCTGTTGGGATTAGAAGTACTTTTACTTCTTCTTCTAACGCTTCTTGTTCTCTTAGTAAATCACCTAAATCAGATTTTGCCATATCCTTAAACTCAGGGTCTGTTTCATTTTTAATAATTTCTCTATTAGACTCTATGTTTTCTAAGATATTTTTAAATTTATCATAGATATTTTTTACATCTTCTAAGTCTTTATATTCTTTACTGAGTTTAGTGTATTCTTTTATATTGGAAGTAACAGCAGGGTCCATAAGCTTCTGTTTTACTTCTTCAAATTTAAATACAATAGGCTCTAACTTCTTTAACATTTGGCAAATTTTAAGATGTAAAGATAGTGATTTTGTTTGGAGTTAAAAGCCACAGATTACGACTACTTAATTATTTAATCCTATCCAATTTTTTTTGAACTTTTCTAAGTACATACTCTTGGTCGTCTTTATCTAATTTGATAAATTTTTGTTCTTTTTCATTATTTTCAATACTTCTATTGGTTTCTCTAATATTAGCTTCTAAACTTACTATTTTGTTATGAAAAGTCTTTTTTTTGTTCTGTGTTTTCTTAAAATCAATTTCAATCTTTTTTAATACTTTTTTAGCTTCATTTTGTTCATTTCCGGGCGTATTTACTAAACGATAAACAACTTCTTTTTGCGTTTGAATTTGTAATACTTTACCAGATTGGTCCATTTCATTTAATGTAATCAAATCTTTATTGCTTAAAATTTCTCTTTTGTCTTGTTTGACAGCATCTATATAATTGTCATTCGCCTGAATTAAAGAATTTAAGTCAGATTCCATTTTAGCATATTTTTTATTTTCCTCTTTCAATTCAAGCGCAACTGCTTTTTGATATTGCTCAATAGCAAAATTTCTAACATAGTTTTTTGTTGGGTAAAACACTTCTTCTTCCGAGTCTTCAGAAATATATTTTCCTTGAAGCTTGAACGAAACTACTAAAACAATATGCCCGTCATATTCTTTTATATAGGAATTGATATCCATACTATCATTGGCAATTTGTGGAATAAATTTCTTACCTATTGATACTTCTGCATTTTCTACAATTACTTTCTCTTTAGGGCTATCTTTTAAATATTTTGTCCAAGATTTTAAAACAGTATTGTATTCAGCTTGTGGAATTTCAACAACAAAAGCTGTTGTTTCTTTATTATAAAATGTCTTTTCTTTTAATAAAACTTTAATTTCTTCTTGGGCAGAAATATTCCCAAAAAATAAAGTGGTAATGAAAATTACAATCCAATTTCTCATAAATTTATATTTAATGTAAATATAACAACTAATACGACACTAACATTGAAGCTTGCTTTTCATATAAACCATTATAATTGTCTAAATATTATTATTTTATTAAAACTTATATTTTTTCAAACAAAACACTCATTTATACGTTAATACTATCCTAATTTAAAAAACTCCAAAATAGTTTCTTCCATAATTAAAAGTTAATTTTTAATAAAATATCTTTAGTTTAGCTATTTTGTTTAATGTTTTTTTAATTAAACTCCTTTATTAAATTACGCTTTATAGCGTATTGTGGCA
>CAWVRT010000011.1:0-52130 GCA_963932515.1 uncultured Chitinophagales bacterium
ACGTTATTATAAAGTGAGTTTCAATTCATTTTATATTGTGTCAATCAAAGTTATCGATTTTTTATATTAAAATAAAATTTATTTACAAACAATAAATTCGCAACAAAAAATCAATTCATCAAATCAAAAAAAGTCTTATTTTTGCGGTCATGGAAAATTCTTTTGAAATAGCAGAAAAATTATTAGCAGAAATTGTAAGCGAAAGTCCAAAAACATTGGAAGAAGTTGAACAATTTAGAATTAAATATATTGGTAGTAAAGGAATGGCGAAATCTATTTTTGGTGCAATCAAGCATATTCCTAATGAGCAAAAGAAAGAATACGGTCAATTAGTGAATAAAATTAAAGTAACGGCTGAAGAAAAAATAGAGACTTTAAAAGCTGCTTTTGCCAAAAAAGCCAATAAAGCCAGTGCTGGAGATTTAACGGCACCAGGTTATATTACAGATTTTGGAACAAGACATCCTATCAATTTAGTAAAAAACGAAATGATAGACATCTTTAAAAGAATTGGTTTTAATGTAGAAGAAGGTCCAGAAATTGAAGATGATTGGCATAATTTTACGGCTTTAAATTTACCAGAAAATCATCCTGCAAGAGATATGCAAGATACTTTTTATGTAGATTTTGAAAAAGACATTTTACTTAGAACACATACATCTGCTGCTCAAATTAGAGTAATGCAAGATCAAAAACCACCTATCAGAATTATTACACCTGGTAGAGTGTATAGAAACGAAACCATTTCTGCACGTGCGCATTGTACTTTTCACCAAGTAGAAGGTTTGTTTATAGACGAGAAAGTTTCTTTTGCAGATTTAAAACAAACACTTTATTATTTCGCTAAAGAAATGTTTGGTTCTGAAAACATTCGTTTACGTCCATCATATTTTCCATTTACAGAGCCAAGTGCCGAGTTAGATGTTGCTTGCTTTATTTGCGACCAAAAAGGTTGTGCCGTTTGTAAACAAGCTGGTTGGGTAGAAATTGGTGGTTGTGGAATGGTAGATCCAAATGTTTTGGAAAACTCAGGTATTGATTCTGAAAAATATACTGGTTTCGCATTTGGAATGGGTATTGAAAGAATTACTATGTTGAAATACGGAATCAATGATTTAAGATTGTTTTTCGAGAATGATAAAAGATTTTTAGAGCAATTCTAATAGCTCAGCTAAAAAGAATAGTAAGTTTTGGCTTGTTTCTGTGAAGATGTTTAAAACTCCTTTTCGTTAAAAACAATGCAAGGATATTTCTCTTTATCTTTGCAAAATGTATAAAATTATAAGTTCTTTCTTATTTATGTTAGATGCCGAAAAGGCACATCATTTTACTTTAAATTCTTTAAAATTAATTTTAAAAATCCCTTTTAGTAAGGCTATCTTTAAAAGGTTTTTCACTGTAAAAAATCCAAAATTAGCACAAGAATTATTTGGGATTAAATTTCCAAATCCTGTTGGTTTAGCTGCCGGTTTCGATAAAAATGCTAAATACATAGATGAATTGGCTTGCTTAGGTTTCGGTTTTATTGAGATAGGAACCGTTACACCTTTGCCACAGGTAGGAAATAATTTACCAAGATTGTTTAGATTAAAAAAAGACCAAGCAATTATTAATAGAATGGGTTTCAATAATGATGGCGTAGATGCTGCTGTTGAAAGGTTGAAGAAAAGAAAATCGGATATAATCATTGGTGGAAATATTGGTAAAAATAAAGTAACACCAAACGATAAAGCATTAGAAGATTATAAAATTTGCTTTGCGAAGTTATTTGATGTAGTAGATTATTTTGTCGTAAATGTAAGTTCTCCAAATACACCAGGACTAAGAGAATTACAGGAAAAAGATAAATTGTCAGAAATTTTAAATGAATTGCAAAAATTGAATTTCGCTAAAGAAAATCCTAAACCTATTTTATTAAAGATAGCGCCAGATTTAACAAATACGCAGTTAGATGATATTGTAGATATCGTCAATGAAACAAAAATTCAAGGATTAATTTCTTCTAACACAACAATTAAAAGAGAACCATTAGTAAGTGCAAAAACGGAAGTAGAAGCAATTGGAAATGGTGGCCTAAGTGGTTTACCAATTAGAGAATTTTCTAATGAAGTATTAGCATATTTATACAAGAAATCTGAAGGAAAATTTCCAATAATTGGTGTTGGTGGAATAATGAATGCGGAAGATGCTAAAACAAAAATGAATAAAGGAGCAGATTTAGTGCAAATTTATTCTGGGTTTATCTATGCAGGGCCAAGTTTACCAAAAATGATTAATAAGTCATTGGCTAGATAATATTTGATTAGCTTTTAGAGAATCAAAATTTTAGAATTGAAAAAATATTAACTTTGTAGAATGCAAGAAAATCTATTTAAAGACTTTGATAAAGTTTCTGATAAACAATGGGAACAAAAAATAATAGAAGATTTAAAAGGAAAATCTATAGAAGATTTGAATTGGCAGTTGAAAGAAGATTTTGTATTGAAACCATATTATACTTCTACAGATACAGAAAAAATTGATTTCCCTATTTTAAGAACTAATAATCCTGATTGGCAAATTGGTGAAAAAATTGAGGTAAAAGATTTCAAAGAAGCTAATAAAACGGCTTTAGAAATTTTGATGAAAGGCGTAACTGCTCCTGTTTTTCACTTTTATACTATACCGAGTCAGGAAGAATTTAAGCAACTTTTTGAACATATAGGCATTGAATTTATTGCAACACATTTTAGTTTTGATACAGATGGAATTGATTATTTAGCTTTCTATAATTTATGGACACAGTTATTAGTTGATAGAAATTTAGAATCAACATTCGCTTGTTTTGATTTTGATGCCAAGCTGTTGAATGAAGAAGATAATTTCGAAAACATGGCAAATATTGTTGCCAATAATGAAGATTTTGCACAAGAAACAATTCATATTAATTGTAAAGCTTTTCACACAAATGAAACTAATTCTTCCATAGAGTTAGAGAAATGTATTTCAAAAGCAAAGGCGTATTTTGACTTTTTCATTGCGAAAGGAATTGATGCGAAAAAAATAGCACAACAAACCTATTTTACTATAAATATTGGTAAATCTTATTTAGTAGAAATTGCAAAAATTAGAGCCTTAAAATTATTATGGATAGAACTTTTGGCATCGTATAAAGTGGAAGCATCACTACCTTTTATAAAAGTAGTTTTTGCCCCAAATGCTTATGGTGAAAGTATAGATGATAATTTAATTAATGCGACTTCATTATGTATGAGCGCTGTATTAGGTGGCGCAAGTCATATACTGGTAGCACCTACAGAATATTCTGAAAAAGGAAAAAGATTAGCTAGAAATACGCAACTTATTTTAAAACATGAATCAGGTTTTAATCAAGTCGCAGACCCGATGGCGGGTAGTTATTATATTGAGGTTTTGACGGATATGTTTTTGAAGAATGTAAAAAAAGAATTACAGTTTTAGCCAGCAACACCCATTCCAAATAAAGCAAAATCGTATTTTACAGGATCTTCTTTATCATATTTCTTCAAATTCTTAGTTAATTCTAAAACTGTTTTAAAATCCCTTTGTTTCCGAGTTATTAAACCCAATATTCTCGCTTGTCTATCTACATGCACATCTAATGGCATTAATAATTGACTAGGTTTTATATTTGTCCATAGACCAAAATCTACGCCAGTAGAATTATCTCTAACCATCCATCTCAAAAACATGTTTAGCTTTTTACAAGCAGAATTCCTTGTTGGACTAGCAATGTGTTTTCTTGTTCTTGCAGGAAAATATTCTAAAGAAGTAAAGTAGTCATGAAAGCCAACTAAACTATTTTCTACCGTTTTATCTTTCGATTTTAAGCCAATCAAAAAAGCAGTTTCTAAACTTTCATGAGAAGTATAATGATATTTTAGAAAAGCTATAAAGTAGAGTAGGTCTGTTGCATTAAAAGTTCTATGTTTAAATTCTAAAAAACGTTTCAAGTCTTCTTCTTCATGATTCATAATGAAGTCGTAAGGCTTATTTTCAAATAATTCTATGAGTAAATTACATTTATTGATAATTGTTTTTCTCAATCCCCAAGCTAGTATGGAAGCGAAAAATGCCATAATTTCAATATCTTGTTTTTTAGAAAATTTATGAGGAATAGAAATTGGATCATCTTTAATGAAATCTTTTTTGTAGTATTTAATATAGTTGGTTTCTAAAATGACTTTTACATTTTTCATTGGGTAAAAATAGTGATTTGTAAATTTACTAAGCTAGAAAGGTGTAACTTTGGACTAAATTAAAATATAAACTATGAGTTCTCAACAATTACCGCAATTCCCAAAATCTATTTTTTCATTAGTATTCATCTTATTCTTGGGAATACTTTTCATTTCTAAATCTACAATAACAATTGGTGCTGGAGAGGCCGGAGTATTGTATAAGACTTTTGGTGGCGGTGTAGTTACTGACCAACCGGCTATAGATGAAGGATTTCATTTTATCTTTCCATGGAACAAAGTGTACGTTTATGAAATTAGACAACAAGAACTTTTCGAAAACATGAAGGTTTTATCTTCAAATGGTTTGGATATTATTTTGGAAGCATCTGTTTGGTATAGGCCAAAAATAGAAGAATTAGGAATTTTGCATAAAACGATTGGTAGAAATTATTTAACTAGAGTAATTATGCCAGCTATTCGTTCTGCCACTAGAAGTGTTTTAGGTAGATATACGCCAGAGCAAATTTATTCTTCAAAAAGAGATGTAATTCAAGATGAAATAGATGTAGAAACCAGAGCAATATTAGGAGATAAGCATATAGAATTAATTTCAGTGTTGGTTAGAGATGTAACTTTACCTAATACAATAAAAGCCGCTATTGAAAGAAAGCTTGGGCAAGAGCAAGAATCTTTAGAATATGAATTTAGACTACAAAAAGCAACTAAAGAAGCACAAAAGCAAATAATAGAAGCACAAGGTAAAGCGGATGCAAATAAAATTTTAAGCGCTTCTTTAACTGACAAGATTTTGAAAGATAAAGGAATTGAAGCAACATTAGAGTTAGCAAAATCTCCAAATTCAAAAGTAGTTATCGTTGGTGGTAAAGATGGAATGCCATTGATTTTAGGACAGTAATCTTTATAAAGATATTGTAAAGTTTGAAGTGTTCGTGTTTGAATAAATGGCTTGCCAAGCTGTACCGAAAAATCTATGTGATATAAGCGTGTAGTTTATAAAAACACCCCCCTACAGAGATTCAATATCCTCTAAATTATTATTTAACATCAATCGCACCAACTCTCCCATAGATTTGGCAGTTCTAAAAATGGAATTGTTTTCTTTTTCAGCGATTTCATTTTTTAGCCCTTTTAGCTTTGCTGGTGTAGAAATGGTATCTTTTTCCATAATAGAAATTAATTTATTTAATTGACGCCTTTCGTTTTTAATTCTTTTGGCAATAAAAGAACGCTCCTCTCTTTGGTATTGTTCAACAGATTCTACGGTTAAGCAGTCCATTCCCATTTTTACAAAAGCTAAGTTTTCTTTAAAGTAATGTGGAAAATAAAAACTTCTTCTACCTTCATACGTTTGTTGGTCAAAATCTATAGCCCTTATTCTGTACTGGTTCTGGTCAAAATCAGGCGTTACGGTTACTACATAATTATAAGAACGCATATCACCTAAAAGTCGAATATAACATCGCTCATTAAACTTTACAAATTCTTTAGCAAGCCTTACCTTGTTGTGGTGATTTCTTTTTAAATTATAATCAATAAACTGATCTCCAGGAATTCCAATAATGTGTTCCTCAATTAAAGTGTCTTTATAAATAAGGTAATTAATTTTATTTGGGGAAAGAATATGTTCCAATTCTAAACCATAAATTCTAGAAGAATCTGCTTGTTTTACATAAAAATAATCATAATTATCGTTTAGCTTATTAATTACTTTTACTCTAAATGGTTTAGAATTTCCGAAAGTGCAATAATCTATTCTATCTATTGTTAAATGCATTAACTTGGACAAGCCACCATCTGAAAGTAGCTTAGAATATGTTCTAGTTAACCCTTCAAATAGTTCTTTAGTATCTGATTGAGAATAAATAACGGTTTCCCAAAGAGTATTTTTCCCTTCGTTATCATAGACTACAAAACCTTGTGTAAAATTTAGTAAATCACTATATAAAACAGGTATTTCAAGTTCTCTAGAATAGTCTATTAAGTACTTATAGAGTTTCTTGTTTATAGGATATGCTGGCTTTTTTTTCTGGTAAGACAATTTAATTTATTTTATACAAAAGTACTAATAATTGTTGTTATTTTTAAATGAGAAAACATGAACTGTAAATGAAATGATACCACTTTGGTTTTATTATTAGTAAAATGTTAATTGAAAGGCGAATTAAGTTGGTATTAAAAATTACATTTGTAAAAACTTATAAAAAATATGTCAGTACAAGAATTAGAAAAAACAGCTTCACAAGTAAGAAGAGATATCGTAAGAATGGTTCATGCTCAGTCAAGTGGTCACCCAGGTGGTTCTTTGGGGTGTACTGAATTTTTTGTTTCTCTTTATTTTGATGTATTGAAGAAAGATACTAATTTCAAAATGGATGGTAAAAATGAAGATGTATTCTATTTGTCTAATGGACATATTTCACCAGTTTTTTATAGTGTATTGGCTCGTTCAGGCTATTTTCCAGTAAAAGAGTTAAATTCTTTTAGAATGTTAAACTCTCGTTTGCAAGGTCACCCAACGACACATGAAGGTTTACCTGGAATTCGTATAGCTTCTGGTTCTTTAGGTCAAGGAATGTCAGTTGCAATAGGAACTGCTTTAGCCAAAAAAATGGATGGAGACGATAGTTTAGTTTATTCATTACATGGTGATGGTGAATTACAAGAAGGACAAATTTGGGAAGCAACATTGTTCGCAGCACACAATAAAGTAGATAACCTTATATCAACGATAGATTATAATCAAAAACAAATTGATGGTCCTTTAGAGGAAATTATGAGTTTAGGAAATTTGGAAGCTAAATTCAAAGCGTTTGATTGGGATGTAATGCATGTTTTAAAAGGAAACGATATGCAGTCTGTTTTAGATGGTTTAGCAGAAGCTAAAACTAGAACAGGAAAAGGAAAACCAGTTTGTATTATCATGCATACCGAAATGGGAAAAGGTGTTGACTATATGGAAGGAACACACAAATGGCATGGAAATGCACCAAATGACGATCAACTAGCAACAGCATTAGCTCAGTTAGAGGAAACATTAGGTGATTATTAAATGGTAGGGTTTGATCAAAACTTTTTAATAAAATTAGCACATACAAAAATGCCTTATGGAAAATATAAAGGGCGGTATCTAATAGATTTACCTGAATTTTATATTGTTTGGTATAAAACAAAAGGCTTTCCTAAAGGTCAGTTAGGAGATATGATGAATGAAGTTTATGAATTAAAACTAAACGGATTAGAACATCTAATTAGAACAATTCAGAAGAAGTATCCTTTGTAGAAATAATATTTTCAACAGTGTCCTTAAAAATAAGAGCTACTGAGCTTTCAAACAAAAAAAGCGATGTTAAACAAATAACACCGCTTTCAATAAATTCATAATTCCTAACTAATATTTTATAATTGAGCTAATGCACTATTAAAAGTAGCACTTGGTCTCATTGCTTTTTTCAATATTTCAGTATTTGGATTGTAATAACCACCCATTTCTACAGGTTTCCCTTGAACTTCAATTAATTCAGCAACAATTTTTGCCTCATTATCAGTTAATGTTTTAGCAAGAGCTGTAAAAGTTTCTTTCAATCCAGTATGCTCATTTTGTGCAGCAACATGCTGTGCCCAATACATTGCTAAATAAAAGTGACTACCTCTATTGTCTAATTCATTTACTCTTCTTGAAGGAGATTTATTTTCTCTTAAGAATTGGCTATTTGCTAAATCTAATGCAGTAGCTAAAACAGCAATTTCTTGACTATTATTTTTTTCAGCTAAATCTTCTAATGAAACTTGTAATGCTAAAAATTCTCCTAAAGAATCCCAACGTAAATGATTTTCTTCTACAAATTGTTGAACATGTTTTGGGGCAGAACCACCAGCACCCGTTTCAAATAAACCACCCCCAGCTAACAAGGGAACAATAGAAAGCATTTTTGCAGAAGTTCCTAATTCTAAAATTGGAAATAAATCCGTTAAATAATCTCTCAATACATTTCCAGAAACTGAAATAGTATCTTTTCCTGCTTTTACTCTTTTCATTGTATAGTTAATGGCATTTTCTGGAGACATAATCTCTATTTTTAAGCCATTCGTATCATGATCTTTTAAGTATAAATTAACTTTTTCAATCAAGTTCGTATCATGTGCTCTTTGAGGATCTAACCAAAATATAGAAGGATTTCCAGTGTTTTTTGCTCTCCTAACTGCCAATTTAACCCAATCTTGAATTGGTAAATCTTTTGTTTGGCACATTCTCCAAATATCACCTTCTTCTACATTGTGTTCCATTAATACTGTTCCAGATTTGTCAGTAACTTTTATAGTTCCCGCATCTTCTAAAATAAATGTTTTATCATGAGAACCGTATTCTTGGGCTTTTTGAGCCATTAAACCTACATTGGAAACATTACCCATTGTAGTAACATCAAAAGCGCCATTTTCTATACAAAAAGCTACAGTTGCTTGATATATTCCAGCATAACATCTATCTGGAATAATTGCTTTCATGTCTTGCAATTTCCCATCTTTATTCCACATTTTACCGGATGTTCTTATAGCTGCAGGCATAGAAGCATCAATAATTACATCACTAGGAACATGTAAATTAGTAATTCCTTTGTCAGAATCTACCATCGCTACAGCCGCACTTTTTTCATAGACAGCTAAAATGTCATTTTTAATTTCATCTTGTTGAGTAGTAGTTAAGTTTTCTATTTTGTCATATACATCACCTAATCCATTCTTAGTATTTACACCTATTTCTTTAAAAATAGTTGCATGTTTTTCAAAAACATCTTTGTAGTATACCTCAACAGCATGACCAAACATTACAGGGTCAGACACTTTCATCATCGTTGCTTTTAAATGCAAGCTAAATAAAACGCCTTGCTCTTTAGCTTCTTTTACTTGTTCTTCAAAAAATGCTCTTAAAGCATTCTTAGACATTACAGAAGAATCAATAATTTCTCCTTTTAAAACGGGTGTAGATTCTTTTAATACTTCAATATCACCAGTCTCTTTATGTAAAGAAATTTTCACATTATCATCATTGTTTAAAACAACAGATTTTTCAGAACCGTAAAAATCGCCATTTGTCATATGTGCAACATGAGATTTTGAATCTTTAGACCAAGTACCCATGGAATGTGGATGTTTTTTAGCAAATTCTTTTACTGGCGCAGCAACTCTTCTGTCAGAATTCCCTTCTCTTAAAACAGGATTAACCGCACTTCCTAATAATTTAGCAAAACGCTTTCTTAAAGCTTTCTCATCATCATTTTTAGGCTCTTCTGGAAAAGAAGGAATATCAAAACCTGCTGCTTGTAATTCTTCAACCGCAGCTAATAACTGAGGTACTGATGCACTGATGTTTGGTAATTTTATGATGTTAGCTTCTTCTTTTTTCACTAAACTACCTAATACGGCTAAAGCATCTTGTTGTTGTGCACCTTTTAAATTTTCTGGAAAAGCAGCTAAAATTCTTCCTGCTAAAGAAATGTCACTAATTTCAATTTCAATGCCAGCCGTTTTTGTAAATGCTTGTACTATAGGTAAGAATGAATAAGTTGCCAATGCTGGTGCTTCATCCGTTTTAGTATAAATTATTTTTGAAGTGGGTTTTGTCATTTTTTTTATTTTGTTTCTTGTAACAATGCTAAAAGAATTAGCGTATTTTTAAAGTTTGACAAAGATACATTTATAATTTTCTAAAAGGATATTCAATTAAAAAAATAGAATTCAAGAGTTGTATTTATCAAATCTTCACAAACCGTAAAAATTGTCGTAATTTTTAATTAATTTATATTTATATTTACGTTTATGAAAAAGTTAAATTCTTTTATAACATTTTTGTTTAGTATATTGTTCTGTACTACATTAAGTCAATTTACAGTAACTCAAAATGCTTCAGCTTTTGCATTAGCACAACAGCTTGCGGGCTCAGGAGTTAATATTACCAATACAACTTTAGTTTGTCCTACATCTTTAGGAGTAAGCTTTTCGGGTTTATTTCAGAATGCTCCAGCTGGATTAGGTATCTCAGATGGAGTAGTTTTAACGACGGGTCTTTCTACAGATTTAATTGATCCTACTGGAATCAATTTCTTTGCCTCTACAAGTGCAACAGCTGCAGGAGATACAGATTTAGATGCTTTATTAGTTACGTTAGGTGAGACATATACTACAAATGATGCTTGTGTACTGGAATTTGATATTGAAGTAACAGGTGATAGTTTGAAATTTAATTATGTAATGGGTTCCGAAGAGTACCCTACTTTTGTTTGTGGTTCAGTAAATGATATTTTTGGATTCTTTATTTCTGGTCCAAATCCTTTAGGTGGAAATTATGTAAATCAGAATATTGCTTTAATTCCTGGTACTAATGTGCCCGTTTCAATAAATACTGTAAATAACGGAGGTGCAGGAGCCGCAGCAACATGTTATGATGGGACTTATTCTAATTTTATGAATCAAAATCCTACTCCGCTTAGTTCAGTAGATTCTATTGCTTATACAGAGTTAACAAAAGTATTTCAAGCAAAAGCAGCTACAGTGCCTTGTCAGACTTATCATTTTAAGCTGGCTATTGCTGATGGGGGAGACTATGTATATGATTCTGGTGTTTTCCTAGAAGCAGGAAGTTTCACCTCAAATGCTGTTGTAATTGGTGCATCTTCAGTTTTAGGGGCTGGATTTAATGAAGCCATAGAAGGTTGTGTTAATGGTGTTTTTTCTTTGGAATTAGATACTCCATATAGCATTCCGGTTATGGTTGGTTATGATATTAGCGGTACAGCTACAAATGGCATTGATTACACCTTAATTTTAGATAGTGTTTTAGTCGCTCCTGGAGATACTTTAGTAGATATTCTAATTTCAGTTATAAATGATGGAATCCTTGAAGGACCAGAAACTGTAATATTGACACCCTATACTGTTTGTGGAACTTTAGGTTCTCCATCTGTTTTAACGATAATAGATGAATATCCTCATTCAATAAATATAGTTGGGGCAGATATCTTATGTGAGCCAGCAGTAATTACTTTACAAGCAATTGGCTCTCAGTTTTATGATTGGGGAGATCCCTTACTGTTTACAGCTCCAGATTCTTCTATTACACAAACGGCTGATACAATTTATGGAACCACAACTTTTTATATGCAAGGAGTTTTAGGTACTTGTAGTTATACGGATTCTGTTACAGTAGTAATTAGTCAGTCAGATCCACAATTTGTAATTGAAGACATTTCATGTGCAGGTGCAAATGATGGTGCTTATTACATAGTGCCAAACGATTCAGGAAGTTTTCCTTTTATTTATTCTTTCCCATTCATTGGCTCTACAGATTCTGCTATAAATAATTTAGGGCCTGGGTTTCAATTCGCTCAAGCCACCGATGCTTTCGGTTGTGTCTTTACTGGACCTTTTTATACTTTTGCGGATCCGGCGGGATTGATTTTTGGATTTGATTCTATTCCAATTTCATGTGCAGGTGCAAATGATGGTCAACTTTGTATTTATAATATCGCAGACGGAACATATTCTTTGAATATAGATACTAATGGCGTATTGATGGATGCTTTTGATTTTATCATAAATGCAGATACATTCTGCTTAGGTTCTCTAGCGCCAGGTATATATGATGCTTTTTTTATCAATGACACTACAGGATGTTCGGGTAGTTTTACGGGAAGCTATACAGAACCAATGGGCTTAGTGTTTAGTTATGATACGACAAATGTTTCTTGTGTAAACAATATGGATGGTTCTATTTGTATTTATGATGTAGTAGATGGTCCTTATACTGTAAACGTAGTTTACGAAGGAGTCTCATTGCCGCCAGTTAATTTTAATATTAATTCAGATAGCTTCTGTATGGAGACATTAGCCGCAGGACATTACGATATTAATTTAGTAAATAACAATACTTTATGTAATGCAAACTTTATGGTAGATTTAAACCAGGCAGATATACTTATTGTAAATTTGACTTCTGTAGGTGCATCACTTTGTGCTGGGGGAAGTATAGATAGTTTGTTAACGGGAGTTTCAGGTGGAACACAAGCTTATCAATACTTATGGAACACTGCAGCTGTTACACCGTACTTACATTTGCCAATACCTGGAACTTATTCAGTAGTCGTTACCGATCTTAATGGTTGTCAAGATTCTGCATCGGTTACGTTAGTAAGTCCTGGCTCTATGTATTTAGATATAACAATGGATAGTGTTTTATGTGCCGGTGACGCTTCTGGAACAGCTTATATAGATTCAATCTCTGGTGGAACTGCTCCATATACTTATTTATGGGATGATGTAACTGCTCAAACAAATGATACAGCAAGTAATATTTTAGCAGGACAACTAATATTAACAGTTTTAGATTTTAATGCCTGTCCTATCATAGACACAATAGATGTTTTAGAACCCAATAACCCTTTAGGCTTAGTATTGACTTCAAATTTAATTACCTGCTTTGGTGGAGATACCTGTATAGATGCTACCGTTTCTGGTGGAACAACTCCGTATACTTTTTTATGGAATGATGCTTTAAGTCAAACTACAGAAGATATTTGTGGGCTAGTAGCAGGAACTTATACCTTAACGGTAACAGACGCTAAAGGATGTATCAAAATAGATTCTATTAGTATTTTAGAAAATGCTGGAATAGTTTTAACCATGGATTCTACTAATGTTATTTGTTATGGAATGCCGATTGGAAATGCTACAATAACAGCAATTGGGGGTTCTGGAGCTTATAACTATTTATGGGATGATGGTTTAGCACAAACTACAGTAATGGCTAATAATTTAGTTGCTGGAACATATACCGTTATCGTATCTGATCAAAATAATTTAAGCTGTTCTAGGTCGTTGAGTGTAACTATTCAACAACCAATAGATTCAATATTAATAAGCTTAGATTCTATTCAAGATATATTATGTTTTAATGAATCTACAGGTTCTATTCATTTATCAGTTTCTGGAGGAACAATTCCATATACTTATGCTTGGGATAATGGTGGTGGATCAAATCAAGATTTAACAAATGAAGAAGCTGGTGTTTATACAATTACCGTAACTGATGCTACTGCTATTTGTTCAATGTCTTTAACAGATAGTATTTCACAACCAATAGATAGTATTTCAATAGTTTTAAATACAAATGTTATTTCTTGTTTCGGCGGGGATACTTGTATAGATGCTACCGTTTCTGGTGGTTCTGGAACGTATACTTATTTATGGAATGATGCTTTAAATCAAACGACAGAAGATATTTGTGGTTTAGTAGCTGGAGTATATACTTTAACAGTTACAGATGATAATGGCTGTATAAATACAAAAATGATTACGATTACAGAAGTTGTAGAAATCTCTTTGACTATTGACTCTACAAATATTGATTGCTTCGGAGATGCTACAGGGACAGCAAGCGTAATAGTAATTGGTGGATCTGGAGCGTATACTTATTTATGGAATGATGCTTTAAGTCAAACGACAGCAATTGCCACAGCTTTAGTTCCAGGAACTTATACTGTTGTAGTTTCTGATGCAAACGATCCCAATTGCACAAAATCTATCAGTGTAAATATTATTGAGCCTGACAGTCCGTTGTCTGCTACTTTAGATAATATATTAGATGTTTTATGTTTTGGCTCGTCAACGGGAGAGATAAATGTCAATATTACCGGTGGAACATTACCATATTCATATGCTTGGACCAATGGTTCAGTTATAGAAGATTTGAATGGTGCGTCTGCAAATACGCATACTTTGACGGTTACAGATAACAATAATTGCATAACGACTTATACAGACTTAATTACACAACCTGCCGACATAGTAATAACGATAGATAATTCAACACCTATTTCTTGTTTCGGTGGAAACGATGGAGCCATAGACGTTTCTGTAACTGGTGGTTTAGGAACTTACACTTATGTTTGGAATGGTGGCGCAACTAGCCAAGATGCCACAGGATTAGCTTTTGGTACGCACCAAGTAACAGTAACTGATGGAAATTCTTGTTCTAAAACAGCAGTAATTCAATTAATACAACCAGCAGATGTAATTATTTCTTTTAATTATTCAGACTATAATGGTGTAAATGTAAGTTGTAATGGTGGCGTAAATGGTACGGTAGAAGCAGTTGTAGTATCCGGTGGTTCAACGCCATTTTCATATAATTGGGATAATGGTATGACGGGAAATCCTATTGCTGGAATCGCTGCAAATACAGCCATAATAGTTACGGTAACAGATGGTAATCTATGTTCTTATTCACAAGCGATTATTCCTTTAAATGAGCCAACAGTATTGAGTTTAACGAAAGATTCCACGAATGTTTCTTGCGCTGGTTATAACGATGGAGCCGCTAGTGCTACACCTATTGGAGGAACTGCACCTTATTCTTATTTATGGTCAAACGGAATGATAGATGCTTCTATTTCAGGTTTAAGCCCAAATACTTATACTTGTAATGTTGTAGATGCTAATGGTTGTATAGAAACGATTCAAGTATTGATTATTGAGGCAGATGCTATTATTGTTACAACAGTTGCAGATTCTGTAAAATGTTGGGGTGATGCTGATGGGGTAATCATTGTAAATGCTATTGGTGGCAATGGAAATGCTTTCCAATATTCTATAGATGGAGGCTTAACTTATCAAACTGGTTCTGTATTTACTGGATTAACAGCAGGGGTATATACAGATATTATAGTACAACAAGCTGGTTCTGGAAGTTGTGTTTCAACTTCAGTAAGTCAAGTCGTAAATCAACCAGACCCAATGTTTATTTTTATAAACCCTGCAGATACAACAATTCAAATTCAAGAAAGTGTTCCTTTAACTATTATGGTAGATCCTGCAACGGGATATTTTTCGGGAGGATCATATTCTGCAAGTGACATTACAAGTATCGTATGGTCGCCAACAATTGGTTTAAGTTGTACAGATTGTATTAATCCTTCAGTTTTAACTTATGAACAGAGTAGTGATTATGTTGCTACAGTAACGTATAGTCCTTATGCTTGTGTAACTAATGCTACTGCAACAATTCAGGTAGAGAATAACTTAATGTATTTCGTGCCTAATGGATTCTCTCCTCAAGGTGATGGTATTAATGACGAATTCTTGGTTTATGGAGAAGCACTTAAAGATTTTAGTTTAGTTATCTTTAATAGATGGGGCGAAAAAGTTTTTGAAACTAATGTACAAAGTCAAGGATGGGATGGAACATTTAAAGGTATTTTACAAAGTCCTGGAGTATTCACTTATTACTTAGATGCAACTTATTTGGATGACAAAGAGATTTCAACTAAAGGAAGTATTACTTTGATTAGATAAGATTAAAGAATAGGTTTATAAAAAATAGATTTTCTTTAATGAGAATCTATTTTTACTTTATGAATTCGTTGATTTGTTGTTTTACACTATCGCTAGTCAAAAAATAAAGGTGTTTCATAACTGAGTCTGATAAAGAGTTGATATCTCTAATAGCGCTACAGTCAATAAATTGAATATTTTTGGCAATATCAGATTTATTTAATCTACCAAGTCTTTCAATTTTATTAATTTTGCTCGACATTTTTAAGGTTTTATCTTTAGTATGAAAAAAAACGGCCACTGCTTTTGCTAAGTCAGAGAATAAGTTGAAATTCGATTCATACTTTCTATAATCTAAATCTGGCGCCATTAAAATAAGTTTTTCAAATTTTACATTTATCGTTTGCTTACTAAGTGTTTCATGTAAAAACCGATTACCCATAGAATGACACATTAGGCTATGCTTACATTTAATTTTTGTAGATATGCTATTAAAAATATTGGAAAGCGTTAAGCTAGAATTTTCTAATTCCACTATAGAATTTTTATAATTAAGATCATTAGCATCCCAAACAATGTGTATTATGGCTACTGTTTTACTATCTTCTTTTTTGAAATAGCTTTTAGCAAATTCTTTAGCTGTACGGTGAGTTGCAAAAGGTAAGGAACCCCAAAATCCATGAATAAAAAATAAAATTTTAGAATCAGGTGGATACTTTTTTTGAATAGAATCGTTAATCCATTCTAAGGCATCTTCTGGCGATATAATATTTACTTTATTATCTTTAATGAAATAATCAAAACTAGTTTTTGTTTTGCTTACTTTAAGTTTCCCACAGTTTACTAGTTCTTGGTTTGGTGATATTTTTATAAAAAATTGTTCCACCATTTTTGCGTTTAAGTTTGTGTAAGAAATCAAAATGAATAGAAGAGTAAAAACCCTATTGGTCAAAGCCATTTTGATAATCTTTTTTTAGATTAGTTATTGATTTGTACACTTTTGTTTTTAGGTTCTCTTTAAAACGAACAATTTTGTTGTAAATTTCATTGTCGGTACTTCCAATAATTTGTGCTGCTAATATTCCAGCATTTTTTGCACCATCTAAAGCGACAGTAGCCACAGGAACACCACTAGGCATTTGCAATATAGAAAGTACAGAATCCCAACCATCAATAGAATTTCTACTTTTTATAGGAACACCAATTACAGGTAAAGAGGTTAATGAAGCAACCATTCCCGGAAGGTGAGCAGCACCACCCGCTCCACAAATAATAGTTTTTAAACCTCTGTCTTTTGCCGTTTTTGCATAGTCAAACATTCTTTCAGGTGTTCTATGAGCAGAAACTACTGTTAACTCATACGATACGCCCAATTCTTTTAATACATCTGCAGCTTCTTGCATTATTGGTAAGTCAGACTGACTTCCCATGATTATTCCTACCATTTTATAGTTTTTAGTGTTCGTATTTAATCAATAGGTATTAAGTTACTATTGATTGTAGATTTCTTGTCTAAAATGTAAATTTACAAACAAATAGTGTAACAATACAGCTAGGATAGGCAAAAAGTCTTTATTGAAATAAAAAGAAGGGAGACAAGCTATAGCTTGGAAGGTTTTACTAGTAGTTGAAAGCGAAGAGTTAAGAGCCTTTTTAGAACTTATTCCATTTCTAATTTCATCATAGTAAAGAGCTTTTCTAGATCTATTTCTGGCTTTATCCAATTAATTTCTTCATCTTTTCTAAACCAAGTTAACTGTCTTTTGGCATAGCGTCTAGAATTTTGTTTTACTAATTCTATCGCTCTTTCTTTATCTATTTTTCCATCAAAATAATTAAAGAATTCTTTATAGCCAATAGTTTGTAACGAAAGTAAATCTTTAAAGGGTTCCAGTCCTTTTACTTCTGCTTCAAGGCCTTCTTCAAGCATAATGTCTACACGTTTTTCAATTCTTTTATACAATAAATCACGTGCGTAATCATAAGAAATCTTTATTACTTTAAAATCTCTTTGTTTAGCTTCCTTCTTTCTAAAAGAAGAGTAGGTAGTGCCTGAAGCCCAGCAAACTTCTACGGCTCTCATTATTCTTCTTGGGTTGTCTAAATCAACTTCGCAATAAAATTCTGGGTCTAACTTTCTTAACTCATTTTTTATTGCTTCTAGGCCTCTATTTTTATGAAGACTCAAGACTTTTTCTCTAATTTCTTTAGAAATTTCTGGAAAAGGATCAATTCCAAATAGGATGGCATTGATATATAATCCCGAACCACCAGCTAAAACCACTACATCATTTTTTTTATATAACTCTGTAATAGTTTCTAGTGCATCGTGCTCATATTCGCCTGCCGTATATTTCTGTTCAATAGACAAACAATCTATGAAGTGATGTTTAACCGCTGCCAATTCTTCTTTGTTTGGTTTAGCAGTACCAATGCTCATTTCTTTATAAAATTGACGAGAATCGGTAGAAATTATTTCGGTATTAAAGTGTTTAGCCGTTTCAATGGCAAGTGACGTTTTACCTGAAGCCGTAGGTCCAAGTATACAAATTAGATATTTATTATTCATGTAATGCTAGTAATTGTGTGATAACACAACTTAATTTTTATTGATTGTTATCTGAATTTTCTTCAGAATCTTTATTCCATTCTTGATATTCATCATCTATTTCAAAAACTGCCGCATCAAAACCTTCTCTAGGGGTAAAATCTGTATTATTTACTTTAATAAGGTTTATTCGGTCGAGTCTGAATGTTCTGTAATCTTCTCTGAGATGACAGTAGGCTACTAAATGTCTTTTTTTGTTTTTATAGATAAGAGCCATCGGTTCTATCTCTCTTTTTGAAACTTCAAAATTTCTTGATTCATATTCTAAAGTTGCTATTTTTTGGTTTTCTAACGCATTGTTTATGCACCCTAATAAATTTGGTGAATAGTGCATTTTGTTTCTTTGACCACCATTTCTGTTATCACTGTTTTTATTGTTTTCGTAAGCCATAATATCGCTGTTTAAGCATTGTTTCATTTGTTTACTCTGTGAAATTAGGAAATTTATCATTATTTTTTAATAATAAATACTTATTTATTTTAGCAGTTATTAAAAATATCGTTTTTAAAAACAACGAATGTTATTTTTTTTGAAAATTAATAAATGTTAAGCAAAAAATAATCTTAAATAAAATTGTTATCTTTGAAACGTGAAAAAGAGATTCTTTATACAAATTAGCGCATTGCTATTGATGGTATTAACGATGGGTACAAGTATTAACTTGCCTATAATTGAACATGAATGTAATTTTAGTAAAAAGAAAAGTTTTCATTTCTTTAGTTTAGATCATAAGTGTAAAAAAGGCAAATGTCATAAAGAAAGCAAACCTACTGAGGGGCAACAACTTTCTAAAATTCCTTGTTGTTCAATAGAAACATCTTTTGTAAACAATACAGAACTCGTTGTGTTAAATTCAGAACTTTCTATAGTTCAAGTAGCTTTTCTTAGTCCGATTTACAATTTAGTAGATGAGTCTTTAAATTTTAAAAAACGCAAAGAGTTTGTTCCTTCTGAACATAAAAAACGCTATGGGTATCGATATAGGATTGCATTGCAGTCTTTTCTTTGTTAGAATTTTTTTTAGAGTAAGTTTTTCTTAGGAAAAATATTTTTTAATTAAAAAATTTTAAACAATGAAGAAATTAATAATAATTTTCTTTGTCTTATTTTCTGTTGTTACAAAAGCGAATGAAATTACTGGTTATGTATATAGTATAGAAAATGGACAAAAAGAGGCGCTGATAGGAGCGAATGTCTTTACTTTAGACAAAAAATATGGTACAAGTACAGATGTAAACGGAAAGTTTAAATTATTACTTCCCAAAGACAATAAGTACAAATCTTTACAGGTAAGCTTTATTTCTTATAAGGAGAAACTGGTTGATATTTCTGGAAAAAACTATCTAGAAATTTCTTTAGTGGCAGATGCATTAAATGAGGTAGTTGTAAAAAGAAAAAAATCTGACCGTTTATCTACAAGCCCTTTCGATATTCAAATATTGGATAGTAAAGAGTTAACCAAAGCAGCCTGCTGTAATTTATCTGAAAGTTTTGAGACCAATGCTGCTGTAGATGTGCATTTTTCAGATGCTGTAACCGGCACCAAAAAAATAAAAATGCTTGGTTTAGATGGTTATTATACACAAACAGTTTTTGAAAATGGACCTGGTATTAGAGGACTAGAAAATGGTTTAGGGATTTTATTTGTTCCAGGCCCTTTTATGTCTTCTATTTCTATAAATAAAGGTGCAGGTTCTGTTGTAAATGGTTATGATGCTATTACAGGGCAAATAAATTATGAATACAAAAAGCCTGATAATTCAGAAAGATTTTACTTAAATATTTTTGGTAGTAGATTTGGTCAATTTGAATTAAACACAAATGTTTCTCATCGATTTTCGAATAAATGGAGTACACTTTTGGCTATTCATGGTTCTATTTATGAATTTGAGAATGATGGGAATAATGATTCTTTTCAAAATATGCCCTTAAATGAAAGAGTAAATGTTTTAAATAGGTGGAAATATTTTGGAGATAAATTTAGATCTCAATTTGGTGTAAATTATGTTTATGATGAAAGAACTTCTGGTCAGTTAGCAAACTTAACATTGAATAAGGACAGAACAAACCTTTATGACACGGAAATAGTTTCTAGAAAAATAAGTGCATTTGCTAAAACTGGTTTTATTTTAAAGAAAAACAATCAAAGTATTGGCATACAGTATAATTACAATAATTTCAATCAATCTGCTTGGATCGGTAATAGAGTTTATAGTGGTTTAGAAAATTTTGGGAAAATAAATTTCATTTTTCAATCGGGCATGAAAAATCCTAATAGTACAATGAAATTGGGTGCGAGTTATCTAGTAGATGATTTTAAAGAATCTATTGACACTTTGATTTTAGATCGTTTTGAATCGGTGCCTGGTTTATTTGCTGAATATAACTATCAAGATAATGAAAAATTTGCTTTTGTTGGTGGAATTAGAGCAGATCATCATAATAAACACGGTTTTTGGATTTCTCCGAAACTGAATTTTAAGTATACTATTATTCCAGATTTAACTTTAAAATTGGCGGCAGGTCATGGTTATAGAACGGCTAATGTTATTTCAGAAAATATGTCTGGTTTAGTAAGTTCTAGAGCTTTAGAAATTCAAGAAAATCTAAGCTATGAATCGGCATGGAATCTTGGAGGTGGGCTGACTAAGAAGTTTTTAGTAGGTTTTCAAGAATTAAGATTGTCAGCAGATTTTTATCATACTAATTTTAGAAAGCAAGTAGTAGTAGATTATGAAGATGTAAGAAAAATACAAATTTATAATTTAGATGGAACTTCCATAGCGAATAGTTTTCAATTTGAAGCGCAATATGAAGCCTTTGAAGGTTTTGAGATTAAACTTGCCTATAAGTTGGATGATATTTACATGACATACAAAAGTGGTATAAAAGCAGTTCCATATATCCCTAAATATCAAGTATTGGCTACGGTAGATTATGAGACAAAGGACGAAAAATGGCGTTTTAATGTTACAGGACAGTTAAAAGGTCCTGCAAGAATTCCTTCAACAACTGGAAATGAAGTAGCTAATGTAAGAGTAGGTTTTTCGCCAACTTATTTCTTAATGAACGCTCAAGCTACAGTTGTTTTAAAACGATTTGAGTTTTACCTTGGCGGAGAAAATCTAACAAATTATAGACAAGAAAATGCCATTATTGCTGCTGAAGATGCTTTTGGAACTAATTTTGATGCCTCTATGATATGGGGACCAATAGCAGGGATTAAAATTTTTGGTGGTTTGAGATATACAATACCTTATAAAGAAAAAGAAAATAAATACGAGCTAATAAAATAAAATACAATGAAAAATACGATAAATAAAACAATTAAGACAACATTGATGCTTCTGCTTTTTGTAGCTTTTACAAATACAGCTATGGCTAAAACTAAAACAATAAAAGTTAAAACTTCTGCTGTTTGCGGTATGTGTAAAAACAGAATAGAACTAGTTGTAAATAGTTTAGAGGGTGTAAAAAAATCTATGTTAATCTTAAAGACAAAAGAATTGATAGTGAAATTTAATACTGATGAGATTAGCGAATCAGCGATACTCTTTGCTATTTCAGATGCTGGTTATGACGCAAATGATGTTCCTGCAAATATTGAAGCTTACCAAGTTTTACCTGGTTGTTGTAAGAAGGGTAGTTCTTGTGATATGGATGAGGCTAAATAA
Organism: uncultured Chitinophagales bacterium; assembly: GCA_963932515.1. Classification (GTDB taxonomy): domain Bacteria; phylum Bacteroidota; class Bacteroidia; order Chitinophagales; family UBA8649; genus CAKZQD01. Next base: position 21,826 of record CAWVRT010000011.1, read on the forward strand.
TTATTAAACTTTAAAGAAAACTCCAAATTGAATTCAAGTTGGGGTTTTCTGTTTTATACTAAGAAGACTATTTATGTCTTGATTAAAGTTAGTCCTGAAAAGGATATCTATTCTAGTAAGTTTATAAAAACATAGTCATTTTATTCTACTTCAATAACCACTACCAAATCATCTTGCATAACCATGCTACCAGCTTTCAATTCAACAACAGAAATTTTTCCTGCAAATGGCGCACCAACAGTACTTTCCATTTTCATAGCTTCAATAACAAATAAAGGCGTATTTTTTTCAACAACATCACCAACTTTTACTAATACTTCAGAAAGTTTTCCTTGAAGTGGTACAGCAATTTCATTGATTTCTTTGGCTTTTTTATTACTTACTGTATCTACTTTTAAACTGTCATCTTTTATGGTAATGTGTCTGTTTTGACCATTCAATTTGAAATATACTTGTCTAAAACCTAGCTCGTCAGGCTCGGTCATGTTTAAGTATTTAACCAAAATATTTTTCCCTTCTCCAATCTCTATCAGTATTTCTTCATTGGCTTTTAAACCATAAAAGAATGCTTTAGTTGGTATGTAAGAAACATGGCCATACTCTTTTTTAAAATCAAAGAAATCTTTATAAACTTTCGGATATAAGGTGTAAGAAATATAATCTTCTACCGTTTTATTTTTACCAAATTCTTTTTGAAACTTTTTGAATGCTATATCAAAATCTATCGGTTCCATATGTGCATTTGGTCTCGCTGTATATGGTTTTGCGTCTTTTAAAACAATATCAGACATTTGTTTTGGAAAGCCTTGATAAGGTTGCCCCAAATCTCCTTTAAAGAAATTGATAACAGAATCTGGGAAAGAAATATCTTTTCCTTTTTCTAGAATATCTTGCTTAGAATAGCCATTTGTTGTCATGAACATAGCCATATCTCCAACCACTTTACTTGAAGGTGTAACTTTTACAATGTCACCAAATAAATCATTGGCAATTTTATAGTTTTGTTTAATTAATTCAAATTTATTTTCAATACCCAAACCTCTGGCTTGTGGTCGTAAATTAGAGTATTGCCCACCAGGAATTTCATGTTCGTAAACCTGTGCCGTTCCAGATTTCAACTCACTTTCAAAAGGGTAGTAGTATTCTCTAACATCTTCCCAATAATTGGCAAATTCATTTAATTTTGGTAAATTCAATTTACATTCTCTTTCGCTACCGATTAAGTTTGCTGCCAAAGAGTTAAAATTCACTTGAGAAGTTAAACCACTCATAGAACTTGCAGCTACATCTATAGCATCTACACCACTTTCTATCGCTTTTAGTAAAGTAGCCGATTGAATACTTGACGTATCATGCGTATGTAAGTGAATCGGTAAATTGGTCACTTTTTTAATTTCTTTAATCAATTTTTCTGCTGCATAAGGGTTCAATAACCCAGCCATATCTTTAATGGCAATTATATGTGCACCCATATCTTCAATTCGTTTGGCAAGATCTACATAATAATCTAAAGTGTATTTTGTTTTACTAGGATCCATGATGTTTCCGGTATAGCAAATACTTACTTCTGCCAAAGATTGTGTTCTTTCCAAAACTGCTCTTGTACTAACTTCTAAAGATTTTGTCCAATTTAAAGAATCAAAAATTCTAAAAATATCCATACCATTTTCTGCAGATTTTTCTATAAACTTCTCTACTAAATTATCAGGATATGCAGTATAACCTACAGCATTAGAACTCCTCAATAACATTTGAGTCAAAATATTAGGCATTTTTTCTCTAATTGTTCTCAAGCGCCACCAGGGGTCTTCTTTCAAAAAGCGCATGCAAACATCAAAAGTAGCACCGCCCCACATTTCTACTGAAAATACTTCTGGATGATTTTTTGCATAACTTTCTGCTACTGCTAAAATATCTTTGGTACGGACTCTAGTCGCCAATAAAGATTGGTGAGCATCTCTAAAAGTAGTGTCTGTATACAAAATTTGCTTTTGGTCTTTCATCCATTTGCTGAATTTCTGTGGACCTAATTCTGTCAATAAATCTTTGGTTCCTTTTGGAAAAGCGCCTAATGTGTCGAAACTTGGAACGGTAGGCGTTCTAAAGAGTTTGTTTTTATCTACATATTTTACATCTTCATTACCGTTTACGATAATTTTAGAAATGTATTTTAAGGCTTTTGTTCCTCTATCTAAACCTTGTTTTGTTACAAATAATTCTGGATGTTGATCTATAAAACTAACTGTTTGCTGACCGCTAATAAAAACTGGGTGAGCAATTACGTTTTGTAGAAAATTAATGTTTGTTTTTACGCCTCTGATCCTAAACTCGTATAAAGCTCTTTGTAAACGTTCACTTGCCCCTTTTAATGTTCTTCCCGAAGAAGAAACTTTCACCAACATACTATCAAAAAATGGCGAAATATTTACCCCAGGATAAGAAGATCCTTCATCTAAACGAATACCCATTCCTGCCGCATTCCTGTAAGCTATAATTGTTCCATAATCTGGTTGGAAATTGTTAGAAGGGTCCTCTGTTGTTATTCTACATTGAATCGCAAAACCGTTGACTTGTACATCTTCTTGTTTTGTAATAAAAATACCTGTACTCGATAATTCTTTACCAGCGGCTATCAATATTTGAGAACGAACAATGTCTATTCCTGTAATTTCTTCCGTAATGGTATGCTCTACTTGGATTCTTGGATTTACTTCTATAAAAAAGATGTTTTCATCAGCATCTACTAAAAATTCTACCGTGCCAGCATTGCTATAGTTTACGTGTTTTGTAATATTTAAAGCATAAGCATATAGTTTGTCTTTAGCTTCTTGCGACAAAGATGGACTAGGTGCAACTTCTACTACTTTTTGAAATCGTCTTTGTACGGAACAATCTCGTTCATATAAATGAACTAAATTACCATGTTGGTCACCCAGTATTTGAACTTCAATATGTTTTGGATTCTCAATATATTTTTCTAGGAAAATAGTGCCATCACCAAATGCTTTTAAAGCTTCAGAAGAAGCATCATTTCTCAGTGAAATTAAATTTTCCTCTTTTCTAACGACACGCATTCCTCTTCCACCACCACCAGAAGCAGCTTTTATCATAATAGGATAACCAATTCTATTAGCTTCAGATTTTAATACTTTATCTTCTAATAAGTCTTCTTTACTATCTTCTATCACAGGAACATTACTAGCTCTTGCTATCTTTTTAGCAGCTATTTTATCACCTAAATTTTCCATAACAGACCAATGCGGTCCAATAAAAATAAGTCCTTCTTCTTCACACCTTTTAGCAAAAGTTACGTTTTCAGACAAAAACCCATAACCCGGGTGAATGGCATCTATTTTTTTACTCTTCGCTAATGCAATAATCTCTTCAATGTCTAAGTAAGGTTTTAGCGGTTCAGATTGCGCTCCTATACAGTAAGCCTCATCTGCTTTATATCGGTGCAAAGAATATCTATCTTCATTGGTGTATATGGCAACCGTTTGAATATGTAATTCAGTGGCTGCTCTAAAAATACGGATAGCAATTTCTCCTCTATTAGCAACTAATAGTCTTTGAATTTTGTTGTCTTTCATGGTTTTTTATTCAAAAATTTGATTATTTCGCTAAGATAATACAATGCTTGCATTCTTTAAAAGAATGAGTACAATTTTTATAAAGAATTTAAGTTACTTAAAAATCAAAAGTTTGTTGATTCACATCAATCACTTTTTCAGACTCAAAATTAGATAAACTTACCCCCAATAATCTTACCGGTTTTAGCAATTCTTCTTGTTTTAAAAGATAAATACAAGTATCTGTTATTTCTTTTTCAGACCAGGTATAATGGTTCAAGGTTTTACTTCTAGTTTTTAAAACAAAATCTGCATATTTTATTTTAATGGTAACGGTTTTTATTTTTTCATCGCCTTTGTGTAAAGATTTGATAATCTTTTTGGCTATTGTTTTTAACTTCATAGAAATGATGCCAAAAGATTCAATATCGTCAAAAAAAGTAGACTCAGAACCCATCGATTTATTTTTGGTTCTTTCCTTTACAAGTCTTTCATCCAGCAGGTGAACCATGTCGAAAAAATGTTTGCCAGATTTACCAAATTTTTGCACCATTTCAAATTTATCATATTTCTTTAAATCTATTCCGAAATGAACGCCTTTACTTTTCATTTTTTGCTCTGTTACTTTGCCAATTCCAAAAAATTTTCCAATCGGTAAAGTATCTATAAATGCAGGTGCTTTTTCTAAAGTAATGACATAAATGCCATTAGGTTTATTAATGTCTGAAGCAATTTTTGCTAAAAACTTATTGAATGAAACACCTGCAGATGCAGTTAGTTGTGTTTTTTCAAAAATATCATTTAAAATGGCTTCGGCTGTTTCTTTCGCAGAATTATGCCCTACGATATTTTCGGTAATATCTAAATAAGCTTCATCTAAAGAAAGCGGTTGTATGTAATTGGAATATTTAGCGAAAATTTCACGAATCTGTTGAGAAACTTCTTTGTAGACTTCAAACCGATGTCTTACAAATATCAATTCTGGACATTTTCTTTTAGCGGTAACACTCGGCATAGCAGAATGAACACCAAATTTTCGCGCTTCATAACTTGCCGCAGCAACTACACCTCTGTCGCCACCACCAACAGCAATGGGTTTGCCTTGTAAGTCAGGATTGTCTCTTTGCTCTACTGAAGCAAAAAAAGCGTCCATATCTATATGTAGTATTTTACGTTGGTTTTTCATGATAGTTCTCCCCATTCCGATAGTTTTCGAAACGCTGAGTCACAAAGTTATTTATCTTGACATGAATTTTACTAAAATCCTTTCAACTTTAAAAAATACCTTAAATTAGCGTTTTAAATAAAAAGACAATGCAAGAAAAATATCTACAAGAAAATAAAGACAGATTTTTAAATGAATTAATTGAATTGTTAAAAATTCCATCAGTAAGCGCTGATCCAGCTTTTGCTAAAGATGTTAGGAATGCAGCAGAATTTATTGCTGTAAAGATGAAGGACGCAGGCATAGAAAATGTTTCGGTAGATGAAACTGATGGGTATCCTGTTGTTTATGGAGATAAATTAATTGACAAAAATTTACCAACTATTCTAGTTTACGGTCATTATGATGTACAACCAGCAGATCCAATCGAACTATGGAATTCGCCACCTTTTGAGCCTGTAATAAAAGACGGTTATATATATGCAAGAGGTTCTTCAGATGACAAAGGGCAAATGTATATGCATATAAAATCCTTTGAAATGATGATAGAAACGAACACTTTACCGTGTAACGTAAAATTCATGATAGAAGGAGAAGAAGAAGCGGGTTCTAACAACTTGGAGCCTTATGTAAAAGCAAATACTGAAAAATTAGCTTGTGATATTGTTTTAGTTTCCGATACTGGAATGATAGCCAATGATGTGCCTACAATTACGACAGGTATTAGAGGTATGAGTTATGTAGAAGTAGAAGTTGTTGGTCCAAATAGAGATTTACACTCTGGAATGTATGGTGGTGCAGTTGCCAATCCGTTAAATATTTTAAGTAAAATGATTGCTTCTTTACACAATGAAAAAGGAGAAATTACGATTCCTGGTTTTTATGATAATGTGGTAGACGTTTCTGCAGCAGAAAGAGAGACTATGGCTCAAGCACCTTTTAGTTTAACAGAATATAAAGATCATTTAGATATAGAAGCAGTTTATGGAGAAGAGGGTTTTTCTACTTTAGAGCGTGTGTCTATAAGACCTACATTAGATGTTAATGGTATGTGGGGTGGTTATATTGGTGATGGAGCTAAAACGGTTTTACCATCTAAAGCGAATGCTAAAATTTCTATGCGTTTAGTACCAAATCAAAATTCTGATAGGATTACTAAATTGTTTGTTGAACATTTTGAAAAGATTGCACCTAAATCTGTTAAAATAAATGTATTTCCTCATCACGGTGGTGAGCCGGCTGTTACGCCTACAGATTCTATTGCGTATAAAGCAGCAGAAAAAGCTTTATTTAAAACTTTTGGTAAAAAAGCCATTCCGTTAAGATGTGGTGGAAGTATTCCTATAGTTACTATGTTTGAACAAGTTTTAGGAAAGAAAACAGTTTTGTTAGGATTTGGTTTAGATAGCGATGCAATACATTCTCCGAATGAGAAATTTGGGCTATTTAATTTCTATAAAGGCATAGAAACGATTCCTTATTTTTACAAGTATTTTACGGAGTTGAGTAAATAATTGTTCATTAGCTAGTATTTAGCTTAAAAATACTCAATGAACTTAATCGAAGAAAAAACATACAAAAATATAATTTTCAAATACTGAAATTAGAGGTCTTTTAGATTGTTTTGATATTGAAATATCATAAAAGCTAATAGTATTTAAAAGAGTTGTAAATAATATTTACATTTGTAAAGTACCTTTAATAGATTACTCAAACTAAAAATCTAAACATGAAAATTGATTTTAAAAAACAAGTATTACCACATTTAATTGCCCTATTTATATTTGCTTTAGTTGCTTCAGCTTATAATAGTTATGAATGGCAAGGTAAAACCTTGAATAGTCATGATGGCGTAAGTTATTCTGGTGCTTCCAAAGAAATGCGAGAGTATAAAGCAAAAGGAGAAGAGGTATTATGGAATAGTCGTATGTTTTCTGGAATGCCATTATTTCAAACGGCTTATAAAGTGAATCAAAATTTAATTCTAAAATTAGAAGTTTTAAAAAGAGTCTTTCCAGGATCAATTAAGTTGATTTTTACTTTAATGTTTTGTTTCTATATCGCTTTGTTGTTTTATGAAGTCGATTGGAAAGTAGCCATTGTAGGAGCATTAGGCTTTGGTTTGAGTACCTGGTTTTTACTTTCTTTAGAAGCTTCGCACAATTCAAAAATAAATTCAATTGCTTATATAGCTCCAATGTTAGGTGCTTTGTATTATGCCTATAGAAAAAAAGTGCTTTTAGGAGGTGTTTTTGTTGCATTATTTTTAAGTTTAAATATATCTGCAAATCACTTTCAGATTACTTATTATTCAATATTCTTTATCTTTTTTATTATTCTTTTTCAGTTGATTACTAGCGTAAAAAATAAGGAATTACCTAGTTTTTTTAAGAAATCTTTTATCATTTTAATCTTTGCTATTTTAGGTGTTTTACCAAACATAGCGCATCTTTGGGTAACCTACGATTTCGCTAAAGAAACTATGAGAGGCGGACAGTCTGAGTTAACTAAATTTGAAGAAACAAGTAGTACGGGTTTAGATAAAGACTATGCGATGCGTTGGAGTTATGGTAAGATGGAAACCTTTAATCTATTGATTCCAGGCTTATATGCTGGGGGGTATAAATTAGACGAAAAATCTAATACAGCCATAGAATTAGTCTCAAAAGGCGTTTCTAAAAAACAAGCAGCAAATTATGCAGAAAGTATTCCAATGTATTATGGAACACAACCATTTACTTCTGGTCCAAATTATTTAGGCGTAATATTTATATTCTTGTTTGTATTATTGTTTTTTATTGAAAAAAGACTTTATAAATGGGCTTTTCTGGGAATTACTATTGTAGCAACATTCTTTGCTTGGGGAGGTAATTTCTGGTTGTGGAATGAAATATTTTTCAACAATATGCCTATGTTTAATAAATTTAGAGCGCCATCTATGTGGTTGAGTATGGTTGCTATTTCTGTTGCATTAGGTGCCAGTATTAGTTTAAATATAATCTTCAAAAAAGAGTATGACAAAGATGAAATGATTAAATCTTTGAAAATAGTAGGCGGAATTTTCGGTGGGATATTATTATTGTTTATTCTTTTTGGTTCTAATATGTTTGATTTTAATGGTTCTTATGATGAAAATTTAATAAAAAATGGTTTTCCAATAGATGCTGTAATTGCAGATAGAATGAGCTTGTTGAGAATGGATGCTATAAGAGTTTTTGTGTTTCTAGCAATTGCTTTCAGTGTTGTTTGGATGTATGTAAACGACAAGCTAAAAAATGCTAAAGTATTATTGATTGTGGTTGGTTTATTGACATTGGTAGACATGTGGAGCGTTGGAAAAAGATATTACAATGAAGATGATTTCAAAAAAGTAAAAAATAGAGACAAGTTGATGGTGAAAACCAAAGCCGATGCTCAAATATTGAATGATAAAGGATATTATAGAGTTTTTAATTCTACGGTAAGTTCTTTTAATGACAATGGAACTTCTTATTATCATAAATCTGCAGGTGGTTATTCTCCTGCTAAGTTATTTAGATATCAAGATGTCATTGAACAATTCTTAAGCAAAGGAGTAAAGCCGGTGTTTAATATGTTGAATACTAAATATTTTATTCAAGGAAACCCAGGAGCAGAAGTCGCTAATTTAAATAATGGTGCTTTAGGAGCCGCTTGGTTTGTAAATAGTATAGATTGGGCGGTAAATTCGGATGAAGAAGTTGCTAAAATGAAATCATTTGATCCAAGTATAACTGCCATAATAGATGAGCGTTTTAAAACAGACGATTTAGCTTCTTATCAGTTTGCTAAAGATGTTGGTAGTAAAATTGTTTTAACAAATTTTCATCCAGATAAAATGACTTATTCTTCTAACAATTCTTCAGCTGGATATGCCGTTTTTTCTGAAATTTGGTATCATGGAAATAAAGATTGGAAAGCTTATATTGATGGTGTAGAAATAAAATTTGAAAGAGTAAATTATTTATTAAGAGGATTGAAAATACCAAAAGGAAATCATGAGATTGTTTTTGATTTTCATCCAAAAACACACTATTTAGGAAGCAAAATTTCTTTATTTGCATCGATTGCATTGTTACTAATTATAGTAGTTGTTTTATTTAAAGAATTGAAAGGAAGTTTAAAAAAATAAATGAGTTTAAAGAAAGTATTAATAATAAGTTATTATTGGCCACCGAGTGGGGGCAGTGGTGTTCAAAGATGGTTGAAGTTTGTAAAATATCTACCAGAATTTGGGATAGAACCTCACGTGTATACTCCTTTGAATCCAGATTTTAATATCCAAGATAAAGAATTGTTAAAAGAAATACCTAAAGAAGCAGTTGTCATAAAAAAGAAAATTATAGAGCCTTACGGGTTTTATAGAGCCTTTATGGGAAATAAAAATTCTAATGTTAACCTTGGTGAAATAGGTGCAAAGAATGATAAAAGTTTTAAAAACAAGATTACGAAATGGATAAGGGGAAATATTTTTATTCCTGATCCCCGAATCTTGTGGAGAAAACCATCCATAAAGTTTTTAAAAAATTATATCGTAGAAAACAATATTGATACAATAATTTCTACAGGTCCTCCGCATAGTATGCATCTTATTGCTTTAGGTTTAAAAAAAGACAATCCAAAATTGAGTTGGATAGCAGACTTTAGAGATCATTGGACAAATATTGGTTATTTTGATGAATTGAGTTTGACTAAAGCGTCTAAATCAAAATATTTTAAACTCGAAAAAGAAGTGCTACTAACAGCCGATACTGTTTTGGCTATTGGAAAAACATTTGCAGAAGAATTAAGTGTTATTGGAGCCAAAAATGTAAAAGTAATTACCAATGGTTATGACGAAAATCAATACTTGAACCAATCAGTAGAAAGAAGTCAAGATAAATTTATAGTGTCTTACATTGGACTACTTTCAAGTATTCGAAACCCTGAAGAATTTTGGGAGGCTATTGTTATGTCGTTAAAAGAAATTGAAGGTTTTGATAAAAAATTGATCATTAGGCTAGTAGGTAAAGTTGACGAAACAGTCAAAAAAAGTATAGAAAATCATGGATTGAATGATTTTGTTGAATACCTTGGAATGGTTTCTCATTCTGAAGCGGTAAAGTTTCAATTAAGCGCTGATTTATTACTACTTTTAATTGATAAGTCTGCTAATGCAAAAGGTATCTTAACGGGTAAGTTTTTTGAATACATGTCTTCACAAAGACCAATTTTAGCGATTGGCCCAATAGATGGAGATGTCGCTGAAATGCTAGCAGAAACAAATTCAGGAGGCATTTATGACTATGAAGACATCAATGGAATTATAAAATCATTGAAATCGAGTTTTGAATTATTTAAAGAAGGTAAATTAGAAACAAACTCAAATTCTTTTAGTAAATATTCTAGAAGAGAATTGACTAGAGAATTAAGTAAAATTATTCTTGCTTAGTATTTTGTTCTCAATGTTTTATTAAGAATAGCGTTGATTATTTTGTTAAAATCTGCTGATAATCTAAATTTGTAAATAGGAAGCACAAAAAATAATAGGACTAATGTTATACTCAATAAACTATTTAAAAATAAACTATCAGTTTTAAAAAAATAATTCAACAAAAAGGTAAGAAACATCAAAGGCAACACTTTCAAGTAGTTTAGTGTAAATGGACTTAAATTTAACTTTACTAGTACTAAGATAGTTCTAAAAAAGTTGAACAATACAAATGAAAACAAAGTGGCAATAGCTGCACCAGTGTATCCAAATTGCTTAATCAATAAATAATTCAATAAGATAGAGATTACACCTAAAAAAGGCATGAGAAATATGTTCCATTTGTAGTATTTAGAACTTAGAATTATTTCGCTATTTACACCAACTGCTAAATCAACTAATTTAGCTAAACCAATAAAAAAGACGATATACTTTCCATGAGCATATATTGAACCATTTGGTATTAAATGAAAAATTAAATCTAAGTTAAACCAAATGAGTATAAAAATAATACTACCAATGATGAGTAAGTTTATAGCAGTTTTTCTATAAATAGATAAAACATCATCCATTTTATCTTCCTTTATTTTTTTAGCTAAAATAGGTAGACTTAATTTGAGAATCGGTCTTCTAGGCACTTCTATAAAACTTGCAATAGCTAATGCTATAGTGTAAATACCTACGTAAGCCTGGCTCTTGGTTATTTCCTCTATCATTACAGTGTCAATCTTTGTTACAAGAACGCCACTGCCAGCACCTAAAAACAAAAATAAACTATAAGGAATAATTTCTTTAATGGCAGGATGTTTAAAAAGGCTAAAGTTTATAGAAAAGCGATAGTTTAGATTCTTTAAAAAGTATATTAATAATAACGAAAAATGTATGAAATATATTCCAGTATAAAAAATAAGTAACTTATTGTAATCAATAATCTCATAATAGTATAATCCTAAAATTAGAAGAAAAATAACTCTAAAGAGAATGTTTCTTAGAAATGAAGGGTAAATAATTTTAGCTTTAGTACTTAGGTGTGACTCAAAAATTAGAATATACAAGCTAAAAAAGAGAACATATATTAAAAGCTGAAAATTTGCAATATTTTGACTCAAATTGAAAAGCTTACTTATAATGTAGCCGGTAGTTAGTGTAACCAAAGGAATACCTAGCAGAAAAGTAATAAACCCATTATAAAAATTTTCGTCATTTTCAAAATAAAAATAAAATCGAGAAGCAACAGAACTTATTCCGAATAAAAAAAAAGGAAGTATTAATAAAGACTTATCTAGGATTAATCGAATAATTCCAATTTCTTTTTCGGTAAGTATTTCAGTTTGAATAAATAGAACACTAACAACTCCTATAATAATTCCAATGTAATTTATTATACTAGTTTTGATTGTGTTTTTTAAAATGTTTTCCAAGGAACTTCTATTTTAGTTTTCAAATGATTCAGTAAAAATATTTTCAAATTGTAGTTTATACTTTTTAATGTCTTTAATTCCTATTTCATTAGGAATATTAAAGGTATTAATATCATGACATACCTCATTTTTAGTCTTATATTGACAAATGTTAACAATAGTCTTACTTAAGTCATTTATTATGGTGTCTAATTCCACAGAAGTAATTGTTTGACAATTTTCAAAACATTGATGTAGGTAGGTGTAAAAATAAAAAAAGTCAAATAATTTAGAATGATTTTTAGATTTTTTATCTATGAAAAAAATTTTGTCATTTTTATAAAGGATATTGAAATGAGTTAAATCGCCATGAACATTATTAATATCAGAAATTAAAAGTTCCCAATGTGTTTTTAGGGATTCTTTAATGAGATTTTTCTTTTTAAAATATTCTTTTTTGGAATACTCAGAAAGTAATTGATAGCCTATAAAATCTTCTTGAATCCAAACTTTTAATGAGTTTAACCTCCAAACTTTAATAGGAGTTTGATCTTTAATTTCAAAAAGTATGGGGGTGTCATTTTTAATTAACCCTATAAAATTATTGTTGTTGTGAGGAGTATGATGTACTGTTTTAAAAAATGAATTTATGAACCTACCAAATTTTGTAAAAATTTGTTTTAATAAAAATGAGTTTTTAGGAGATAATTGAATATATAAATTTTTGAAAATAGTTGAGTCTAATAATACCTTGGAAGTATATATTAAATAAGTTCCTTGTTTTTTAGGGTAGGTGTAAAATAGCATAGTCTAATAACAATAATATAACTTTCTTAATTTCTGACTTTCATCATCTTCAGAAGTATCATGAATTAAGTCTACTTTTTTATATTTAGATTGTAAATATTGAATTTGTTCTTCTTGTTGTGATGGATTGCCATTTGTTTCAAATACTAATTTGCCTGAAGTTTTAACACAAAAAGAGATTACGTCTTTCCAGTTTTTAATCCACATACAAACAGATAGTAGTAAAATAACATCTACTTTGTCTGTTGGCAGAAAATCTGAAATATAGTTTAAGTTTTCTTTTTCTAAATCAAACACATAATAGTTAACGTTGTCAAATTTGTTGTAAGTTCTGATTTTATTAGCAACATTAATCATTCTATAGTCGTAATCTATTCCTATTCCGAATTTTAAATCTTCGGCAAATGTAGAAATCATTGCACCTTGATTACATCCAATATCTAATACCGAAAGACCTTTAAAAGAGAAAGGTAAGTCTTTGAATCTTAATTCCGGATTTCGTTGACCCTTAAATTCCTGATTGCCAATTTTCATACTATGATATCCAGAATCGAAATTCCCGGCAGAATAGCTAACAGCACTCTTCTTAGTATAATTTAAAAGATTCATTATTTTTTTCAGACCTCTATCGAATGAATCATCATTAGTTGTGTCTAATCTGTTTATTTCAACTTGATAATTATTTCTCTTGAATAAGTTGCTGATTTTATTGAATAGTTTCATTTGATTATTGTAATTAATAATAGTTTATGATAAGCGAATATAATGGTTTTTTATATTTCTTAAGGAGAATACATTAGTATTTATAAAATATGCTAAATTTACTATCCATCTATGGTTATTAAAGTATATGGTAAACTCTGTAAATCCCAAAGTCAAAACTTATTGGATATTTCCTTGAATTAATTGATTCAAGCTGGTTATTCTAATTTCATTAGTGTATTTATTTAAGATTTGTTGTTTAGCAGATAAACTCAATTCTAATTTATGCCCTATTTTTAAAGCTTTTTCAACTAATGATATTAGCATTTTAAGGTTATGTTTTTTTAGGATAAATCCTGAATCCTCTATAATGTTAGCTAAGTGGTTTACATCTGAAACTATTGGTATACATTCACATAACATAGCTTCACAGAGAGAAATTCCAAAACCTTCAAATATAGAAAGTTGAAAATGATACTGAGATTCTGAATATTTAATTCTCAATTCTTCTGAACTTAATATACCTAATAATTTTACATTACTAGGTAACTCAATATTAGCTATTTCTGAAATTCCAGCAATTAAAAAAATACAATCACTAAATTTATTGGCAAGTTTTATTATTAAATCTCCGCCTTTTAAATAAAATTGTGATGTATTAAAAACAGCAATAAATTGTTTTTCATTTTTAATAATATTTTCTGGTTTCTTCCAAAATTTCAAATCTAAACCGTTATATAAGACTTCATGTTTAAAAATAGAATGTTTAAAGATATTTGAAACTCCTTGAAAATTTTCCTTTCCGAGTTCTAAATATTCATTGTTACATTTAATCAATGAAGGACTCACTGGTAAAAGTTTTGTAGCAAATTTATAAGAATATTTGCAAGCCATTTTAACTAATGGCTTTCTTAAACTACCATAGTTTATACTAGGAATACTTGCGGAATCTGTACCGTTTAATATTATAAAAACAGGTATTGAGAATATTTTTCCTAACAAACTAGGGAGTAAAGACCAATACCCTCCAAAAGACACAATAATTGCTTTCGTTTTGTAAATATTAGATAAAATGTAAGCAAATTGTTTTAATAAATTATAAGGAGTATGTATTTTTGAATGCCAATTATAGATGTTTGTATTTACATTATACTTAGTGCTTAATAAACGGATATCATTTTTGACAAAGGTGCTAATTTTAGGTGCAACATAAATAATATTTTGTTTCATAAATCAAAATTAATAATTTTATTTTATTAAAGTAATATTACCCGTTAAACTTTTTTCTTCGCCATCACATTCGTAAGTTTACATGATAAACAAGTAAATTTTGTGTCTTTTATAATGCGATTATTCTTTTATAAAGCGCCTCAAATCCTTTGTACTTACCATTTGAAAAAACAGAATTATGAAACAATATAGAAAAGTGACAATTGAAATCTTTTTTAGTCTTTTGTAAGAATAAAAGTATGCTATCGAAATCTTTTTCTAAATCATAGTTTGTTAGCGAAACATCCATAAATACAAGAGGAATTTGTTTCACAGTAAAAGCCTTATTGTCTGTAAAATTAAAAAGATAAAATGGATTTGTGATCCCGTTTCTAAAACCAAATTGTTCTGCAAATCCTAAAGTATAATCTTCTTTAATGGCTAAATTGTCTTGTATAAAAGGTGTTTGATTAATATCATATCTTAGAAAATGTTGTCTGCTTTTTGTTATTTTTTTTTCAGTTAGTTCTTCCAACGTTTCAAGTTGATTGGCGTACTCCTTACTATTGTTAAATGTCTCATAACCTGGATGAATACCTATCGTTTGTGTCTTTTTTGTTGTCTTTAAAACTTTTAAAAATCTCGACTCTTTTAAGTTGAAATCAGCATCTTTATGAGATTTTACAGGAATAAAAAAAGAAATAGCTTCAATGTTATTTTCTTTGTCTATAGCCAACATACGCTCCATGCCTTTTAAATAATCATCTTTAAACCCTATTGCTTTAGATAGTATGTTTATGAAAATATTCCAGAAACTTGTCAAAGAAGTTTCTTGTTTATGTAACTGAATATTTTCAAACCAACCGCTTCTTAGTTGATCTATATCGTGTGTAAAAATGATGTCAGAACTATATTTTTTTCGTAAAATAGGGGCATTGTTTTTTAAAGCTGTTTCGTAGAGTAGTTCAAAATAAATATTAACTAAAGGTATTTCAGTAAAGCCATGTTTGAATTGTAAAGATTCTTTATAAGGAAACCTGTCGTGTTCATCTTTTGTTGGACAAACAATTTCTTGCCAACCCGATAAAAACAAGAATACATTTAAATAAATATCAATAGTAATTTGGCCATTTCCATTAATTAATAAAGTTTCATTTTGATGAATAAAAATTGGAAATTTGTAGTTCTTCCATTCAAAAAAAATAGGCTCTATGTCGAAAATATTATTGAAGCTGGGAATATAATTACTATCGTTTTTTACAAAATTATTTTCAATAGTCTCATTCAAATTATAAGCTAATCCAAAATTGAGGTAAAAATATTTTTTGATTAAATCATAATTTGGAAAGTGTATATTCATTTGAACACAAACTTAATATTTTTTTTTATTGTATTTGCCTTTGAGTATATTTACAGTTCAAATAACCCAATATGAAGTATTTCATTTTTATTGCAATTATTTTAATGGCTAATTTTTCAATTTTTTCTCAAGCAATTATTTCAGGAAAAGTAACAGATGAAAATGGGGAGCCTGTTTTTGGCGTAAATGTATCTACAGATAGGTTAGAAGGTGCTGTTACAGACTTTGATGGAAAATATAAACTAGAGGTTAAGTCGGGAGCTTTAACACTTAGCATTAGTTCAATTGGATTTACTGTTCAAAAAGAAAGCCTAACGATAAAAAACAAAGCAGTTCTAAAGAAAGATTTTATTTTAAAAGAAGTACAAATAGAAATAGAACAAACTATTGTCTATGGTAGTAAAAGAGGAAAACGTTTAGAAGAAGAAGTCCAAAGTGTAGAAGTAATTAAGTCTGAAGTACTTAAAAACAATAATGTTACAGATGGTTTACAAGCTGTAGAGTTATTGTCTGGAGTTACGGTGTTAGATGGTCAAATGAGTATTAGAGGAGGTAGTGGTTATGCTTATGGCGTAGGTAGTAGAGTTATCGCAGTGCAAGATGAAGTGCCAGTTCTTACACCAGAAAGAGATGAAATAAATTGGGATTTTATTTCTACAGAGAATATAGATCAAATGGAGTTAATTAAAGGTGGTGGCGCTGTACAATATGGTTCTTCAGCTTTGAATGGTGTTTTAAGTACAAGATCTAAATGGTCAAAAAAGAAACAGGAAACAGAAGTAACTTTATACAATACATTTATTGGACAGCCTAAAAATAAAGAAGCTATTTGGTGGAAAGCTGAGGATAATTATTTAGACATGCCTCATCAATTAGGTTTAACCTTTGCGCATAGAAGAAAAATGAAACATAATGTAGATATTGCTGTTACTGGAATGCTCCACTCTTTTCAATCTCATTTAAAAGATGAGTTTAATGAAAGAATTCGTTTGAATTTTAATATAAGATATAGACCTGAAAAAGTAGAAGGTTTAGTGGTAGGGCTCTATACTATGGGAATGTATAGAAACGATAGTTTCTTTTTTATATGGGAAGGGAATGGAGAAAAACAATACCTCCCAAGTGCTATTTATGGAAAAAGATACAACTACAGTTTGATTCATCCTTTTATTAAATATTCTGATAAAAAAGGAAATTCATTAAATTATAATGGAAGTGTTTATTATGATGCTAGATCAGAAAAGCAAACGAACAATAAGTCTATAAAGGTTTATAATGATATTCAGTATAAAAAGAAATTTAAGTTTAATTTGAATACTATTGTTGGGTTAACTGCTGAAAACTATTTTGTTAAAGCCCCAGCTTTAAGAGATTTGTATTTTTCAGAAGATGAATATGGTTGGTTCGAAGGTTCTAAATATGGAGCCTATTTGTTAGGAGATTATAAGATTGGAGGCTTAAATATTTCTGCGGGAGCCAGATATGAAGTCATTCATTTAGAAGATAAAATACTATCCTCTAAACCAACTTTTAGTTTAGGTTTAAATTATAAGATTTCTAAAAATAACTTTATCAGGTTCAGTTTCGCTCAAGCGTTCAGGTTGCCATCTATTGCAGAAAGGTATGTTAATGAATCATTAGGTCCAATTCAAATATTTGCGAATCCTAAAATACAGGCTGAAACCGGTTATACTTCAGAAATTGGCTATAAAAGAATGTTGAATAATAAGAAATGGAAAGGATTTGTTGATATAGCTATTTTTTGGACGGAGTTTGATAACATGATAGAATTTGCCTTCGATAAATATACCAAAATAGGAGATTCAATTCCTAAGCCAGGGTTTAGTGCTAGAAATGTTGCTAGAGCAAGAATTTTTGGATGGGAACTAGGTGTTGAAGAAAAAGTAAAAATTGGAAAATTCGAATTAGGTGCTCGCATAGGTTATACTTATGCTTACGGAGTTGACTTAAATCAAAATCCATCTACTAAAAATATTTTTAAAACAATAGAAAATGCATTTAAAAATATTTATGTTACTGATGCCACTCATCAAAAATTTGAATTTAACCCCTATACTTCCAATCCAAATAATTCTTTAGCGGGTATATTGAAATATAGATTTAGACATACTTTTAAGTTAGATATGTATAGCACATACAAACGATTTACATTAGGAACTGTTTTAGCTTACTATAGTTATTTAGACAATGTTGATGAAGCTTTTATAACTTTTATTCCAGGTGTTGGAGCAGATAGAGACCAAAGAAATTATACAGGAAACCTAGTTTGGAACTTAAAAGCAGCTTTTGATATAAAAGATAAGGTAAATTTTTCGTGTATCGTTAAAAATGTTTTAAATAATGAATATGCTTTAAGGCCTGCAAAACCAAATGCACCAAGAAGTTTTACTTTTCAAACTAGATTCATTTTTTAAAATAATTGCCAAAACGTTTTAGTTAGGAGTTTTTATAGCATTGATATTAAAATAAATTTGTCTTATTGAGAATTATTGTTAATTTTATTGGATAATTTAAAATTTCACTTGTATTTGCAAGTTGAAATTAGCCTAAATGAATCCTATGAAAACAAAAATATTTTTTCTATTCATTATTCTTATTACTTTTTTCGAAACTAACGCGCAAAAAACTTCTTTTGAAACTTGGAATAGAATATTAAAAGTTTCCAATGTAGAATGGAAAACAATTTATACAACTTGTCCAAATTTTCCGAAAGAAAATATTAATACCAAAGAGTTTACACAATCTGTAATTAATTGGAATAATCAATATCCTAATGAAGTAGTAGCTTTTTATTCTTTAGACGAAATAAAAAGTAAAAATCCTTCTCCGTATTATTTAGGATTACCTTTAAAAGATGCCCAACATAAATATCAAAACTCATTTATTCAATGGGTAAAGGAAAGTAAAATTTCAGATAGGCGTATGATAGAAGTCGCTCCTAGTTTCCCCGATATGGAATTAACTAAAGAATCTTTCGATTTTGAATTTCAAAGATGGCAACAATTATATTCTCATGAATATGAAAGTTTAATAAATGCAAAAGAATTAACAGCTTTAAATCCTAATTATAAAGGTTTTATTGAAGTCGTTCAATTCCCCAATTTTATGGGTGGTATAGAATCTAAAGAAAAACCAGTTTTAGAAGATAATAGTAACAATGAAGGAAAATTAGCTTTTGAATTAAAGTTAATGAATTGGGTATTTGTTTTTGATGCGGATAATTTTAAAAAAACTTATGGGTTTAATCCGTTATTTCCAAAAACTTTCAATGTAGAAAGATACAGAACTGGAATAGTCGAAAAGATTAATGAAACAAAACGTCAAAGGGACTTAGGAAACTTAGAAACACATTAAATAATTATTGAAACAAATTATTATGAACAAATTTTTACTTTTTATAATTATTTTATTTTCCTTTCAGTCAATTACTCAGGCACAAATCTATAACGATGGTTGTATGAATATGACTGTAGTAGCTACTTCGTCTTGGAATGAAGAGTATGAAGATCCTTTTTTCGATGATGAGTCAAGTTGGCAATGGTCTATTGCTGACAATGGAGATATAGATGGTGCAGGGTATATAGGTGGTGCATGTTTACAACAAGGAGGTCATTTTCAAATTGGCTGGTGGAATCATACAGATTACACAATCAATAATTTTTCTTATGGACCATTAAATAGTCCAAATCCTACACTAGTATCTCAATACCTTAATTTAAGAGGAAGGTACGAAGGAGATGATTGCGGTGGAAATTGTGACCATAACAATGGAGGAGTTTTTACTTGTTTTGGAGATCAAGATGATTATATATTTAACGATTTGGTTTCTTCTTTTATCGATTATAGATTTGCTGCGCCAAATAATAATAACATTTTTCAAAGATTTACAAATTGGCATGGCTCTGCAGATTATGGAGGAGAATTCATAGTAAATTACACTTCCCCTAGACCTAATACTGCAACAACTTCTCATGGTTCTATTTGTGCTGACGGAAGTTCTGGAGCGGTAACATTAGAAACTGCCGGAGCAACTTTTGGTGGTTCGTACGAATGGTATGTAGGTGCTGCTTTTGATTATGTAGGGTCAGGAAGCTCTATAGTTGTAGACCCTATATTAGATGCTAATGGTGGAACTAGTGTCGTTTATCATGTTTATACAAAAAATGGCATACAAAATAGTTTGTGCTATAAAGACATTACAATAGATATTATAAATTGTGATTTTAATTGTACTTCTTCGCAAAATACAGTAGTAAATAATATTCCTCAATGGTTTGATAATTATAATTTTGGAGGTGTAACTACCTCCGGATTTCCAGCTGGGTCTTATATTACAGACGTTAATGTAAGTACATCTTTTGTTAAAAACAATCCAAATAACGATATAGGTTTTGAATTACTAGCTAGTGCTTCAGGTACTTCTTGTACATCAACTAGTTTAGTAAATGGGCAATTTGCTGGAGATGGTCAAGCTTTAGCTTCAGTACTTTTTGATGAACAATCTTCTAATAGTGTTGTTTCAGGAACTTATGATCCACAATTTACGAGTATCATGGATCCATCAGAAAACCTTTCTTGTTATAATTGGTTTGATCCAAACAGAAATTGGAATTTAATAGTAGATCATGCTGGGACCTCATTTTTCCAAGTTGCAGAATTTGAAGTGGAAGTATGTGCGTGTAAACCACCAACATCAGCTTCTATTACAGAATCTGGCACAAACAGTATTACCATTTGTGAAACACAAGGGGGAACATTAGAATTGAATATTTCTGGTTCTTTAGGAGCTCTCGATGCTGCGGGGTTTGGAGATGAAGTAAGATGGTTTCAAGATGTTTGTTATACGGGCCCTTTTGTTGGTTCTGGAAATCCTTTTACAATAACAGCACCTACTTCACCAGGTACATACACTTATTATGCAAATTATTATATAGAGGGAGTTCCTTGCGATATTCCAAGTATAATAGCAAATGAATGCCAATCAATAACAATCGTTGTCACTGAAGAAGCTATTGCAGGTTCTGTAGTTCAAGGGGGAGCTATTAGTATAGATATTTGTAAAAATACAAGTCCTGGTTTATTTACTTTGGTTGGTTCAAACCAAATAGTACCAGGAATAAATATTGTTCGATGGGAAGTTTCTTCTAATGGCGGAATTAATTGGTCTCCAATTTCTAATATTTTACCAACCTATAATCCAGGGATACTTCCTTCAGTTGGTATATATTATTATAGAGCGGTGTTAACTAATGTAGGTTGTGGAGACTCTTATTCAGGTTTTATTATAGTAAATGTATTTGAAACGCCTATTGCAGGAACAACAACCATGTTAACAACAGGAAACACTTATTGTTCAGATACTCTTTTTAGAATGAGTACTTCTGGGTATTTAGGCGCATTGCAATGGCAAGTTTCTTCAGATAATGGGTTAACTTATGCAGATATCCCAAGTCAAAGCTCTGATGATTTAACTTATTGGGTTTCAAATAATACAGAGTTAGCTATTAATTATTTGTTTAGAGTGAAATCAACAAATTTACCTTGTTCATATTCTTATAGTATACCCGCAGAATCAATTACAATCTACCCGGCTACTCAAGGTGGGGTATTATCTACAAGTCAAGATGTTTGTTCAAATAATTTTGCTACTGATTTAGACTTGGTAAATGTTTATGGAGATTCCATAATTTGGGAAATGGATGATAATATGCTATTTAGTTCGCCAACTGATTTAGGACATGTTCAAAAAGTAATTGGACTAGATAATACACTTGCAGGTACTACTATCGGTATGCTAACTACTACGCAATATATTAGAGCAAAAATAATTAATGCTTATTGTACGGAATCATACAGTAACATAGTTACTTTAACAAGTTTTGGATCACAGCCGATACCATTTGCGTTAAATATAGATTCAGTTTTTAATACTTCTTGTTTTGGGCAAAATGACGGTTCTATATATTTAGGAACAGTTGGAGGTGCTACGCCATTTTTATTTAGTATTGATGGAGTAAATTATCAAGTAGATTCTGTATTCACAGGCTTAGTAAGTGGTTTGTATACAGTTTATACGATAGATTCTAATGGTTGTATGGCTACTTCAAGTGCTACAATTGTTGAGAGTCCTCAATTAGTAGTAAATTTAGATTCGGTAAATAGTGTGTTATGTAACGGTCAAAGTACTGGTACTGCTTATCTTAGTGTTTCTGGTGGAGCAGGAGTTTATACTTATTTATGGTCTAACAGTTCTATAAACCAAAATTTAGAAAATGTCCCAGAAGGATCTTATAATGTTTTAGTTTCTAGTGGTGCTTGTAGCTCATCATTAAATTTAACAATTAGCGAACCTACAATTTTATCAGCAAATTTAGTTTCCGTAAGTAATGTTTCTTGTAATGGTGAAACAAATGGCAGTATAGATGTTAGCGTTTCGGGCGGAACATCAAACTATACATTTAGCTGGTCAGATGGATCGAGTGTAGTTGGAATATCAGAAGATTTAGCTGAAATAGTAGCAGGAACCTATACTTTAACAATAGCAGATAATAATAGTTGTACTACAACAGTAATGGCAACTATTTCTGAAAACACATTATTAACAGGAACTATTTCTTCAACAGATATTTTATGTTTTGCTGAAGAAGGTTTAGCAACAGTTTCAGTAACAGGAGGACTAGCTCCATACACTTATTTATGGTCAAATTTCGATACATCTTCAACAGCTATCAATTTAAGTGAAGGAATGAGTAGTGTCATTATTACAGATGCATTAGCTTGTACGGTTCAATTATTCGATACGATTTATGCACCATTTAACCCAATAGAAATATCTGCAGTTACTCAAACAGTAAGTTGTTTTGGCTTAAATGATGGTTCAATTACTGAGTTAATCACAGGAGGAACAGGATTTTATACAGTTACTTGGTCTCCAGGAGGAACAAATACAAATTTAACCGCCGGAGTTTATACTATAGATGTAATAGACACTAATGGATGTACAGCCTCTGAATCTTATACGATTACAGAACCTACACAAATTTCAACTTCTATAAGCGTAAGTAATCCAACTTGTTTTAATGATCAAACAGGTATGGCAGTTGCAGGTGTAGCAAATGGAACAGCACCTTTTACTTTTAGTTGGAATACAGTACCCGTTCAATTAGGGATGGTGGCTGTAAATTTATTAGGAGATGTAGATTATACGGCAACTATTACAGATGCTAATGGATGTATTGCTTACGATACAGCAAAAGTTATAAACCCTACAGAATTAATCTTAAATACGATTCTAACAAGTGTTTCTTGTATAAGTAATTCCAATGGAAGTGTTATCATTCAAGTACAAGGAACAGATTTGCCTTATGAATATCAATTAAACGGTTTCTTACAAGTTGATAGTGTTTTTAATAATTTAGCGGTAGGAAATTATGTAGTTTTTGTTACAGATAATACAAATTGTTCGGCAAGTACAAGTTTTACAATTTCTAGTGCGTCTTCTATGCAAGTAGAAATTGAAGCTGCTGGAAATGATATGAATTTCATTACAGACCACTTATATATTGTAAATGGGGAGGAAGTTAGTTTAAATGTCAATTTTATCAATGATTCTGGGAACCCAATAGTTTCTTATAACTGGATTCCTTTGGATATAGAGACTATTAGAAACCCAACTTTTATGCCGATAGACAATGTTACGGTTCAAGTGGAAGTATTAGAAATGATAAATGGTAATATCTGTTCAGTATTTGATACGATACAAATTAATGTAAGTCAAGAATCTTTAATATTTATTCCTACAGCTTTTTCTCCAAACAATGCAGGACAAAACAATTTCTTTGAAATGAATGTTTTAGGCGCAGAAAATTTAAACGTACAAATATTTAATAGATGGGGCGAAGAAGTTTTCAGTAATGCAAACCAAGAAAATGGTCCAAACAATATAAATGATGCCAGTTTAATAGACGGAACAAATCCAAGAAATGCATGGGACGGAAAATATAAAAAACAAGATGTACCAAAAGGTTCTTACGCATACAAAGTAGAAGTTACTTATTTTGATGGAAGTACTAAATTGATAAAAGGAAGTGTTACTGTGATAAGGTAATCGTTAAATTCTGTAGGTCTATTTTTAAAAGTATTAGATAATAACATCTTAGATAAATTAGTGAAAACCACCAATATTTCTTTTGATGTCGAGTTTATGGATAATAAAGTATTGTCTAAAATTTACAAAACCTTAGTAATATCATCAAAGCCAATAATCTTTTTAGCGATAAAGCCTTCAGCAAATTCAGCACCTATAGAAGAACCAAAATCTCTGTATCTTGCTTTCACAAACTCAATAAACTCTGGAGAAGAAATGAAAGTTTCTGGTTCAGTAGAATTTGGATCATAAAACTGTGATTTATAGGCAAAAATAGATTCCATCTTCGTTTCGAAATGAGCGGAAACATCAACTACAAAATCCGGCTTTAAATATTTAGCTTGTATATAATGAAAGAAAGAGTTTGGTCGCCAAGCGTCCTGTTTTTGACCATCTAGTAACGTTTCAACTTTTCTTAAACCCGACAAAAACCAAGCGTCATAAGTTAATTGTGCTGCTCTACCATGATCTGGATGTCTATCATCTGGGGCATTAGCTAAAATCACATCCGGTTGATACTTTCTAATAGTTTTAATAATTTCTAGCTGATGTTCTTCATCATTTTTGAAGAAACCATCTCTAAATTGTAAATTTTCTCTAGCAGAAATGCCTAAAACCTTACCCGCATTAACAGATTCTATCATTCTTAGTTTAGCACTTCCTCTGGAGCCTAATTCTCCTTGCGTTAAATCCAAAATTCCAACTTTGTAACCCAAACTTATTTGTTTTAAAATCGTGCCACCACAACCTAATTCTACATCATCAGGATGAACGCCAATTGCTAATATATCTAATTTCATAATTTAAGTTTTTTTTGAGAAAAGTTTAATTAAAAATACTTTTCAAATTCATAAATGTATTGTAAGGTCCAGTAACTTTATGAAAATCTATCAAGAAAGTTGGTATTTTTCCTTCTGGGTTTGTTGCCATTTGCAAGATAACTTCTATACCATTTTCTAATTCTTTTATTTTCCAAAAGCCATTATATTTCGACATGCGAACGATACCATCTTTGGGTGCTAAGATAGATTTTTCAACTTGTGTATAAGCATAAGTAGCGTCATCTTTTTCAACTTGTTTCATATCGATGACTATATCTCTATTTTGAATTGGCCAAGGAGCTTTAAACTCGAAATAAATAGTCTTATTATATTTTCCTTTACTAGCAAGTACCTTAGAAATAATATAATCTTTTTGCCAATTTGGGTAGTTTTCAATATCCCAAATAAACTCAATAAATTTCTCTTTACTAGTATTAAAATTACTTATAGCTCTTGTTTCTGCAAATTGACTATCAGTTGCTTCTCTGGCATATACTTTAATTCCATTTTTATCTTTTTCTAATGTCCATTCTTGGCAGTAACTATCACTATTAATGGTTGTTAGAAAGATAGCAATTATGATTTTTGCTTTATTCATTTAATTCTTTCAGAGATTTTATTATTAGAGATTATGCGTTGGCGAGAACAACTGAAGCGATTAATTTCTGTGCTTCGCTTTTGTCCGTATTTTTGACTTGGGCCGCTATTAACAGGCTTTCGCCATAAGTTAAAACTGTTGCGCTTCAAATTAGAATGCATTAATTTGATTACGTTTTTTTTAGCAATTCCAAATTGATAATGAATCGCTTCAAATGGTGTACGATCCTCCCAAGCCATTTCAATGATTCTGTTTAAATCAGGTTCATCCAGTTTAATCTTCGAATTTTCCATATCTTTTTTCTAAGGCTTCTGTTCTGTAAGCAAATATTTCCTTGAGCTTTGTTTGGATGACCAACCGATTCATTATCGCTCCTAAAAAACCAAAAGGTGGCTGATAGGTTACTATATCACGCATTAGCACTCCCCCTTCAATGGGCTCTATAAAATGTTGATGGTGCCAAATAGAATATGGTCCAATTCTTTGCTCATCCACAAAGTAGGACATGTCTCGAACTTGAGTTATTTCAGTTACCCAAGTCGTTTTAATGCCAAATAATGGACTCACTCCATAGCCGATTATCATTCCCGGGTACATTTTGTCAGTAAGTTCCTTCGATGTTATGTCAAACCCCATATAGTCGGGCGTGATTTCCTTGAGGTTTTTCGGAGACGAAATAAAGTCCCAAACTTCTTCCATAGAAGCATTTACTTTTTGCGATTGGATTAATTGATAGAATGCCATAATTAAGTATTTAGCGTAGACATCCCTCCGTCTACATGAATTATTTGCCCTGTTATCCAAGAAGACTTTTCCGATAAAAGAAACGCTGCCATGTTTGCTAAATCTTCCGGTTTTCCAATGCGTTTCATTGGATGTTTTTGAATATTCGTTTCTTTCTTTTCAGGGGTATTTAAAAGCTTTGAAGCTAGCGGAGTATCTGTTAAACCTGGAGCAATCGCGTTTACTCTTATTGTTGGTGCGAGTTCAGCCGACAATGCTTTTGTTAACCCTTCAATGGCACCTTTCGACATTGATACTTGCGAATGGTAATTAAATCCAGTCTGTACCGCTACGGTTGAAAAAAGAACAATTGAGGAGTCTGTTCCTTTCTTGAGCGCAGGCAAACAATTTTGAATTACAGAAACCGCTCCGGCAACTTGTAATTGAAAATCTGAAAGTATATCAGTTGTTTTTAGGCGCTTGAATGGAAGTAGCTTAATAGCCCCTGGACAGTAAATTAAGCCGTCAAGTTCGTCAGGAATGAAATCGAAATTCATATCTCCGGACATAACATCAAAATGAACAGTCTCCAAATTAGGGTGTGCTTGTTCAATGGAATTTGTATTGTAAGTACCCATTACTTGATTTTCTTGGTCTAAAAGCTCCTTTGTAAGAGCTTTTCCAATACCAGAGGACGCACCTATGATTAAATATTTTTTCATATCAACTTCGATTAATCTTTTATTTACTCTTGTTCCGAAATAAAACGTTCAGCATCTAAAGCTGCCATACATCCAGTTCCTGCAGCAGTAACCGCTTGTCTGTAAATAGAATCTTGTAAATCTCCACAAGCAAAAACACCTTCTATATTTGTTTTTGTAGATCCAGGTTTTGTTATTACATAACCAGCAGTATCTGTATCTAAATAGTCTTTAACAAAATCAGAATTTGGTTTATGACCAATGGCTACAAAAAATCCATAAATAGGAATATCTGTATTCTCACCAGTTTTATTATTCAAAACACGAACACCTTCAACTTCTTTTGCGCCTAAAACTTCATCAGTTTCTGTATTCCAATAAACTTTTATGTTTTTAGCTTTAAAAACTCTTTCTTGCATTATTTTAGAAGCTCTCATTTCATCTTTCCTTATTATCATGTGTACTGTAGTACAAATATTAGACAAGTATAAAGCCTCCTCACAAGCAGAATCTCCTGCACCCACCAAGGCAACTTCTCTATCTTTATAAAAGAATCCATCACAAGTAGCACAAGCAGAAACACCCATCCCCATTAACCTTTGTTCAGATTCTATGCCTAAGTACTTCGCTGTAGCGCCAGTAGATAAAATGACAGATTCTGCTAAAATTTCTTTTTCATCATCTATAGTTAATAAAAAAGGTCTTTTCGTAAAATCTACTTTAGTAACCATTCCATAACGAATATCCGTACCAAATCTTTCAGCTTGTTTCTTAATGTCTTCCATCATCTCAGGCCCCATAACTCCATCAGGATAGCCTGGGAAATTCTCTACATCATTTGTTTGCATTAACTGCCCTCCAGGTTCCATTCCCATGATCATTACAGGTTTCATATTTGCTCTTGCTGCATATATTGCTGCAGTATATCCTGCAGGTCCCGATCCTATGATTATTACTTTATGTTTTTCCATTTTTTCTTTACTTTTGGCTATTCGCCATTCGCTATTAGCTTTTTACTTTTCTTTTTGTCGCACAAAGATACAATTCTTTACAAAAAAACTAAAGTGATTTATCTTAGCACTTGTTAAAAATTCAAAAATTATATTTCTTTTGTTTAACATATTTAATAGCTAAACTCTTTACGTTCGGCTCTTATTAAGTTTGTATAGTTTTAAGGTGTCATTAAAACCACTACATTTGTACTTCATTGAAAAAGAAGTATAAAATAGCGGTAAATACACGTTTTCTAATTCCAAAAAAATTAGAAGGTATCGGTACTTATTCTCATCAAATATTGAAACGTTTGGTTGAGCAAATGCCCGAAATAGAATTTCATTTTTTGTTCGATAGAGCTTATTCTGAAAAATATATTTATGCCAAAAATGTTGTACCACATATTTTAGAACCACAAGCGCGCCATCCTTTTTTGTGGTACTGGTGGTTCGAAAAATCAGTAACAAACTGGTTGAAAAAAAATTCAATGGATTTGTTTCTAAGTCCAGATAGTTTTATGTCTTTGAAAACAGAAACAAAAACTTTTTTGGTAATGCATGATTTATCATTCGAACACTTTCCAAAACATGTTCCATTGTTAGTAAGGACATATTATCAGTATTTTTTTCCAAAGTTTGCAAAGAAAGCAGCGCATATTTTTGCAGTATCAAAGTTTACTAAGCAGGACATCATCGACCAGTATAAAATTGAAGCAGATAAGATATCTATAGCTTATTGTGGTGTTGCAGAAGTATATAAACCTATCTCAAAAGAAAAGCAACAAACTATAAAAAACCGTATTTCAAGTGGATACCCTTATTTTATTTGTATTGGATCTTTAAATCCAAGAAAAAACATTCAAAGAGTGATTTTGGCATTTAATTTATTAAAAGATCAAAATAAAGCGTTTGAAAATTATAAATTAGTAATAATTGGTGCCAAAGGATGGAAAACAAATGCACTGTTTCAAGTAATTAACAATTCAAAGTATAGGGAAGATATTCTTTTATTAGGTCATCTAGAGCCTCAAGAATTAGCTAAATATTTAGCTTCGGCTGTCGCTTTAGTATTTCCATCTTTGTTTGAAGGGTTTGGAATTCCTATTATAGAAGCATTCAAGTGTAACACCCCTGTAATTACTTCTAATAGGTCTTCTACTAAAGAGGTAGGTGAGAGGGCGAGCATATTGGTAGATCCCTTAAAAGTGAATAGTATAAAAAATGCCATGGCTATTTTTGATCAAAAATTTAAGAAAAATCCGAAATTTTTAAATGAAATGTCAGAAAAATTAGAAGAATACAATTGGAATAAAACAACAATTATTTTTAAAGAAGAAATTTTACAATTTTTAAATAAATAAATTAAAGAAGAGATCAATTTCAACACCTTATCTTTATTGAAGGTTGAGGTGAGGTAGGCAAGAATAAATTATTTTATACACAACAAAAAATGACCGTATAAAATATTATTCACAAAAAAATTAAAATAGTTTTGATTTTAAAAAATGTTTCCATACATTTGCACTCCAAAATAAAAAAGAGCAATAAATATGCCTACGATACAACAATTAGTTAGAAACGGAAGAAAAACAATGGTCAGCAAGAGTAAATCTCGTGCTTTAGATTCATGTCCACAAAGAAGGGGTGTGTGTACTAGAGTATATACTACAACTCCTAAAAAACCTAACTCAGCTTTGAGAAAAGTTGCTAAGGTAAGGTTGACTAACGGTCAAGAAATAATCGCATATATCCCAGGTGAGGGTCATAATCTACAGGAACACTCTATCGTGTTAGTTAGAGGTGGTAGAGTAAAAGATTTACCAGGTGTAAGGTATCATATAGTAAGGGGGGTGTTAGATACTTCTGGAGTTGAAGGAAGATTGCAAAGTAGATCTAAGTATGGTGCTAAGAGACCAAAGAAATAAAAAATAATAAATAATAAAAAGGAATGAGAAGACGTAAACCAAAAAAGAGAGTTTATCAACCAGATCCAAGATTTGGAGATGAAAACGTAACTTTTTTCGTAAACAATTTAATGTTTAGTGGAAAAAAGAGTATCGCCTACAAAATATTTTATGATGCATTAGATATGGCATCAGAAAAAGCAGGTGAAGGAGAAGATGGATATGAGTTGTGGAAAAAAGCACTTAAGAATATTCAACCTGCAGTTGAAGTGAAATCTAAAAGAATTGGTGGTTCTACTTACCAAATACCTGTAGAAGTTAGACCTTCAAGAAAAAGATCTATTACGGTAAAATGGATGATTAAGTATGCTAGATTACGTAATGGTAAATCTATGGCAGACAAATTAGCTAATGAAATATTAGCAGCTTCAAAAAATGAAGGTGCTGCGGTAAAGAAAAAAGAAGATACACATAGAATGGCAGAAGCTAATAAAGCATTCTCTCATTTTAAATTTTAATAGTAATGGCTAAGGATTTAAATAAATTAAGAAACATTGGTATTGCTGCCCATATAGATGCAGGTAAAACAACAACTACTGAAAGAATTTTATACTACACAGGTGTGAGTCATAAAATTGGTGAAGTACATGATGGTGCTGCTACAATGGATTGGATGGAGCAAGAGCAAGAAAGAGGTAT
>CAWVRT010000012.1:0-51017 GCA_963932515.1 uncultured Chitinophagales bacterium
ATTTAGGTTTTGAAGTCGAAAAAGAAGGAAAAAGAGATTAGTGGCCAGCAGTTTCTGCTTTAATAAAAAAAAAAGGTAAACTTTTTAGAACTGCCAAAGATTATTTTGGACCAGGATACTTATACAATCCAGCTTGGCACTTCTTTGATTTATTCCCGAAAGGAGCAAATAAATGGCATCCAAAATTTGATTATTGAAAATTTTTAATTATGATTTTAGTATTAATAATTAAAAACAATTTACATTTACACGCAATATGGCTTTAGAATTAAATATAGATGAATCTTGGACACTTTTTTTAGATAGAGATGGTGTAATTAATAAGAAAAGAGATAACGATTACGTGAAATCTTGGGAAGAATTTGAATTTTTACCTGACGTTTTGAGTGCGTTACGCTTTATCGGAAATTTTTTTGGAACAATTGTTATTGTTACAAATCAACAAGGAATTGGTAAAGAATTAATGACTAAAGATGATATCAAAGATATTCACGGCAAAATGATGGCTGAAATTGAAGAAGCTGGTGGTAGAATAGATAGAATTTACTATTGCCCAGATTTGGAAGAAGAAGGATCTCCTTGTAGAAAACCAGAAATAGGCATGGCTCTTTGGGCAAAAAGAGATTTCCCAGAGATAGATTTCAAAAAAGCAATCATGGTAGGAGATAGTCCTTCAGATTTGAAGTTTGGCATAAATAAAGGAATGAAATCTTTCTTGATAACAGATGATCAAAAAGCAGTAGATAGCAGTGATTATGTTGTTAAGAGTCTATTAGATTTTATTATGTCTATTATGTAAACAAAAAAGAGAGTCAATAGATTGGTAACCAATTCATAAGAAATAGTACAATAAATTAATGCACTTTCTTTGATAATTATTTTTTACTTTATATACGATTTAATAATTTCATATTTCCCATTTTTTTTTAGGTATCCAACTAATATTATTCTAATCCTTCCTTTTCATTAGTTGTATTGTCTTCAATTCTATTTTTTTGTAAAAAAAAAGACTAATACGGCTAACATACTGCTTAACAATATTATAATTTACTTACATTTACATTGAAAATGACATAGTAATTGTTTTAATAAACTCAAATAATAACAATAACATGATGAAGTTTCTTTTTTTTCTAGTTTTAGCAGCAAATGTATTTTTAGTACAAGCTCAAAATGCGGAAACAATAATTAACAAAGCAATTGTTAATATGTCTTCTCCAAATGCTTACTCTTACTCTTTTAACTCTAAAGAAAGGTTTAATGGAAAATTTATAGATGTAGGTATGGATGCTAAATTATCAAACCACCCGCATAAAATTTATTTAAACAATACTGCAGGACCAAATAAAGGAAAAGAAATTCTTTATGTAAAAGGTGTAAATAATAATAAAGCTTTAATCAATACTTTTATTAATGTTTCTTTGAGTCCTTTAAATTCATTAATAAGAAAAGGCAATCATCATACTATTCTGGAAGTAGGTTTTGGTAAAGTAACTCAAATTTTAAAAGATGCTAAAAATAGAGCTTTAAAAGAAGCAAGTTTTAGTGATATATTCTTTTTAAATGGAGAGGTGGTACTAAATGGAAGAGCTTGTTTTAAAGTTGAGATAGCAGATCCAACTTTTACCTATGTAGATTATATTATGAAAAAAAATGAATCACTGTATAATATTGCTACAAAGAGAAATGTTTGTGAGCAATTAATTATAGAAAAAAACAATAACCTAAGTGGTTTTGGTTCGGGGTCTGAAGGCTTGCTTATTAAAATACCAAGTTCTTATGCAAAAAAATCTATTCTATATATCGACAAAGAACATTATCATGTTGTACATCAAGAAATTTATGATGATAAAGGTCTTTTCGAAAGATATACATATTCAAAATTGAAAATTAATCCGGCTTTTAAGTTGGATGAGTTTTCTAAAGATTTTCCAGGATATAATTTTTAATAGACAAACTTAATTCAACACACTATGAAAACTTGTATTTTATCATTATTTCATTAGACCTATTCTAATGAATTAGAAAGCAGCTCTAGCGTATGAATAATGGTATTTTCAACGGCCTTTTTAGGATTGCTACTAAACTTTTTTGTTCTTCTGTTTGCAATAATAGTATTAATAGATAAACAATGATGGCCAAGAATATTACTTAATCCATAAATTGCACTAGTTTCCATTTCTAGGTTCGTAATTTGATGTCCGTCAACGATTACTTCTGCTAATTTCTCTACAAAATTTCTAATAATGGGTTGCGCTCTCAAAATTCTATCTTGAGGACCATAAAATCCAGTACAACTTGCTGTTATTCCTTTTATTACACCTTCTTTTTCAAATAATCTCATTAACTTATCTGAACTTTTAGAAATCCTAGGACTAATTTGAAGGTTAGGAATTTTTTCATTTACGGCTTTTAAAAATTTCTTTTCAAAAGAATTATTTTCCAATTTGTAAAAATTCATTAAGCCGTCTAAGCTTAGTCCATACTCCGAATACAATACTGTGTCGCAAGGAATTTCAGGCCTTAATGTTCCAGAAGTTCCAATTCGTATAAAATTTAGAGAAGTTTTTATCTCTTTCTCTGTTTTTGTATTCAAATCTATATTTACTAGCGCATCTAATTCGTTAATTACAATATCTATATTGTCAGTACCAATCCCTGTAGAAAGAACGGTCATTCTTGTAGTTCCAATATACCCAGTATGGGAAACAAATTCTCTTTTTTGATTTTTAAATTCTATAGAATCAAAATGCTTACTAACTTTAGCAACTCTGTCTGGGTCACCAACCAAAATAATGTTATTGGAAATATTTTCGGGTCTAAGATCTAAATGATAAATACTACCATTTGGGTTTAATATTAATTCTGATTCTTTAAACACTTTCATTTTTTTGTTACTTTTAAATTGATTGTAAAGTATGGCTAATTGTTGTTTATTTTCTAATCTTGTTATTTTACCAAAGATAAAAACTTTTATTGAAAAACTTAATTTGAATAAAATTAAACTAGATTTAGCATTTATTTCTTATAAAATATTAAATTTGCTACTCTATGAGTTTAAGAGAAGAGAAATCAGTTAGAAAATCCAAACCAAATTACATTACAGCGGTAATAAGTATAACATTGGTTCTTTTAAATTTAGGTATTTTAGCCGTTGTATTATTGTTGTCCAAAGACTTACCAAATTCCGTTAAAGAAAATTTAGAATTTCAGATTGAATTACGCAATGATATGTCAAGTAATGAAATAATTGCGTTCACTAAACAAGTAGAAAGTGAAGCCTATACTAAAAGCGTAGAATTTGTTTCTAAAGAAGATGCAGCCATCATGATGCAAAAAGAATTAGGGGAAGATTTTAGTAGTTTATTAGGGTATAATCCATTATATGCTTCTTTAAATTTAAGAATTAACGCTAATTTCTTAAAAAATAATGAAATCATTAAAATAAAAGAAGATTTAATAAAATCGGGCGCTGTAAGAAGTATAAATTATGATAGTGAATTATTAGCAATTATCAATAATTATGCGGGTAAAATTATTTTCCCATTAATTGGGTTCTCTATTTTACTGTTTTTAATTGCGCTGTTTTTAATAGACTCCACTATTAGGTTATCAATGTATTCTAAAAGGTTTTTAGTGCGTAGTATGAAATTGGTTGGTGCTACAGAATGGTTTATTTCAAAACCTTTTATTAAAAGTGGTGTATTTATAGGTGCAGTAAGTGGTGTTTTGGCATCTGTAATTTTAATTGCTATGGTTTTTCCGTTAACTAATTATTTTTTAAATATTTCTATGTTAGATAATATTATGAGTTACATAGCTATCGTAACCTTACTAATTATTTTAGGCATATTAATCTCTATATTGAGTACAAAAAGGGCGGTTAACAAATATTTAAAGCTTAATTTAAATGATTTGTATTAAATTAGCGGTCTAATAAAAAATATTTCATAAATGATGCTTTTTAACAAATCTAATTATATACCAATGTTAGTAGGAATTGCACTAATTATTATTGGTTTTGCCTTAATGACTGGTGGTGGTTTTGAATTAAACGAAAACTTTATTCAAGAAGAATTTGATGCGGAAGGACTTTATAGTTTTAGAAGAATTACATTAGCTCCTATTGTTATTTTTATAGGCTTCTTAGTAGAAATTTATGCTATCATGAAAAAACCAAATTCTTCAGCTAGTATTACCCAAGAAAAATAATTACTCCCATTGGAAGATATAATTAAATCAATTTTACTTGGGGTAGTTCAAGGTCTTGCAGAGTTTTTACCTGTAAGTAGTAGTGGGCATATAGAACTTTTCAAGGCTTTATTTCATGTAGATTTTGGAAAAGACAATTTACTTTTCACTTCAATAATTCATGGTGCAACAGTTTTAAGTACTATTGTAGTTTTTAGAAAAGATATAATTGAAATTTCTAAAGATGTATTGAAGTTTGAAATGAATAAGAGTACCAAATTCCTTTTATATATCATTGTTTCAATGCTTCCAGTATTAGTTGTCGGTTTATTTTTTAAAAACTTTGTAGAGCAATTTTTTAATCAAAACATACTACTTGTAGGTTGTATGCTTTTGCTTACAGGTATATTATTGTTACTGACTAAATATGTTAGTGTAAAAGAAAGAAATATTTCTTATGGAAATGCTTTTATAATCGGTTTAGCGCAAGCAATTTCCGTTTTACCAGGAATATCTCGTTCTGGTGCTACGATTTCTACTGGATTACTACTTGGAATTGATAAATCTAAAATGGCAAAATTTTCATTTTTAATGGTTATTCCACCAATTTTAGGTGCGATGCTTTTAGACTTGAAAGATTTTATGGAACAAGGAGCAAGTACTATTTCTTCTGGAGAGTTAATTGGAGGTTTTTTGGCAGCATTTATTACCGGTTTGTTAGCTTGTCAAATTATGATTAAAATTGTAAAACAAGGAAAAATTCAATACTTTGCATACTACTGTTTTTTAGTGGGTGTAATAGCAATAGCAGTTTCATGGTTTTAACAAAAGATAATGAAAATCCAGACTTTCAGGCAGGAAGTATTATTATAGTTGATAAACCATTGACATGGACTTCTTTTAATGTAGTATCTAAAATTAGATACATCATCTCTCGTAAATTAAATATTAAAAAGATTAAAGTAGGACATGCTGGAACTTTAGATCCATTAGCGACGGGTGTTTTAATAATATGTACCGGAAAGGCTACTAAAACTATTGAGTCTATTCAGGCTGCTGAAAAGGAATATACTGGAACCTTTTTTATTGGTGCTACAACACCTTCTTACGATAAAGAAATGCCAATAGATAATAAGTTTAGTATAGAGCATATTGATAAAGATCTGATGGAAAAAACAAGACTTTCTTTTCTTGGTGAAACAGATCAACACCCACCAATTTTTTCTGCATTAAAAGTAGATGGTAAAAGAGCATACAAAAGTGCTAGAGAAGGAGTTAAGGTAAAGTTGAAACCTAGGAAAATTACAATTACAGATTTTGAAATAGATTATAATTTACCAGAATTAGCTTTTAAAGTTGCTTGTTCTAAAGGAACATATATTCGTTCTATAGCTTATGATTTTGGAAAGAAAATGAATGCAGGTTCATACATGAGTAGTCTAATAAGAACTAGAAATGGAGATTATACAATCGAAGATGCTTGGAATTTGGAAGAATTGATAGAATATATTCAAAATTTAAAATTGTAAATTCTTTTTGTTATGACGGTAATTCTTTTTGGAATAGTACAAGACCTTATTGGTAAATCTGAAATAAATTTTGATTTAGAAGGATGTAAGAATATAGAATGTCTCCAAGAAAAATTAATGATTAGATTCCCCCAGTTAAAGGATTTGAATAAATTTGCTTTTGCCGTAAATGAAAGCTATGCGCAATTAAATACTGAAATTAAAGAAACGGATGTATTGGCAATTATTCCACCTGTAAGTGGAGGGTGATTTGTGTTAGTTGTTTTGTGTTGAAAAAAGCATATTCATTTTCATAACAATTTTATCAATCTGGTTTTTACCATTATTGTTTATCACAAAATCAGCATTTTCCATTTTGTCTAAGTCAGCCATTTGATTATTTATTCTTGATAACACTTGTTCTTTACTAGTTCTATCACGTTTCATAACTCTTAATATACGTTCATCTTCTGGAGCAAAAATCAATATAGTTTTATCTAATTGTTCGTAAGACTTGTTTTCAAATAGTAAAGCGGCTTCTTTTATTAAGTAAGATTTATCTTTATTTTCTTCTTCCCAAAGTTTAGTATCTCTATCTATCGCAGGATGAACAACTGAATTAATAAATTTTAAATCTTTTTTGTTGTTAAAAATTTTTTCTGCCAAAAGTTTTTTATTCAATTTTGAATTAGAATAAATTTCATTGCCAAAATAGTTGATTAATTTACTTTTTAGCTCAGAATCACTCTCCATTAAGAATTTAGCACGCTCGTCAGCATTATATACAGGTACACCAAACTCCTTAAACTTTTTGCCAATAAAAGTTTTTCCACTACCAATTCCACCTGTTATTCCTATAATCATACTTAATTTGAGTATATAATAAATTCTATTTCGTCTTTTTCTAACTGTATATTTTTGACACTTTTTGGATGTTCTCCAATAGATAAACTTAACGTGTTATTCTTAGAGACTTCAATATTATTAAAATCTACCGAGATATAAAAATCTGAAGCCATAATTTTTTTAAATTCAGTAAAAGGAATTAAACATTTTAGTCTTATTTCTTCTGGGTAAAAAACCAAATCTGCATTTTTAGGCTTGTTTTCTATGTTTATAGGGATAATAAATTCCTTTTCGGCAAATTCTTCAATATCAAACTTGACTTTGATTCCTGAAATGTTTGATTTAATATTGCCTGGAATAATTATTTTTATTTTTTCTATGCTTGAATCTGTTTCAATTATAGTCACTAACTGAGTTTCTAAGAACAATATATTTTTCAAAGAAGCACTGTCGCTAGTAATCTGAACACTGTCAGGTATTAATATAGTTGGAGTATTTAAATAAAAATTGTCTGCAAAATTTTGTTTCACATTCAGTTTAATAGGAACTTTTTTTGAAAAAAGTTTTTCAAATTTTAAAGTAAAAAATAGAGGAAAAACTTCTAGGATATTTAAATCTGAGAATTCTTCTTTAACAATAGACTTTGTATTCGAAAAATTTAATACTTCTAACGACTCAAATTTCGCTAAATCAATTTCTATGGTTCTATTTTTTATTTTTTTTGTAAAAAGATCCCATCCAGAAGAAGAAATCGTACTTTTTAGAAATAATGGATTTTTAGCAATTTTTTTATCAATAGCTAAGTTTTTATAGACAATAGGGAGGTCGTAAGTAATTTGATAAGTTCTGCTCATACTCATAGATAACCAAATCATAATAGAGATGATTAAGCAGATTAAAAACACACTTAATTTTTTATTTTTTTTAATAAATTGATTCACTTTGGCAAATATATAAATAGAATTTTGAATTAATCAATTTAATTCATCACTTTAGTTTGATGTCTAATAGATTCTTGATGTAAAGCATTTAAGTATCGGTTTAAAAATTTCTCAGTTAAATCATTTTTCAAGCCTACTTCAATACGTTCTTCTTTCACTTCCTTCCAACGCTCTTGCTGAAGAATAGTAATACTATTTTCTTTTTTTAGCGCACCAATTTTTTCTGCAATTCTCATTCTTTCTCCAAGAATCTCTAAAATTTCGTTATCCATTACTTTCATTTCATTTCTATAGCTTGCTAAAAGCACTTCAGATTCAGGATTTTTAGAATATTTTTGTCGCATAATTAAGCTTTCTAAAAGAATATTTACTCTTTCAGGCGTAATCTGTTGTTTAGCGTCACTCCATGCTTTATCTGGTTCAGGATGAGTTTCTATCATTAATCCGTCATATTCTAAATCCATTGCTTTTTGTGAAACTTCCTCTAAAATATCTCTCTGACCACAAATGTGGCTAGGGTCGCAAATTAATTTTATGTTTGGAAATTGCAATTTTAAATTTAATGGAATTTCCCACAAAGGTTCATTCCTATATTTATTGGTCTTGAAAGCTGAAAATCCTCTATGAATAACACCAATATTTTTGACTCCAGTTTTTTGAAAACGCTCAATGGCACCAATCCACAATTGTAAATCTGGATTAATTGGGTTCTTTATAAAAAGAGTGTCAATTTCTTGTCCTTTTAAACTATCAGCGATTTCTTGTGTCGCAAAAGGGTTTGCAGTTGTACGCGCACCAATCCACAAATTCTTAAAACCTGCTTGCAGTGCTAATAAAACATGGTCTCTGTTTGCTACTTCTGTTATTACAGGTAAGTTAACTGCTTTTCCAGCATCTATTAACCATTTCAAGCCAATAGTTCCAACACCTTCAAACGAGCCTGGTCTAGTTCTTGGTTTCCAAATCCCAGCCCTTAGCATATTTATATTACCTGTTTTTGCTAAAGCTTCGGCAGTCTTAAAAACTTGTTCTTCTGTTTCTGCGCTACATGGGCCCGCTATTATAAGTTTATTATTCATATAAATTGTTCTTTTGCAAAAATAATTCAAATTATCCACATTTCAGTCTTAATACTAGTTTTTAAAATTCTAGATTTCTCATCCCTTTTTGTAGTGTAAAAGGTGTTATATTTGTTTTTTAAAATTTAGAGTAATGAGAGAAATTAGAATGGTTGACTTAGTAGGTCAATATGAAAAAATTCAAAAAGAAGTAGATAATAAAATTTTAGAAGTTGTTAAATCTTCAGCATATATTAATGGACCTGAAGTCAAAAATTTTGAAAAGGAATTAGCTGAATATTTAGATTGTAAGTTTGTTAAAGGGTGTGCAAATGGAACTGATGCTTTACAAGTAGCAATGATGGCTCTTGGATTAAAAGCTGGGGATGAGGTGATTACAGCAAACTTTACTTATGTTGCAACTGCAGAGGCAATAGCCGTATTAGGTTTAACTCCTGTTTTAGTAGATGCTTATCCAGACACTTATAATATTAATATTGAAGAAATAGAGAAAGCTATTACTCAAAAAACAAAAGCAATAGTACCCGTTCATTTGTTTGGTCAAAGTGCTGACATGGAAAGAATAATGGCGCTAGCAAAAAAGTATGACTTATTTGTTATCGAAGATAATGCGCAAGCAATTGGAGCAGTTTATACTTTTTTAGATGGATCTATGGCAAAAACAGGAACTATTGGTCATATAGGAACAACTTCTTTCTTTCCTTCTAAAAACTTAGGTTGTATGGGAGATGGTGGTGCGTTGTTTACAAATGATGCAGAAATTTATAAGAAAATCAACATGGTAGCAAATCATGGTCAATCTAAGACTTATTATCATGATATGATTGGTGTAAATTCACGTTTAGACTCAATACAAGCGGCAGTTTTAAGAATAAAATTAAGACATTTAGATTCTTATTGTCAAGCAAGAGAAAATGCCGCTTTGTATTATGATAAAGGTTTTGAAAATGTTTCTCATATTACAACCCCAGTTAGAGAGAAAAATTCTACGCATGTATTTCATCAGTATGTTATGAAACTTGAAAGAAGTGTTGATAGAGCTGCTTTAATAGCCTTTTTAACTGAAAAGAAAATACCTTCAAATGTATATTACCCGGTGCCTTTAAATAAGCAGAAAGCGTATGCATTAAGTATGAATAATAGAGATTTTCCTGTCACTTATGATTTATGTGAAACCGTAATTGCATTACCAATTCATACAGAGTTTGATACCGAACAACAAGATTTTATCATTGAAGCAGTTATAGAATTTTTAAACAAATAAATAAATAGAATGAAGATAGTAGTAGTAGGAACTGGCTATGTAGGACTGGTAGGTGGAACTTGTTTTGCTGAAACAGGACATGATGTTATTTGTGTAGATATTGATAAATCAAAAGTTGATAAACTTAACAATAAAATTTGTACAATTTACGAACCAGGTTTAGAAGTTCTTTTAAAGAGAAATATTGAGCAAGGAAGATTAAGTTTTACGACAAACCTAGCTGCAGTTGTAGATGACGCTGAAGTTGTCTTTTTAGCTTTACCAACTCCTCCTGGAGGCGATGGTTCTGCAGATCTTAAATATATTTTAGGTGTTGCAGACGATTTAGGAAAATTAATAAAAGATTATAAAGTTATCGTAAACAAAAGTACCGTTCCTGTTGGTACATCAGATAAAGTTAGCGCAGCTATTTCAAAACATACCAATGTTTCTTTTGATGTAGTTTCTAATCCTGAATTTTTAAAAGAAGGAGTAGCAGTCAATGATTTCCTGAAGCCTGATAGAGTTGTAATTGGAACAAGTTCAAAAAAAGCTAGAAAAGTAATGAAAGAATTGTACGAACCATTTGTTCGTCAAGGAAATCCAATTATTTTTATGGATGAGCGTTCTTCAGAATTAACAAAATATGCGGCAAATTCATTTTTAGCAACCAAAATTTCATTTATGAATGAGATTGCTAATTTGTGTGAGATTGTAGGGGCCGATGTAGATAAAGTAAGAGCGGGTATAGGTTCAGATGGTAGAATTGGTAATAGATTTTTATATGCTGGTATTGGATATGGAGGTTCTTGTTTTCCAAAAGATGTTCAAGCTTTATATAAAACAGCCTTAGAAAATAAATACGACTTTAAAATTCTAGACGCTGTAATGAATGTAAATAAAATTCAAAAAGAACGTTTTTTTGATAGAATTTCTACTTACTTTAAACAAGATTTAAAAGGAAAAATAATTGCTTTATGGGGGTTATCATTTAAACCAAATACAGATGATATTAGAGAAGCTCCAGCTTTATATATCATAGACAAGTTATTAGAAGCAGGTGCTATTGTTAAAGTATTCGATCCAGAAGCAATGAGTAATGTTCAAGAAATTTATGGTAATAACATAGTTTTCTCTAAAAACCAATATGAAGCAACTGAGAATGCAGATTTTTTAGTAATAGTTACTGAATGGTCAGTTTTTAGAACACCGGATTTTAATAAATTGAAAGAAAATTTAAAAATACCTTTAATTTTTGATGGTAGAAATCTTTATGATTTATCTAAGTTACAAGAATTAGGGTTTTCATATTTTAGTGTAGGTAGAAAAGACTTGGTATGAATAGAAAAAGAATATTAATTACTGGAGCGGCAGGTTTCTTAGGTTCTCATTTATGTGATAAATTTATTAAAGAAGATTATCATGTTATTGCTATGGACAACCTGATTACAGGTAAAATGAAGAATCTCGAACATTTATATTACTTGGAAAATTTCGAGTTTTTAAATCATGATGTTAGTAAACATATTCATATTTCGGGAGATTTAGATTATATATTGCATTTTGCTTCACCGGCTAGTCCAATAGATTATTTAAAAATTCCTATTCAAACATTAAAAGTTGGATCTTTAGGAACGCATAACTGTTTAGGTTTAGCGTTAAATAAAAAAGCTAGAATTTTAATCGCCTCTACCTCGGAAGTGTATGGAAATCCTTTAGTACATCCTCAAGATGAAGAGTATTTTGGTAACGTAAACCCCATTGGGCCAAGAGGTGTTTATGATGAAGCTAAACGTTTTCAAGAAGCAATAACAATGGCTTATAATACTTATCATAGTATAGAAACTAGAATTGCAAGAATTTTTAATACTTATGGTACCAGGATGAGATTAAATGATGGCAGAGCATTACCAGCATTCATTGGTCAAGCATTGAGAGGAGAGGATATTACTGTCTTTGGTGATGGAAGTCAAACAAGATCATTTTGTTATGTAGCAGATTTAGTAGATGGGGTTTATAAGTTATTACATAGTGATTATCATTTACCAGTAAATATTGGAAATCCAGATGAAATTAGTATTAAAGATTTTGCAGAAGAAGTAGTTGCTTTAACTGGATCAGATCAAAAAATAATTTATAAGGAATTGCCTCAAGATGATCCATTAAAAAGACAACCTGATATTACAAAAGCCAAAGAAATTCTAAACTGGGAACCAAAAACTTCTAGAAAAAAGGGTTTAAAAATAACTTTAGATTATTTCAAATCTTTGTCAGCAAAAGAGTTGTTAGAAAAAGAGCATTTTAATTTCGATAAATTTATAAAAAAGTACTAAATGAATTATTTTAAACATGAATCTAGTTATGTAGATGAAGGATGCGAAATAGGAGAAGGAACTAAAATATGGCATTTCTCTCATATCATGTCTAATTGTAAGTTAGGTGAAAAATGCAATATAGGTCAAAATGTTGTTGTTTCTCCAGGTGTAATTCTTGGCAAAAATGTTAAGGTTCAAAATAATGTATCAATTTATACAGGCGTTGTTTGTGAAGATGATGTATTTTTAGGGCCTTCTATGGTATTTACAAATGTTATGAATCCTAGATCAGCAGTCAATAGGAAAGATGAATATATGAAAACTGTTGTAAAGCAAGGAGCTTCAATTGGCGCAAATGCAACAATAGTATGTGGTAATGATATAGGTAAATTTGCTTTTATTGGCGCAGGAGCAGTTATTACAAAAGAAGTTCCAGCATATGCCTTAATTGTTGGAAACCCTGGAAAACAATTAGGCTGGATGAGTGAATTTGGAGAAAGATTAGATTTTGATGCTGAGGGGATAGCCGTTTGCGCAGAAAGTAAAGAAAAATATAAATTAGCAAATAATAAAATAACAAAGCTTAACTAATAATAAAAATTATTATGATTAATAAATTACTCAATAAAGAAACTAAAATTGCCGTAATTGGCTTAGGTTATGTTGGATTACCAATAGCATTAGAATTTGCAAAAAAAATGACTGTTATTGGTTTTGATATTAATGAAGCTAGAGTTGAAATGATGAAAAATAAAATCGACCCAAGTCAAGAATTAGAAAAAGAAGATTTTGATAATACGGATATATTTTTTACCGTTAACCCTAGTGATTTAGCGGAAGCTACATTTTTTATTGTAGCAGTACCAACACCTGTAGATGCTCATAAAGTACCTAATTTAGAACCTGTTTTAAGTGCGTCTAAAACTTTAGGGAAAATATTAAAAAAAGGAGATTATGTTGTTTATGAATCTACCGTTTATCCCGGATGTACGGAAGAAGACTGTATACCTGTTTTAGAAGCAGGTTCAGGTTTGAAGTTTGTAGATGATTTTAAAGTAGGCTTTTCTCCAGAAAGAATTAATCCAGGAGACAAGGAACACACT
This sequence comes from uncultured Chitinophagales bacterium, assembly GCA_963932515.1. Classification (GTDB taxonomy): domain Bacteria; phylum Bacteroidota; class Bacteroidia; order Chitinophagales; family UBA8649; genus CAKZQD01. The sequence goes on from CAWVRT010000012.1 coordinate 13,227, forward strand.
ATTACTAAAATATTGAAAGTAGTTTCAGGCTGTGATAATAAGTCTTTAGATGTAATTGCTAAAGTTTATGAATCAATTATAACAGCAGGAGTTCATAGAGCACCAACAATTAAAGTAGCTGAAGCAGCAAAAATTATAGAAAACACACAAAGAGATGTAAATATTGCATTGATGAATGAATTATCTAAAATTTTTGATTTAATGAATATCAATACATTTGATGTTTTAGAAGCAGCGGGTACAAAATGGAATTTCTTGAAATTTTTTCCAGGACTAGTTGGAGGACATTGTATTGGTGTAGATCCTTATTATTTAACTTACAAAGCAAATGCTTTAGGGTATAAATCAGAGGTAATTCTTTCTGGTAGAAGAATTAATGATAGTATGGGTGCTTATGTTGCCAAAAATTTAGTTCAAAAAATGATTAAAGCAGGCAAGGTAATTGGAAGTTCTAAAGTCTTAGTTATGGGAGCAACTTTTAAAGAAGATGTTGCAGATATTAGAAACTCAAAAATTATTGATGTAATAAAAGAATTAGAATCTTATTCATTATCGGTAGATGTAGTAGATGCTTATGCTAAAAAAGAAGAAATGAAAGCAGAGTATGGGGTAGATTTAGTTGATAATGTAGCAACTGATTACGATGCTATTGTTGTAGCAGTAAATCATGATAAATATATGCTTTTAGAGGAAGATTATTTTAAATCTATCACGAATGAAAATGCTATTTTAGTAGATGTAAAAGGAATTTACAGAAATAAGATTCAAGATTTAATATATTGGTCTTTCTAAAATTATAAAATGAAAAATAAAAAAGTTTTAATTACTGGAGGAGCAGGTTTTATAGGTTCTCATGTTGTTCGGTTATTTGTAAATAAACATCCTAATTATGATATTGTAAATTTAGATAAATTAACTTATGCAGGGAATTTAGAGAATTTAACTGATGTTGAAAATAAAATTAATTATAAATTTGTAAAAGGTTGTATTACAGACAAAGAGTTTATTAATAATTTATTTGAGCAGGAACAATTTGATTCGGTTATTCATTTAGCCGCAGAATCTCATGTAGATCGTTCTATAACCAATCCTTTAGAATTTGTAGAAACAAATGTTTTAGGAACTGTAAATTTATTAATTGCTGCAAATAAAATATGGAAAGACAAAAGTGATAAATTATTCTATCACATTTCCACAGATGAAGTGTATGGTTCTTTAGGTGAAACAGGCCTGTTTACAGAAACAACCGCTTATGATCCTAGATCTCCTTATTCTTCTGCAAAAGCTAGTTCAGATCATTTTGTAAGAGCATGGGCTCATACTTACGATTTACCTATTGTTATTTCTAATTGTTCAAATAACTATGGTGCAAATCAATTTCCAGAAAAATTATTACCCTTGTTTATTAACAACATAAAGAATAAAAAATCGTTACCAGTTTATGGTGATGGTAAATATACAAGAGATTGGTTGTGGGTTAATGACCATGCAGCAGCAATAGAAGTAATTTTTCATAAAGGAAAGCATATGGAAACTTATAATATTGGAGGATTCAATGAATGGACAAATCTTGACTTAATTAAACTACTTTGCGAACAAATGGATCTTAAACTAGGTAGAGAAGAAGGGACTTCTGAAAAATTAATTACCTACGTAAAAGATAGACCAGGGCATGATAAAAGATATGCTATAGATGCGACAAAACTAGAAAAAGAATTAGGATGGAAGCCTTCTGTTACTTTTGAAGAAGGTCTAGCTATCACAATCGATTGGTATTTACAAAATGAAAAATGGATGAACCATGTAACTAGTGGTAATTATCAGAATTATTATAAAAAACAATATGTTGAATAATGGAAATGTATCAAAATAAATATCATGATTTAGATTTAAGTAAACACAATTTTTTAGTAACTGGAGGAGCAGGGTTTATAGGTTCACATATTTGTGAGTACTTAATGAAAAATAACGCTAAATTAGTGAGGGTATTAGATAACCTAATTACCGGAAATTATGCTAATATCCAAAAATGGGAAAATGAGCCTAATTTTGAGTATATGGAAGGAGATATTAGAGATACTTCCACATGTATTAAAGCATGTACTGATATCGACTTTGTCTCACATCAAGCTGCTTTAGGTTCTGTGCCCAGATCAATTAAAGATCCTGTAATGACTAACGCTATTAATACAGATGGATTTTTAAATATGCTCGTTGCAGCAAAAGATTGCAATGTTAAAAGATTTGTTTATGCATCTTCTTCTTCTGTTTATGGAGATGAACCAAACCTACCAAAAATTGAAGAGAGAACTGGAAATCCATTATCTCCTTATGCTGTTTCTAAAGCTACTAATGAGCTATATGCAAAAGTTTTTGGTTCTACTTATGGAATGGGAATAATTGGATTAAGATATTTTAATATTTTTGGCCCTAGGCAAGATCCAAATGGACCTTATGCAGCAGTCATTCCAATATTTATAGATCATTTGGAAAAACAAATGCCAGTTTATATCGATGGTGATGGTTTACAAACGAGAGATTTTACTTTTGTAGAAAATGCAGTTCAAGCAAATATTAGAGCCATGCTTACTTTAAATGAAAAAGCTATTGGAGAAACTTACAATATTGCATTTGGGAAAAAGTACACTGTAGCGCATTTGTATAATGTAATTAAAGAGGGTATGGGGACAACCCAAAACGCTATAAATAGAGAAACTAGAGCAGGAGATATTCGTAATTCTTTAGCAGATATTTCTAAAGCTGAAAATTTATTGAATTATAAACCACTATTTAGTTTTGAGAGTGGTATGGTGATTACCCTAAAATCCTACTTCAAAAAATAGCAAATGTTTGAAGCACTAAAATTATTTTTTTCGTCTAAAGAGAAAGTGAATATAGCTTCACTGGAATTGATTGGTGTCGACATGCACAGTCATTTAATAGCAGGAATAGATGATGGTGTAAAAACTATTGATGAAGCTATAGGAATCATTCTTAAATTAAAATCTTTAGGATATAGAAAAATTATTACAACGCCGCATATAATGAAAGGCGGCTATAATAATACCCCTGAAATAATACATTATGAATACAGTAAACTAAAAGAAGAATTAGCAAGACGAAATGTGATTTTTCCTATAGAAGTAGCATCTGAATATTATTTAGATGAGACATTTTTAAAACTAATTGTTAATGAAGAAAAATTATTAACTTTTGGAGATAATTATCTTTTATTTGAATTGTCATATATGACTAGGCCAAGTAATATGGAAACAGCCTTTTTTGAGATGAATGTAGCAGGTTATAAACCTATTATGGCTCATCCAGAACGGTATCCATATTTATTAGATAAAGATTTAAAAACTTTCAAAAAAATTAAAGAAGCAGGAATATATTTACAGTTAAATTTATTTTCTTTATTAGGTTATTATGGTAAGCCTGCACAAACTATTGCTCAATTATTAATTGATGAAGAAATGATTGATTTCGTAGGTACAGACATACATAACTCAATGCAATTAAACGTGTTGAATGATTGTCTAAATAATGAGTATGTAGAAAAAATTATGAATTTTAAAGGGCTTAAAAACAATTTATTATAAATGGCATTTACACAAACAAATATTAAAGATTTATGGATTTTTGAACCCAGAATATTTGAAGATGACAGAGGTTATTTTTTTGAAAGTTTTAATGAAAACAGTTTCCAAAAAGAAATAGGAATTTCAGTTCATTTTGTACAGGATAATCAATCTAAGTCAGATAAAGGAGTTCTTAGAGGTTTACATTATCAAACAGGTGAACATGCACAAGCTAAACTAGTTAGAGTTTTAAAAGGCTCAGTCCTTGATGTTGCGGTAGATTTAAGAGAAGGTTCTTCAACTTTTGGTGAACATTTTGCTATTGAACTTTCAGAAAATAATAAAAAGCAACTATTTATACCAAGGGGTTTCGCTCATGGTTTTTTGGTGCTAGAGGATAATACTATTTTCGTCTATAAGTGCGATAATTTTTATAATAAAGATTCAGAAGATGGTATTATTTATAATGATAAAGATTTAGCAATTGATTGGAAAATGAAAGAGGCTGAATTTCAGCTTTCTGAAAAAGATGTTTTATTACCTACTTTAAGTAATCATAAAAGAATTTAAGAGTGAATAAACTAATAACTATATTAGTTACTGGAGCTAAGGGACAATTAGGTTCTGAGCTACAAGAAATAGCTTCTAGATACGAAAACATCCATTTCATCTTTGCAACTAAGAGTCTTCTAGATATTTCAAATACTACTGCGCTAAATGATTTTTTCAAGAATCAGACAATAGATTTTTGTATTAATACTGCAGCTTATACAGCAGTAGATCATGCTGAAAAAGATAGTGAAACAGCCTTTTTAATCAATTCAACTGCTGTAGGAAATTTAGTTAAAGCTTGTAATATACATAATGCTAAATTAATTCAAATATCTACAGATTTTGTTTTCGATGGTAAAAATGATGTGCCTTATAAAGAAACTGACCCAACAAATGCACTAAGTGTTTATGGGGAGAGTAAGTTAAAAGGTGAGGGGTTTGCATTGAAACAAAACCATATGGTCATTAGAACTTCTTGGTTGTATTCTTGTTCTTATGGTAATAATTTCTTAAAAACAATGATTCGCTTGGGAACTGAACGAGATGAATTAAATATCATTGATGATCAGAAAGGGACACCAACAAATGCAAAAGATTTAGCTTTAGTAATTATGAATACTATTGTAAATAATGATAAAACTAAAATAACAGGATTATACCATTTTAGTAATTCTGGAGTAGCAAGTTGGTACGATTTCGCTAAAGAAATATTTTCATTAGCAAATATTTCTTGTATTGTAAATCCTATTCCTACAACAGAATATCCAACACCTGCCGAAAGACCTAAGTATAGTGTAATGAATAAATCAAAAATTGTAAATGACTTTTCAATTAAATTAGTTGATTGGAAAGAAAGCCTAAGTAATTGCTTTTCTAAATAAAAGAACATGAATGTAGATATTAATGAAGTAATAGCGATAGCTATTCTAGCTGGTGATGAAATAATGAAAATTTATAACCAAGATTTTGAAGTTTTTGAGAAAGAAGATGATTCTCCTTTAACTATGGCAGATAAAAATGCCAATGATGTTATCATTAAATCATTGACGGAACTTTATCCCGATATTCCTTATATCTCGGAAGAAGTTAAGCAAACAGGGTACAAAGACCGTAAATATTGGCAATACTTTTGGATGATAGATCCTTTAGATGGTACAAAAGAATTTGTCAAAAGAAATGGGGAGTTTACTGTAAATATTGCCTTGATTCATAACAACGAACCAATCTTAGGAGTCGTTTACGTTCCAGTAACGGATGATATTTATATTGGAGGTAAAGGAAACGGTGCTTTTAAAATAAATAGCGATGGAGATGTTGAACCTTTAAAGAAAGAAGAAAACACTTCTAATTTGATAAAAGTAATAGCAAGTAGAAGTCATTTGTCTGATGAAGTAGTTGCTTTTGTAGAAGAATTAAAAAAATCAGGAAAAGAAGTTGAATTTATTAGTGCAGGAAGTTCACTTAAATTCTGTTTAATAGCTGAAGGTAAGGCGAATATTTATCCTAGATTAGCACCTACAATGGAATGGGATACAGCAGCTGCTCATATAGTTTGTTCTGAAGCTGGCTTTAAAGTTTTAAATTATGACAAGCAAACAGAGGAGCTAAAATACAATAAAGAAAACTTACTAAATCCTTGGTTTATAGTTCAATAAACGGATTTGCTTAATGTAGTACTGCATAATAAAAAGACTTATTCAGAATAGTCTTCTAATGTTTTCTTAATAATTGTAACACATTCATCAATCTCTTTTTTAGTAATAACTAAAGGCGGAGCAAAACGAATAATATAAGTATGAGTAGGTTTAGCCAATAAGCCGTTGTCACGTAGTTTTAAACAAATATTCCAAGCAGTTTTTTCAGACTTACTATCGATAACTATCGCGTTTAGTAATCCTTTTCCTCTTACAATTTTTATCCAAGGAGAATTAAGTTTAGTTAACTCTTGTCTGAAGTATTTCCCTAAGAAATAAGCATTATCTACTAATCCTTCATCTTTTACAACTTGTAAAGCGACCATTGCTACTTTGTTTGCTAACGGATTTCCACCATAAGTAGAGCCATGCTCTCCTGGCTTAATACAAAGCATAATTTCATCATCTGCTAAAACTGCAGAAACTGGTAATACACCACCTGAAAGTGCTTTTCCTAAAATTACGATATCTGGTTTAATTCCTGCATAATCGGTACATAACATTTTCCCTGTTCTTGCTATTCCTGTTTGAACCTCATCAGCTATAAACAATACATTTGCTTCTCTACAAAAAGAAAAACATTTTTCTAAATAACCTTCATCTGGCACAAAAACACCAGCTTCGCCTTGAATAGGTTCGACTAAGAATCCTGCTACATTCGGATCTTTAACTGCTTCAGCTAATGCATCTACATCATTATAAGGAATAATTTTTATACCTGGTAAAAAAGGACCAAAATTTGTCGTGCTGTCAGTATCAGTAGAACCAGAAATAACGCCTAAAGTTCTTCCATGGAAATTCCCTTCAACCATAATGATAGTTGCTTGATTAGCAGCAACACCTTTCTTTTCGTAAGCCCATTTTCTGCAAAGTTTCATAGCTGTTTCTACAGCTTCTACACCAGTATTTATAGGTAATACTTTATCATAACCAAAATATTCGGTAATGTATTTTTCATAAACGCCTAAAGAATCATTATAAAATGCTCTAGATGTTAATGTTAATTCCTCAGCTTGTTCTTTTAAAGCGTTTATTATTCTTGGATGACAATGTCCTTGATTTACTGCAGAATATGCAGATAAAAAATCAAAATAACATTTCCCGTCTATATCCCATACATAAACCCCTTTTCCTTTTTTAAGGACTACCGGTAATGGATGGTAATTGTGTGCTCCATGCTTATTCTCTAACTCAATAGCCTTACTAGTACTGTCTAAAATTCCGTCTAACATATTTTTTTAATGGTTTAGTGGGTAAAAATAAGTAAATATTTCTTATGAATAAGATTTAGGTTTTTAATAAATGTTACTTGTTAGGCTTTTCTTACTAAAATGCTAATACCTATTTATACTAATTTCTTAACGATAAAATATTTTATTTTATTTTAAATTCACTTTTTTATGACAATTCAATGACCTTATAATATTAATGGCGTGTTTATAAAATAGTTTTACAGCGAATTTTATTTATTTTTTTTATTATCTTCACAAAATGTATAAAATTATCACCTTCTTTTTATTTGTTTTTATCAACTATAGTACTGTTTATACTCAAAATGTAGACCATTGGGAAACTGTAATATTCGATAATGACAATTGGAAATATATTACACCAAATCTTGAACCTGATACCAATTGGCGAAAACCAAATTTTGATGATTCTAGTTGGAGTACTGGTCAAGGAGGAATTGGTTATGGAGATGGTGATGATAATACGGTTGTCAGTCCAACAACATCACTTTATTTGAGAAAAACTTTTACTATTATTGATGCTGCTGAAATTTCTGAATCAGTTCTGCATGTTGATTATGATGATGCCTTTGTAGCGTATTTAAACAATGTTGAGATTGCAAGGTCAAATATTGGAAGTGTTGGTGATCATCCATTATATAATCAAGGGTCAACATCTTTACATGAAGCTCAAATGTATCAAGGAGGTAATCCTGATCAATTTATAATCAATACTCAATTATTAAATAATATTCTAATTCAGGGAAATAATGTATTGTCTATTCAAGTCCATAATGATAATGTCTCATCTTCTGATTTAACTGCACGTATCTTCTTTTCATTAGGAATAAATACTACAGCTACTAATTATTCACCAATTCCTTCTTGGTTTCAACCCCCTCTTATTTTTTCGACATCTAATTTGCCTATTGTAGTGATTAATACTAATGGACAAAATATTATGGATGACCCTAGAATTGTATGTGATATGGGTATTATTGATAATGGTTTGGGAACTATTAACTCAATCAGCGACCCTTTTAATGATTATAATGGAAAAATTAGCATTGAATACAGAGGAAGCACCTCACAATCCTTCTCTAAAAAACCTTACGCTTTAGAAACACAAGATGCTATTGGAAACAATAATAATGTATCTCTTTTAGGAATGCCTGTAGAAAATGATTGGATATTATATGCTCCTTATTCAGATAAAGCTTTAATGCGTAATTTTCTAACTTTTGATTTAGGAAGGAAAATGGGGCATTATGCGCCAAGAACTGTTTATTGTGAATTAGTAATAAATGGAAATTATAAAGGTATTTATATCTTAATGGAGAAAATAAAAAGAGATAATGATAGAGTAGATATTGCTAAATTAGATGCGGATGATTTAGCGGGCGATAGTTTAACCGGTGGCTATATAATTAAAGTAGATAAGTATACTGGGACAGGGGGTGTTGATTGGTTGTCAAATTTCCCTAATGTTAGTGGAGGATCATTACATATTCAGTATCATTATCCTGAAGCTACAGCATTACAACCTCAGCAGTTAAATTACATTGAGCATTATGTGGATAGTTTTGAACATGCGTTAAATGGACCTAATTTTGCGGATACTTCTATTGGCTATTCAAAATATATTGATGTCAATTCTTTTATTGATTTTTATATAATAAATGAACTTTCAAAAAATATTGACGGATATAGATTAAGCACCTATATGCACAAAGATAAAGAAAGCAAAGGAGGTAAACTCACTATGGGCCCATTTTGGGATTTTAATTTAGCTTTTGGAAATGCAGACTATTGTAGTGGCGGTATTACTTCAGGATGGGAAGTGGATGGTGGCTGCGGTGGTGACAATCCATTTTGGTTTGAAAGACTTTTGGAGGACACTACTTATCAAAACAAGCTAAAATGCAGATGGGAATATTTACGGGATAGAAGTTTTCATCAAGACTCTCTCTTTAATTTTATTGATAGCATAGCCATATACTTAGATGATGCTCAGCAAAGAAATTTTCAGCAATGGGATATCTTAGGCAATTATGTTTGGCCTAATTATTATGTGGGTTTAAACTATCAAAACGAAATAGATTATTTAAAAACTTGGATAACAGATCGAATTGATTGGATGGATGATAGCATGTCCGGAAATTGTATTTATGTTGAACCAGCACCCATTGATACCATTGTTCTGCCAATTGACACGACTATTTTACCAATAGATACAACAGTTTCTGTTTTTGATTTCCAAAAGGAAGCTGCGCTTAAAATTTATCCTAATCCGTCTAAAAATAAAGTGACACTAATCTTTCAAGATAATTCTAAAAATGAAAGGGATATTAGCCTGATAGATAATAATGGGTCTCTATTAAGAAATTATAGCTCCAAGGAAAAAGAAATTTCAATAAATTTATCTACTTATTCAAATGGAATCTATTATCTAAGTATAGTAGAGGAAAATATCTGTATAAAGCGAAAAATTATTAAATTATAAACGGAGCTGTAGTAGTAGCTTTGAGTGTGTTCAAAATACGGAAGAAGTAAAATAGATTGTAAAGTAATTTTACTAATTTTTTAATTATTGAAACTAGCTTATTTTCAGCTGACAGTATATCTCAACTGATATATTTGTAAAACAATAAACGACTGCTGTACAAAAAAAAGCAGTGTTCCTAAATGGAGTCACTGCTTTACTATACTTCTCATTTTTTTTATTCTTAAAACTGTATATCACTTAAAGTAATTTCTTTTTCTAATAAAACGGTTTCAGCCTGGTCTAGAATAGATAAGTTTATTTTGGTCGCATTACCATTCCAATCAATATCAATTACACCAATATTATTTATTGCAGAAGCATTTCCTTCTCTATATTGATTAGCGACAGGAGTAGAAGTTCCTGTAATTCCACTTGAAGTTAAATCATATAAGGGATAGGTGTTACTAGGCTCTCTTTTAGAAAGTTCTGAGTAGTGAACATCTCCACTAATAAAAAGCACACCAGAGGCATTTGTACTTGCTATTAAATCATACATTTTTTCTTGTTCTAAAGGGAAATTTGCCCAAGCTTCATAATTATTATGTTCTACACAAAATTGTTGACTTGAAGCTATTATTCTTATGTCTGCAGGTTTCAAAAGTTGCTGTTCTAACCATGCCCATTGCTCATTGCCCAACATAGTTGCATTAGGATCGAAATTTTCTACATAAAAAAAAGGATTACCAGCAAGTGTACTTATAGCTGTTCTGAAATATCTAGTATCTAAAAGTATAATTTGAACTCTTTTACCTGCTTCTCCAATTATTTTAGCATCATAAATTCCCGTGTGCGACATTCTTTCTGCATTGTCAGTTTCACCCCAAAACTCCATAAATATTTGCTTAGCTTCTACCTTTTTTGGATATTCCAATCCTGCATCATTGTAGCCATAATCATGGTCATCCCAAACAGCTAAGACAGGTGTGCTGGTTTTTAATTCTATAAATTCTTCTTTTGTGCATAGTAATTTGTACTCATCTCTCATGGTTTCCATATCTTCTGTATCTGCGTAGATATTATCTCCTAAAAATATATACAAATCAGGGTTTTGATCAGCTGCAATACTTAAAAGTGGTTGAGGTAAAGTTTGTGCGCCACAAGAACCAAAAGAAATTTTTGTAGCTGAGGCGTTTTCGTTTATGGGTAAATAACTTCCAGTACAAGCCGAATTCCAAGCAGGAACGGGTTCTATAGTTTCTGTACAAGAATCTAATGTAGTTAAGGCTATAATGGCAAGTAATACAATTACTAAATTTACTTTTTTCTTCATTTTACAAAAATAGGAATTTTTCATTAAAGATAGTACAGTTAACGTAGTATATTATTTAGTAAAATGAAAATAGGCGATTGATTTAAATCTACTTAGTATTTCTTTTCTTCTGATTTTCTTTAATGTAGTATGGGATACCTCTTTTTGGAAATCTAGTGTATTGGTTTCCCATGTTTTTCTTGACGTTCTTAGGTTTCTTGTCATGATATGCACCTGTTAAAGATTTGGCATCTTTCGCACGCATATACTTTTTAAAAACAAGCTTTTCTTCTTTTTCTTCTTCCAACAGTTCTTGAATAATTTCTAAACCTTCAGGTAATTCAAAAGTAGAAATTTCAGTATTCATCAATACTTCAATTTCAAATTGTTTTTCTTCTTCAAATGGAGTAATAAAACTTATGGCAACACCTTCACTTTTTGCTCTACCTGTTCTTCCAACTCTATGCATGTAGTTGATTGGCTCATCGGGTAATTCATAATTAATGACGTGACTAATATCTTCCAAATCTAATCCCCTAGAAACAATATCAGTTGCTATTAATACTCTGATCGTTCCTCTTTGAAATCTTTTAATAGTTTCCGTTCTATGATTTTGAGATTTATTAGAATGTATTACACCAATATCTTCATGATATTTTTCCTCAAACTCTTCAAATAAACGGTTTGCTTTCTTTTTACTAGCAACAAAAACCAATACTTTCGTAAAATCTTCCTTGTTGTTGATCAATAATTCCAATAAATTTACTTTCGTTAAAAAGTTCGGAACATGAAAAGCAGATTGATCTATATTTTCTAATGGTGTACCAGTCGTTTCTATTTCTATTTTTTCGGGTCTATTGAAATAACTTTCTAATAAATCTTCAATAGATTTTGTAATAGTAGCCGAAAACATAATGTTTTGTCTTTGTTTTGGCAACAATTCTAAAATCTTTTGTAGTTGTGGTCTAAATCCTAAATCTAACATTTCATCTACCTCATCTATGATAAGTTTTTTAATGTTTTTAGTTTTTAAAGCTCCACAATAAATTAAATCTAATAATCTACCTGGTGTTGCTACCAATAAATCTAAACCGTTATAAATTGTATTTTTTTGAGTCTGTATATTTGTTCCACCATAAGCTTTACCAACTACAAAATTCATGTAGACTGTTAATTTTTCTACTTCTTCTGCTACTTGATGTACTAATTCTCTAGTAGGCACTAAAATTAAATACCTAGGAAAAGGTGTTTGATTGAACTTATGCATTCTTAATATAGGTAATAAAAAGGCAAAAGTTTTTCCTGTTCCAGTTTGTGCTATTCCAATAATATCTTTTCCAGCCATAATAGGTGCAAAAGATTTCTCTTGAATAGGCGTAGTCTCTGTTATTTCTAAATCGGCTAATGCATTTATTAGCGGATTTGATAAGTTTAATTCTGTAAAGTTCATAATAGTTTGCAAAAATAGATAAAAAGTACTGAAGTACTCATGTAAAAAGTATTTAAGTGTTGAAGTAGAAAGTAATTACAACTCAATCCTAGAAATCAACCCATCAATTTTAGAAGTATCTTCACATAAAGAGATTAATTTAATGGCTACATCTTTTGCTTGATACAAAGCTCCACTAGATTTTAATAACTGAAATTTTTCAATATTGCTAAAATCTTTTTCGTCAGTTTTTCTAATTAATTCTTGCATAGAAGTATCTACTACACCAGGGGCAATAGCAAATGCCTTAACAGGAGAGGATTCTAATTTTTGTTCTTTATCTATTGCATCTGTCAACATATTAATAGCTGATTTTGTAGAACAATACGCTGCCCAGCCATCATACGCACTTTTGGCAGCACCAGAAGTTATGTTAATAATTGTTCTTTCTTGTTTGTTGTTTTGATATTGCTTAATAAAATTATTGATTAATAAAGCTACTGCAGTAATATTGACATTAAAAGAAGTGATGATGTCCAAGTTGTTAAGATTTCCTAAATGTTTGATTTCTCCTAAAGTTCCTGCATTGTTTATTAAAAGAATTTTTTGGGCATTTTTTAATTCTGGAAATGCTACTTTAGCTACTGTTTCCAATTTTGATAAGTCTATGGAAGTATGAATGAATCTTGAGTTTTCGATCGCATTAGTCCTAGAATATCCATAAATAAAATTCTTTTCATTTAGTAGTAATTGTTTTACTAAAGCCTTGCCAATTCCGCTACTTGTACCTGTAATAAAGTAATAATTCATAATTTTGTTTAGACTTATTCTAAATAAAGGCGATTTAATTGTCTTTATTTGGTTTTAGAAATTTTTTAAGTGTTAATTTTGTGCTAAATTACTTATAAAAAACTATTTCAATGGGAGAAATAAAAATTAATAAAACAGAACTTACGGTTAGGATTATAGAAGCTTTAAAAACAGTTTATGATCCTGAAATCCCAGTTGATATATATGAATTAGGCTTGATATATGAAGTGAATGTAGATGGCCAGTTTAATGTTGAGCTTGTCATGACTTTAACTTCTCCGTCTTGCCCAGTAGCAGGTACATTACCACAGGAAATTGAAGATACTGTCGCCAAAGTTTATGGTGTAAAAGAAGTATGTGTAGAGTTAGTTTTTGAACCAGCTTGGAGCCAAGAGATGATGAGTGAAGAAGCTTTACTTGAACTAGGGTTTTTATAGTAATAAATGGCTTTTAGAAAAAATAATAATTAATATAGCGAAGGTTAAAAAACCAAAAGCTAAAATAAAATAATAAAAATTATGTATCCACCAGAAATATATGTACCAATGAAAGCACAACTTACAGAAGTAGGTTTTGCAGATTTAACAACAGCAGCCCAAGTTGAAGAAACATTAGCGAAAGAAGGAACTACTTTTTTTGTAATCAATTCTGTTTGTGGTTGTGCAGCTGGTTCAGCAAGACCAGCAGCGATCAATGCTTCAAAAGGAGAGAAGACGCCAGATAATTTAGCGACTGTTTTTGCAGGAGTTGATAAAGAAGCAGTAGATAAATTAAGAGAAATGTGTGCACCTTATCCACCATCTTCTCCTTGTATGGCAATGTTTAAAGATGGAAAATTAGTACATTTCATTGAAAGACATCAAATAGAAGGAAGTACAGGTGAAGCGATTACAGCTCATTTGGGTAAAGTTTTTAGTCACTATTGTTAAGAATCATTCTGAACAAATAAGAAATATTAATTTCTAAAATTATTCTTGTAAAAGGAGTTAAAACACACTTTTACATAAGAGTTTTGTTTATTTTTGCACACAATAGAATTTAAAAAATGTTATGAGTAAATTCCACAGTCTTAAGATAAAAGATATTAGGCAAGAAACAACTGATGCTGTTTCAATAGCTTTTGAAATTCCAAGTGAATTAAAGAAAGATTATCATTATCATCCTGGTCAATATGTTACCTTAAAAGTAATCGTAAATGGCGAGAGTTTTAATAGATCTTATTCTTTATGTTCTAATCCTTTTGTTGAAAAAGAACATAGAATTGCTATTAAAAGAGTAATGAATGGGAAAGTTTCTACTTATTTATGTAAACAAGCAAAAATTGGAGACGAAATAGAAGTGATGTTGCCTATGGGTAATTTTCACACGGAGATAGATGCAAATGCTGAAAAACACTATTATTTGTTTGGCGCAGGAAGTGGTATTACACCTTTATATTCTATTATGAAAGCAGTTCTTTCGGAAGAACCTAAATCAAAAATCACTTTAGCTTATGGAAACTTCAATAGCAATAGCGTAATTTTCAAAGAAGATTTAGCTAAAATTCAAAAAGTGAACAGTAGTAGATTGGAAGTTTTTCATGTTTTTGATAAGCCGAATAAAACCCCAGGGTTTTTAGGTTTTGGTAAAAAGAGTATAGAAGAATTATCATTTTCTAAAGGAAGAATAGATCAAGTATTTGTTCAAAAATCTTTAAATAAAAAAGATTTAACAAATGCAGAGTTTTATACTTGTGGACCCACAGGCTTAATGAAAGCTGTAGAAAACACTTTGAAAAGTTTAAATGTTCCTGAAGATAAAATAAATGTAGAATATTTTACAGAGAAAGATGCTGAAGATAAAAAATCGGTTTCTGTTGGACAAGCGGAAGAAGGTTATGATGGAATAACCGAAATAGATGTAGTTTGTGATGGTAAATCTTCTAGCTTTTCTATGAAAGGTAAAGATACTGTTTTAGATGCTTGTTCTACAAATGATGTAGATCCACCGTTTGCTTGTATGGTAGGGGCATGTACTACTTGTAGATGTAAATTATCTGAAGGAAGCGTTGAAATGGGTGACTGTGAAGCATTAACACCAAAAGAAATTGAACAAGGATATATACTTTCTTGTCAAGCAAAACCAACCTCAAAGAAATTGAGTGTGAATTTTGATGTTTAATTAATGTTTTTTATTTTCATGAATAATAAGAATTATTAAAAGATGAAGAGAATTAAAGAATTTTTAGTCAATACATTTATAGGTGGGTTAGTGGTAATACTTCCGGTATTAATATTTGTATTTTTAATTAACTGGATAGTTACTTTTTTTGGAAACTTGGTAGATCCATTAGTTAATTTATTTCCATCAGTTATAAATATTTATGTAGCTAAGTTAATTATTTTTACTATTATTTTAGCCATGTGTTTTTCTTTAGGGCTTTTTATTCGTACAACTTTTGGGAATAGTCTATTCTCTTGGTTTGAAAATAAATTCTTTAAGAAATTACCATTTTATTCTACTATTAGAGAAACTGTTTTTCAATTTATTGGTAATGATAAAACGCCATTTTCAAAAGTTGTATTAGTAAAACCTTATGGTGGAAATGCCAAAATGATTGGCTTCATTACTTCTCAGCTAGAAAACATGAATTATACTATTTTTGTTCCTACTGCACCAAATCCTACAAGTGGGTTTGTAATTGTACTGGCAGAAAAAGATGTTGAACATCTCAATATTTCAGCAGAAGAGGCTATGAGAACGATTATCGGTTTAGGAAGAGGAGCTGATAATGTATTGAAAGATATTAAATTAGATTAATTTTACTTCATTAGGTTAATATAAAGTTCTTCAACTTTATCTCTTGCCCAAGGTGTTTTTCTTAAAAAAGTTAAAGAAGATTTAATACTAGGATCGTTATTAAAACAACGAATATTAATACGCCTCCCTAATTCTGGATAACCATATTCTTTAACTAAAATTTCCATGATTTGTGATAGTTTCACACCATGTAGTGGGTTGTTGCTCTGTTCCATTGAATTGTTTAGAACATAAAATTAGTTAAATAAATTATTTATTTGACACTTTGCGTAAAGTTTATAGCTTATTTTCAAACATAGATAGTCTAAAACATATGATACACAAAATTGAAAAGTATTATCTGTACTAATAAGTTCTATCTAAAATATACCAACTAAAAGCTCTAAGGTTTAACTTAACCATAGAATCTTTAACCAAGGGATCTAATTTTTTCCAAGCTTTGTTTACAATGCTTTTGGCATCTTCTGTACATTTTTCAAGTACTTCAAATTTATTAATTATTTGAACTGCTTCATTTAAAACTTCTAAATTAGCTGTTTTTGATTTTACAATTTCCCAAAGTCTTTTTCGGTCTGTTAAATTTAAATAAGACATGGCAACGGCAATCGGATAAGTTATTTTTCCTGCTGTAATATCTTCATGAACTGTTTTTAAGTCATCCTGAAAACCTTTAATATTTAAAGTGTCATCAATTATTTGAAAAGCAATTCCTAAAGCATCATAATACACGCCTAAACCTTCTATCTGTTCTTCTGTTCCATCACCTAAGACAGCACCGATTTTAGCTAGATAACTTGCCGGAGCAGCTGATTTTAACTTATGTATAGCAATACTTCTCTGAATTAATAAATCTCCTTTACCATTTTCAACAACATCATCCATCATGTAATCTAAACCGTATAAATCTAACGCTTGACCACTGTGGGCAGCTCTTAATGTCTCAAAATACATATGATATATCTTCAGTTTTTTAGCATCAGGAATATCGGCATTGTAAACACTTATTTGTCCTATAAAATAAGCAGCAGAACCTGCATTAATAGCTATTGGTTCTCCGTATATTTTATGGCAAGTTGGTTTTCCTCTTCTAATATCTGATTGATCTTGAACATCATCAACGATTAAAGAACCTACATGCATTAATTCTGGTAATGAAAGCCATTCTATTGCTTCTTGAGAGTTTCCACCTACGATGTCGCAACAAGCTAGTGCGGCATAAGAACGCCAAGATTTTCCACCTCTATCAATAATTGTACGAATAGGTTCAATTAAGGCTTTTTGAAATACACTTGACTCAACACCTTCAATATAATGTGTTTGGTCTTTTTTTGAAATAAGTTCACTTAGCTTTTCTCTACTAGGATTATGAGGAATTACAAAATCAACAGATTTAATAGTTTCTCTGCTTACTACTTTAAAAAAATCTTCTAAATTATTTAAAGCTGAAAATCCACTTCTTTCTACAAACCCTTTTCCTTGAACTTCTTTTCCATCTTTAGTTCCTTTTACAGAAACTTTTCCTTCCCAAAATGCGGGTTTAGAAATAACGGTAGCAAATTCTTGTTCTGGAAAATAGGCTTCAATTTCTAACTTTAAATCAAATTCTTTAGATTCTAAAATCCAATGAGTAGGGTAGTCTTGAAATGTTCTAGTACTTGTCCATGACTCTCCAATACTATTAAATGTAAAATCACTTATTTGCTTACTATGACCTTCTTTGTCTATTAAAACTAGCGTAGAGCCACAATGGTCATTCGTATTAGTATCTACTAACTTATAAGCAGTAAGTTGTGTGTTGTCATCAAATTGAATAGCAATCCAGTTCCAAGCAATATCTTTGGTTAAATCTATGTCTGTATTTTTGTCATCATCTCTATGTCTCCCAAATTCATGGTCATACCAAGCTGTTCCAGAGTCTATTTCAATTTCTTTTCCTTTAATATTAATACTTCCTATCATTTTATTTTTAGGAATAAAATAATAGAACATATATTCTGCACCAACGCCAGAAACTGAGCCATTGTTACCATGTCTAATCGGTTTGGTTTGAGGTGTTAGCTCTAAATCACAAGCAACATCATGTTCTTTGTCGTAAAGTTTTAAAGCATAATTTCCATTCGCTAATTTCGTATAAGAATTTGTATCATATTGAAGCGCTAACTTGTCGAGAGGACAAGTAACATCGCCTTCAAATAATCTATCAGGATAAGGAATAACTCCTTTTTCTAACATCTCTATTGCTGCTTTACGAATTCTATTGTCGCTAACAATTTCTCCTTTGTGAATACGTTCTAGTCCAATTTTTGGTGCTTTCTTATCTACAACTGAGTTTGCGTAATATTTTTTATCTGTTGCATCAATAATTGCCCAGGTAATAGAGTAGGCGTAAACTAATTCGTCTTTCGATTTGTCGTATTCTAAAAGTTTTCGAAAAAAAGAGGCAAACACAGCATATTCTTTACCATCTTTTCCTTTGCAATGAGAATTTACATACCACCATTCGGTAGTAGAAGATTGATGGGGTAAATCATGAATATTTAAGTCGATTTCACCATCTTTTGGCCAATCTTTTGGTGGAGTAAATTGCATTAACTTATTTTAGGTTGATTAATTGCTGAAAGATAGAATCATTATTAAGCATTAATTCCTATAATCTTATAAACTTCTTTTTTTACAAAGTCATCTAAATTTTCAAAATCTACCATTTTTACAATTTTCTCAGAAAACACTTCTGCTAGTGTGCTTAAAGACTTGTCATCATTCAAATTTGCATATCTATGGACTAAATGATGTTCATTTTTAATTACTTTTTTATAAATTTTATTGTATGCTCCTTCTTCAGATTTAAGCCCTTTTTTCAATTCAGCTATTGCATCAGCAACAACCGTATTAAAACCTTTATATTCAGCTTGTTTTGCATCCTCAATTATCTGGTGAATGTCTTTTCTTTGTTTCTCGTTTAAATGCATGTTAAATATATTTTAGCTTAAAAAATTATTTTATCTCTTCATTCAATTTCAAATCGTAAACCCTATGTTCTTTATAGCGTTCAGCATCCATTTTTTCTAGTTGTCTATTCATCATGACGTTATTCTCCAATATCCAACTTAAATCAGCTTCTGAATATCCTAGATTATGTGCTTCTGAGATTGTTTTTTCAATCATAATTGCTTCTATTCCTTTTCGTCTATTGGATTCTAAAACACCCATAATTACGGTGCGAATTCCTTTTGGCTTAGTCATACCAAGGAGATAGCTTAAAAGTTTAAAAAACCCAGGAGAGAACACTTTTCCTTTAGATGTTTTTAAAGCTTCATTAATATTTGGCAAAGTAAC
Source organism: uncultured Chitinophagales bacterium (assembly GCA_963932515.1). Lineage (GTDB taxonomy): Bacteria > Bacteroidota > Bacteroidia > Chitinophagales > UBA8649 > CAKZQD01. Next base: position 32,451 of record CAWVRT010000012.1, read on the forward strand.
CATACAGGCAACTGCGACATCATTTTGATCGTAAATCATGTAGGATAAACTAGGGACTAAAATAGGTTTTAATTCCGTTGCTAATGCAGCAATATCATCATCAGATAAAGGTAAGAAACCCCAGTTTTCTTTCCACGCATCATTATATATTGTTTGAATTTCTTTAACGACTTTAGGTAAATCTTTTTTGTAGATATATTTAAGTTTAAATTTCCCTCTTTCTTGCATTGCTTTGGCAACACGAGTAAGTTTTTCAGGGATACCTTGTTCTTTAGTGAATCTGTAAGAATAAAAATCCATCGCCTTTTCAAAACCATAAGAAGTTATTAAATCATTATAATAACTAAAATTGTAAGGCGTTAGTAAAACAGGGTCTAAATCAAATCCTTTAGATAAAGAGCCAACGGTGTGGGTTACTGAAAAATTCATTGGACCTCTAAGTGACTCGAAATTATTTTCCATAGCAAATTCTTTTGCTTTGGCCAACAACAAGCCACTTACTTCTGTATCATTAATACAATCATAAAAGCCAAAAAATCCCGTTTTTTCATTATGGATTTTATTGTGCTTATAATTTACGATACAAGAAATTCTACCGACAGCTTTTTCATTCTTATAAGCTATATAAGAATTAACTTTTCCATGTTTATAAAAAGCTTCATGCTCTTTATCAAAAAGCTTTTTATCTTCCATAATTAATTGTGGAACATAATGTGGGTGATTTTTATATAATTTTATTGGAAATTCTAGAAATTTTACAATATCTGCTTTTGATTGGACTAGTTTTAATTGAATACTCATGTAGGTTTCTTTATTATACAAAAATAAGCAATTTTAAAAGATTTATACTCAATTTAATATTGAAATTATATTTTAGCTTTTTTGAATTTACTATTGTTTGAAATTAGTCTTATATTTGAAAGGATGAATGCACTGTTTTCTAAAAAAATATTTTCTCTATTATTGTTTACATTTTTTTCTGTAAACCTAATAGCCTCTTATTTGTTAATACCAATGGACGAAGATCAGAAAGATCACCTAAAGTCTTATGGCATTGCTTATTGGTTACTACAAGAAAAATTGGAAGTTGATTGGTTATTGAATTATAGAGGGGGAAGTTTTGCCGTTAAAAACTTAAAGCAAATAGAAAAAGAATGTAAAATTAGAGGTGTTTCTTATGAAGTAATTGCAGATGCTAGATACACCGCTATATTAAGTCTCATTGCAAATCCAGAAAAAAATATGGATTTAGCAAAATTAGAGAAAGAACCGAAAATTGCAGTTTATTCACCTAAAAGTAAATTACCTTGGGATGATGCTGTAACTATGGCATTGACTTATGCTAAAATTCCATATGAAATAGTTTATGATGAGGAAGTTTTAGAACACAAACTAGTAGAATATGACTGGTTGCATTTACATCATGAAGATTTTACTGGTCAGTATGGAAAATTCTATAAGAGTTATAGAAATGCTTCTTGGTATAAACATCAACAACAAGAAACAGAAACTAGAGCAAATAAATACGGATTTGATAAGGCTTCTAAAATGAAATTGAAAGTAGCTCAAAACATTAGAGATTTTGTAGCTGGTGGCGGTTTTATGTTTGCGATGTGTTCTGCTACCGATAGCTATGACATTGCTTTAGCTGCAGAAAAAACAGACATTTGTGCCGCTATGTTTGACGGTGATGCAGCACATTCTCATGCACAAGCTGCATTAGATTTTACTAAAACTTTTGCATTTAAAGATTTTAAATTAAGAGTAAATCCTCTGGAATATGAATATTCTAATATAGACGCCAATTTTGGGAGAAAAGTACCTAAAAACTTAGATTACTTTACACTATTTGACTTTTCAGCGAAATGGGATCCTGTACCGACCATGCTAACACAATGCCATACAAGAGCAGTTAAAGGTTTTATGGGGCAAACAACAGCTTTTAGAAAATCTGTTATTAAATCAGATGTTTTAATACTTGGGCAGAATAATGCTTATAATGAAGCTAGGTATATTCATGGTGTTTTTGGAAACGGGATGTGGAGCTGGTATGGCGGGCACGATCCAGAAGATTATCAGCATTTTGTAGGTGACCCTAAAACAGATTTAAGTTTACACCCTAATTCTCCAGGATATCGTTTGATTCTGAATAATGTATTGTTTCCAGCGGCAAGAAAAAAAGAAAGAAAAACTTAAAATAAAACTCCTTTCTAAATAAAACTTTTTTATTTTTACAATAAATAAAGGAACTCTTATGAAAGCTGTAATAAATATTGATGGAATGACTTGTGGTCATTGTGTGAAATCTGTAGAAAAAATAATTTCAGATATTAAAGGTGTTATTTCTGTAGAAGTATCCTTAGATTCTGCTAGTGCTGTAATCGAATATGAAAAGGCTAATATTGTAGATATTGTAGAAGAAATATCTGATTCTCAATTTGAAGCTAGCCTAATAGATTAATTAATAGCTAGGAATTATGATTCTTTAAAACAGTCATTTTATCTAGTGTAAGCTGATTTTTCAATGCTTCTACATTATTAAACTTTTCTTCATCTCTCAGAAAAGATATAAATTTAATACAAATTTTTTCTCCATAAATATCTTCCGTAAAATCAAAGATATTTACTTCTATTGTTTTATTGTTTTCTTCAAAAGTTGGTTTAATACCAATATTTAGCATGCCCAGGTATTCCTTATTTTTGATGACGGCTCTTACGGCATAAACACCATTTTTTGGAACTAACTTATAATCATGTTCTATTAAAATATTAGCTGTTGGAAAGCCCATTGTTCTTCCAAGTTGTTTTCCTTTGGTTACAAAGCCTTCAATAATATATTCATGGGTCATTAAGTTGTTAGCCTTCTCAATATTCCCCTTGTTTAAGGCAGCACGAATTTTGGTTGAACTAATAGTTATTTCTGCTAATTCTTCCTTTTCAATTTTAAGTATTTCATAATTAAACTGTTCTTTAAAATTTATTAAAAGATTGATGTCACCTTTCCTTCCTTTGCCAAAATGATGATCATAACCAATAGCTATACATTTAGGAGCAAAGTGTTTAACTAGAAAGTCGGTAATATATTTTTCTGCAGATAAATTTGAAAAATCTTTAGTAAATGGAACAATAACTAAGTTGTCTATATTGTATTTTTCTAGAATATTTATCTTCTCATCTAAAGTATTGATAAGCTTTAATGATTTATCTTCTGGATTGATTACAAACCTAGGATGGGGATGAAAAGTAATTAGAATACTTTCTCCATCTAATTCCTTTGCTTTAGAATTTAGTTTTGCTAAAATCTTCTGATGACCTTTATGTACGCCATCAAAAGTACCTACAGTAATTACGGCATTTTTGAATTGGGGTAAATCATCAAGACTTCTAAAAACTTTCATAGGCTTTTGATCGTAATTATTTTAAACATTGAATCTAAAATGAAGAACATCACCATCTTGAACTATATATTCTTTTCCTTCAACTCTTAATTTCCCTTTATCTCTACAGCCCGCTTCAGAACCAAACTCGACATAGTCATTATAAGCAATTACTTCTGCTCTAATAAATCCTTTTTCAAAGTCTGTATGAATTACTCCTGCAGCCTGTGGTGCTTTTGTTCCTTTATCTATTGTCCAAGCTCTTACTTCTTTAACCCCGGCAGTAAAATAAGTTTCTAATGCCAATAAATCATAACTTGCTTTGATTAAACGATCCATTCCAGATTCTTTCAAACCTAAATCTTCTAAAAACATTTCTTGATCCTCTTCATCCATTAAAACAATTTCAGACTCAACTTTTGCAGAAATAATTAAAATTTCGGCACCTTCTTCTAAAGCAATAGCTTTTACAAGTTCAACATAAGCATTACCAGATACAGCAGAAGCTTCATCTACATTACAAGCATAAAGTGTAGGCTTAATAGTTAATAAGTTTAAATCTTTAATGATTAACAAACTATCCTCATCAATTTCTAGACTTCTAGCAGATTTTCCTGTTAATAAATGTTCTATATATTTTGTAGTCACTTCTACTTGTTTTTTTCCTAATTTATCGCCAGTTTTAGCAACCTTTAAGGCTTTAGCTTTTAACTTTTCTAAAGACTCTAAATCTTTAAGCTGTAATTCTGTATCAATAACTTCTTTATCTCTAATTGGATCGATAGAAACATCAACATGTACTACATTTTCATCATCAAAGCATCTAATTACATGTACAATAGCATCTACACTACGAATATTTCCTAAAAACTTATTTCCAAGACCTTCGCCTTTACTAGCTCCTTTTACTAAACCTGCAATATCAACTAACTCTACAGTTGTTGGTATCACTCTTTCAGGATTTACTAATTCTTCTAATTTTTTTAATCTAACATCTGGAACCGTAATAATACCAATATTTGGTTCTATAGTACAGAAAGGAAAGTTAGCCGCTTGTGCGTTTATTGACTTTGTTAAGGTATTAAATAATGTTGATTTTCCTACATTAGGCAATCCTACAATTCCACATTTTAAACTCATAGTATCTATTTATTTTAAGAAAATGCAAAAGTAAGCTTATTTGTGTTTTGGTTTTAGTGAATAGAGTTTTTTTTGTATGGACATATAAAAAATAAACACTTAAACTGTTTATAAGATGTTTAATAAAAATAATATACTTATAATGAATTAGACTAACTTTACCTAGCACTAGATATAAATCATTAAAACAAATTAATATCTTTAACACTGTTACCAATAATTAAAACTAAGAAAACCAAAAAAAAACTATTCCATTTACTTCTTGCATTCGGTATAGGGAATTTAGACGGATACTCTCAAGAAATCCTAACTACCAAAGATTTTGAATCCATAGGAACAGTGAATTGTTCTGTTGGGTAAGTAGTTTACACTACAAATACAGGAACAAACTGAAGTACTTATTTACCGCCCAGCATTTCTTGCACTAAGCATCCTATATAGTGAATACATTTGTAAAATTAAAAATATAGCTTACCTTTGAATTCGGAGAAAAAAATAAAAAAACATGAATAAATTACTATTAATTACATTTACAATGATTCTTTCTTTATCTGCAATGGCACAGAAAGATTATTCAAAGAAAGTTAAAACAAAGTACATTTCTTTACCTTCTTATAATATTTCTGAAATAGATCCTGCACTTGTATCTATTGAGTTTGCCATGAAAAATGGTCTATTTGGCACTGAGAAATTGAGAACTGCAGAATCGTTATGTATTCCTTCTGGCGGAGGCTTAACAGATGTAATTACAGTTCCGACTCATTATTTTGACATTCCTTACACACAACCAGAATCTTATATTATAGCAAAAAGTACTGATGGAAAAGTTGTCTATGCTGATAAATCATCAAACACAAAGCCTTCAAGTTTAAGATTTGGATGGGATTCTAAAACAAAACAAGCATTGTGTGAATATTTTATGGTAGACAAACTTAAAAAGGATTTTAAATCTAAAGGAGCATCTTTCAAGGCAAAAGGACACAGTAATTATCGAAAAAGTGTTTATGAAAAAGCTCTTGAAAAGGCAAAAGCACGTGTTTATCTATCTTATTTTTCTGAAGATTTTAAAGTCTACTCTGCAAAAGGAAAAGTTTACGAATATGCTGATTTAGATGGTGCTTTTGATAAAGCAATGTCAGCTTACAAATCAATACAAAAAAATGGCTTGAACTCAAATGATATAGCACAACTAAAAGAAGCTATTGCTGTTTGGGAAAAAGAGCTTGAATCTATTAACCTTGAAGATAAAAAAGCAAGAATAAATAAAAGTATTGGAAAAGCATTACATGAAAACTGCATAAGAGCTTATTTATACATTTTTGATTTTGAAAATGCGAAATCACATACAAACTCATTTTTGAAACTTTTTGGAGTTTTCAGTAATAATCGTTCTGTAGCTATTAAAGATTTATTAGTCAGAATTAAATTACAAGCAATGGCAGCGAAAATAAATACTGCTATAATTAAAGATGTACAGAAATTACATACAATGGCTTCTGCTGCAAGTAAGAAAATGAATGCAAAACTACTTTCAAGTGGTGAGTTTGATCGTTTAGCAGACGAGTATTCAGGATATAATACAACTGTTTCGGTTAACGTATTTATGCAAGATGTAGTAGATGAATCAGATGCTATTGCTAATGGATCGTTAAATCCGTATCAAAAATTTTATTCAGCAATTGCTGCTGGAGGTCCAGCGATGTTATTGTCTTTTGCTCCATCAGTTTTGAGTAACATACCTGTATTAAAAGAATTACCAAAAGAAATGTGTGAGTTTGAAGACTTAGCACAAATAGTAATTTTAAACAACCGTATTGAGACGATTACAACGGATATTACAAAATTGAAATCACTTAAAAAAATAGATTTATCAGGTAATAACTTAAAAACGCTTCCAGCTGAAATAGGACAGTTGACTAATCTTAAAACACTTAAGTTGAGTAACAACCCATTAGAAAGTATTCCTGCTGAAATAGCAAATTGTACGACTCTTTCTTCATTAGTTATAAAAGGCACAAAATTAAGTGCTGAAGCTATCGCTGAACTTAATCGCTTACTACCAGATTGTAAAATTAAATACTAATAAGGCTAAGTAATATTATCTAATCAACTGAAAATGTCCTTTTTGTAGGTGGTTATTATTGTTTTCCAAAGAATGAAATTGCACTTGCCAAGAATAAGTTCCCATCGCTGCTTTAGTATCTTTAAAAGTTCCATCCCATCCAGCTTTAACATCATCTGTTTGATAAACTTTTTCTCCCCATCTATCATAAATTGTAAAATCTGCAAAACCAATACCAATGGCATGAATAAAAAATAAATCATTATTTCCATCGCCATTTGGAGAAAATGCAGTAGGAGCTAGTACTAATGTTTTTAGCGTAACACAAATTGTTTTAGTAATATTTTCTGAACAGTCTCCGTCATTTTGAACTTGTAAGTAAACTATATAAATTCCAGTATCTTGATAGGCATGCGTTATGTTATTAGCAGTGGCATAATCTATAGCAGAACCATCGCCAAAATACCAATTTCCTTTTGTTGCTCCTATACTTTGATCTATAAAATAAAAATCAGCATTTAATAAATCTACACAAGCATCATTAGGCGAAATAGTGAAATCTGCTATCAATTTCTCATAAGAAGGTATTTCTATATACGCTTCTTTGATGCAACTATTTATATCTGTAACAGTAACTTTATAAAATGTTCCTGCTTTTCCTATTATATTATCTGAATTTGAAGTCGGATTAGTATTCCATTCATAGTTATATAATCCTGATGGATTTACAATAACTTTTGCTGTACTCGTTTCATCAAAACATTTAATTCCACTCGTTTCAAAACTTAACTGAAAGTCTGTTTGAATATTTACTTGTGAACTTGTAAATACTTCTTGACTACAGCCATCATTTAAAGTAACTATATACATGGTGGTCGTATCCACTTGTATCACGTTTTCGGAACTATTTCCAATTCCATTCGACCAAGAATAAGTATAATTCAATTCATTTCCACCATTGCCAGTAGCGCCAATTCTAACGTAATCTCCTAAACAGATTATTGTATCTGTAAAGTAAGGTGAGATTTGTAAAGTATCATCTATAGAAATACTTGCAGAAGTACTAACTAGGCAAGCTCCTGTTCCCATTGAGTATGTAATATTAAATAAACCAGTTCCTTCTTGAATTGGATTAAAAATAGTATCATTTGTTGTATTTGTCCAATTTCCTCCCAGAGGGATTGCGTTAAGTATAAAATTTGTGTCAGCCAAACACCATGTATTTGGTAAACCATTTATTGTTAATACAGGTAAATTAGTTACTGTAATATTCATACTGTAAGAACATCCATCAAGTGTCGTATAATTGATAACATGAACACCTGCACCTGCTTGTGAAGCTAGGAACGAACCAGCAATAGGATTTACAATTCCATTGCCACTCCATGTACCTCCAGGTATAATTGTAGGAATATTAAAAATTAATTCAGCTGTACAAACCGTAGTATCTGATAATTCTGCATTTTGATAAACTGTAATTTGTGTAGAATCGGGACAAGTATTTACTTCATAATATAATGTATGTGTTCCAACACCCGCCACAGAAGGAGAGAAGGTTCCATTTTGACTAGTATTTGTTACTCCGATTCCAGACCATGTTCCGGACCATGGAGTTCTACCAGTATTAGCATAGTTTAAAGTAAAATCAGCATCATTATCACAAAAAGAAGCTAATGGATTTATATTTATACGCGTATTTCTAACATAAATTTTTAAAGAATCCGAACAACCATTTATAGTATATTTCACCCAAGGGTCGAAATCATTTCCACCATTAGCTCCTGGATCAAATGTTCCATTTGTGGCATCTGTTATTCCCATTCCCGACCATATTCCACCTGGAGGGCTAAATCCTGTTAAATTAAATGGTGGGTTACTTACACATTTTAATAAATTATTTCCTGCTTCCACATCAAAAATAGTTAGTTTAAAAGTATCTACACAAGTTCCTGTAGTGTATAATATATTATGTGTTCCAGCGCCTGCAGTTAAAGGATCGAAACGACACCAATACCAATTAGTCACTGCCGCAGGATTTGCAGGATAGGACCAAACACCACCGTGTGGACTTATTGCAGGCTCATATAAACCATCATTTGAACAAATGGTATCATTTGATGGCATATTAACAGTTCCTACGGTAATCCATCGGGTGATATCTGGACAAGGCGCATTGGTATAGGTAATTTGAAAAGAACCTACGCCAGAAATTACAGGATCAAAAGTTCCTGCTATAGTATCTGTTATTCCTATTCCAGCATATATTCCTCCGGGGTTGTTCGTTGAAAAATTAAAAGATGGGCTACCTGGGCAAACTAAGTAATTTGAAGCCCAAATATTATTTGGATTAATGGTAATGTCCATAGTGCTTTGGCAACCATAATAATTGAATGTTACCGTTTTTATGCCAGTTCCACACCAAAAAGGATGAAATATTCCTTGTAAAGTATCATTCCCAAAACAAGGACCTGACCAAAAACCAATATTTGGAGAAGCATCTAAATCGAAAACTGCTGTTGTTTGGCATACAGTAGTATCATTTGGCATTATTACTGGCTGAATTACATAAATTGTTTTATTAGCAACGCCTGCAGGCGCTGTAGTCCCATCTGTTACTGTAACTTGATAAGTTGTAGTAAGTACCGGACAGACATTGTGTGGGCCAGCATTTGCCGCTAATCCATTTGTCCAACTATAGTTATAATTACCATCTCCATCCCAGGCATTGGCTTGTAAGTTTACACATTCACCTAAACAAATAGTATCGTTTATATCATCTGCGACTATTTCTGCTGAAATTGGACAAGCATCTACCGTAAAGCTACCAAAAGCAGTTAATGGCCAAACATTACCACAAGCATCGATAAAGTCAGCATTTAATATAATTTGATAAGTACCATTTTGATTAGTCCCTGGAAAAAAATCTATTTGAATTGTGTTCGTAGTATTTCCAACACAAGCAATTGCTGTAATATTTGTAACCGTTTGTCCTACCGGACCAAAGATATTTATATTAGCGATACTTAATGAGCTGCAAATGATTTGTTGATCTAAAGTAAAAGTTACATTAGTAGTATTACATGCTTGAGTAGATATTGTATCAAAAATAGGATTTGCTGGGGTATTTATTATTGTTTGCCAGCTGGCTTCCCAACCTGTACAAAATACAGAAGCATCTGATTTAAAATGAATCGTTAAACAACCACTAGTTGCAATTATTTGGGGTGGAAGAGAAGCGTTTCCTGAAAAAGGAATTCCAATTAATGGAGAAAGTGTATCTGGCCCATCAAAAAATCTTAATACATCTAGATTTATTTCAGTACAAAAACTCGTAAAATCCATTAGGATAGAATCTGCTCCATTTGGACAAATTGTAAAAGTATAATTTTCATTATGTGTATACTCTCCATTTGGACCACTATTGCTATCTGTAAAAGTTGCATTACAGTCTGAAACCGTAGTAGACTGCATGGTGTAGCTTTGTGCGGTTAAGGTGAAACAGATTAAGGAAAGTATTACAAGTTGTATGAACTTCATTCGTTATTTTTTGCTATTGATACTTGGATAGAATTTAATCCGTAATAGTTAATTCGGGAGTTTCAAGAATATTACTCTTATTTCCTGCTCTATCAAAAAGCCAAATATTAAACTTGGTGATTTCTTGAGCAGCAGTTCCCAATTTAAAAGTGTTTTTTAATTTAATTCTAAATTCTCCCTCAATAGAAACTTCTGTGTCAATAGGAGCTAATGGAGAAATAAAGTATTCATCTGGATTTACTAGTCTAGCGTCTTGTATCCATAAAGAGTTTTTATCGGCATCAGGAATACCTATGTCACCATCTTTATCTTGATAATGAATGATAATTATTACCGAATCTGTATATTGATGAACAGTTGTTGGTGTCATAGAAACAAGACTAATAACCGGTATTTTATTGGGTTCTTTTTCTGTACAGTTTTGTAATAAAACGATTGAAAATATGAGTGTTGTTATGTATAAAATATTTTTCATTATAATATTCTTTCAAAAGAGTAAAAGTTTTTTAAATGTTCTAAAGTATTTATACCTGGCAAGTCTGAGTCAGGGTTTGTACCGTCATTTACGATTGCTTTTATAAAAACTCTTTGGTTTATTGGCCACAAAAGATCAATGTTTGAAATACTTACTTTATGGTAATATTGAGTAGTTAATCCTAGATAACCTAATTCGTTTATAACAGGAATTACATTCATTGTATATTCAGATGATTGACTAAAATCATCTCTTGAAATAGAACACTGTAACTTATTGATAGTTAGATAGTTTACATTAGTTTCTTTATCACTAATAGCAATGTATAAATCTATATTTGTTATTGATGCTGGAATTTTTATTACCCCTTTTATAGTTCTGCTAAAAATAGTTGTATTTCCCGTTTCGGTAATGTTAAAACCATTTAACTGGGGTCTTAAGTTTATAGTAGTTGCCGTATTCCCAAAAATATCTTGTGCACCATCATTTATCCAATCTTTAATATCTTGGATATATTCATTTTTTTTGTCTGGGTAATCACTTTCAGGTACTATTTCTAAGGGCATTTTTCCTGAGGTATTAGGCACGAAAGATGTTATTCTGTCTATTAAAACGGAGTTTGTATGATCTCCAGGAGTTACTAAGAAGTCTTTTGGTGGAGTCGTATTATTGACAATATTTCCCCAAACTAAAGAATTGTAGGTACTTTCTAAGTTCCTGAAATCTGGTGAAAAAGTCCCATCATGACAACCGGAAGTCGTGCAATTTGGTTTGAAAACATTTTGATAAAGACCTTCTATACTTTTTGGATCTAAAAAATCAGTATTTGTAGTATCAGTAGTTGTATTTTGAATAAACGGATTTAACGGTTCCTCTTTTTTACAGGCATTTAGGCTTATTGTTAAAATAATAATTAAACAAATTGTTGTTATCGATATAGTTTCCTTTATTTCCATTTTTATCGTTTTAGATTCTATCAAATAAAGACATTGCATCACTTGAAATATGTCCTTCGCTTTGAATAATACCTTTTATACCTAAAGCTTCTCCTATAGTCAACAAACTATCGGTAATATCACCAATGCTATTTCCTGGATTTCCTAATTGTAAATTTGATTGAACACCCATGCCAACCATTTGACTAAATATTCTAGTAGAATTTATATCACTATGGTCATAGGCTGCCCAATTGTTTTCATCTACAGCATTATTTGGTAACTCATTTCTTCCAATATCAGGTGTCATTATCATCATCGTATTTCCTGCCATTTCTGGTATTTGAGTCTGTATGTAGTTCCATAAATGGCCCATAGCATGGTCTGCTCTATGTATTCCTTTTAAATAACCGGTAAAATTACTATGGCAAATATCAGAACTATTTAAGTTAACTACTGTAACCTTCGGTTTAAACCATTTTAATACTTCGCAAGCATAGCCAACTACATTGGTGTCGTTGTTGTCTGATACTGGTGGTTTAGCGATTAAATTAGCAGCTTGCTTATCAAAGGTCTCTCTAACAAAGGCTTTTATATTTTCTTTTTCTTCTGCTGTATTTTCAACACCGCCAAAATCTCTAGATTCTGCATTATAAGCATTGTTTAAGAAAGATTGCATTTCATAAATTTTAGACATTTCATTTTGATAGTCGTACACTTTACTATTTCTAATATGATTTTGTCCTTCTGAACCAAAAGTTACTGTTGGGGCAATAAAATTTGCGCCATATTTTGCGCCATAGTCTGGATGGTCACTGTAATTTAGCAGGGGAGTAGCGTTTCCTAAACTATTCCCTACAAACCAAGTATCTGTTGCTTTTAATCCTAAATGTTTTCTAGCATATTCAAAGATTGTTGGCATAGAAGGTCTTCTTCTTAAACCTTGTGTAGTAATTTTTGAACCAGAAAGTAAGGTGACTAATGCTGAATAATGACCATATCCAGCTGCTTGAATTTCTTTAAAAGTAGTTCCTTGTGTTTCTAAAGTCTGCGATAGTATTTGTGAAATGGGAATAGAACCAGGTAAGCCAAAAGATGGATCAGTACCATAAACAATTTTATCGGTTGGCGTAGCGCCATTTAGCATATTGTACATGATATTACCTTGGTAAGCAGCACCTGTTAAGCCTTGGCTATCTACAAGATATTTCTGTTCCATTGTTTCTTGTTGTCTTAAACCACCTGCAAAACATACAAAAACTACATGGTCGGCTGTTCCGTTACTAGCTGAAACGCCAAATGAATTTGATCTTAAAATAGTAGGCATCGCAAAAGCTCCTGCTGATGTTAGTCCTAAGTTTTTAATAAATTTCCTTCTTTTCATAATAAATTTTTTATGTTATTATATATGATTAATAAAAGAAAAATTCATCAGAAATTGCAAAAGCAAAATAGACCATTTCCGGATTTACTGTGCTATTGTTTTCTAAGTAATTTTTATAATAATTTAACTCAATCTGTGTTGCTTCTCTTACATAAAATCTTCGATAGGTTTCTTCTAAAAAAAGATCTAAATCTACACGCATTTCACTATCTGTCGGTAAAATTACTTCTGGGCTATTTAAGAAATTTGAAATAATTAATTCATAGATTAACCTTTTGTCACCTACAGATCTAATCAATCTTTCTAGTTCTACTAATTCTTTTGTTGAAATAGCTTTTTGAAAGAAATTAACATACAATACAGCAACATATTGTTCTGCAGTTTTAAGCTTATTCTTATTGGCACTTGGCTGTAAAATATCTACAGAAGTTAAACCATAGGTATATTTTTCTTTTTGACATGCAGTGATAAGCACTAATAGAAGAAGCAATGTTGAAAATATTTTTTTCATAAATCGGATTTAAAAATTTGCAAATTCATCTGTTTTCATAACATTCAATTGTAGTTTTTGAAAGTCTTGAGAGCTTAATAATTCATTTAAATGAACAATAACTTCCGCAGGAGTTGGGTCTCTCACCAATAATGATTTAAATGCCCAATTTACGAGTCCTTCATGAAATTCTCTAGATTCTACTAACAAGGTTAGGTATTCACCTTTATTTGTTCCTGTACCGCCTAATATGTAGCCAGATTGATTATTTTCAATCATTTCATAAGCAATGTTATATTCGCTAGAAGTAGGTAGTCTTAGAAGTAAGTCATCAAAAGAAGCATTTACAAAATTAAAGGTGTTCATGTTGATGATATCATAAGCATAGTTATCTAATAGTCTTATAAAAACACCATTAAGTGTAACTGTCCCATTTCTATAATCTTTTTCAATGTTAAGAATGTTGTTTATTTCAGAAACCTCTTTAAAAAATTTCGCTGCATTTGCTGAATCTCCCGCAGCTAATGCTCCGTTGTATGAATTTGATAAATTATTTCTTTCTTCTTTTAGTACGTCATTTTCAATCCCTTCCAACATTTTTAATTTTAGTACATCATAAAACCTATGATAATAAGCATGTTTGTAAGAAGAGTCTCCTTCTAGAAAGTCAGTATTTGTTTGAAGCTGTGTTATTAAAGCTATTCGAGATGCTTCATTTAGTTTTTCAGCTTTCAGTAAGTTAACCTCTTTTGTCATTTCGGTATTTAAAGGTTCTCTTCCAATTAAATCTATAAATAGTTTATTTACATAGCTTTCAATTTGAATAGTTGAGATGTACTTATCTTGAAAAGGAGTATTGTCAGGAATTAGGGTAGTTTCTTTTTTACAACAAAGTAATGAAACTAAAGAAATGAACAGTATTATCTTTTTCATAAGTTAAATATATAAAAATTCTGGTGATTATTTAGATTATTGTACACATAAAAAAGCTCCAATAGTTAATCTATTGGAGCTTAGGATGTTAAGAGTTATTTTTATTAAACTATAATTCTTTTATTTCGATTTCATCAACTTCCCAGTTACTACCATCAGAATTAGAACCTGTATATTTAAAAGCTATATGAACGTTAGTCATTTTGTATGAAGTCAATAAAATATCCTCAGAATCTACCCAGCTAAAATCTCCAGCAGACCAAGTAGCATCAGAAGTTAACTCTACCCAAGTAGCAGTAGTTGGATTACCTGTAGTGTAATCTGTAGAAACAAATAATTGTAATGGATCTCCATCATATTTATAAGCATTTCTAAAGTTTAATATAGGATCTGTAGTTGTACTTAAATCAATAGAAGGAGAGATGAACCAAGCTTCTGTTGCACTATTTGACATTGTTCCAAAATCATAATTAGATGCATTACCATAGTAAAATGAATTATAATTTCCTAAGTTCCAATCTACAGTACCAGACTCTAAAAAAGTAGACCACCCACCAGAAGTTAAACTATTATCATCAAAATCTTTGTATAAATAGTTGTTTCCAGATCCGCCACCGCCACCGGTTTGTCCATCGCATCTATCATCATTCATTACAACATCTTTAATATCTCTAATAAATAGTTGGTTGTCAGATCCAAATATATTAAACACACCAGTTATAGAACCATTTCCTGTAGGAACAGTGTCTGCTGCAAAAGTGGCATAACCACTATTTCTAACTAATAATGAACCATTACAATCTGTTAAATCTAAATTGACAGTTGTCTGCCCTGCAAAGTCAGAATAAGTAATTCCATTTAGTGCATTTGTGAATTCAACACCGATTATTGTTACCAATTTATTTACATAAGAAGCATTTAAATCAGATATTAAAACAGTATCTGGGTTAGCTGTTTGGTTACAAACACCTCTTTTTAAGTGTTCATCAATTTGTGCATTTAAGATTCTATCTCCAGCTGCATTAGCAACTACTTCATTATATTGGTTAATAGATAGTCCATTCATTTTTACATAAATGTTTCTATTTATTGGAAACGTAGAATTAAAGTTAGATCTATCAATGTTTATAGCAATACCACCTGTAGCATCTTGAATAATTACTTTTTTATAAAAGTTTCCTGATTTATCATCAGCAATTACAGTACCTTCTATAAAAATATCTTCAGAAATAGATGTTCCTGCATAATTATTTAATAATTCCTCTATAGTGACTGCTGTACCTTCTGGTGTTTCAATAATACATCCAGTATCAGGACCATCATATTTATCTTTTACACAAGCATTCAGTAAGAACATTATACTTGTAAGAATTGTAATGTTTAAAATTAACTTTTTCATATTATTAATGTTTTATTTTATTTTTTAGAATCTGTAACTTAATTGAGCAAAGAAATTTAATCCGTATGCATAAAAGTATTTATTTTGAAATCTGCTTAGGTCTTTATCTGCGAAATCAAATCTTGACTGCTCGTATCCACCTGTAACAAAATTAGTATTATTTGTCAAATTGCCTACATTTAAGTTGAAATTTAAGTATTGTCTGTTTTTCATTTTCTTAAATACTTTGTTCAACATTAAGCTTTTTCCAACTGAAGCATCCATTACAAATTGACCTTTCATTTTTTCTTGGCTTAATATATCTACCCACAATTGAGAATCCACTTCAACATTATCAATAGCTTCATCAATTCTTCTAACAGGAGAAGCTTGGATGTAGATATTGTCGAAATAACTAAAGTTTAAGTTAAAGAACCAATAGTTAGAAGTTCTATAGCCTAAGCCAACAGAATATGCTGCTTCTGGACCGTTTCCTACATGAAGACCTTTAAAATATACTGTTTTATCTTCAAAGACTGGTGAGTTAGAGTTGTCTTCAATCAATGTAGCATTTGGTCTAGAAGTATATGTATGACTTCCCCATGCTACTGTAGGTGTAACTGTGAAGCCTGTAAAAGCTTCAATAGCTACAGAAGCCTCAACACCTAAATGTCTTGTATCTACACCAGTTAATACGTAAGTACCAAAAGTTCTTTGTTGATCAAAATAAACACCTCTATTAGAAGTTTGGTCTTCATTAAAGATAGCATAACCAACTAAACGACCTTTAATTTTTGGTGCTTTAAGAATGTATCCACCTTCTAAAGAGTATAAAGTTTCACTTCTTAAGTCTTCAATAAAATCATTTCTTGTTCGTGGAGATAACATTGAATTCCTAATAAAAGGAGCTCTTGTACCGTAAGATGCATTAGCAAAAATATAGTTTCTACCATTTACTTTATAAGTAGCCCCACCTTTTAAATTAAAATTCGTAAATTTCTGAATTTCTGAATCTCCTTTTGAATTATTAGGAAAAAGCCCATTTCTAACATGTCCTGTTCTTGACATGCTTGTGAAAGATATTTCGTTTGCCATAAAGAAGTCAATATTTTTGAAACTTAAAGCTGTTTGACCCCACATACCAGTTTTTCTAACGTTGAATGTATAGTCAAAACCATAGTTGTCACCTTCATTTAAAAGTCTACCTGGGTTGTCTAAATCAAACTCTGCTACTGAATCATTCCCTGGAAAATCTCTCAATGCGAATTGATTTTGATTGATGTAAAAGTCAGCACCTAACAAATCTTTAACTACTTGATAGTTATGTGTTTTTTGATTAGCATAATTAACGCCTAAGTTAAAAGTTACATTATCGTTCAAAATATTTTCATAAATAGAACTAAAGTTCATAGTTGTAGGATCGTATCTACTTTCAGATAAAATGTATTTTGCTATATTAAAGGTAGCAGTATCATTTCCACCATTTACATTTTCTATTTCTTCAAAATTTAGTGCATTAGATTCATACATTCCATCCCAATTTATTTGTCTAGTGCTTTCATTTTCTGACCAAATTTGAGCTACGTTGTCAGCTGCATCTTGTCCACTTATAATATTTGCATAGCTTGGCATGTTTCTATAATAATCGGGTCTAGGGTCTGTAGCGTTTCTCCAATCTATTCTACTAGAACCGCTAATTCCTTTTCTATAAGAAAATGAAGTTTTTAAGCTTGAATTATTCTTTAAAGTCCAATCATGCATCAAAATAGCAGTAGGAATATTAGAAATACCAATTTTTGAATTTCTAACATATTGCTTACCATCAGGTTCTGTTTGGTAACCCCAATTTGGATTGTAATAGTTTGAACCTGCTAAATCCATAGCTTCTTGTGTAGCACCAGTATTTTTACCTCTTTCATTACTTGCTGAAAAAATATTTAAAGAAAGTAAATGGTTTTTACCGAATTTCTTATCAATTCCTGCAAAAAATGAATATGCTTGATAAGTTGTACCAAATTGATTAAACCTAAATTTATCATTTAAACCAGTGTTATCTGCAAAACGATAAGACCCAGATAAAGATAAAGCCCATCCACCTTTCATCATACCTGTAGAGTAAGTAGCCATAACTCTATGCATGTATGATCTATTTGATAATGCATAAGAAACTTTAAATTGTTTTCTTTGAGAAGATGCTCTGATGTCAAGATTAGTAGCTCCATTTAGTCCACCAAAAGAAAAGCTATTTTTATCTAAACCAAAAGAAGCGTCTCTATTCCTTAAAACTTCATTTAAACCACCCCATTGGCTCCAATATGGTCTTCCAATACCTAAGTCGTTCATTTCTATATTATTCATGAATAACTTTCCGTTTGCGTTGTCTAAACCTCTTAATCTAAATCTATAAGCACCTAATGTAAAGGCAGCCGTATTATAAAATGGATCTCTTGAAGAATTTAAAATACCTGATATATTATCATCTTCATCCTCTAAATCACTTGTTTTATCTAAGTCATCTAAAGATAAAGTTGGAATACTTGTCGTTGAAATGATGACTTCGGGAGAATCTACTGATAGTTTAGGATTGTCAACCATAGCACCTGACATTGTTGTCTGACTATAAACAATCGCTGAGAAAAGAATAAAAGCTATTAGTATTAATTTTTTTAGAGCCATCTTGAATCTTAATTTTATTGGAATGCAAATATATATTAAAATATAGAACCTAGTATTAATTAATTGTGAAGTTTTACAAAATGTGTGTAACTATTCAGTTAGATGTAAGAATTGGTCAGACTTACATGAGAAGATAAGAGCTATGAATATGGAAAGCCTATTTTGCAAGGGATGGGTAAA
>CAWVRT010000013.1:0-49745 GCA_963932515.1 uncultured Chitinophagales bacterium
AATTATTATTGAAGATATTGTACATCCAAGCCTTTTTGTTGATGGTGCTAACTCAGAAATAAAAATTGGTGATACATATGGAGGTGGTATTGTCTTTTGGTTGGATGGAAATGGAGGAGGTCTAGTTGCAGCTCCTGAGGACGAAGCAACAGGAATCTTTACTTTACAACATCAATGGACTGATAACCCATCTCTTTTTTCTGGCACAATAGATAGAACAGGTATCGGAACAGGTCATCAAAATACGAGGGATATTATCGCTGTTGCTGAGCCTAGTAACTCTTGGACAGCTGCTTGGATTGCTGCAAGGCCTTCCGCCTTTTACAGTGATTGGTTTTTGCCTTCAAAAGATGAATTAAATGAAATGTATTTAAATAAGGACGCAATTGGTGGTGTTGCTAATAACTACTATTGGAGTTCTACTGAGTACGATAACGACGGTGCGTGGCAGCAGAGTTTCGACCATGGAGCCCAGTTCAGGATGTATGAGACCAACAACGCCAATGTTAGGGCTGTTCGGGCTTTTTAACCATTTAACAATTTATCCATTTAACAATTTAAAACAAATTAGTCTATTTTCTATATCTATAGTAAAAGACTATACCATTTAAGAAAGGAACAAGCGGAAGCCCTATAGGAAGACCTAAAGGTTCCCTAAGCACTACTACTAAGCTCATAAGCCAAACTATTGATGGAAACAAGATAATTGGAGATTCTAGAAAAGATAGAATCTCCAACAGAGTACATTAATGCAATAACTAAACTACTTCCTTATTCAATTGGAAAGGTTTAGCCTTATGAAGAGGTGGAGGAAATAGAAAAGGAATTTTCAATCTTTAAAGTCTATCGGTGGCTTAGATCATACAGGGATGAAATTTTGACACAGAGTATGATGCAGAATTATTTAAAAGTGCTATGAGACAAATGGTTATTAGAGATGCGTTTGTAGCTCATTATTTGGATGCTGTACGAATAGCAAAAGACTAGTATCATAAGACATAGTTTCTGTCCTAAAAAAAAGGTCACATTTAAAATGCGACCTTTTTTTTATCATAAAAGACAATTTGTAAAAAAATACTTACATTTGCAGGCTTAATAAAATAAAACTAAAAATAAGAATATGGAACAATACATGATTTATATGCCAATAGTGGCAGCAATAATCGGTTTAATTTACATGGTTATCAAGAAATCTTGGGTAATGAAACAAGATGCTGGAGATGGTAAAATGAAAGAAATTTCTGACCATATATATGAAGGCGCATTAGCATTCTTAAATGCCGAGTACAGATTGTTAACTATTTTTGTAATTGGAGTAAGTATTTTATTGACAATTGTATCATTCGTAGTACCAACAACACATTGGTTAATAGTTATCGCTTTTATTTTTGGTGCTTTCTTTTCTGCATTTGCAGGAAACATGGGTATGAAAATAGCTACTAAAACAAATGTAAGAACAACTCAAGCAGCTCGTACTAGTTTGCCAGATGCATTAAAAGTTTCTTTTGGTGGTGGTACAGTAATGGGATTAGGCGTTGCAGGATTAGCTGTTTTAGGTTTAACTATTTTCTTTATTGCATTTTTTCAATTCTTTATGGGTGGTGAATGGACAAATGTTCATGATATGACTATTGTATTAGAAACATTAGCAGGTTTTTCATTAGGTGCTGAATCAATTGCATTATTTGCAAGAGTAGGTGGAGGTATTTATACTAAAGCTGCAGATGTTGGTGCAGATTTAGTAGGTAAAGTAGAAGCAGGTATTCCAGAAGATGATCCAAGAAACCCAGCAACAATTGCAGATAACGTTGGTGACAATGTTGGTGATGTAGCAGGAATGGGTGCGGATTTATTTGGATCTTATGTAGCAACAGTTTTAGCTGCTATGGTTTTAGGTAACTATATAATAGCGGTAAACGATATTAATATTTTTGTTGGTTTTGGTAAAATGGGACCAATTCTTTTACCAATGTCTATAGCTGGTGTAGGTATTATCATTTCTATGGTAGGTACTATGTTGGTTAGTATTAAAGACAATGATGCAAAAGCGGCTGAAGTAATGGGTGCTTTAAATAAAGGAAATTGGTTTTCTATCGCATTTGTAGCAATTTCTTGTTATTTTTTAGTAGATTGGATGTTACCAGCAACAATGAAAATTAACTTTTTTGAAGCCGAAGGAAATGTATTAAAAGATATTTCTTCTTTAAGAGTATTTGGAGCTACAATTGTAGGTTTGATTGTTGGTGGTGGAATTTCTGCAGTAACTGAATATTATACTGGTTTAGGTAAAAAACCTATTTTAAACATTGTTGAGAAATCAGCAACGGGAGCAGGAACAAATATTATTGCAGGTTTAGCAACAGGAATGATTTCTACATTCCCAACAATTATTTTATTTGCAGCAGCAATATGGGCTTCTTATGCTTTTGCTGGTTTTTATGGTGTAGCTATGGCTGCTTCAGCAATGATGGCTACAACTGCAATGCAGTTAGCTATTGATGCATTCGGACCTATTGCAGATAATGCAGGTGGTATTGCAGAAATGAGTGAGCAAGATCCTATCGTTAGAGAAAGAACAGATATTTTAGATACAGTTGGTAATACAACTGCAGCAACAGGAAAAGGTTTCGCAATCGCTTCTGCTGCTTTAACATCTTTAGCATTATTTGCTGCTTATGTTACTTTTACAGGAATTGATGGAATTAATATTTTTAAAGCTCCAGTATTAGCTATGTTATTTATTGGTGCAATGGTACCCGTTGTATTTTCTGCCTTAGCAATGAATGCTGTTGGTAAAGCTGCAATGGAAATGGTTTATGAAGTAAGACGTCAGTTTAAAGAAATTCCAGGAATTATGGAAGGAACTGGTAAACCAGAATATGATAAATGTGTTGAAATTTCTACTAAAGCTTCTTTAAGAGAAATGGTTTTACCAGGTGTATTAACTATTGGTTTTCCTTTAGTAATTACTTTCGTGCCAATGTTATTGGGTATGAACAAACTAATGATTGCTGAAATGTTAGGTGGTTACATGGCAGGTGTTACTGTAAGTGGTGTTTTATGGGCTATCTTTCAAAACAATGCTGGTGGCGCATGGGATAATGCAAAAAAATCTTTTGAAGCAGGTGTTATGATTAATGGAGAAATGACTTATAAAGGTTCTGATGCACATGAAGCAGCAATTACTGGAGATACAGTTGGGGATCCATTTAAAGATACTTCAGGTCCTTCAATGAATATTTTAATTAAATTAACTTGTTTGATCGGTTTAGTTATTGCACCTATTTTAGGAGAAGGTGTTGATCATTCAAATGACAATGAAAATAAAACGGAAGAACATACTCTTGAACCTAATACGATAAATGTTCCTGCAGTTGGCGAAGTTGATGGAAATGAAAATTTTATTACTAACTTAATAGAAACAAAAGAATATAAATTGTTGAATATTTAAAACAGTGAAAATTCAGTCTAAATAATAAATTTGAAAAAGTCTAAGCGTTAATCTGCTTAGACTTTTTTATTATCTTTACATATTATGGTATTAAGAATAGATGAAAATAATCCTGATAAACGAAGAATACAACAAGTAGTAGATGTTCTTAGAAAAGGTGGTGTAATTATTTACCCTACAGACACAGTGTATACCTTAGGTTGTAGTATAGAAAGTAAAAAAGCCTATGAAAAAATCTGTAAATTAAAAAACATAAAACCCAATAAAGCTAATTTTCCAATTGTTTGTTCGGATTTCAGTCAGCTATCTGAATTTACTACTGCACTATCTAATAATACCTTTAGGTTAATGAAAAGGGTTCTTCCAGGACCTTATACTTTTATTCTAAAAGCTAATAAAAATGTTCAAAAAATATTTGGATATAAGAAGAATGAAATTGGCGTTAGGGTTCCAGATAATAATATTGCTAGAGCTATCGTTGAACAATTAGGTTCTCCAATTTTATCTTCTTCGATTAAGCATGAAGATAAAATAATAGAATACATCACAGATCCTGAAGATTTACAATGGTGGTATGAAAAACATGTAGATATTGTAATTGATGGTGGTATTGGTGGAAATGTTCCTTCAACAATTATTAACTTGGTAGATGAAGCGCCTTTTGTGATTAGAGAAGGTTTAGGAGATCCAAATATTTAAAACTTATGATGTCTAAATTACTTTATTATTTCGTTGTTTATCCGGTAAGTTTATTGCCATTTGTTATACTATATTTATTGTCAGATGTTTTAGCATTTGTACTTGAATATATAGTAAAATATAGAAGAACTGTTATTTGGAACAATCTAAAAAATTCGTTTCCAGAAAAAACAGAGAAAGAACTAAAAATCATTCTACATAAATTTTATACGCATTTTAGTGATATCGTATTAGAAGGTTTAAAAGGGTTTAGTTTATCAGAAAAAGAAGTTCGTAAACGAATTACTTTTGAAGGAATGGAAGATTTCGATAAATTTTATAAAGAAGATAGAGATGTTTTGGTTGTAACAGGACATTATGGGAATTGGGAAATGCCTGGAACAACTATAAGTTTGTTTATAAAGCATTTGCCAATAGCTTTGTATAAGCCATTAACTAATAAATTTTTTGATGAAAAAGCTAAAATATCTAGAGCTGCTTTTGGTGTAGCGTTAATAGCAATGAAAGAGTTCAAAGAAGAGTGTGCTAACAAGTTAAACGCTCCAAGAGCTTTTGGATTAGTAACAGATCAAAGCCCATCTAGTCCAGATAGGTGTTATTGGACAACGTTTTTAAATCAGGAAACGGGTGTTTTGTTTGGAACAGAAAAATATGCAAAGCAATTAGATGCTCCAGTTGTTTACATGAGTATTCATAGGCAAAAAAGAGGCTATTATAACGTTAAATTTACAACATTAGTAGCGTTTCCGAATGAAACAAGTCATGGAGAAATTACAGAAAAACATACTAAGTTTCTTGAAAAAGACATTAATGCTAAACCTGAAAACTGGTTATGGTCACATAAAAGATGGAAACATAAAAAACCAAATTAATTAGAATAAATTCAGATTTATCAGAATATCAGAATTTAGAATAATATAGATATTACATCTTTTTCCAGAGGTATAAATATTTAAAATTAGGTGTTGTTGAATAAACTTTAGTTTTTATAAAAAAAAGATTAGAAAACCTTTTTTTTATAAAAACTAACATTATATTTGCACTCCATTAAGGAGTAAAACTAAGACATTTAGTTCTATTTTTTAAGGGCGATTAGCTCAGTTGGTTCAGAGCATCTCGTTTACACCGAGAGGGTCGGGGGTTCGAATCCCTCATCGCCCACATAGCAAAAAGACTTCATTTTATGAGGTCTTTTTTGTTTTATAGACGGTTTTACATCTCCATGTGGATTGATTTTTAAATTTTTAGCATTTTATAACTTAACTTTGAAAAATAAATTAATCTAATACAAGTTATTCTATTGTGCTAAAAAAATACTTAATCAAATTTTTAATCTTGTTATTGATTATTATATCAATTTCTGTTCTTTTTATTTATTTTCAACAAGATAAATTAAAAGAAAAAGCTTTAATCGGATTAAATGAAAAATTAGATAGTAAAGTAACTGTAGATGGCTTGATTGATATAACGTTTTTAAGGACCTTTCCAAGAGTAACTTTAGAATTAAATAAAGTTTTTATAGCAGATAAATTCAATCAAAAGGACACTTTTGCAAATCTCGAAAAAATTAATTTCACGATCAATCCGTTTAGTTTAATCGGAGAATCTTTGAGTATTCAAAGCATTGTAATTCAAAATGGTAAATTGCGATTAAAAACTTTTAAAGATGGTAAATCAAATTACGATATTTTAAAAAAGCAAGAAGGAACTAACCCTAAAGGTGCTAATCTAAACTTAAAAGAAATCAGCATTCATAATATTGATTTAATTTACGATAACGAGAAAGCAAATGTTTTTGTAAGCACATTAATTCAAGATGCAAAGCTTTCAGGTAAATTTTATGATAGGGATTTTGATTTACTAGTTCATTTAGATGCTAAATCTAGAATTTTAAAAATTTCTAATGCCAATTTTTTAACTGATAATAATTTAAATGCCAATTTTGATTTGTTTTACAAATCGGAAAATCAATGTATTTCATTCAAAGAAAATAATATTAATGTTGAAGGCAATAAATTTAATGTAGTAGGGGATTTATGTGTTGAAACAAATACAATAAATTTAGTAGCAAAAGCTAAAGGCACCCAATTAGAAAATGCCTTAAAGCTAGTTCCAAAAGAATTATTTCATTTAAATGGCATAAGCGGAAATGGAAAGTACGCAATAGAACTATTTGTTAGCGAAAAATTGAATAAACCAAAAATTGTTTTAGATTTCAATTTAGACAATGCAAAAGCTAACTTAGAAAATCTGGCAATAAACGTAAGTGATTTATTTGTAAGCGGTACTTATAATAATCAGCCTAGAAATAATCTAATTATAAAAGAATTTTCCTTAAAAAGTGATGAATCTTATTTAAAAGGAAATATAAATATTCCAAATCTTAAAAATCTGAAGATGGATTTAAAGTTAAATGGTTCTATTTATAGTTCATTGTTAAAAAAATTCGATAATGATATTATTGCTTTTCAAAAAGGAAAGATTGATTTAATAGACATTCTTTTTAATTTTAATTATAGAGTTCAGGATCTTGGTTGGCATGCTTCTAGATTGGAAGGAGGAGCGCAGTTTAATAAACTATCTGGAATATTGAAAGAGATTGATCAGCCTTTTAAATTGGATGCAGACATAAAGCTTTTAAAACAAAAAATAAACATAAATAATTTAGCCCTAAATATTGGTGAAAATGATTTGCTATTTAAAGGATCTTTAAAAAATGCTTTAAATTTTTTCCAAGATAATATTTATGAAATCAATAATGCTTTAGTGGTTTCTGGTAATTTAACGAGTAAGAAATTTAACATTAACGATTTCCTTAACATTCCAGTAAAAGAAATTAGTTTAGAAAAAAATAAAGAAATTAATGTTTCTAAATGGCTCAATATTGAATCTAATGTAAATGTTGCCATAGACAAAATGATGTACCAAAAACTAACGTTAAATAAATTTACGTCTTTAATTAGTTCTAAAGAAGTGGGCTTGTTTAATCTTAAAAATTTAGAAGCAACAGGTCTAGACGGAACCGCTAGTGGGAATGTAGTGTTACGCTTTTTAAATAATAAAATGTTAGAAGTGTTTTTAGATTCAAAATTGAAAAATATAAATATTGAAAAATTATTTTTTACTTTAGATAATTTTGGTCAAACTACAATTACCCATAAAAATGTACAAGGAAAAGCGAATGCTGACTTAATATTATCTATGGCTTTTAAGAATTTCAAAGAATTTCAAAATGAGGCACTGATTATGCAATGCAATTTTGAAATTAACGATGGTGAATTAATAGAATTAGAATCATTAAAATCTTTATCAAAATTCTTATCTTTAGAACAGCTAAAGCATATTTATTTTAGTAGTTACAAATCAGCTATTACTATAGCTAATAAAGAGATTCAATTAAGAAAAAGCATCATAAAATCTAATCTAGTTTTACTAGAAATTGGTGGAACACATAGTTTTGATAATCAGATAGATTATGCCTTAAAATTAAATCTTAAAAACTTATTGGCAACAAAGTTTAAAAAGAAAAAGACACTAGAAGCCGACTATGTTAATGATGCACAAGGAGGAATAAATTTGTTTATTTCTATGAAAGGCTCAGTAACTAATCCCATTATAAAAATGGATAAACATTCTTCTTATAAGAATCTTCAGCAAAGCTTGAAAAAAGAAAAACAAGATTTAAAAGATTTCTTCAAAAAAGATAAAGTGTTTTTTGAAGAAGAAAAGGAGTATTATTATGAAAACGATACGACCGAATTTTTAGATTTTGAAGAAGAGGAATAAGTTTTGTATTGTACCAAACTTTTTTATAAATAAAAACTAAATAGCATGGAATCTTGCATTATAATAATTCCAAACTATCTTTGTTAGATATGCAAACTAAAAACATTAAAATATTAATTACGTTCTTTTTTTTGATTTTAGTAAAATTTGGTTTTGCATCTCATTTTAGAGCAGGAGAAATATTATATGAATATTTAGGTCCTTTAACTTATCGTGCTACAGTAATTACTTATGCAGAAGATAATCTAGCCAATCAAGACCAAGACTCTGTTTCTCTTTATTGGGGAGATGGAACTATCGAAAACATTCCAAGAACAAATGGCGCATTAGGCTCCTCAGGTGTTCCTTCTGGAGAATTATTACCAGGCACAGGTATTCGTAAGAATATTTACATTTCTACTGCACATACTTATCCAGGAGCGTTGTCATTCTTTTTGATTTCGATAACAGAATTTAATCGATTAGATGGCGTAATAAATATGACGAATTCTTTAGATGTTCCTTTTTATTTAGAAGATACTATTAAATATATTCCACCAGAATTATTCAACGGTAATTCATCACCGATTTTATTAAACGACCCAATAGATTATGCCAATATATTAGATACTTTTTATCACAACCCAAATGCTTATGATCCAGATGGCGATAGTTTACATTATTCTTTAGTACCTTCTTTGCAAACAGTAAATATTCAAGCGCCAAATTATCAATTTCCAGACCAATTTCCACCCGGTCCGGATAATAATATTTCTATAAATCCAATTACCGGAGAATTAATTTGGGCAGTACCACAAATGCCTGGTGATTATAATATAGCTATAAGAATTAGAGAGTTTAGAGAAGGAAGGTGCATTGGCGTATTATTGCGTGATATGCAAATATTGGTAGGAAATGAAAATAACGACCCACCGCAGATAAAACCAATAAATGACACCTGTGTATACGCAGGAGATACTTTATCTATAAACATTATAGCCAAGGATCCCAATCTTTCAGATGTTGTAACAATTACAGCGCAAGGAGCACCCTTCCAAATAGATGCTTCAAGAGTTTCTTTTAGTGCCAATAATGGAAACCCTGCCAATGCAAATTTTCAATGGCGAACAATCTGTGCCGATATCCGACCTTCTTTTTATGAAGTCGTTTTTAAAGCAGAAGATAATCATACAAGTCCTAGTGGAAATCCTATTCATTTAGTAGATTTAGAAACCTGGTTAGTACATGTAGTTGCGCCACCGCCAGATTCATTATTTGCGACAGTAAATGCTAACGACATCTTATTAAACTGGGATAGTCTGTACCGTTGCGCTAGTTCACCAGATTTTCAATACTTCTCTGTTTGGAGAAAGTATGGCTGTGAAAACATAGATAGAATAGGCTGCGAAACAGGCTTAGATAATACGGGTTATGAAATGATAGTAGATAAAATCACCAACTATAGCTATTTAGATTTAGATGCAGATAGAGGACATATTTATAGCTATCGAATATTAGCACATTTTGGTAGAAACCCTGTATCTTCTGGTGGGGAAGTTTACAATAAGACGGTAAGTATTCCTTCTCATGAAGTTTGTGTAGAGTTACCTTTAGATTTACCTGTAATAACAAATGTGTCGGTAGAAAAAACAGACGAAACCAACGGAAGTATTTTTGTGCAATGGTCAAAACCAAAAGCTGGACCAGGCCTAGTAGATACATTACAAGATTTACCAGAATACACTTATGAACTGTATCGTTCAGAAGGATTTAATAGCGCTAATTTTTCATTGATTAAAAGCTTTACCGCTAACACTTTTACAGCCTTTAACGACACTTTGTTTTCAGATTCTTTATTGAATACAGTCGTAAATCCTTATTCTTATAAAGTAGTTTTTCTTTCTGCTAATGGTACGGAAGAAATGGGAGAGAGTGCTAATGCTTCTTCTATCTTTTTGAGTATTGTTCCTTCAGATCAAAGTCTTTTTCTTTCTTGGGAAGAAAATGTGCCTTGGGCAAATGACACCTTTACTATTTTTAGATATAATGAAAATTCTTTGTTGTTTGATAGTATAGACATCACAACAGCACATGAGTATAAAGATGTTGGTTTAGAAAATGACTCTACTTATTGTTATAAAATAAGCAGTAAAGGAAAGTATTTTTCTACAGGATTATTACATCCAATCATTAATTATTCGCAAGAAACTTGCGCAATACCAATAGATACTATTTCGCCTTGCGCACCAGAAGTAACAATAGAAAATGATTGTGAAGATACCGACAGTCAAGTTTGGACAAGCGATAATTATCAGAATAGGTTACATTGGCGAAATGACTACACCTGTGCAGATGATGTAGAGAAATACAAGGTGTATTATAAAGAGACTTTTGAAGCAGATTTTGTATTGTTATATGAAACGACAGATACATTTTATGTTCATCAATTAACAAATTCTATTGCGGGTTGTTATTATGTAACTGCGGTAGATGAATCTGATAATGAAAGCACCAAAGTAGATACTACTTGTATAGAAAACTGTGCAAGATATAATTTGCCAAATGTTTTTACGCCAAATTCAGATGGCGATAATGATTTTTTTATTCCTTTTTCAGGCTATCGTTTTGTAGAAAAAATAGACATAAAAATATTTGGAAGATGGGGAAATTTGGTTTTTGAAACACAAGATCCAGCAATTTTGTGGGATGGTACAGATATTTCTGGACAACAACTTAAAGATGCAGTGTATTTATATAATGGTTTCTTTTTTGTAAGAAAATTAGACGGTTCTTTAGAACAAAGAAAATTACCACCAAATAAAAGAGGTGGCGGTTTTGTACATTTAATTAGAGGAGAATGAGAATTGGAATATTAAATTAAGAGTGCTATCTATTTGGAGTATGTACTAGTGTTTTGGTTTTAAGTTCAGACTAAAATTATTATTTACCTACTTCCCAATCAATTTCTTCAAAAAAGAAAAAGGAGATTTTATCAATTTTTTCATTTCCTTTTTGGCTTCTGCTTTCTTATAATTCTTCAGGATTTCACCCATTTTTTCATGTAATTTATTTATACCTTGTAATGGTCTAACCATTACCTTAAATTCAATAATTTTACCTTCGGCATTTAATGAAATCATATCCACACCGTTGATTATTATACCATCAATACTTGCATTAAATTCCAAAACACATTTATCAGTATCTATAGTTTCTTTTACATAAGAAAAATTAGCTTCTGGAGCGACCAATACTTCCAATGCTGCCAACAAATAGGCTTTAGTCATTTTCTTGCCTTTTTGAGGAGTAAAAACTACTGGCGAATAAAACATTACATTATCGTCTAATAGTTCATTTAAAGCATTTTCATCTCTATTCTCAACAATTTTATGCCATTTCTTTACAAATCCTTTCATTGTTTAAAAATACTAATTTACTAATTATTAAAAGATTATAACCAGTATTTTTTAAGTATACAGCTATAAAAAGTTTGTTTTTTACAGGTTTTTATAATTGAATAGTTATATTTGAGACTAACTAACTAACTAACTAAAAATAAATGAAAAATTTATCAATTATTTCTTTAAGCATCCTATTATTATTTGTTTCTTCTTGTGCTAAAATGGATAAAAGCTTAGAAGTAGCTGGACAATTAGATGGTTCTTGGAACCTTACATCTTTGATTGAAGACGGATTAGAACAACTTGAACCTTATATAACTGCCCAAATGACATTTAGTAATATAGTGGAAGCAAAAGGTGATTATGTTTATACTTTATATTTCAATGAAGTATCTGCAGGAAGTTCAACTGGAAATTTTGAAATACTAACTGAAGGGACTATAATTACTTTATCTGATGATGCTGACCCAACTGCAAGTCCTGAAATAACTACGATTACTTTTACTTCTGATACAAATATGGTTATTACTGCAACAGACCCAGATGATGGAACGGTAACAATAATTAGTGCCACTAAAATCTAATTCTTTAGACAATTTATTAAAAATATCATTTTTGCTAATCTTTTTTAATAACAGTTTAATTTAGTAATTTTCCTTTTAAATTTAGATTGGGTAGTTTAAAGTGCATAAAAGTTCCAATGAATAATAAATTCTACTTAATTTTGCAACATCATGGCAGAAGTAAAACAACAATCTAGAATTCGTAAACCAGAATGGTTAAAGATTCAATTACCTAAAGGTAAGAAAGCAACTGATGTTCGTAAAAACATTAAGGAGCATAACTTACATACTATTTGTGAAAGTGGAAACTGTCCCAATCAAGGAGAATGTTGGGGAGAAAAAACGGCTACTTTAATGATTTTAGGAAACGTTTGTACAAGATCTTGTCAATTTTGTAATGTAGAAACAGGAAAACCGGAAGCAGTTGATATTATGGAACCTTTAAGAGTTGCAGAATCTGTAAAGCTAATGGGTTTAAAACATGCAGTAATTACATCTGTAGATAGAGATGATTTAATAGACGGTGGTTCTAAAGTTTGGGCTGCGACTATTAGAATGATTAGAAAACTAAATCCTGAGATAACAATGGAAACCTTAATTCCAGATTTTCAAGGGAAATGGGAAAATCTTCAACAAATAATTGATGCGGCTCCAGAAGTTGTTTCTCATAACTTAGAAACCGTAGAAAGGTTAAGTAGAGAAGTTAGAATACAAGCTAAATACGACAGAAGTTTAGAAGTATTAGACCGATTGAAAAAAGGAGGCGTTAAAAGGACCAAAAGTGGATTGATGTTGGGTCTAGGAGAAACGGATGAAGAAATCATTGAGACTATGAAAAGATTGCGAGCTGTTGATTGCGATGTTTTAACTTTAGGTCAATATTTACAACCAACTAAAAAGCATTTAGATGTTAAGGAATATATTCATCCAGATAAATTTGCGTCACTAAAAGAAATTGCACTAGAATTAGGGTTTAAAGTAGTTGAAAGTGGTCCTTTAGTTAGAAGTTCTTATCATGCCGAAAGACATGTTTTTCCTATATAGAACGAATTAATTAAGTAGGAGTTTATTCAATGTGTATTTATTCACATTATTGTAAAACATTTTATTCAATATAACATTTTGAATTCTTACATTTGCAGAAACTATTAAAAATAAATGAATACTTCAGATTTTATAAACAAGATACCTGCCTCTGCGACTATTACTATGGCTCAAAAAGCTAGGGATTTTAAGGAAAGAGGTCTAGATGTAATTAGCTTAACTTTAGGTGAGCCAGATTTTGATACGCCAATTCATATAAAAGATGCGGCAAAGCAAGCTTTAGATGATGGTTTTACAAAATATACACCAATTCCGGGTTTAGTATCTTTTAGAGAAGCTATTGTAAATAAGTTTCAAAGAGATAATAATTTGTCATTTACTAAAGACCAAATAGTTGTTTCTACTGGTGCAAAACAAACTTTAGCGAATATTGTTTTATGTTCTGTAAACCCTGGAGATGAAGTAATTCTTCCAGCGCCATATTGGGTTAGTTATGAAGGTATTGCTTTGATGGCTGGCGCAGCAGTTGTTCCTGTTAAAACTTCTATCGAGCATGATTTTAAAATAAGTCCTGAAGAATTAGAAGCAAAAATTACAAGTAAATCTAGAATGATGATTTTTAGTTCTCCTTGTAATCCTACAGGTTCGTTATATTCAAAAGAGGAATTGATTGCTTTGTCTAAAGTAATAGAGAAATATCCAAATTTATTGGTAGTTTCAGATGAAATTTATGAGCATATAAACTTTACAGAACATAAGCATTTCAGTATTGGTAGTTTAGAAAGTATTAAAGATCAAGTAGTTACCGTAAACGGAATGGCTAAAGGGTTTGCTATGACAGGTTGGAGAATTGGGTATATGGGCGCACCATTATGGTTGGCTAAAGCTTGTGATAAATTACAAGGACAGTTTACTTCTGGCGCAAACGCTGTAGCTCAAAAAGCTTCAGAGCATGCATTAAATTCTCCACTAGTACAAACTTTAGAAATGAGAGATTCTTTTAGAATAAGAAGAGATTTATTTTTAACACTTTTAGGGAAAATAGAAGGTTTAAAATTAAATATACCTGAAGGAGCTTTTTATATATTTCCAGATGTAACATCTTTTTTTGGTAAATCTTTTGAAAATTATAAAATTGAAACAGCAAATGATGTTGTAAACTATTTATTAGAAACTGTATATGTGGCTAGTGTTAGCGGAGAAGCATTTGGAGACAATAATTGTTTAAGACTTTCTTATGCTGCTTCTGAAGAAACTTTAAGAGATGCCGCTGATAGAATTAAAAGAGCGTTAGATAAGTTGGCTTAGTTCCCTAAGTAGTATTTAATTTACAGGAGATAGAAGTTCCAATTTTCATTACATACAAAACGATTGTTTTACTTTTTATTAGTTTTTTTTAAATAATTTATTCTGTAAAAATATAAAAAAAGCTACTCCAGTAAAGAAGTAGCTTATATTTTTTTTTGTAAAAAGAGTTCGAATTAAATCACAACAAACCTTTTTACAATATTTTCTGTTTCGAAAAAGTAAATACCATTTGGCCATTCAGAAACATCAATTGTTTTAGAATTTTGAATCGTTGTATTTAATACATTTTGACCTAAAGAATTTAAGATGTTCACTTCAAAAGTTTCTTTATAGTTTTCTACAGCAATAGTAATTTGTGTATTAGAAGGGTTTGGGTAGATTTTTAAATTTGCTTCAAAGGCTTTAAGATCTTCAATAGCTACAAAATCATTATTCCCTTTAAAAGTATTTGTTTGTTGCGTAAAATTGCCTGTTCCATTAGGAACTCTTGCATAAGCTATATCATCTATTTGTGCAGTAAAACTCATATTATCAACTTCTTCATTATTGTTGTTGAATAAAATTAAGGCTTCGCCATCGCCATTCAATTTAAAGTTTGCGTGTAAATCTCCTTGACCAGAATCTTCATCTGCCCAAACAATTACATATTCATTAGGACCAATAGTCGTTCCTGCAGGAATCGTAAATTTAGTTACATTAAATTGATTGTCGGTAATACTCCAAGCATCTAAACTAATTGTATTGGAACTTGCATTATAAAGTTCTATCCAATCATCATATTGACCAGCTTCATCAACTGCAGTTGTTTTATTTTTTGCCATTAATTCATTTATCACAACAAATTTTTCAGCAGCCTGAATAGCATTTACTTTATAAACAAAAATATTATGCTCAGCACCAGGAGGCATAAAGCTTGCTGTTTTTTGTGCGTTTCCTGCAACAGCTTCAATATAGTATCTTACGGTAGAACTTGCCGCAAAAGCAGGAATTGCTCCACCAAAAACACCATCATTTGCAGCACCATCATTATGAGTTCCATCATCAAACATGCTTAATTTGGTAAAGTTCCCTTCCAAACCAGTTGCATAATATAAATAAACAGCGTCTATTCCAATAGAATGGGTTGCTGTAGCTTTAATATCTACCGTTTGGTCCGCAGTAGGATTTTGCCATAAAACTCCATTGGATTCAAAAGAAGAATTGGTAATTACAGGACCTACTTTGTTAAATTCATTATTGGCTGATATATAATCATATCTATTACTTACAAAATTTTTCAAGACGGTAATTTCTGCAGTAAATTGATTATAAGTAGATAATTTTTTAGGATCAGACTGAACTTGTGCATCAATAAACGTAGACATTTCATCTAGTTTTGCGTATGCAATAGTTGGTTCGAAAGTTTCTGCCACTAAAGTTCTTAAGTGTGCTAAATATCGTTGCCTTAAACCTGGAATTTGAAATAATCTATTCATTAAAGGATAATTGGCATTGGTTTCATTGTAAAATGGTGACCAGTTATATTTATTTTCCGCCATAACCGAATTACCATCAAATTCTAAGGGAACCATTCTATTAGTTTCAATATCAAAATACAATAAATAATCCATTGTTCCTTTATAAACGTAGCCATCATCATCAGTAAAAAGAATTTCACTAGCTAAAAACCATAAAGCTCTATCTATATCCATAGTGCTTGGTAAATTCGCTTCCATATTCGCTAATGAACTATTGTCTAAAATATCGCAAGTGTTTATTAAATCTGCCCATGGGTTAGTTACTGTAGAACTTTTTAATTCGTAATTGTCTTCATATTCTGCCTGATTTGTTCCTAAATAATTTAGTGCTCCGGTGCCAGAACCCCATAGGCTTCCACCACCGCCAGGCCCACCACCACCGCCAGGCCCACCACCGCCGCCAGGACCGCCACCTGTGCTAACTCTTTGCGCTCTCCATTTAGAACCATCGTCATTAGTAAACCATTCTCTTATAAACTCAGCATTCAATTGTTGTACGTTTGGATAAAGACCCCAATCTTCCCCATTGATAAAAAGATTTATATAGTTTGCTTTTGCCGCAGGAATGTGGTTTCTTATGGCATTCAAGAAAAATACTTCTCTTATAAAAGATTCATCTTGAAAACAATTATTAAAATTAAATGTTTCATAACCACCAATGTCTGCACCAGCAGTTACATAATCCATCGTTACATTAAAAGATTTTTTATCTTCACTTACTTGTGTGTAAGAAGTGTTTCCTTTAAAACGAACACCTACATCATTATAAGTATCTCCTTTGTAAGTTAGTGACGCTGGAATTTCTGTTCCTGTGCCATAGTTATTGCTTAACTGTGTCCAATAATCTGTTTGGTCAAAAGTTAATTCAATCGTTTCCAATTTGTCTTCTTCATAAAACCCTTGAACGGTTTTTCCACCAGTGTAAATAATGTGTTCGGTTTCATTATAGTGCATTTCTGAAGGGAAACCTTGAGCGAAAATAG
This sequence comes from uncultured Chitinophagales bacterium, assembly GCA_963932515.1. Taxonomy (GTDB): domain Bacteria; phylum Bacteroidota; class Bacteroidia; order Chitinophagales; family UBA8649; genus CAKZQD01. Next base: position 16,732 of record CAWVRT010000013.1, read on the forward strand.
AACCCATACTAAGAGTAGCAAGTGTAAGTAAAATTAATTTATTCATACGTATTATTTTTATTTAAAAATAGTTTATCGGGTTTTAGACTAACGAATTTAAGAAAAGTTTAATTAGGGAGGTGAAATATCAACAATAAAATTAGGTTGTAAAGTAAATCTTTTAAGTAAATCCTTATATATGGATTTGGGCTGTATTTTTTAATTTACTATATTTTCCTTTCTCTTTTATCTGCCAACAATTTTTAATTTGTAAGCTTTGTTGTTGTTGTGTAATTTATTATATAAATGCTTACCTTTGGGATGTTGAAAATTAATAATTTACGTTACATAATTTTCAATGTTGCCTTGTGGAGCTCCATCTACAAGGCATTTTTTATTTTTAGGCCTTAGCTTGTAATTCTTTATGAATGATTCAATAGATTAATTGTTTTTAGATGTTCTCGCAAAAGTTATTTTTCATCTATCAAAGTCTATAATTACAGCAACTTCTTATTCAGGTCATTTTTTCTAAAAATACCATATTTTAAGATGCAATACAAAGCTCGAAAACCATCCTTCCAACCAATTTTTTTTCCTTCTTCGTAAGTTCTACCGTAATAAGAAATTCCTACTTCATAAATTCGAATTTTTGGAATGCGTGAAATTTTAGCGGTTACTTCGGGTTCAAAACCAAATCGATTTTCTATTAGATTTAATGATTGAATTGTTTTCGTATTAAAAATCTTGTAACAAGTTTCCATATCTGTTAGATTTAGATTTGTAAATATATTTGAAAGAAAAGTTAATGATTTATTACCGATTGTATGCCAAAATAAAAGTATTCTATGAGGTTTTCCACCCATAAATCTAGAGCCATAAACAACATCAGCAAAGCCATCTAAAATTGGCTGTAATAAAATATTATATTCGTTAGGGTCGTATTCTAAGTCAGCGTCTTGAATAACAAGAAAATCTCCTGTTGCATTTTTTATTCCAGTATGTAATGCTGCACCTTTACCTTTATTAATTTCATGTTCCAGGTAATTAATTGTTAATTCAGGATTTGTTTCAATGTAATTTCTAATTTTATTTCCTGTATTGTCTTTTGAGCAATCATTTACAATAATTATTTCTTTTTGAATTCCATCCAAAAGGGTTACATTCTTTATTCTATTAAGAATATGGTGAATTGTTGGGGCCTCATTATAGGCAGGGATAATAATTGATAATTTCTTCATTTTTTTATAACTTAAGGCCTTTAAATATAATGGATATCAATGACTTTGATCGATGTTTTTTAAGGGTGTTTAATTTTTGTTATGCGCTGTTGACTTTTTTTATTCATCAAGATATAATAATTTGATAGTTCTTTTCTATCTGTATGGAAGGAGCTGATTTCTTGAAATTTTACTCTGGTACTAATTCTCTCGAATCGTTCTTTTTGGGCTTTACTTAGCACTAAAACATAAGGCTTATCACTTTTGTAAAAAGATGCTAATTTGTCAAAATTATATTCTTCGATAACTTTGTCGAAAAATAAACTATTGTAAAACGGTAGGCTTGGTGGATAACCACTTTTGTTTGCAAGAATGATGACACTATTAGGATTAGCGTTGTTATGAATATAATGTGCTACTCTTTTTGTGCTATTTTTATAAATATCTACCTGTGGTAGTATTACGAGAGTTATAATTAATTGAAATAATAGATTAATAGCTAATATAGCGTATGAGAAATTCACTATTTTAATTAGTTTAAATATAATAATTACACAGCTTATCATGAGAATATTAAAAATGAGTAAACTCCATTTTAACCCTGCTGACAAATCCATAAAATAGGAAACGCCTAGTAATGCAGCTGGAATAATTAAAAGAACCGAAAAATGTAGAATGATTAGCCATTTTTTTGGTCTTGTATTATTTTTTATATGGTTGTTGATGGTTTTTCCCATTAAAATAGCTAAGGGAACATGCGCAACTAAGCTATAAGCAGGTAGCTTACTTGGAGATAGTTCATAGATAAACCAGCCAGCAACAAACCAAGCAGCCAGCAACAAGTTTTCATTATTTTTTTCTTTGATGGCAAGAGTTCCTGTCCATAATGCTTTTGGAAAAAACATCAGATAAGGGATAAAGGAAGCCGTTATAAATAGTAGATGAGTTCCAGGAAATCCAGATTGCCCTAGCACGCTACCATTTATTCGTTTCAAGATATACCAATCAATTAGCCAACTAATAAATTCTCCCTTATCTATCTGCGTTGTTAGATACCCCCACATAAATAATGGAGCAAAAGCAACAGGCAAAAAGAACCATGGGTGAAATTGAAATAAATTTTTCCTATTGGGATGAAAAATAAAAAGAATACCAACAAATACAGAACAGAAAATAATGATTGGTGGTCCTTTTGTGAGCAATGCAAGAGCAAAAGCTATCCAAAAAACGAATACAGAAAGAAAACTTTTTTTTTGGAGAACATGCACTATGCAAAAAGCACAAAGAGTTGAAAATAGTAATAAAGTGGCATCTGTAACGGAGACTTTTGCAAGGATTGGAATGAATAGCGTAGTGCTTAGTACTGCGGTACTAATTAAGGCTTTTTTGTCACCAAAAATTTTTCTACCCCAAAAGTATATTGTTAAATACAAGAGAATAATACTCAATGTGGATGGAAACCTGACACTAAATTCATTCATTCCAAAAATTGTATAACTCACAGCAATATTCCAAAAGTGGAGAGGTGTTTTTCTATGTATATCAGACCACATAAAATCAGGAATAAGCCAATTGCCAGAGTCAATCATATTCTTTGCGAAACCAGCATAAGCTGCTTCATCTTGATCCCATAAACTAATACTGTTGTTGTGAGCAAACGCTATTAGTATAGCAATAAAGATATAAATATATAGATAATTTCGTTTAAGAAAGATCATTTTTTTTTGATAAATCTGTTAAAAGATTATTTTTTTCATTAGGGATATTAGTGTGATGAGTTTTCATAATTTGGTTTATTTTTAATAAAAAAATTATCAAATGAAAATGCCAACTATTTAATTTTTACTTACTTTTATATTAGACCCATTCTATTATGTTCAAAATAATTTCGGAGACTCTAAAAGCTCAACAAAAATACGAATAAATCCTTACCAGACAAACTTAAGGTTCTCCCAAAAGTAGCAATTAGAACTCAATAGTGTGTCTCGTAGAGGACGCTGTGGGATGCCAACGAATAATTTATGTAATGGCACTAAACAGGAGACAATACTGAGGGCTAATATATAATTTTAGAAGCGTATTTATCAAAGTTCCCCCCAATCGTTCCCCTTTGATTTAAATAAAAAAGCTCAAACCAGTGTTTATAAATGTTTTGAGCTTTTTTAGAGGTCAGGACCGGATTCGAACCGGTGTAGTTGGTGTTGCAGACCAAAGCCTAGCCACTCGGCCACCTGACCATTTCCAATTAAGGATTGTAAAGATAATCTTTTTTCATTCTTGTGCCAATACTTCTGAAAAAAAAGATTAGTTCACCTTTTCTTTAATTTCTACAAAAGAATATTGTATATCGCCTTTTAACGGGGGGTTCATTTTTTGAATTTTTATTTTTACTTTTTTTATTCTTTTATCCGTTTTTTCTATTGCCCGCAACATTTTAAAAGCTACTTTTTCTATTAGTTTTGTTCTAGGAATCATTTCCTCCTTTACAATATTGTAAATAGTACTATAATCATAGGTTTCTGACAATAAATCTTCTTCAAATTGACTGTCGGTTTTAAACCAAACAACTACATTAATCATAAAAATGTTTCCATTTCTTCGTTCATCAGCCAATACACCAACCGGAGCAATGCATTTAATATTTTCTAAACCAATCTTTATCATTTTATGTAAATTTGTACAAAAATACAATATGAAATCATTCTTTGAAGAAATTTTTACCTATCAAAATGAAGTAAATCAAGATATTTTAAAGCAGATAGGAGAATTAGATAAATTAGCTTCTGAAAAAATCATGGATTTACTATCGCATTGTATTAACGCACATAAATTGTGGAACTATAGAATATTGGGTAAAACCGAAAAAGTAGTATTTCAAACTTATTCAAAAGAAGAACTAGTTATTTTGGATACGCAAAATTTCAAGGATACCTTATTTATTTGTCTAAAAACAGATTTAAATAAACAGGTAAATTATAAAAGCACTAGTGGGAAAGCCTATTATAATACAATACAAGAGGTTTTAACACAAGTATCTCAGCATTTTCAATATCACAGAGGTCAAATAGTTTCAGCACTTAAAAAACATAATATCCAACTAAAACCAACAGACTATATATATTATAGAAGAAAGGAAGTTTAGACCTAAAATCGGCGTTAAAAGTGCCACATTGAAAATAATTGATAAATCATAATTCATAAATCATAATTGAACCTTATATTTGCAAAACTAAAACAAGCCAATAGCCAAAAGCAAAAAAAAATGACACAAGACACATACCAACACCAAGATTATTATAATATAGATGATTTACTGACAGATGAACACAAAATTATTAGAGATTCTGTAAGAAGCTGGGTAAAAACTAAATTGAGTCCAGTAATCAATGATTATGCTCAAAAAGCAGAATTTCCAAAATGGATTGTAAGAGAATTAGGAGAAATTGGTGCTTTTGGACCAAATTTACCTGCTAAATATGGTTGCGGAGGAATGGATGAAATATCTTATGGCATCATCATGCAAGAATTAGAAAGATGTGATTCAGGAATTCGTTCTACAGCATCTGTTCAAGGATCTTTAGTTATGTTTCCTATCAATGAATTTGGTAGTGAAGAACAAAAGATGAAGTATTTACCAAAATTAGCAACTGGAGAATTATTCGGATGCTTTGGATTAACAGAGCCAAATCATGGTTCAAATCCAAATGGTATGGAAACAAAATTAGTAGACAAAGGAGACCATTATGTTTTAAATGGCGCTAAGATGTGGATTTCAAATGCACCTTTAGCAGATATCGCTATTGTTTGGGCAAAAGATGAAGAAGGAATCGTTAGAGGCGTAATTGTTGAAAGAGGAATGGAAGGTTTTTCTACACCAACTACACACGATAAGTGGTCTTTAAGAGTTTCTATTACAGGAGAATTAGTTTTTAATAATGTAAAAATTCCAAAAGAAAACGTATTGCCAAAAGCGAAAGGAATGAGAGGACCATTAACCTGTCTTTCTTCTGCTAGATATGGTATAGCTTGGGGAGCAATCGGTGCAGCTATGGATTGTTTTGATTCAGCATTAACTTACCAAAAAGAAAGAATACAGTTTGGGAAACCATTAGCAGGATTTCAATTACAACAAAAGAAATTTGCTGAAATGATCACCGAAATCACCAAAGCACAATTACTAGTTTATAGATTAGGTCAGTTAAAAAATGATCATAAAGCAACTCCTGCACAAATTTCTATGGGAAAAAGAAATTCTTGTGAAATCGCTATAAATATTGCTAGAGAATCTAGACAAATGTTAGGCGCGATGGGGATTACAGGAGATTTTCCAATGATGCGTCATGCCGCAAACTTAGAATCTGTAATTACTTATGAAGGAACACATGATATTCATTTATTAATTACAGGAATGGATGTTACTGGAATTAATGCGTTTGAATAAATTGAATTTCAGAATAGTTCATTGATGAAATAAATTTAGTATTAAAAATAGTAGAAAGCTCAAAATCTTAGATTTTGGGCTTTTTTATTTTCTATTAATTGTATTTAGAATACCTTTACCAAATGTATTACATCCTAAAAATCATTATTTCCGCAATCCTAATTGTCCTTATTTCTGAAGTTTCTAAAAGAAGCTCTTTTATGGGAGGTATATTGGCTTCTATTCCTTTTTTATCTGTATTGGCAATGGTTTGGATGTATGTAGAAAACAAAAGTATAGCAGGAATTTCTGAATTATCTATCAGTATTTTTTACTTGGTTATTCCCTCTTTAGTATTATTTATTTCTTTACCTATTTTATTAAAAAAAGGTTTGAGTTTCTTTCCAAGCTTAGGGATTTCTATATTGATTACGCTAGTTTCTTACTATCTTATGCTTTTAATACTCTCGAAATTTGGCGTAAAATTGTAAACTTTATTAATGCACTCTTTTTTTTTAGGCTTTTTTGAAAAAGAGATAATTGAAAGAGTTGTTGATTTTTTGAAATAAAAGATTCAAAAGTCCATTAAAAAAAAGTATTTTCGCAGCTAATATTTATTAAAAATGGAGAAGATAAAAGCGGCTTTACCTAAAGGTTTCAGAGATTTTTTGCCAGAGCAAACAGCAAAAAGAAATTATATATCACAAACAATACAATCAGTTTTTGAAAAGTATGGTTTTCAAGGCATAGAAACGCCTGTGATGGAAAACCTGAAAACATTAACAGGAAAGTATAGTGATGAAGTAAATAAATTACTTTTTAAAACATTAAATTCTGGTGATTTTTTAGCGAAAGCAGATGCAGATTTATTAGTAGATAAAAACTCTACGAAAGTGTCAAGTCAAATTTCTGAAAAAGGAATGCGTTATGATTTAACGATTCCTTTAGCTCGTTATGTCGTTCAGCACGAAAATGATTTAGTGTTTCCATTTAAAAGGTTTCATATAGCACCAGTTTGGAGAGCAGACAGACCGCAGAGAGGGCGTTATCGAGAATTTTACCAATGTGATGTAGATATTATTGGTAGTAAATCTTTGATTAATGAAGTTGAATTTGCACAGATTTATAATGAAGCTTTTGAGAAATTGAATCTTAAAGTAGATATAAAAATAAATAGTAGAAAGATCTTAATGGGAATGATTGAAGCTATCGGTGCTTTAGATAAAGCCACTAAAATTATTACTATCATTGATAAGATTGATAAAATTGGTTTGGATAAAGTAGTAGAAGAAGTAACTCAATTAAGTATTTCTGAAGAGCAATCTGCCAAATTAAAAACCTTTTTATCAACTACAGATATTAATCAAATAGAATTATCAAACGATACTTTAAAAGAAGGAGTAGCAGAAGTTCAATTCATTTTAAAATATCAAGTACCAAATGTTACTTTTGACATTTCCTTAGCAAGAGGAGCAGATTATTATACAGGCGTTATTTTAGAAGTTTTCTGTGCCGAAATGGATTTTGGCGCACTGGGCGGTGGTGGAAGATATGATAACTTAACAGAGATGTTTGGAAAGAAAGATGTTACGGGTGTAGGTATTTCTTTTGGTTTTGAAAGAGTTTATGATGTTTTAGAAAGTTTAAATAAATTTCCTGAAAATATTCAATCGGCACCAACTTTATTGTTTTTACATTTTGGAGAAGCCGAACAAGAATTTGCTTTCGATTTATTACAGAAAATAAGAAAGGCAAATATTAGTTCTGAAATTTATCCTGACCAAGCAAAAATGAAGAAACAAATGAAATATGCTAATGGAAAAGGCGTGAAGTATATTTGTGTAATCGGTAGTGATGAAATAGAATCTGGCGCATTAACATTAAAGAACATGGAGACAGGAGATCAAGAATCTTTGAGTATTGAAGAAGTTATTGAAAAACTGAAGTAGAATAATAAAAATAACACCCTACTAACCAACATCTAAGTCAGGACTTAAACAGGGTATTATAAACCAAAACAATATGCATAAAATATCAGACCACCATTTAAGAGTAAAAGACGTTAAGAAAATTGTTTATTCTGATACAAAGATTGAATTGTCTGCTTCTTCAATAGAGAAAATTGTAAAGTGTAGAAAATACCTTGACGATAAAATGGAAGGCTCAGATAAATTATTCTACGGAATTAATACTGGCTTTGGTTCTTTATGCAATATCGCTATTTCAAATTCTGAAACTTCACAGTTACAATATAACCTGGTAGTTTCTCATGCCTGCGGTACAGGAAAAGAAATTTCTTCTGAGATTGTAAAGATTATGTTATTTCTAAAAATTCAATCATTAAGTTTCGGTCATTCGGGCGTTGCGTTAGAAACAGTAGAAAGATTGATAGAAATGTATAATAATGATATCATTCCTATAATATATGAATTTGGTTCTTTGGGCGCTTCTGGAGATTTAGCACCTTTAGCACACATGAGTTTACCACTTTTAGGTTTAGGAGAAGTTTATTATCAAGGAGAAAAAATAAGTGGAGAAACTTTATTAATAAAAATGAATTGGAAACCTTTAAGACTTCAATCTAAAGAAGGCTTGGCATTATTGAATGGAACACAATTTATGTCATCTTTTGGTACTTATTTATTAATAAAAGCAAAAGAATTAGTAAAACAATTGAATAAAGTAGCTTGTCTTTCATTAGAAGCTTACGATTGTAGACCAGAACCATTCAATAAGCTAGTTCATATAGTTAGACCACACAAAGGCCAAATAAAAGCAGCAGAAAGAGTATTACAAACTTTAAAAGGAAGTGAAATATTCAATCAAGAAAAAGCAGCCGTTCAAGATCCTTATTCTTTCAGGTGTATACCACAAGTTCATGGAGCAAGTAAAGGTGTTTTTAACCAAGTAGAAGAAACAATTACAACAGAAATAAATAGCGTTACCGACAATCCAAATATTTTTCCAGATGAAGATATGATAATTTCTGGTGGAAATTTTCATGGACAACCTTTGGCAATGGCTTTAGATTATTTATGTATTGCATTGGCAGAACTAGGTAGTATTTCAGAAAGAAGAACCTATAAAATGCTTTCGGGAACAAGAAATTTACCTACCTTTTTAGTGAAGAATTCAGGGTTAAACTCAGGTTTAATGATTCCTCAATACACTTCTGCATCTATAGTTTCTAAAAACAAACAGCTTTGTACGCCTTCTTCGGTAGATACTATTTCTTCTTCAAATGGGCAAGAAGATCATGTAAGTATGGGTGCAAATTCAGCTACTAAATGTTTTACTGTATTAGAAAATTTACAAAGAATTATTGCTATAGAATTATTAACAGGAGCACAGGCTTTTGAATTTAGAAGACCTTTGAAGTCCTCAACAATAATAGAAGAATTTTATACTGATTATAGAAAAGAAGTTTCTTTTATAGAAGAAGACAGAGTATTACATTGGGATATTGAAAAAAGTTTTGCATTTTTATTTAAAAACTAAGAAGTATTAAAGTAAAAAAGCCAAAATAAAAAAAATGATAGATTTTAACGAATTTGAATTAGCCAATGGATTAAAAGTCTTAGTGCATGAAGACCATACAACACCCATTGCTACTTTCAACTTACTATATAATGTAGGCGCAAAAAATGAAAACGAAAAGAAAACTGGTTTCGCACATTTTTTTGAGCACTTCATGTTTGAAGGGTCAAAAAACATAAAAAATTATGACACTGAAATGCAAATTGCTGGCGGGGACAATAATGCTTTTACTACAAATGATTTAACTAACTATTACGAAACTTTACCAGCTTCAAATATTGAAACAGCTTTCTGGTTAGAGTCGGATAGAATGTTGGAATTAGATTTTAATCAAAAAAGTTTAGATACTCAAATTTCCGTAGTTTCAGAAGAGTTTAAAGAAAATTATATCAATAAACCTTATGGCGATATGTGGCATATTTTGTCTGAGATGTGTTATACCAAACATCCTTACCGTTGGCCAACTATTGGTTATAATTTAGACCATATTGCTAATATTAAAATGCAAGATACCAAAGATTTTTTCTATAAATATTATAGACCAAATAATGCAGTATTGACTATTGCTGGTGGTGTAAAAACTTCAGAAATGGAGCGTTTAACCAAAAAATGGTTTGGAGATATAGCACAAGGAGATTTAATAATTAGAGATATTCCAAAAGAACCAAAACAAACTGCTGCTAGAAGAAAAATAGTAGAAGGAAATGTGCCAGTAGATGCTTTAATGATTGCTTATCATATTTGTTCAAGAAAAGATGATAAATATTATGCGACCGATTTATTAAGTGATTTATTAGGAACGGGATCTTCCTCAAGGTTGTATATAGAATTGGTTCAAGAAAAACATTTGTTTAGCCATATTACTTGTTATGTTTCTGGTTATGATGATGAAGGCTTATTAGTTTTTGACGGAAAGTTAAGTAAAGGAGTTTCTTTGGAAGATGCAGAAAAAGGTGTTTTAGAATGTATTGAAAATTTTAAGTCTGAAAAAGTTTCTGAAAGAGAATTAGAGAAAGTAGTTACGAAAACTTTGAATTATTTAGCCTTTTCAAATATAAGTAATGTTAATAAATCTTTCAATATGGCCTATTTTAAAACAATAGGAGAGTTGGCCTTGATAAATGGTGAAACACAACAATATAATGAAGTTACGAGTCAGCAGGTTTTTGAAGTAGCCAATGATATTTTTAGATTAGAAAACAGTAATACTTTATACTATAAAGCAAAAGCAAGTACAAATGAATAGATCATTAGCCCCAGAAATAAGTATGCCAGATAGTATAAAACTATTGGAAATTGGGAATGTAAAATTAGATAATGGCTTGAAAGTTTATTGTTTAGATGGTTGCTCAGAACCAGTTGTTAATTTAACAATTGTCATGTCTGCAGGTTATTATTTTCAGGCTAAACCTTTTGCAGCAAGTTTTACATCTTCTTTACTGAAAAAAGGAACACAGAACTTATCTTCTACCGAAATTGCAGAAAAATTAGATTTCTTAGGAGCTACACTCTCTGCACAAGCAGGCATGTATTTATGCTCTATTTCTTTAAGTTGTCTGACAACGAAACTAGCAGAAATATTACCATTCGTAAAAGACATTCTAAATAATAGCACATTTCCTCAAAAAGAGGTGGAATTAGAGAAAAAGAATATAATTCAAAGACTTGAAATAGATAAAGAGAAAACAAATTATTTAGCTTCGGTAAAATTTAATGAAGTAGTATTTGGTGAAAATCACTCTTGTGGTTATCAACCAACGGAAGCTTTAATTAATGATTTAAAAAGGGAAGATATTTTGGAACATTATGAAAATAAAATGAAGCTGAAGGAATCTTCATACATTTTACTTTCAGGAGATTTGAATGACGATATAATTAAATTGGTAAATAGAGAAATTGGATCTATTCCACTGAAAGAGAAATTGGTTTCAATTGAAGAGCCTTTTGAACCCTCAACGGAAACAGATTTTTTTATAGCCAAAAAAGATAGTGTGCAAGCTTCAATTCGTATTGGAAATATGAGTATAGATGCCCAGCATGAAGATTATTTAGACTTAGAAATTCTAAACAGAATTTTAGGTGGTTTTTTTGGTTCTAGGCTAATGAAAAACATCAGAGAAGAGAATGGGTATACTTATGGAATTTATTCTTATTTGTCTCCTTTTTTAGGTGGGTCTTATTTTTGTATTGCAACAGATGTAGGTATTCAGTATAAGGAAGCGACTTTAAATGAAATATCTAAAGAAATAAATCGTTTAAAAAATGAATTAGTTTCTGAGGAAGAGTTACAAATGGTAAAGAACTATCATAAAGGGAGAATTATGAAAAGTGTAGATGGTGCGTTACGACTGGCACATGTATTAAACAATAATTTATCTTTAGGATTAGATGAAACTAGAATTAACCAACAATTGAAAGCTGTTGAAGAAATAACTGCTGAAAGATTATTGAAATTAGCAAATAAATATTTAGATTACGATAAAATGTATAAAATTGTTGTCGGCTAAATAATTAATAAAGAATAGATGAAAATAATAAAAATAATCGTATTAATTACTTTGGTTTTTGGTTTAGCTCAAAAAATGAAAGCACAAGTAATTAATTGTGTTACTGGTCCAGCAGGAACATCTCCGCAGCAAAACACCATCGAGTTTACTCCGCCAGCTCTACCTTGTGGTCCTTTTACAAGTTATGAAGTTTGGGGAGCTGAAACCCTTAATGGGACTTATTCTTTAGTGGAAACTATTTTAGTAGCAGGGACAAATACTTCTATGCACAGCATACCAGGTGCAGCAGGTTCTATTTGGTATTATTATATTGTTTTCAATTATAATTGCCCAGGAACGCCACCAATTATTTCAAATATTGCAACTAATGAGTTTACAAACGCCACTATTGAAATTTTAAATGTAGATATTCAATACAACCCAAACGGAATAGAAATTACTTGGGAACAAAGTCCTTATTCACAAACAGTAGGTTATGAAATTGGTCTTTTACAGGCGAATGGTACAGTAATAGTTTTAGGAATGACGAACAGTATTACCGACACTAGTTTTATAGACGCTATCGGAATTCCTACCGATATTTTAAATTATACAATTTCCATTATTGATGGTTGCGGAAATCCTAGTAGTTTTAATCCAAACCCTTACAATCAAGTTTTATTTGATGCCCCAGACCAAGATAGATGTGGTCAATTAATCTCGCTAAGCTGGACAATATTTGAGTATCCTTATTCTGACACACCTACGCTAAGCTACAATATAGTAGCAATAAATGGGACAGATACTACCGTAGTTGGAAACCAAGCTTTAGCAGCTACAGATTTTAACTTCTTCAACTTTTTAGATGGGGATACTTTATCTTTTAGAATAGAAGTAATTGATGAAAATGGGCGAATAAGAAGCACAAGTGAATGGAAACAAATTATTGCAGCAATAGTTCAACCACCTTCAGAATTTTTCATTGAGTACTTAACGGTTAATGCGCAGAATACAATAGATGTTTATTACTATATAGATACTTTTGCAGAAATTAGAAATTTTAAAATTAAAAATTCTACAGAAGAGATGACTCATCCGAATGAGCTGATTAGAAAAGATGATTTTGATATATTAACCAAATCAAATCCTCATAAATTTCAGAAGGATACTATATCAAATCCTAATGTAGACGCTTATTATTATCAAGTAGTTGCTAATGATAGTTGTAATGTAGATCATTTTTCTACCAAAGGAAGAACAATCTGGTTACACGGAAACTTAGAAGATTTTTTCTTGAATAAAATTGAATGGAATGATTTTGAGCTAGAGAATGCTACAGTTTTTTCTTATAGATTGTATAGAGATTTTGGTGCAGGGTTTCAATTGGTTGAAACTTTTGCAACTGGAGAAAATGAATTCTCAGATAATGTAGAAGAATATTTCAAACAAACAGGCGAGTTTTGCTATAGAATGGAAGCTGATTATTCGATTCCAATACCCAATGAATTAGATGCAACTTATACTACAAGTTCAAATACTTTTTGTTTAGAACAAAGACCTTCGGTTTATATACCAAATGCTATTGCACCCAATGGAATCAATAATAAATTTAAACCAGTTATCGTTTTTGGAAATCCAATAAATTATAGTATGAGAATTTTTAATCGGTGGGGCGCATTAATTTTTGAAACTAGCAGCCCAGACGAATATTGGTTAGGGACACAAAATGGCGACAAAGTAATTTCTGGAGGATATCCCTACAATATTTCTTTCATAGCTTCTGATGGGACTAATGTTGAGAAGGTTGGGATTGTTACTGTTATTTATTAAGTAGTTTATTGCCATTTTAATGAATGTGACCAGTTCCGCATTACAATTGTTTTACTAGGTTAGTTAATAGAAATTATAAAGCCATTCTAATATTAGAATGGCTTTATAATTTTTCATTTTACCTCTTAGTGAATTTCTCAGAAATAATTATTACAATCCCAACATAAATTTAATTGGATCTTCTCCAATTAGCATAGTTTCTGGATTTTCTAAGTAGTTTTTAACAGCGACTAAGAAAGAAACAGATTCTTTTCCATCAATTACTCTGTGGTCATAACTTAAAGCCAAATACATCATAGGTAAAATAACTACTGCACCATTTACAGCCATTGGTCTTTCTAATATGTTATGCATCCCTAAAATTGCCGATTGTGGCGAATTTAAAATAGGCGTAGATAACATAGAACCAAAAACACCACCATTGGTAATAGAAAATGTTCCACCGTCCATTTCTTCCATCGTTAAGTCTCCATCTCTACCTCTTAAAGCTAATCTTTTTACTTCTTTTTCTATTTCATTCATAGAAAGAGATTCTGCATTTCTAATTACTGGAACGACTAATCCTTTTGGTGTAGAAACAGCAATAGAAACATCTACATAATCATGATAAATCAACATACCTTTTTCTTCATCAATATAAGCATTAACTGTAGGAAATTGCTGCATTGCCAAAGCACAAGCTTTTGTAAAGAAAGACATGAAACCTAGGTTTACATCATATTTTTCTCTAAATGCTTGTTTGTGTTTTTCTCTAATAGCTTTGATTGGTGCTAAGTTTACTTCATTAAAAGTCGTTAGCATAGCAGTGCTATTTTTAGCAAAAACCAAACGTTTAGAAATAGTCTTTCTTAATCTAGACATTTTCTTAGTTTCTTCTCCTCTAGAAAATATTTTTTGGTTATTGATTAATATTTCAGCACCTTGAGAAACAGAAATACTCCCGTTTTTCATAGCTTTAACAATATCTGCTTTTGTTATTTTGCCATTAGTTCCTGTTCCTACAATATGTGAAGTATCTACATTGTTTTCTGTAGCAATATTAGTAGCCAAAGGTGTAGCATTTTCCATTTTAAGACTTTGAGTAACTGCTTTTTTAGGACTTTCTGCAACTTTTTTCTCTTCAGTTTTTATAGGAGTTTCTTCTTTTACTACAGGAGTTGTAAAACCTTCTGGAGCTTTTGCCATTGTGTCAATGGTGCAAATTAAACCGCCAATTGGTAAATCATCACCTTCTTCAGCAATAAATTTTACAATTCCTGCTTTTTCAGCATATAATTCTTGACTAGCTTTATCTGTTTCCATTTCACAAATTGCTTGATCCATTTCTATATAATCTCCATCTGCCACTAACCATTGCGCTAGGGTAACTTCTGTTATTGATTCTGCTAAATTTGGTACTTTTACTTCTAACATTTTATTGGATTTTGGCTACTAGCTTTTGGCTATTAGCAATTTACAATTTCTTTTTTTACTTTTTTATTTACCAATAGCCAACAGCTATTTTTTATTTTTCAGCTAAAAGCTATTTATTAAAAGCTTTATCAAGTATATCAGCTTGTTCTTTTAAGTGTTGTTTCTTAAACCCAGTAGCAGGAGAAGCACTATTTTTCCTAGCAACTAATTTAAAACTATACCTTTCATAAGTTCTTCCTAAAATAAAATTCCATGCACCCATATTAGTACTTTCTTCTTGAACCCAATAATGTGCTGCATTTGGATATTTTGCAATAGCAGTATCAATACCATCAAAAGGAATAGGGTATAACTGTTCTAGTCTTACAATAGCAATATCTTGTCTGTTTTCATCTTCTTGCTTTTGCTTCATCTCAAAAGCAATTTTTCCAGAACAAAATAAAATTCTTTTTACTTTTTTAGGGTCTTTTACAAAATTGTCATCCATTACTTCTTGAAATCCACCAGTAAAAATATTTTCTATCCTAGATTGTGTTCTTGGATGTCTCAATAAGGACTTAGGAGACATGTTTACTAATGGTTTTCTAAACTTCCAAGTCAATTGTCTTCTAATAGCATGAAAAAAGTTTGAAGCATCTGTAATGTTAGTGACTACAATATTTAATTCTGCACAAGATTGTAAATATCTTTCTAAACGAGCACTTGAGTGCTCAGGTCCTTGCCCTTCATAACCGTGTGGTAAAAGCATAATTAAACCACTACATCTATTCCATTTACTTTCACTAGCTACTACATATTGATCTATCATTCCTTGTGCCGTATTGGCGAAATCTCCAAATTGAGCTTCCCAAACTACTAAACTATCTGGGCTAGTCATAGAATAACCAAATTCGAAACCTAGTACAGCATATTCGGATAAGTGAGAGTTGTAAATCATAAACCTTCCTTGATCTTTTGAAAGTTTACTTAATCTATTATACTCTTCTTTTGTTTGTTCATCATAAATGGTAGCGTGTCTATGAGAAAAAGTCCCTCTCTTTACATCTTGCCCACTCATTCTTATATCTTTTCCATCTAATAAAATAGAACCAAAAGCCATCAGTTCAGCAGCTGCCCAATCTACAGATTTATTTTCCTGCATGGTTTCTCTTCTATTTACCAAATATTTTTCTACTTTCCTTAATGGTTTAAAATTTTCAGGATAAGTACTTAATGCCTCAATAATAATTTTAGCATCTTTTTTAGTGATAGCTGTTTTGGGAGATTTAATAAAATCTTTCGTTTTAGCTATTCCTAAATTTTTCCATGCTATTTCTGAAGGCTGGGGTGTATGCTTAAAAGATTTTTGTTTTACATCATCTAATCTATCTTGTAAAATAGCCCAAAACTCTTTTTCCATTTTCACAGCTAAAGCTCTCTCCATTTCACCAGAAGTAGTTAATTTGTCAACATATAAATCTTTTGGATTTTTGTGCTTATTTATTTTAGCGTATAAAAGTGGTTGTGTGTATTTAGGATCATCTCCTTCATTATGACCATGTTTTCTATAAGAAACCATATCTACAAAAATATCTTTGTGAAATTTTTGTCTGTATTCTGCAGCCATTTCAGCAGCATAAATAACAGCTTCAATATCATCGCCATTTACTTGGATAATTGGAGCATCTACAACCTTAGCAATACTAGTTGAATAATCAGAAGACCTTGCGTCATCAAAATCTGTTGTAAAACCAATTTGATTATTTATTATAAAATGGATTGTTCCTCCAGTATAATATCCTTTTAATTTACTCATTTGAATAGTTTCATAAACTATTCCTTGGCCAGCAACTGCGGCATCACCATGAATAATAATCGGCATAATTTTATTGTAATCATTTGTGTAAAATAAATCGGCCTTTGCTCTAGTAAAACCTTCTACGACTGGTCCTACAGCTTCTAGGTGAGAAGGATTTGGCATCAATTCTAAAAAAACATCTTTACCTTCATTCGTTCTATAGTTTGATCTAAAGCCTAAGTGATATTTCACATCACCATCACCCATCGTTTTTTTAGGTTCGTTTCCTTCAAACTCATCAAAGACTTCTTCATAAGTTTTTCCTAGAATATTTGCTAAAATATTTAAACGACCTCTATGTGCCATTCCTATTACAACATCTTCTACACCAAGTTCTGCAGCTATACTAATAATAGATTCAATAGCTGGAACAGCAGATTCACTTCCTTCTAAAGAAAAACGTTTTTCTCCAACATATTTTTTTCCTAAAAACTGTTCAAAAATTACTGCTTTATTTAATTGCTTTAAGATTAATTCTTTTTTAGCAATCGGAAATTCATTATGGTGAGGATTATTTTCAATCTTCTCTTTTAACCATGCTAATTCCGCTACATTTCTAATGTGGTTGTATTGAAAACCAATTGTTTTGCAGTAGCAAAGTTCTAAATGTTTAATAATTTCTTCTAGCGTACTTGCTTTCATTCCTGTCAGCGTAGCTGCTACAAAAGTTTTTTTAAGGTCTTTGGCATTTAATCCAAAATTTTCAATTTCAAGATTCGCGTGCCTATTTTTTCTATTTCTAATAGGATTAGTATCTGCAATTAAATGTCCAAAACTTCTATAAGCTACAATCAATGAAGCTACTTTTAGTTCTTCAGTGATGTCACTATTAGAATAATTTTGATCAGCATTGGTATCTACAGCGAAATCAAAGCCTTCGAAAAATTTACGATATTCTTTATCTATACTTTCTGGATTCTCTCTAAAGGTCTCATATAGGTTCTCTATATATTCCGGATGTGAGTTGCTTAAATATGAAAAGTCTTTCATTGTTGTATGAATTATACGTTTATTTTATACAAATGTATCTCATTTATTTCTAAATCGACCTTTATAAGCATTTTATTTTGAAATATAGTTAATTTGACAAAATTTTGATACATTTATGATACATTATAGATTATTATCACTAATATTGTATTATAAAAGTAACAGAATGGAAATTTATGCTAAAATTGATGAGCTTATTTTACAGGATTTATGCTTCAGGCTAAAGAAAGCTAGGCAAAATGCAAAGATTACACAAACGGAATTAGCAGAAAAATCGGGACTTCAAAGAGTTCATATAAGTAGAATCGAAAATGGACATAATTTTAATTTGATTAGCTTGATTAAACTTTTAAGGGCACTAAACAAATTGGAAGACCTTGAAAAAATACTAGATTCTAATACGGATGCGGAACTTTTGAAACTATTTGACGAATGAGTATAAAAATTTCATACAACAATCTTTTGGTTGGAAAATTAGTTAAACACAAGCATCAATTCCATTTTAAATATGAGGATTCATTTTTAAATTCAGGCTTTGATTTGTCTCCAATTCACATGCCGCTGGCTAAGAGTAGTAGCAAAATTTATTCATTTCCACATCTTAATCCAAATACATTTTATGGTTTACCGGGCTTACTGTCTGATTCTCTTCCCGACTACTTTGGAAATGCTGTTTTAAATACTTGGATTAATAAAAATGGAAAAGACATTCAAAGTTTCGATTCTATTGAAAAATTAAATTATTTAGGAAAAAGAGGAATGGGCGCTTTAGAATTTTCTCCGGAAGATCAAATTCTTTTTGAAAGTGATGATAAGCGAGTCCATTTAAATAAACTTTCTGAAATATCACAGCAGATTACTAGTCAAAAAGATCTTGGAGAAACTAAAATGTCTGATGCTTTGATACAAATGGCTGATATTGGAACTATTGCCGGAGGAGCAAGAGCAAAAGCCACAGTTTCTATTAATAACACAACAGGGCAAATACGATTAAAACACAGTAAAGATGACAAAGATTTTTATTCTTACATAGTAAAGTTTGACACTGTTTCTGAGATAACAAATGCTAGTACGGAAATTTGCCAAATTGAATATGCTTACTATAAAATGGTTAGGAAAGCGGGTATAGATATAATGACTTCAAAATTGATTGAAGAGTATGGTAGCGTTCATTTTGCTACCAAAAGATTTGATAGAACAAATGCTGGTAATAAGGTACATACTCAGTCTCTTTGTGCTATTGGTCATTATGATTTTAGAGATTTTAGGCAAAATAGTTATGAAAATCTGTTTTATATAGCACGAGCTTTAAAAACAGACTATAGAGATAGGGAGCAATTTTTTAGATTGATGATATTGAATGTGCTTTCTAGAAACCAAAACGATCATTCAAAAAACTTTAGTTTTTTGATGAAAAAAGATGGTAAATGGAAAGCTTGTCCAGCTTATAATGTCAATTTTAATTATGACCCAATAGATCCATTTAAAAGTTTTCACAAAATGTCTATCAACGGAAAATTTAAAGCTTTTACACGAAACGATTTAATTGAATTAGGTAGGCAAAATTCCATCAACAGACCAGAAAAAATTTTTGAAGAAGTCAAAGAAGCTGTTAGTTTGTTTCTTCAAATAGCAAGGAATATTGGTGTTTCAAGAAATATAAGAGAATATATTTATGGAACATTTAGAATGGATTTGTAGTTTATGTATCTCAATACTTCTCTACTTATGATTTTAGTGAATTTAGAAATATGTATCTTTACAAAAAATAAATAACAAATTATGGCTCAAATAACATTAAAAGGAAATTCTATCAATACAATTGCCGAATTGCCAAAAATTGGAGAAAAATCAAAAGATTTCTCATTAGTTCAAAACAATTTATCTTCTGTTTCTTTGAAGGACTTTGAAGGCGTAAGATTAGTATTAAACATCTTTCCAAGTATAGATACGGGTACTTGTGCAGCTTCTGTTAAAGCTTTCAACAAAAGCGCTGTAGATTTAAAAAATACAAAAGTATTATGCGTTTCTAGAGATTTACCTTTTGCGCAAGCAAGATTTTGTGGTGCAGAAGGAATTGAAAATGCGATAACAGTTTCTGACTTTGTTGCTGGGCAATTTGGAAAAGATTATGGTTTAACAATCGAAAATGGTCCTTTAGCTCATTTACATTCTAGATGTGTAATTGTTTTAGATGAAAAGCATCATGTAATTTATACAGAACAAGTTGGAGATATTGTAGATGAACCAAATTATGATGCAGCATTGGCTGTTTTGTAATCTGAATTTCATTATTGATAGTATTTTGAGTGAAAGTAGTTTTTTCTATGATGGCATTACGTCACATCATAAGTTCCACCAGAATACAACAAATCGTCTATGGTTTTGACTTTCGATTTAGCAGCAGCTAATGCAGTCTTCTCTGCCATTCTTTCATGAAAAGAAACTTCTTCCACAGCTCTTATAACTCCTAAAACAACTGGCATATCTAGTCTAATCAACATTTGGTGTAATGTTTTATCTTTTTCTTGCGCATCGTGAATTAAAATATCTTCTGTGGTAACACCATTTTCGCCAACCTGAACTACTTCTATTTTTAAGCCGTTTAGTATTAATCCTTTATCTAGTTCTTTTCCAAATAGCATTGGTTTGCCATGTTCTACCATTATTTGTGCATCATTTTTAACACTTCTATCCAAGTATTTATCAAAAACCCCATCATTAAAAATTACACAGTTTTGTAAAACTTCTATAATAGATGTCCCCCTGAATTTTTCTGCTTCAATAAATAAAGCTGTCATAGCTTTTGGATTGTTTCCAGCTATTCTTGCATAAAACCTTGCATTCGCTCCTAAAGCTAATTCGCCAGCAGAAAATGGCTGTTGAATATTTCCAAGTGGAGACGACTTAGTTTTTAAATCTAATGCAGAAGTAGGAGAGAACTGTCCTTTGGTTAACCCATAAATTTCATTATTGAATAAAATTAAGTTTAAATCAATATTTCTTCTAATTAAATGAATAAAATGATTACCACCAATAGCCATAGAATCCCCATCGCCAGTGATAACCCAAACGCTTAAATTTGGATTAGCTAATTTGACACCCGTAGCAATTGCAGGTGCTCTACCATGAATAGAGTGCATGCCAAAAGTTTCTACGTAATACGGAAACCTAGATGAGCAACCAATTCCTGAGATAAAAACAATATCTTCTTTTTTCTTACCAATTTCTGGTAAAGCTTTTTGAACAGCTCTTAAAATTACGTAATCATCACAGCCTGGGCACCAACGTACTTCTTGGCTGCTTTGCATATCTTTATAGGTAAATTTTGGATTTTCAGACATCTTATTTGTTTTAGTTTGTTCCTAAAATTTGATTAAACTTGTTAACCAATTCTTTTATATTAAATGGTTGTCCTTGAATTTTGTTGAATTTCATAAAATCTTGACTAGGGAATCTATCTCTTAAAAGAATAGTCATTTGCCCTAAATTTAATTCGCAAACAATTATTTTCTTAAATTTAGAAAATATTTCTTTGATATTTTTTGGCATAGGGTTTATATAGTTAAAATGAATAAAACCAATTTTTTCCTCTTCTTGGTTTATTTCTTTTAGGGCAGTATGAATACTTCCATAAGTCCCACCCCAGCCAACAACAAGTAATTCACCCTCTTGCGCTCCTTCAATTTCTTGTAAAGGAATATAGTTGGCAACTCGCTGTATTTTTTCTGCTCGAATCTTAACCATTTTTTCATGGTTTTTAGGTAGATAAGAAACATTTCCAGTATCTTCCTGTTTTTCTAAGCCACCAATTCTATGTTCCATGCCTTTCATACCTGGAATAGCCCATTTTCTTACTAAAGTTTTTTCATCTCTTTTGTAAGGTAACCAATCTTTTTCATTTAAATCCACAAAGTTTGGTTTTATATCAGGCATATCTGCCAATCTTCTTAATTTCCAAGGTTCAGAACCGTTGGCAATGTATCCGTCAGATAAAAGAATTACTGGGGTCATATGTTCTAAAGCTAATCTAGAAGCTTCATAAGCCCAATCATAAGAATTTGCCGAAGTACTTGCTGCAACGACAATTACGGGACTATCTCCATTTCTACCAAACATAGATTGTAATAAATCTGATTGCTCTGTTTTTGTAGGTAAGCCAGTAGAAGGTCCACCTCTTTGCACGTTTACGACAACCAAAGGTAATTCAGTCATTAATGCTAAACCAATGGCTTCCGCTTTTAAGGCTAAACCAGGTCCAGAAGTCGTAGTTATTGCTAAGTTTCCAGCAAAGGATGCGCCAATAGCTGCACCAATTCCTGCTATTTCGTCTTCTGCTTGAAAAGTTGTGACACCAAGTCCTTGATGTTTCGTTAGTTCATGTAAAATATCTGAAGCCGGTGTTATCGGATAGGAGCCTAAAAATAAAGATAATTTAGTTTTTTGTGCAGCCGCTATAAAACCCCAAGCAGTTGCTTGATTACCCATGATTATACGGTAAGTTCCTTTATTCATTTTAGCTGGCAAAATAGTATAAGGAGTTGGGAGTAATTCTAACGTTAATGCATAATTATAACCAGTTTTTAAGGTTTTTACATTTGCTTCAACTACTTGAGGTAAATGTTTGAATTTTGTTTCTATATAGTTTATTGTATGGTCTAGGGGTCTAGTAAACATCCAAAAAACCATTCCTAAAGCGAACATGTTTTTTGAGCGATCCATCGTTTTGTTATCTAAACCAATATGTTTTATCGCTTCCTTTGTTAAAGAAGTAATAGGAGCTTCAATTAATCTATAATTCTCTAAAGAACCATCCTCTAAAGGATTACTTGTATAACCAGCTTTTTCTATATTTTTCCTACTAAAACTATCAGTATCTACTATAATTGTTCTCCCTGGAGTAATAGAGCTAATGTTTTTAATTAAGGCAGCAGGGTTCATTGCTACTAAAACATCTATGTCGCTATCGTCTCCGGGTGTTCGTACTTCCTGATGTCCAATATGTACTTGAAAACCTGAAACACCATAAGTACTTCCTTGTGGTGCTCTAATTTCTGCTGGGTAATCGGGGAAAGTAGAAATGTCATTTCCTAGCATAGCAGAAGTGTCTGCGAACTGAGAACCAGTCAGTTGCATTCCGTCTCCTGAATCGCCAGCAAATCTTATAATAACATGATTTAATTCTTTTGCTTTTGTAGCTTTCTGTTCTTTCATGTTCATTTTTTTTAATGAATCAGTTTTAATAAATACAAAATTACCAAAGTATAAGATAATAAGTGAAGTTTTAACAAATTTTTCTATTGCTTTCTCTTTCTAGTGAAAAGTTGTCATCTTTGTATTCTTAAATAAAACTTTTGAAATGGCTTTAAGAATAACGGACGATTGTATAAACTGTGATGCTTGTATTTCTGAATGTCCTAATACGGCAATATATGAACCAGAAGAAGAATGGACTTTGCAAGATGGAACAAATTTAGTTGGTTTAGTTGCTAAATTAAATGGAAAAAAAATTAATGCTTCCAAAAATCAAAAAACTTTATCTGATGAATTTTATTTTATAGTAGATGATAAGTGTACAGAATGTAAAGGGTTTCATGAAGAAGCACAATGTGTTTCTGTTTGCCCTGTAGATTGTATCATAATTGATACTGATTTGAATGAATCTGATGAGCAATTATTAGCAAAAAAAGCTTGGTTACACGTAGAATAAAAATAGAGAAATTAGATTAATTTAATAATGTGAATGTTTTTTTCTTTTTAATTAGAATTTAAAAAGAAAATATGTACATTTGCAGTCCTTTAAAAAATAAGAAGAAATCATGGCAAATCATAAGGCAACAAAAAAGAGTATTAGAAAAAGTGCAAAAAGAAGATTGCAAAATAGATATTATGCAAAAACTATGCGTAATTCAATCAGAGAATTCAAATTATTAACTAAAAAGAAAGAAGCAGAACCTGTTTTATCTAAGTTAATCTCTTTAATTGATAAAGTTGGAAAGAGAAATCAAATACACAGTAATAAAGCTTCAAACTTAAAATCTAAGATGATGAAGACTTATAATGGATTGAAATAAGAATCTATTTGTGAAAATAAATATTTAAGCCCTAACATTTTTTGTTAGGGCTTTTTTTTGTTGAAAAATGACTTAAATCCAACTAAATAGATAACTTTTTTCGTTCTTCACCGCAATGAAAAAAAACAAGTAATCAGTATGTCTCCGATCCCAGTAGTGGATTATTTTTTAGTAATACTACTGAGAAAAATTTTGTTTAAAACCAAAAAAAAGGCCATTTCGTAAGAAATAGCCTTTTTTATCTAGTAATTTGTTTATGCCACCTTATTCAATAAAACAGTGATTACTTCAGAAATTTGTCTTTTTAAATCTTTTCTTGGTGTTATAAAATCTAAAAATCCTTTACTTAACAAAAATTCAGAAGATTGAAAACCATCAGGCAATGATTTTTTGTTTGTAAAATCCATAATTACTCTAGGTCCTGCAAAGCCAATTAAAGCACCAGGTTCTCCCATGTTAATATCTCCCAACATAGAGAAAGATGCCGTAACACCACCTGTTGTAGGGTCAGTCATTAAAGAAATATAGGGTAATTTAGCTTTTGATAATTGTGTTAATTTTGCAGAAGTTTTTATCATTTGCATTAACGATAATCCAGCTTCCATCATTCTAGCACCACCAGACTTACTAATGATAATTAAAGGAAACTTATTTTCTATACATAAATCTATAGCTCTAGAAATTTTTTCTCCAACGACTGAATTCATAGAACCACCAATAAAAGCAAAATTCATAGCTGCAATAACAACTTTTTGGTCATTCATTTTACCTACAGCAATTTGAATAGCTTCATTTACTTGAGATTTTTCTTTTGCTTGTGCTAAACGGGTAGGGTAGTCTTTTAAATCTTGAAATCCTAAAGGATCTTTTGCTATTAAGTTTTCAAAATGTAATTTATATCTTGTTGTATCAAATAGTATTTCAAAATATTCTTTTGGAGAAATCCTATCATGATAGCCACATTCACAAACTTTTAAATTGTCTTTGTGTTCGTTTTGGGGGAATCTAGACTTACATTTAGGGCATTGAAACCAAAGCCCAGCTGGTAGATCTTTCTTATCTTTGTTAGGGGTTAAAATTCCTCCTGACATTCTTTGAAACCAGTTTTTATTATCTGACATATCGATTTTTTTAGCTTGATTGTTTTGTTAAAAACGATTACTATTATACAATAGTAATACCATCGTTCAAATAAACATCTTGAACGGCATTAATAATATCAACACCTTCTGTTAATGGTTTTTGAAATGCTTTTCTTCCAAGAATTAATCCCATACCACCAGCTCTTTTATTAATAATTGCTGTAGATACGGCATCTGCTTTATCAGAATCGCCTCCCGAAGCACCACCAGAATTGATTAAGCCAACTCTTCCCATGTAACAGTTTGCTACTTGGTATCTACATAAATCTATAGGATGGTCAGAACTTAATTTTGAATAAACGTCTGGATGTGTTTTAGAGAAGTTTACTGCATTAAAACCGCCATTGTTTTCTGGTATCTTTTGTTTAATAATATCTGCTTGTATTGTTACGCCAATATGATTTGCTTGACCAGTCATATCTGCAGAAACATGATAATCTTTTCCGTCTTTCTTGAATTCAGGGTTTCTTAAGTATGTCCAAAGAACAGTAGCCATTCCTAATTGGTGAGCATATTCAAAAGCTTCTGCTATGTCTACTATTTGTCTTTCACTTTCTGGTGAACCAAAATAAATTGTTGCACCAACAGCTACAGCACCCATATTCCAAGCATCTTTAATTTTTCCAAACATTATTTGGTTAAAAGTATTTGGGTAGCTTAATAATTCATTGTGGTTTATTTTCACAATAAATGGAATCTTATGCGCATATTTTCTACTTACATTGGCCAATACACCAAAAGTAGAAGCTACGCCATTACAACCAGCTTCAATAGCTAATTTTACAATGTTTTCAGGATCGAAATAATCAGGATTTGGTGCAAAAGAAGAAGAAGCTGTATGCTCAATTCCTTGATCTACAGGTAAAAAAGAAACATAGCCAGTATCTTTTAATCTACCATTTGCATATAAATCTTTAATACTTCTTAGTACTTGATTTGAACGATTGCTATCTCTCCAAATATCATTAATGAAATTCGGTCTAGGTACGTGAATTCTATCTTTAGAAATCTTTGGATTATTAAATTCTAATAAACTTTTAGCCTTATCTTCTCCTATTAATTTTGCTATTTCGTTGCTTGTCATTTTCTTAATTTTAAAGACGGTAAATTTACGCTTTTTTGTGTAAATTAAAAGTTATTGCCTTTGTTTTTTACTTTTAAGCAATGGGTAGAGTTTTGTATTATAATATTCACCAAATTTCTTCAATCGACTACCGTACCAAGAAAACATTTCACCATCTACTAAAATTATTACTGAATTCGGAAATTTTTGACCAAACTCTTTTAAATGGTTTTCTTTAAAAGGATAAGGTTCTGACGATAAGAAGATATAATCGGGATTGGCTTCTGTTAATTCTTTTGCTGTTATTTCAGGATATCTATCTGAATAATTTTTAAATACATTATGAAAGCCAGATTCTAGTAACATTTCATGAATAAAAGTATTCTGATTAACTGACATCATTGGCTTTTGCCATATTATGTAAGCAACACTTGGTGAATGTTTAGCCTTTATCATTTGTTTAAAATCACTTCTTATTTGTTTTACAATCTCAATAGCTTTTGACTCTTTATTACAAAGTTCTCCAATGTCAGTAATCATTTTGTAACTATCTGCTAAGTTGTAAATATCAGAAATCCAAACAGGAAATTCTTTGGCTAATGCTTCAATATCTTCTTTGCTATTCTCTTCTTTATTGGCAATGATTAAATCAGGTTTTAAAGCCCTTATTTTATCAATTTTGATATTTTTAGTGCCGCCAACTTTTATTTTTTCTTTGTATTTTTCTTTTGGATGAATACAAAACTGGGTAATACCAACTATTTCAACATCTAAACCCAAATCGTAGAGTAGTTCTGTTTGACTGGGTACTAAGGAAATAATCTTTTTTGGTAGAAAATTGACTTCGATTGTTCGCTTAAGTTGGTCTTTGAATTGTTTCATTTGGTTTGTAAATAGTTATATTCTATTTGGTAGAAAACCTCCCAAACCATCTATTTAAAGCCCATAACGGAAAGATATTTCTATAGTTGCTATACGTTTCCATACAGTTAAAGTTAAAGACGCCAGAAATATTCTCTTGCAACCAATCACCTTCGACTGTTTGTCTTTGTAGCAATAATTCTATACCACTTTCAATAACTTGCGGATCTTTATATTCTGCAGCTATTAAAGCCAATAAAGACCAAGCTGTATTAATTACTTGAGAAGTATGCGCTTCTACATACACTTTCTTAGAGCAAGATTCAAAACTTTCACCCCAACCACCATCACCTTTTTGATGGTGAACTAAGAAATCACAGGCTTTAGCCATTATTATATCTAATTTATTGTCATCATAAATACCGAGACCTTTAATTCTGGCACAAGCTTCTATACCAAACATGGTTCCGTAAGTAAAACATACGCCCCAGCCACCATACCAAGAACCATCTTCTCTTTGTTTTTCTAAAATAAGTTCTAAACCTTCTACAACTGCTTTTTCAATCGCCCCTTTTTTATATGTTGGAAACTGTTCTTTAAATTCTAACAAGCCTTGAATTGTTGCAGAAGTACATTCTACCCAACTATAATCTTGCATAATATCTGCAAATACTTCTGAAGGGTTTAACTTCTCTAACCAATTAAAAGAACGCGTAGTTTCATAAGTAGCCCAACCACCATCTTTGTTTTGCATACCCAATAATAAATCTACAGCATCTTTCAGCCTGCGATCAGTTACTTTTTGCACGCCAATTTTCTGGTGATGCATACTTAAACAAGCCCCCAGGCCTTCGGCTGTACAGTCAGAAACAACCCAAGCATGTTCTAGTGTAGAAAAAGGCCAACCACCTTTTGCAGGTTGCCTAAAGAACTCTTCCTGCATATAGTTCTCTTCTTTTATTTGCGTGTAATCAATAAAGTCATACATTTTGGTCATTGCTACAGGGAAATCTTTTCCTATCGAGCTTTCGTTCATAGCTCTAACGGTAAAGGCTGTTTCCCATAATTGGTCACCATTATACCCGCCCATTTTCATGCCATCTTCTGCTAGCCACAAATAGTCAAACCATCTATCATAATGTTTTTTGAATTCTTCGGAATCTTTCCCATAAGCATGCCAAATACAGATAGAATTCATGGCTTGGTTTACGGGTCCTATGTTTACATATTTTGTTTGAATATCTTCTGCATTGATATATTCTAATACATATTTTAATGCTTTTTTACGTAAAAACTTTGGTGCTATTTTTTCATAGGTATTCGTAAACCAATTCATTATTTTTAACCAGCCAGTTTGGTTTGTGTACATATCAGTATCTGCACAATGATCTCTTTTTTTTGCCCAATCTATGCTATTATATTCTTCGGTATATATTTCTTCTCTCAACGAAATAATTAAATCACTCTCTTCCGCTTTTATTTTATTTCCATAACAATAAGCCATTGGTAAATAAACCATTCTACTGTGGCACCAATATCTAGAAGGGTGAATCGGTAACCATTTTGGCAATAACCACAATTCTGGAAATACAGAGTTAAAACCTTTCCAATCGTAAACATTTAATATCGATAAATAATATTTTCCCCAAGAAGGAATACTTGTTCCTCCACCATTGGTTTTTATCCAATTTCTTGCTTTGCTAACTGTTGGGTCTTCTTTACTTGCGCCCATTAGTCTTAAAGAAACGTATTGCATAACTGTTCCAAACATGGTAGAATGTCCTTCAATATGAAAACCCCAACCGCCGTCATCATTTTGATGGTTGTTGATATAGATTTTCATTAATTCTTGATGTTGTTCTGGTAACGGTGCTTTAGCAATATAAGAAGCAATAATTAAACCTGGCATTAGAAACATTGGGCCACCATAATCGCCAGGAAGATGTCCTTCGTCTGACAGAAGATGTTTAAAGAAATGGAAACCTTTTCTGATTTTATGTTCTACACGGTCTTTTAAGTTTTCACTTTTTGCTTTTCCTTCAAAAGACGTGAAGCCTTTTTCTATTTGAAGGTGTCGAAATACTTTATCACCAGAATTTGGATTGCTGCATTTGTCAAAAGTAAAGTCTTTTATCATCTGTGCTTTTTCGTCTTCACTTAACGAAATCGATGTTTGTTTTACCGCTGTAAGACTATTAGCATCACTTTTATATGCCCAAAATTGTCTACCATTTTTAGTAAATAATTTCCAATCTTTCCAACTTTTTTTTACAGCTAACATATTATAACCTTTTTGAAATTAATAGTCTAAACAATTTCTTTTATGCGAAAATAAGTATTTTTGAATTAGAAGAATTTTTATACTTCAAATAATGCATTAGTTTTGTATAACAGGAGGGATATTAACTCAATTCCTACTATTTTATTAAGAAAGTTGATATTTATCTATTTAACTGGATGTTAATTGATTAAGTGTTCATATTCAGCCGTTCGCACGTCCAAATAAGGGTTCGGCTTATACTTGTACTACTTGCTTTGGTATTATGCTTTATTTTACATTATGAATTTAAATGTAAAGGATAGTACAAGAAGTTTTTCAAGAGTTTCAAACACTTTAAAGTCTGTTGTAAACATAGGAAAAAACAAAGTAAAATCGTCTTTATCTAAAGAAAAAGCGGATAAAGATTTTTGCTACAATAGCTTAACTAAAGTATCTCGTTCTTTTGCTTTGGTGATTCAACAATTGCCAGCAGAATTGAAAGATGCTATTGCCGTTTTTTATTTAGTATTGAGAGCCTTAGATTCTATTGAAGATGACATGACAGTGGATGAAAACTTTAAAAGTGCCACTTTGAAAACATTCTATATGAAGTGTTTAAATTCTTCTTATTGCTTAGTGAATATTGGTGAAAACGAGAATGAAGTAGAACTATTAGAGCAGTATTATAAAGTAGCTAGGTTTATGAGTACTTTAAACCCAGCATACCAAAAAGCGATTCAAAACATCACGCAGTTAATGGGTGAGGGAATGGCAGATTATACTGAAATGGAAATAAAAACTACTGCAGATTATGATAAGTATTGTCATTGTGTAGCAGGTTTAGTAGGAATTGGTTTATCAGATATTTTTTCAGCTTCAGGTTTAGAAGATATTAGTTTGAAAGATGAAAAAATTCTTTCAAATTCTATGGGTTTGTTTCTACAGAAAACAAATATTACTAGAGACTATCAAGAAGATATTTATGCAGATCGTTTTTTCTGGCCAGAACAAATTTGGAGAAAATATGCGGAAGAAAAAGATTTCTTTGTAAAAAATCCAGAAAATAAAATTTCTTTAGATTGTTTAAATGAAATGGTTTTAAATGCGATGGCTAATTTGCCAGATACTATTGAATATATGAATAAGTTAGAAAATGAGCAAGTATTCCGTTTTTGTGCGATACCTCAAATAATGGCAATTGCGACTCTTTCAAAATTATACAACAATGCCGATACTTTTAAAGGTGTTGTGAAAATTGAAAGATCATTAACGCTTGAAATCTTTAGTGCTATCAAAAATATGAATGATTTTGAATTTTATTACAATAAGTTTATGAATGAAATGTCTTCAAAGAATTTGGAGAATTCTATTCATTTTGAAGCCTTTAATAGCTTGACAAATAATATAAAGTTTAACTAATCTACTATTTTCGCTAAAATTAATTCTATGGAACAAAGGTTTGATTTGTGTATTGCTGGTGCTGGAATGGCTGGCGCTACCATGGCTAGCTTTTTAGCTCCCAAAGGTTACAAAATTGCTATAATTGATAAGGATTTCGATTTCAAAGATCGTATAGTTGCAGAGTTGTTACAACCTGGTGCTGTAAATTTGTTTAAAGAAATGGGTTTAGATTCTTGTCTTGAAGGGTTTGATGCGCAGGAAGTATATGGTTACGCTATGATTAAAGATGGGGAAGCCTTTCAAATTCCTTATAATGAAGATGGAACTAAAAAACAAATTGGAATTGGCGTAAATAGTGGGCTTTTCTTACAAAAAATACGAGATTATTTAGGCTCTTTCGATAATGTTACTTTCATAAAAGGTAATGTTACGGAGTTGCGAAAACAAGAAGAAACAGTTGTCGGTATTACTTATTATGACAATGATAAAGAAGAACATTTTGATGTTGATGCGAAATTAACAATAGCTAGTGATGGATTTTATTCTAGGTTGAGAAAAGTATTGAGTGATAATGAAGTCAGTATTACTTCACATTTTATTGGTGTGTTAATGAAAAACGCTGATTTACCTTTTCCAAATCATGGTCATTTGTTTTTGAGTGGCCCTACACCATTTGTTTGTTATCCAATAAATAGTAGAGAGATAAGGTGTTTGGTCGATTTTCCTAGTGATATTCCACCAAGAAGAGGAGTGCAAATAAATGAACATTTAGAAAAAAATGTTATTCCGTATTTACCTAAAGAAGTTCAACCAGCTTTTATAAATGCATATAAAGGAGGAAAGTTTAAAGTAATGGCTAATCAATTAATGCCTGCTAAACCGAGAAAAATACAAGGGGCTGTATTATTGGGAGATTCTTTAAATATGCGTCATCCGTTAACAGGAGGTGGTTTAACTGCAATTTTTCAAGATATTAAATTATTAGGAGATGCTTTAATGTCGATGCCTGATTTTGAAGATCAAGAATTAATTTTCAGTAATGTTAAAAAATATTACAAAGAAAGAGTCCGCTTGAATGCTAATGTAAACATATTGGCCAATGCATTGTATGGCGTAATGAGTAACGATTTGTTAAAAGTTGCTGTGTACGAATATTTGAAAAAAGGAGGGACGAATGCATCAATTCCTATAAAAATGTTAGCTGGATTGGATAGAGATACAAATGCTTTGATAAAACACTTTTTTGCAGTTGCTGGTTTTGGTGCAAAAAATTTATTGTCAGAAAACGTTATGAATCTTGGTAAAGCTGTAAAAATAATGAAAGACGCTATTGTTATTGTAAAACCACTGGCTATTTCGAATCTAATAAATATTGACAAGGTGGTTTAAAAATAATTTTTTATTGAATGGTAATGCAAGTGCTTCATTCATAATCTTATTGGAAATATTACTGTTAAAAAAAGGGAATTATAATTTTGTAATTCCCCTTTTTTAATAAAATAAATGCTTAGAGTTAGTTTATTTTAATAAACTTCAATATTTCTATTTGTTGTTTAATCTCCAGTTCTAAATAATAAACACCATTAGTAAAATGATTAATATCTATTGATTCAGTTTTATTTAGAATATTGTTTGTTTTGTTAATGTACAATTGTTGTCCTAAAGTATTGTAAACGGTAATTTTTATATCTGCTATATTTTTCAAAGCTATTTCTAAGTTTACAATATGTTTACTAGGGTTTGGATATAAGTTTAATAATTCAATAAAACCGGTATTGATAATTGCAAGCTCTTTTCCAATGACAACAGACGTATCTGTTGTGCAATCTTGCGCATCTGTTACGGTTATGGTGTATACTCCAGAAGATAAGTTCGTAATAGATTGGGCTTGTGAACCTGTATTCCAATTGTATTGATAAATTTGTGTTCCACCTGATGCATTTGCTGTTATTGTGCTTACTCCGTTTGGAGAATTGTCAATTACATTCAATGAAATACTTAATGGTAAAGGTTCTGTTATCGTAAAAGTACTATCAGTTGTACAGCCAAAATAATCTATTAATGAAAGGGTATAATTTCCTGCGGTAACATTCAATAAGTCTTCATTGTTTGTGCCGTTTGACCAATTAGTTTGTATTGGATTACTTCCATTTATTACATCTACTAATATTTGACCATTGTTATCACCAGCGCAACTAACACCAATAATAGTTGCATTACTTACTATCGGAGCAGCTAGGTTAATAATACTAGTAGTAGCTTGAACAGTACAGTCGTTATAATCTGTAACAGTAACTGAATATGTCCCTGCAACAATACCTGTAGCTATTCCATTGTTTCCAATTGCTAAATTATTCCAAGTATATTCATAGGGCATTTCTCCTCCTGATACAATCGCTTCTATTTCTCCATCTGCATTAAAACAATGTTCATCATTTTTTGTGAAATTAATACTTAATGGTAAAGGTTCTGTTATCGTAAAAGTACTATCAGTTGTACAGCCA
>CAWVRT010000014.1:0-49400 GCA_963932515.1 uncultured Chitinophagales bacterium
TGAGTCTTTTTTTTGCCGTTTTTTCAATGCTTTGCTTTTTTTTTAATATTTTAGAGTTGTTTATGAATGAAATAAAAATTATTAATAGGATATCTAAAGAAATTGAAATTGAAATACCTCCTAATAAAGGTTTATTGAAATTTATATTCACAAATCCTTTTGGAGTATTACCGTTACATCTAATAGTTAAAAGAAAATTTTTGTCTGTATTGTTTGGTAGGCAAATGGATAAAGCTAATTCTTCAAATAGAATTCAAAAATTTGTTGATGATTTCAAAATTAACATGAATGAATCGGTGTTGAATATTAAAGAATTTAAGACTTTCAATAATTTTTTTTACCGTAAATTAAAAGTTGATTGTAGACCAATTGGAGATGGTGTTGTTTCACCTGCAGATGGAAAAATTCTAGTTTTTGAAAATATTGCTCAAATTGATAAGTTTTTTGTAAAAGGAAGAAAATTTACATTGCGTAATTTTTTACAAGATGAAACCTTAGCAAAGAAGAATGAAAATTCTTCTTTAATTATTATAAGGCTAGCTCCCAATGATTACCACAGATATCATTTCCCATATGATGGGAATATTTCTAAAACTGAGATGATTGATGGGTTTTATTACTCCGTTTCTCCTTATGCAGTTCAAGAAAATGTTGCAATTTTCTGCGAAAATAAAAGATCTATTTCGACTTTAAAAACTAAGGATAAGGGGGATGTATTGATTAGTGAAGTTGGAGCAACAATGGTTGGGAGTATATTTCAGACATATGAACCCAATACTGATGTTTCAAAAGGATTGGAAAAAGGTTATTTTTCTTTTGGAGGATCAACGGTAATACTTTTAATAGATTCATCTAAAGTTAAACTGGATAATGATTTAGTTGTAAATACAAAAAATGGGTTTGAAACTACTATTAAAATGGGAGAAAGAATAGGAGTATAATTTCTTTAAAAAATCCATTTTAATTCTTTTAAATTATAAAATAAATCATTTTCGTTTGAGTATAAATGTAATTGGCCAATGGAATTAACTCCTTTTAATATAGCTGAAATTTCTAAATTTAATTTAGTGTCAATAAATTTTCTTTTTTGATTTATTCCTAATAATAGAGAGTGGTAGAGACTGTTAATTTCTTCTAGTTTATTATTTTGAAGCATTATGAATAATTTTTCAAATGTATTTAGAAATTTAATTAGAATAGGCTCTATTTTTTGTGGTTTATTTAATATTTCGGATAAGGAAGTTGCAATCATTAAATCTTCTGAAAAAGTTTGATTAATATTGATACCTATTCCTATTATAGAATCAATTATCCTATTTGTTGTAATAGAGTTTTCAATTAAAATTCCACCAATTTTTTTATCATTAAAGTAGATATCATTTGGCCATTTTATACTAAATTGTTTATTTGTGCATTCATTAAGACTTAAAACACTTGTAATGGCGGATATTTTTGACAAATAAAACTGATGGGAAGGGATAAGAAATTTTGGTTTAAGAATAATAGAAAAAGTTAAATTTTTATTATTCTCAGATTGCCAAGAATTGCCAAATTGTCCTCTTCCTTTTGTTTGTTTGTCAGTTATTATTACGGTACCCTCTATTGGCTCACTTTTTGATAATAATTCCTTAGCAAAAGTATTGGTTGACTCGCAGCTGTTTATTCTTAAGATTTTGGTTTCTAAGTTTAACATCTTGGATAGTAAGGTCAATTTTCATTTTTGTATGCAATAAATAGTATAAACAAAAGCGAAATTAACATAATTTGATGAAGATAACTAAAGAGACTGAAAAATTAAAAGAAATAATAGTAGAAGCGTTAATGGATATAAAAGGCGAAGATGTTATTACTATGGATTTACGTAAATTAGATGATGTTATTACTGATTATTTTGTAGTTGCTAATGGAACTTCTCATACGCAAGTAGCTGCTTTATCTGATTCTGTATTTAAAAAAGTTAAAGATGAATTAGGATTAATGCCAAAAGCTCAAGAAGGTAAGATTTCAGGGAATTGGATTATTTTAGATTATTTTGATGTGGTTGTCCATGTTTTTCATAAAGAGGCAAGAGAATATTATCAATTAGAAGAACTTTGGAGTGATGCCCAAACTATAGAACATAAATAATTATGGAGAACAAAAAGAAAAATACAATTAAAAAAGAGAATAAAAAGAAACCTGTAAATCCTGGATTTAATTCTAGTTGGATTTATGGAATTTTGGGTTTTGCTTTTTTAATGTTGATATTAATGAATAATTCAACTGGAAAAGCGTCAGAAATTTCTCAAAAACGTTTTGTTGAAG
This sequence comes from uncultured Chitinophagales bacterium, assembly GCA_963932515.1. Classification (GTDB taxonomy): domain Bacteria; phylum Bacteroidota; class Bacteroidia; order Chitinophagales; family UBA8649; genus CAKZQD01. The sequence continues at coordinate 2,305 of CAWVRT010000014.1, forward strand.
AGATGTTTAAGTCTCATGATGTTGAAAACGTGATAGTAGTTAATAATAAACTGGCTAAAGTTTTTCTAAAAAATGAATCAAAGTTTAATGAAAAATACAAAGACTTAAAAATTGATACTGGAAAAGCTGTATTTGGAGCTAAAAACCCCGATGCTGTTTTTAATATTCTTTCAGCTCAGGGTTTTGAGGAATCTATAAATGTAGTTCAAAAAGATTTTTCTATTAAAGATAAATTAGATTTTACTGTAGTAGAAGAAACTTCAATTTTCGAATCTTTGTATTTATTTGCACCATTAATTTTGATAGGGGTATTTATGTTTATCATGTTGAGACGTGCCGGTGGTGGTGGAATGGGTGGTGGCCAAATATTTAATATTGGTAAATCTAAAGCAAAGTTATTTGATAAAGATCAAAAGACTCAAAATACCTTTGAGGATGTTGCTGGTTTAGATGGTGCAAAGGAAGAAGTGATGGAAATTGTGGATTTTTTAAAAAATCCTCAAAAATATACTAAGCTTGGTGGTAAAATCCCTAAAGGGGCTCTGTTGATTGGCCCTCCAGGAACAGGAAAAACTTTATTAGCTAAAGCAATGGCTGGAGAAGCGAAAGTTCCGTTTTTTAGTATTTCAGGTTCTGATTTTGTGGAGATGTTTGTTGGTGTTGGTGCTTCTAGAGTTAGAGATTTATTTAAGCAGGCAAGAGAGAAAGCTCCATGTATTATTTTTATTGACGAAATTGATGCTATTGGAAGAGCTAGAGGGAAAAATAATATGCAAAGTAACGATGAGAGGGAAAACACTTTGAATCAGTTACTTGTTGAAATGGACGGATTTAGTGGTGATAAAGGTGTAATTATGCTTGCAGCAACTAATAGACCAGATGTTTTAGATAAAGCTTTATTGAGGCCAGGTAGATTTGATAGACAAATTTCTGTAGACAGACCAGATTTAAGTGAAAGAGTTGCTATTTTTAAAGTTCATCTTAAGAATATAAAAATTTCTGGAAAAGTTTCTTCAGATAAGTTAGCTTCTCAAACACCTGGGTTTGTTGGTGCGGACATTGCAAATATATGTAATGAAGCAGCTTTGGTAGCGGCAAGAAAAGATAAGTCTTCTGTTGAGATGGATGATTTTAATGATGCTATAGATAGAATTATTGGTGGTTTAGAAAAGAAGAATAAAGTAATTTTACCTGAAGAGAAGAAGATTATTGCTTATCATGAAGCAGGACATGCTTTGTGTGGATGGTTTTTAGAAAATGCACATCCTTTGGTTAAGGTGTCTATAGTGCCTAGAGGTGTAGCAGCATTGGGCTATGCGCAATATTTACCTAAAGAAAAATATTTGACTAGAACGGAAGAAATTTTAGATCAAATGTGTATGACGATGGGTGGAAGAGCTGCAGAAAAAGTTATTTTTAATAAGATTTCTACGGGTGCTCAAAGTGATTTGGATTCAGCGACTAAACAAGCGTATTCTATGGTCGTGATTTATGGTATGAGTGAGAAAATAGGTAATTTATCTTACTATGGTATGATGCAAGAAAATTCTTTTTCAAAGCCTTATTCAGAAGCTACTGCTAGAGTTATTGATTTAGAGATTAAAGATATTGTCGATTTTCAATATGCAAGAGCTCAAAAGTTGTTAGCAGAAAAAGAAGATTTATTACATATCTTAGCAAAGACTTTATTAGAAAAAGAAGTGTTATTTAAAGATGATTTAGTAGCATTATTTGGAGAAAGAAAGTTTGAGGAAGATAAAATAGATTTTACAAAATTAAATAGTAATACAGAAACTACCGCTGAAGAAGCATAAGTGAGAATACTATTTTGTGCAAATCTAAATTGGCATCGATTTCACAAATAAGACAATTATTATAGCGTAAATGAAAAAGCTTCATTCCATAATTAGCGGTGCTAATAATTTACCAATAAGTATAGACCTGAGTTCTATTAATGATCAAACAAAGAAAACATTGGTTATTTTTTGTCATGGGTTTAAAGGTTTTAAAGATTGGGGTGCTTGGAATTTAGTCGCCAATAAATTTGCCAATAATAATTTTATCTTTTTAAAATTTAATTTTTCACATAATGGGACTAGTCCTAATTCGTTAGAAGATTTTGAAAATATTACTGCTTTTTCTGAGAATAATTATTCTAAAGAATTACTAGATCTTCAGCTAGTAATAGATTGGACAAAATCAGACGAATTTCCTTTAAAAAACTCGTGGAACCAAAAAGTATTTTTGATTGGACATAGTAGAGGATGTGGTGCCGTTTTAGTAAAAAATGGGGAAGAAGAAATTGTAAATAAAACTTGTACTTGGTCAGCTATAGATAGTTTTGATCGATTTGGAACTAAAGCCCAAATTAAACAATGGGAAATAGCTGGAGAATATATTTTCACTAACGGAAGAACAGGTCAAAAAATGCCTATTAAATATCAGTTCTATACAGATTATTTGAAAAACATTAAAAGACTAAACATTAAGAATACTGTTCAAAAAAACCTAAAACCATTGTTGATTATTCATGGAAAAGATGACCCGGCAGTACATATAGATAGTGCTAGGAACCTTTATTCTTGGTCTAAAAATGCTCAATTAATAGAAATTGATAATGCAGATCATGTATTTGGAAGTAAACATCCTTTTCAAGAAAAAATATTGCCTATTCACTTAGAAAACATCAGCGATTTAACCATAAAATTTTTTAATAAATAATTGATTATTTTGGATGGATATCTTTTGTTAAGAGCTAGGTAATTAAATCTGCTCCTACCGTGAAGTACTCTTTGCCCTAAATAGTAAAATATTTTCAATTGATATTGAACGCATTTTTTGTTTATTAATAATATAGTATTAAATTTCTCGTTTAAATTGAAAAAGTATTAATTTGCATCTCAAATGAAAAAGCAGTATTTACCAACTATTTTAGTTTTATTTATCATAATAAATTTGCCAGCTCAACAAATAGGAAGTTGGAGATTGCACTTTAATTATAACGTTGCAAAAGATTTAGCTTATTCAGATACGAAAATTTTTTCTGCAACGAACGAATCTATTTTAGTTTATAATTTAGAAGATAATTCCACTAGAGAACTTGACAAATCTAATAGTCTTAGTGATATTGGTATTAGCCAATTAGCTTACTGTAAAGATGAAAGGACTTTTATTGTAGCTTATAATTCTACCAATATTGATTTGATAAGCGAGAACTTAACGATTACTAATATTCCGGATATTAAGAATAAAGCGATTTCTACTTCTAAGAATATAAATAACATCTTCATTTTCAATTCCAAGGCTTTTTTGGCTACAGATATTGGTATTGTGGTATTAGATATTCCTAATCAAGAAATAGATAACACATTTATTATTGGTAATGATGGAAATCCTATAGAAGTACTTGATTGTGCTATTTTTAAAGATACTATTTATGCATTAACCAAAGGACAAGGAGTGAAAACTGCTCCTTTAGATGGAGTAAACTTATTAGATTTTTCAAGTTGGGAAAACAATCAAATTCCTATGCCTGTCGGTGTCGTGAGTGAAATAGAAGTTTATAATGAGGCTATTTATGTTTCATCTGCCAGCAAAATTTATAAAAGAACTAATGCCAATTGGGAATTGATTTTTGATGATCAATATGCTACTTTTGTATCTTTAAAATCTTCAGAAAAATTAATTAGCGTTGTTGATAGAGATTCTTTAGGTATCGAATTAGAAAATCAATTTGTTATTATTGATGACATTCAAGTAACTATTGTCGAAAATGAAAATAGTTTAAAACCGCTAATGGCAATTCAAAATAATGCAACCGATTTATATATAGCAGATTTAGGTTGGGGATTAATAGATTATTATAAAAACCAAAGACTTTCTCCTAAGAATAAACCATTTAGCAGTGATGTTTTTTCTTTAAGTAGTAGAAAAGATAAAGTGTTTGCTGCTTCTGGAACATTACTGACTGGAATAGTAGCAGATTATAATGTGAATGGATTTTATTATTTCCGAGAAAATCAATGGTATAGTGTCAATAGATTTAATACAAGTGGCTTAGCGAATGTTTTAAATTTTCTTGATGTAAAAGAAAACCCTATCAATGGGAGTGTTTATGCAGGTACAACTTCAGGTTTAGTAGTTTATGATTATGAAAACATAGAAGTTTTTGATACAATAAATTCTTTGCTAGAAGTACAAACTGGCGGAAGCAATATTTATGTAGTCGGTATCGATTTTGATTCTAAAGAAAACGTTTGGATGGTAAATAGTCATACAAGTAGGGCTTTAAAAGTAATGACTAAATCTGGAGATTGGTATAGTTATCCTTTGATTACAGGTGGCGATAATCAAAAATATAGAGGTGTTTTTGTAGATTCAAGAGATCAAGTTTGGGTGAGTTCATTTAGAAATGGAATAGCCTTATTTCCTAATTTAAGTGAATTGGCAGGAAACCATGATAATGAAAGCATTGCTTTAAATTCATCTACAGCAAATTTGCCACATAATAACGTAAATGTAATTGCAGAAGATAAGAATGGATCAATTTGGCTTGGCACAGATCAAGGAATAGCTGTTTTTGATTGCCCGGAAGATATTTTTGAAATTGGTTCAGACTGTATAGTTTCTAGAAGAATTAAGTCAACTTTAGATGATTATGTTGAATATTTGTTTGATACAGATGTTGTAAAAGCAATAACAGTAGATGGAGCGAACAGAAAGTGGGTCGGAACTACAACAGGTGTTTGGCTAGTTAGTGAATCTGGCGAAGATGTTATTTTTAATTTCAATACAGAAAACAGTCCTTTGCCTTCCAATGAAATACTTAGTATTTCGGTAAATGAATATACCGGAGAAGTCTTTATTGGTACTTCAGAAGGAATAGCTTCTTATATTGGAGATGCAACCGAACCTTCCGTAGACATTTCAAATATTAAGGCTTTTCCCAATCCTGTACATCCCGAATATCAAGGAACTATTTCGGTAACAGGTTTAGTCGCTAATTCCTATATTAAAATTACTGATATTGCAGGTACTTTAATAGATGACGGTTATGCGTTAGGTGGTAAATATGCTTGGGACGGTAAAGATTATAAAGGCAGAAGGGCAAGTACAGGCGTTTATTTAATCTTTAGTTCAGACAATGACAATAAAAACAAGGCCGTTGCTAAAGTTGTATTTATAAACTAAAATAGTTTCTTCTTAAATTGAAAAGAAATATATACCCAACTAATTAATGAGAAAAAGGCAAATGCTTGGTGTAATACGCCTAGTGGAATTAACAAAGAAGGATTGATATAATTAATTATTGTAAATACGCCTAGGGTAAATTGAATAAGAATAAGAATCAACATGATGGTGTTTCCCGTATTTAATTTTTCTGAAATAGGCTCTTTTCTTAGTTTTAAAAAAAAATAGATACTCATACTAAAAATTATCCAAGCGAAACTTCTATGAAAAACTTGTACTAATGCTTTTACAAAGTTGTTACTCTCGTAATTAATCATACTTTCTAAAGAAAAATTTGTATTGGATTGAAGTATAGCTACTAAAGTATTATTCCCTAAGAAAAAAGGAAAATGAGTGTGAACTGCCCCAGCTCTCATGCCAGCCATAAGCGCCCCAATTAATATTTGAGTAAACACCAGAACAAGTATTATTTTAGAAAGTTTGTAAAACTTAACTAGATGTTGATCTTTGGTTTCTGATTGTAAAACGTATAAACTTGTTTTAAATAAATAAGAAAATAAAATGGCGGCAACACCTAGGTGCAATAATAGTTTATAAGCACTAACCCAAGTTCTTTTAGTGTCGTCAAAGCCACTAGCAACCATTAACCAACCGATAGATGCAACAAGCATGGCTAAGAGTATTACAATGCCTAATCTTTTTAACAACCAAGATGGTATCATCTTTTTCTTTAAAAAATATAAAAACGGAAAAAGAAATACAAAACCCATAGAACGAGCCCATAATCTATGAAACCATTCCCAAAAATAAATCCCTTTAAATTTAGTTAAAGTCATATTAGCGTGAATATGCTCAAATTGTTGTTTGGCCAAATCTTGATATTTACCAAATGCTATTTGCCAATCTGCCTCATTTAGCGGCGGTAAAACGCCTTTTACAACATTCCATTCAGTAATAGAAAGTCCAGAATCTGTTAAACGAGTAATTCCTCCAAGAATCACCTGAACAATCACCATTACAAGCCCGATTAAAAGCCAAATACCTATAATTTTTCTTGTTTTATCATTCATACTCTTAATTTCTTTTGCAAATTTACAAAACAAGTAGTTTAAATAAAATTTTTCTTGCAGAAACTACTCAATCATTAAATTGTATGACTAATTTTAGGCTATGAAAATAATATTTGCCACAGGAAATGAAAATAAAGTAGAAGAGATTAGAGAACTTTTGCCAGAAGGAATTGAAATAGTTTCTTTAAAAGAAATGGGTTATTTAGAAGATATTGAAGAAACTGGAAAAACGTTGGAAGAAAATTCTGTTTTAAAAGCGCAAACAATATATGATCAATACAAATTACCCGTTTTAGCAGAAGATACGGGTTTAGAAGTAGATGTGTTAAATAAAGCACCAGGTGTATATTCTGCTAGATATGCAGGTGAAAATTGTGATGCTGAAAAGAATATGGAATTACTATTAAAAAACTTGAAATCAGAAACAAAAAGAACGGCACAATTTAGAACAGTTGCAACTTTTATTGACAATAACACATCAAACCTATATGAAGGCGTTGTGAGAGGTGAAATTCTTAAAGAAAAAAGAGGCGAAAAAGGATTTGGCTATGATGCTTTATTCCTACCCGCAGGCTTCAAAAAGTCTTTTGCCGAAATGAGTATGACAGAAAAAGGGCTAATTAGCCATAGAGCCATTTCTATAAAAAAATTTATAGAACATTTTTATAGTAAACTAAAATCCTAGTCTATAGTAATATCTACTTTCATTAAGTTAATAAATTGATTAACTCTAATTTGAATTTCTTCTTGCGTTAATTCTCGTAATCTTTCTGTACCGAATTTTTCTACACAAAATGAAGCCATAGCAGAACCATAAATTAAAGCTCTTTTCATGTTGTCATAGCTTATGTCTTTAGTTTTATCTAGCCAACCAACAAATCCTCCTGCAAAAGTATCTCCAGCACCTGTTGGGTCAAAAACTTCTTCTAATGGTAATGCTGGGCAGAAAAACACATTGTCTTCATGAAACAATAGTGCTCCATGTTCCCCTTTTTTGATTACAACATATTTAGGACCCATTGTAGCAATCTTACGTGCAGCTCTTACTAAAGAATACTCTCCAGAAAGTTGTCTAGCTTCTTCATCATTAATTGTAATAACATCAATTTTAGAAATAACTGCTTTTAAGTTATCCATAGCAATATCCATCCAAAAATTCATAGTATCTAAAACAACTAATTTTGGCCTAGTAGTTACTTGATCAATTACTTTTGCTTGTAATGCAGGGTCAATATTTCCTAGCATTAAAATATCTGGATTTTTATAAGATGCAGGTAATACAGGGTTGAATTTTAATAAAACATTCAAATCTGTCACCAAAGTATCTCTAGTATTCATATCCATGTGATATTTCCCAGACCAGAAAAATGATTTTTCTCCAGCTACAATTTCTATTCCGTCAGTATTTACACCTCTAGCTTTCAATTTTTTCAATTCATCCATATCAAAATCGTCTCCTATAATAGAAACAATATTCATATCATTTGAAAAATAAGAAGCTGCCCAAGAAATATAAGTGGCTGCTCCACCAACAATTTTGTCTGTCTTACCAAATGGTGTCTCTATAGCGTCAAATGCTACTGTTCCTACTGTTACTATACTCATTTATCTGTTTATTTTTTGCAAAAATACATTTTAAAAGTAAAAAAGCCACTATTTCTAGTGGCTTAATTTTGCTCCCTCTCTAGGACTCGAACCTAGGACCCTTTGATTAACAGTCAAATGCTCTAACCAACTGAGCTAAGAAGGAATCTCCGATATATTGCTATAAAGGTTTGCAAAGATAAAGGATTCTTTTTTTATTTTCCAAGCATTTTTAATGTTTTTTTTTAATGTTTTTTAAAAGTATAGATTTAGTAAGGGTTTATCACTTAAAAACGCTCTAGAAAGTTAAAATCTAGACTATAACTTATTAAAACTTCTTTCATTATATTTGCACTAGTTATGACACAATTTTTAGATTTACTTAAATACTTAAAAAACTATAAGCTAAGCGCAGGCTTGAATATTGCCTTTAATTTTTTATATACTGTTTTTAGTTTTGCATCATTAGGAGGGGTACTCCCGTTTATTGATATCCTTTTCAATCCAGATAATTTGGTAACAGTTAAACCTGAATGGGCATTTAGCGTAGAAACTTTTAAAAACTACCTAGACTTTTACATTTCTAAAGTTATTATGCAGTATGATAGTAAAGAAGCGGGCTTAATATTTATTGCTATTCTTATCATTTCTTTATTTTTCTTAAAGAATTTATTTAGATATTTTGCACAATTCTTTTTAGCTTCTATAAGAAATGGAATAGTAAAGGATGTCAGAATAGCTTTAAACAATAAAATTCTTTCTTTACCATTATCTTATTTTAACAAAGTAAAAAAAGGAAACCTTATTTCTACCTTAACTACAGATGTCACAGAAGTAGAGCATAGTATTTTAAGTATTTTAGAAGTTTTTATAAAGGAACCTATAACTATCGCTATTTCTTTATGGATTTTGTTTTCTATCAGTACCAAATTAACTTTTTTTGTTTTTCTACTAATTATTTTGATAATCGTTTTGATTGGGACTATTGGTAAATCTTTAAAGAAAAATTCCTTTGAAGGACAAGAAAAAGTAGGGTTTTTAACTTCATTGTATGATGAAACTATTTCTGGGATGCGTGTAATCAAAGCATTTACAGCAGAAAAGTATAGAAGAACACAGTTTGAAAACGAATCAAAAATATTTTTGAAGTTAATGAATGTAGTCCAAAGAAGACGAGTTCTAGCTTCTCCATTAACAGAGTTTTTGTCGATCACCATTTTTTCTTCTATCGTATGGTTTGGTGGGAAAGAAGTTATTGACGGAAATATTCAGGCTTCTTTGTTTATATTATACTTAATGACTTTTGGATTAATAATTGGCCCAGCAAAAAGTTTTTCTACCGCTTATTTCAATATCCAAAAAGGTTTGGGTTCTGTAAAGAGAATTGATGCTGTACTCCGTGAAGTCACAGATATTTTAGAAATAAAAAAGCCAATTCAAAAAGAATCTTTCGATACAAGTATCATTTTTGAAAATGTAAGTTTTGCATACCATAACTATGATAACACCCAAGTATTAAAGAATATAAACTTAGAAATTAAGAAAGGAGACGTTTTAGCAATTGTAGGTTCTTCTGGGGCTGGAAAGACAACAATTGCAGATCTAGTTCCAAGGTTATATGATGTTTCTAGTGGAACTATTAAAATAGATGGGATAAATATAAAAGACTTAAGTAAGCAATCTTTACGTGAAAAAATGGGTGTTGTAACACAGGAATCTATCCTGTTTAATGATTCTGTTGCCAATAATATCGCCTTTGGCATAGATGCTACTAAAGAAGAAATTATTCAAGCAGCTAAAGTGGCAAATGCAGACGAGTTTATTAGTCAAATGCCAGATGGTTATAATACAATAATAGGAGATAGAGGACAGAACCTGAGTGGAGGGCAAAGACAAAGATTGACTATAGCAAGAGCAATTTTAAAAAATCCGCCAATTTTAATTTTAGATGAAGCAACGTCTGCATTAGATTCAAAATCTGAAAAATTAGTTCAAGGGGCATTGATTAAGTTAATGAAAAATAGAACTTCTATTGTAATCGCTCATAGATTATCTACGATACAATTTGCTGATGAAATTATCGTAATGGATAAGGGTGAAATTGTAGAAAGGGGAAATCATATTAGCTTGATTTCTAAAAATGGGTTGTATAGAAAATTAGTGGACTTACAAGCATTTTAAATCCCTAAAACCATTTCATGGTTAACTCTATAAGCTTATTCGTAAGTTTCGAATAGGGGGGGTATAAAAGTTGAGCTGCGCCAAAAGGCACATGTTGCTTTAGTATAGCCTTCTCGTTAGAAAAATCAATAAATCCCCATTTTCCATGGCTTTTACCTATTCCTGAGTTATTTATTCCGCCAAAAGGTAAATTTGGATTGGTTATATGTAATAAAACTTCATTAATACAAACGCCACCAGATGAAGTTTCATTTAAAATTTTATGAATGGTTTTTTTCTTTTTACTGAAAATATATAAGGCTAAAGGTTTTTCTTTAGTATTCACTAAAGCGATAGCTTCTTCAATATTTTCATAAGAAACAATCGGCATTATTGGACCAAATATTTCTTCATTCATTAGCTCATCGGTTAAAGAAATATCACTAATAATGGTTGGTGAAATATACCTATCGCTATCATCAAAAGTAGCACCGTATTCAATTTTTCCATTGTTTAAAGTACTGGTTTTTATTAAGGTTTTTAATCGCTTATAATTTTTATCATTTATTATTCTACAAAGGTTATTAGATTCAATTCTTTTTAAATCGGTATCTCCATATTTCTTTTCAATTTCGTTTTTTACAAAGGCAATAAATTTTACTTTTACCGCTGCTTGTATTAGTATGTAGTCTGGTGCTATACAGGTTTGACCTTCGTTTAGATATTTTCCCCAAACAATTTTAGTCGCTGCTTCTTTTAGGTTAGCAGTTTCATCTACAATACTAGGAGATTTTCCTCCTAACTCTAAAGTGCAAGAAGCTAGATGATTAGCTGCTTCTTTCATAATAACTTTACCTACAGTAGAACTACCTGTAAAATGTATATGATTAAATTTTAGTTGTAATAATTCACCAGAAACAGTATAGTCACCTTCTATAACAGCAAGTTCATTTTCTGGAAAAACGGCTAAAAGTAAATTTTTGATAGCGACATTTGTATAAGGTGTAAATTCTGAAGGTTTTAGTATTACAGCATTTCCTGCCGCTATTGCAGATATTATTGGCGACAAAGACAAAAAGATAGGATAATTCCAAGGAGTAATAATCAGTGTATTTCCTTTTGGTTCGTATTTCACAAAAGAAGAGGAGCCTAATAAAGTTATCGGTGTTTCAACTTCCATGTCTTGCGCCCAATGTGAAACGTTCTTAATAGTGTGTTTCAGCTCTGCTATTGTTGGGTATATTTCTGAAATATCTGTTTCTGCAGCAGGTTTTTTAAAATCTAGATAAATAGCTTTTTGTAACTGTTCTCTATGAGAAAAAATAGCTTTTTTTAAAGTAATTAGTTTCTTCTTTCTATCCTTAACACTGGTAGATTTTAAATTTTGTAAATTTTGTTTTTGTTTTTCAAAAATCGTTAAAATTCTATTTTTTGAATCGTTTTTACTTTGGGTTATCATTGTAGAAATTGTTTCCATTGTATAAAAATACTATTTTTTTACACTTAAAGAGCTATAATGAAGCTTAATGCATGCTTTCTTTTTCTTGACTAAAATCAAACCCAAATTTTTCCATTTCAAGAATTTTTTTCATGAGTGTTTCTTTAAAATCTATATGAGATTTAGTTTCATTAAACCTTACACTATGATTTAATGAGCTATTTATTTTTTCTATGTTTTTTATTGTGTCCAAGGTTTTAGGCCCAAAATAATGCTCGTCAAATTTTGCTAAAATATAAGATATTGCCAATTTGTTAGGATGGATAAAGTCTTCCTCAAAAAATCTATAATCTCTTAAATCGTCCATTAATAATTCATAGGCAGGAAAATAACTTGTATTTTCCAAGTTGTCACATATTTTTTTAATAGCCAAGATCAAGCTTGATTTACTTTGGTTGTTTTCAGTAAAACCATCTTTTAAATGTCTTACAGGACTTACCGTAAAGACAATTGTGATGTCTTTGTTTAAGGATTTAATTTGTTGAATTAAACTTTTGGCTTTAGTGTAAATTTCATCAATAGATAATAACCTTTTGGTAAATTTTTGAGAATTTATTTTATAACAGTTCGCTACAACTTTATGGTCTTTTTCGTAAACCCAAGCTGTCCCAAAAGTGATGAAAAGCATTTTTGTTTTAGCTAAGAATTTATAATTACTTTTTATGCTAAGACTTATGTTTTCTAACACCGCTGTTTTGTTCGTGCCAGACATATCAGAGTGAAACTCAAAACAATTCCAAATTTCGTCTTTCAAAAAAAGATTCTTTTCTGTATAGATTTTTTTTGAAAGTATGTTTTCCAAATTCTCAAAAACGGAAATAGGGTTATATAAAATGCCAAAAGGATTACTTCGGGTATTAAATTTTCTTTTTTCAAGTGTCTTACTAATATTATCGCTAAAGCAAGAGCCAATAAAAAATAATGAATCGGAATACTTTATTTTATCAGTTGAAGGGGTTAAATTAAAATTAGATCTTAATTCCATTATCTTACAATTGTAACTACGCCCATTTGCTCAAGATTTTTTCCACTAATTTTTTGTTCCGTTTTCAAATGCCAAGTGTAAATAGCTGATTCTTGTTCTATGCCATCTTTTGTGCCATCCCAAGCTGCTGCCTCTGTAGTAGAATAAATTATAGCACCCCACCGGTTATAAATTCTAAAAGAGACTACATCTAAATCTTCTGTTATTATTGGAAAAAAAGTATTGTTTACATTGTCATTGTTTGGCGTAAAAGCGTCTGGCGAAGTTATTTTAGGGCTTGTTACATAAAGCTTGATACATGCTGCTACGGTGCAATTAATTTCATCCGTTACGTTTAGGCAAAAATCTTCAGTTTTATAAGGTGTTGCAGTTGTATTCCTATTATTGGCAGGATCTACTTTGTCTGCAGGTGTCCAATTATAAACGTATGCAGAATTTGCAGGTGTAACTACAGCATTTAAAAAATAAGCTTCTCCAATCGTTACTGTGTCGCCAAAAAATGAGCTTGCAACTATATCAATGTCTGGCTTATGAACATCAATGTTTACAATGTAAGTTTCTTCACAATGTTGCCCATTGATATCGTATTTTGCAATGGCTTTAATGTCATAATCTCCGCCAAATACTGGGTTAAAAGTAAAGTTTTCATTAGAATCTGTTCCTGTAGGCCATTCCCAGTGAAAAATATAATCTTTAGAAGCGTTTACGTTTGCCTTCAGGATAGCTGTCTCATTGCCACAAATACTTGTATCATTTCCAGCAATTAAAGTCATCTGTTCAAAAAGATTAGTGCTTATATAAGTTGAAAAATCATAATAAAAGTTTCCCGTGTCACCAGGCATAGCTTCGCTGTCTGTTCCTTGGCAAGCAGTTAAAGTAAATTCGCCAATTTGGCCACCGATTGCATTAATAGTAAGATTGTTTGGGGTGCTGTTTTGGCTTATCCATGTTATTCCACCAGAACCTCCGCCACCTGGACCCGAGCAACTAAAATCATCTTCAACATCGCCGCCTTTTCCACCTTTGTTTTCTATTTGAATAGTGTCTGCGTAGGTTTCAATAGCTAAAATAACTAAACCACCACCACCACCACCACCGGCACCGTCAAAATAGGATTCAGTTGTTACATCTGCACCATTAGAAATTATTTTATTGTTATTGGATTGAATAGAATTTCCGGTAATAAAAATTAATCCACCAGCGTTTCCTCCATCTGTAGAAGCTGAAATGCCAAGGGCACTTCCTCCATCGCCAGCACCGCCACCTCCAGCGTTAAATATTTTGTTTAATGAATTTGAATAAATCAAAGGTTCTCCGCCTAGTCCGCCAAGACCAATACATGCTCCACCTGTATTTCCACCCATTCCACCGTAGCCAAATGAGCCACCACCTCCACCGCCAGCATTATGGTCATTTCCACCACCACCACCATTAGCGTTTACACCTCTTCCAAGGTCTTTATTGTTAAATTTATAGCCAACACTTTCTCCTTTAGGTGCACCACATTCTAAAGAATAGGCGCAATTATACCCAATGTAACCTCCAAGTGCAAAGCAATTAGAACTTCCTCCATTTTCTGCAATTCCTCCTCTAAATCCTCTTTCACTTGCATCTATATTCGCCTGTAAGTTTATAGTTCCTGATGCGTTAAAGGCAATTATTCCACCTGTAAATCCATCCCAAGCTTGGCAAGTTAAAGGGTTTTGTATTTCTACATCTTCATATTGAGGGATATTTACGATTTGCACTGAATAGCTAGTGTTGTATGATCTTGTAAGTTCAAATTTTAAAACAATTTCGTCAGTTACAGTTGAGTTGATTGTTTTAATTTCATTTATTTCGTAATTCCCAGCACTTGCAAAGTCTTCTACGGTACCATTGTCTGAATCAAAGTTGTTGTTTAAAGTAGCACCTTTCATTTGGATAACCATAACCTTATCTCCAATTGAAAATTGACCACCCATGCCTGAAGGCACGTTTAAAATGTTTTTGCAATAATCAAAAGATAAAACGTTGGCATACTTATTTATGGTAGGCGTGTTTATAATTGATTGACTTCTCAAAGAAATGTTGATAGTTAGGAGTAAGCCTAAAAGAGCTAATTTGTTTTTCATAGTTGATAAACTTTTTAGCTAAAAGAAGTACCACATCCACAAGTAGATTCAGCATTTGGATTACCGTAAATAAACCCTCTGTTGTTTAAGTCTTGTTCAAAATCTATTTCTAAATTATTGATGTGAATAAGATCTAAATGGTCAATAGCAACTTTAAATCCCGACACTATATATATAGTATCCGTTTCAGTTGTTTCTTGAAAATCTAATATATAACTTAAGCCTGAACAACCTCCACTTTTAACACCAATACGTAGAGGGTTTTTCTCTCCGGTCTCTTCAATAATGCTTAAAATTTCTGTAATAGCACCTTTTGTAAAATTAATAGGGCATTTTTTTATTAAATTTTCCAATTTTTGTAGTTTTTATACGTTTAGTAGTTATTAATGAATAATTCTAATTATTATTACGAAATTAGAACCATTTTATTACAAAAAATATCAAAGTTGAGATATATTTGCTAACCTTACACACAAATGTACTATATAATTATGAATGAAATTATTTTAGATATTATTAAATATACCATCCCGGCATTAATTGTATTTTTGACGGTGTATACTATGTTGGACAAGCAAGCCAAAAAAGAAGAAAGGTTGAAGTTTTTTGAGCTTAAAAAGCGACATTCTAAAGAGTCTTTGCCTGTTCGTTTACAAGCGTATGAAAGATTGATGCTTTTATTGTACAGAATTTCTCCAGAAAATTTACTTCCTAGGACGCAAAATACATCAATGGATGTGAAAATGTTTTCTTTTACCTTATTGAAAACAATCAAAACCGAGTTCGAGCATAATATTACTCAACAAGTATATGTTTCTTCGGAAATATGGAGTGCTATTGAGAAGTATAGAGATGAGTTAATGGGTTTAATACAGGAAAAAGCTATAGAGACCAATCCAAATGATCCATGTTTAAAACTCTCAGAGGCGATATTGAGTCATTTAATTTCTAGTCCACTTTCTATTAGTAAGACTGATGTTATTTTGAAGCTAAAAAAAGAGGTAAATGATTTATTTATTTAAAGTTTTTAGCTAGAAATTCAACATTTTTAAGCACCTGTAAAATTTATTTAAAAAACAATAGTAATAATGTTTTTTTTTAAACATTATTTTCTGCACTTTTACAATCTTATTAGAATATTATACGCTTATTACTATTAATTAAACCCCTATTACTGCTAATACTATGAAAAAAAACTACGATACTGTCTGGCATGAGGCATTAAAAATAATCCAAGATAATGTTAGTATCCAAAGTTTTAAAACTTGGTTTGAGCCTATTATTCCAGTTGCGTTGAATGGAAGTGTTATAACAATCCAAGTCCCTAGTCAGTTTTTTTATGAGTGGATAGAAGAACACTATGTAGATTTATTGAGAAAAACGATTCAACGAGAATTGGGTGCTGATGCTAGATTAGAGTATCGAATCGTTGTTGAAAACAGTAATCATGCTTCAGGTCCTTATACTATAGAGTATCCTAATTACAATACAGGGACTAATGAAAATCAAGACTCTTCAATTCCATTAGTAATGGGGAAGAATATTGTAAATCCATTTATTATTCCAGGGTTAAAGAAAATAAATATTGATCCTCAATTAAAATCGTCTTATAATTTTGAAACTTTTATAGAAGGAGATTGTAATCGATTGGCTCGTTCTGCAGGTTTTGCAGTTGCTCAAAAGCCTTCAGGAACAGCATTCAACCCATTAGTGATTTGGGGAGGCGTAGGTTTAGGTAAAACACATTTAGCGCAGGCAATAGGTACTGAAATAAAAAAAACATTTAATAGTAAAACTGTTTTGTATGTTTCTTCAGAGAAATTCACAAATCAATTTATCGATGCTATTAAAAATAATGCAGTAAATGATTTTGTACATTTTTATCAATTAATTGATGTATTAATTGTTGATGATATTCAATTTTTTGCAGGAAAACAAAAAACACAAGATATATTCTTCCATATTTTCAATCACTTACACCAAAATGGTAAACAATTGATTTTAACTTCAGATAGACCTCCAAGAGATCTTGAAGGAATGGAAGAGAGATTGCTTTCTAGATTTAAATGGGGGCTAAGTGCCGATATGCAAGTTCCAGATTTTGAAACAAGAATAGCCATATTAGAAAAGAAAATGTATTCGGACGGTATTGAATTGCCAAAAGAAGTTGTTGAATTTGTTGCTTACAACATTAATACAAATATTAGGGAATTGGAAGGTGCATTAATTTCTTTATTAGCACAGTCTTCTTTAAATAAAAAGGAAATTGATTTAGAATTAGCAAAGAAAATTATTAAGAATTTTGTTAAAAGTGTTTCTAGAGAAGTTTCTATTGATTACATACAAAAAACTGTTTGTGAATTTTTTGATGTTCCTTTAGAAAAATTAAAGGAAAAAACAAGAAAAAGAGCTATTGTACAAGCTAGACAATTGTCTATGTATTTGGCAAAGAATTTTACTAAAAACTCTTTGAAAGTGATTGGAAAGCACTTTGGAGGGAGAGATCATAGTACTGTAATACATTCCTGTCAAGCAGTACAAAATTTATTAGATACAGATTCTGATTTTAAAGAAAATGTAGAAGATATCCAGAAGAAAATTCAAATGAATATTGGATAGTAATAATCTTCAAAAATTTGTTGATTATACTTGCAAATTAAATAATTAATTATTTATCTTTGCGCTCGTTCTTAAAAAAATATTGAATTGTTTACATTTCATAAATATAAGTAATTCTGGAGAGGTGGGTGAGTGGCTTAAACCAGTAGTTTGCTAAACTGCCGAACGGGTGAACCGTTCCGGGGGTTCGAATCCCCCTCTCTCCGCATAAATATGTATGATATTAGTTTGTTTATAAACTTAAATTGTAGATATTTGCATTCGCTTAAAAAATAAGTGAAAACATAGAGACAATAACTCTTAAACATATTATTCGGGGTGTAGCGCAGTCCGGTTAGCGCACCTGGTTTGGGACCAGGGGGTCGCAGGTTCGAATCCTGCCTCCCCGACAATAGAAAGCCTTACAAAAAATGTAAGGCTTTTTTAGTTTTAGGAGCTGAAGTAGTGCTTATTTACAAACTAAATTTACTTAAAAAAACAAAAAAAAAGAACGTCCAATTTGAGCGCTCTTTTTTGTTTTTGTAGAATAAAATAGATTAAGAATTACTAGCCTCATTGTTATTACTATGCTTACTAGATTTCTTTCTTCTATTGTTATTGTTGTTTCTGCTGGGCATTTTCTTTTTAGGCTTTTTTACTAAAGCTTTTAACTTAACTTGCCCTACCAAATCATCGTATTCAGTCTCTTTGTTTTTAGGAGCATCTGCGATATTAAAATTTTCTAAAGATTCAGGAATTTCACCTTTCTTATTCATCTGTTGCACTTTTTTAACATCAGCTACATTCAATTTGTAGTACTTATTTGTTTTATTAATATTGAAAGTCATTTCCATCTTAAAGATATCGGTCTTTCTTAAATAAGCTGTTCCTTCTTTTGTTTTTAATTTATCTGCTTTTTTAGGGATTATTTTAAACGCTTCAACATAAGTATCGAGTTCATAGTTTAAACAACATTTTAAACGGCCACACTGTCCAGATAGTTTATCTGAATTTATAGAAAGTTGTTGATAACGAGCAGCTCCTGTAGTAACACTCTTGAACTCTGTTAAGAAAGAAGAACAGCATAACTCTCTACCGCAAGAACCTACTCCTCCGAGTCTTTGTGCTTCTTGTCTAGCACCAATTTGTCTCATTTCTATTTTAGCCTTAAACTCAGAAACATATTTTTTTACTAATTCTCTAAAATCTACTCTAGATTCTGAAGTATAGTAAAAAGTAACTTTTTTTCCATCTCCCTGAAATTCAACATCTCCGATTTTCATGTCTAGTTTCATGTCTCGGGCTATTACCCTAGCCATCTTCATTATTTCATTTTCTCTAGCTCTTAATTCAGCTAGTTGGTCAACTTCCGCCTCATTAGCATTTCGGAGTATTGCCAAAATTTCGTCATCATCTTTGACTTTTTTCTTTTTCATTTGCATTTTCACCAATTCACCGCTAAGGCTTACTTCACCTATGTCGTACCCTTGGGTTGCTTTTACAACAACTATATCACCTTTGTATAAATCTAATGCATTATCATTTCTGAAAAAGTCTTTTCTTGCACCACCTTTAAAACTAACTTCAATTATTTTAAAGCTATTACCAGAAACTACAGGTATATCTGCAAGCCAGTTAAAAGTATTCACTTTGTTGCAGCCACCACTTTCTGTGCTGCATCCACCTGTACTACATCCCATGTTTTTATATTTTGAAAATCGTTAAAATATGATTTAAACGATTTGGATTTTTTAATGTGAATTCATGTATCCTGCTATTTGAAAAGAGGCACTCATTAGGCCTAATTTTGCATTGGCATTTCTTATGACTTCCGTATGCAAATCATTTACTAAAATTGAAATGTTTGCTATATCTTGTAAACTTAATCTTTTTATTACATCTTGCGCTAAAATTTGCTCATTTTCATTTAATTTTGATGAAATACTTGTTTTAAATATTAAACATTCCCTTAAAAAAAATAAGCAATGCTTAAAAAATAATTTTTGATTTTCTCTGCCAATAGTTCCCATTTTATCAACCCATTCAACTAGCTTTTGAATAGTGGCTAAATCTTTATTCCTTTCCATTAATAATTCAAACCACTCGAAAAGTTCATTAAAATTATTTTCTTGATTACTTATCGTTAGTTTTTTCGCAGTATTCCAGTTTCCTTCTGTTAGTTGGGCAATCTTTCTTGCTTTAGAGGGGTCTATTTGCAACTTTTTAATTAAATTTTCTTCTATGACCTTATCATTTAATCTTGGAAATTTAACAATTTGGGTTCTAGATAAAATGGTCACTAAAATATGTTCAATATTCTCGGAAATTAGAATAAATACTGTTCTTTCAGGGGGTTCTTCAATTATTTTTAGTAGCTTATTTCCCTCTTTTTTTAGAAATTCGGCCATCCAAATAATTTGAATTTTGTATTTCCCTTCGTAATGTTTTAAACTATGCTGTTTTACTATTTGATTACACTCGTTTGCTGTAATATTTCCTTGTTTATTTTCATTCTCTAACGAACCTATCCATTCTACGATATTCATGTATGGGTTCTCTGAAATAGCTTTTCGCCATTCGGTAATAAAATCTTTTGAAAGGGTTTGTGCCTTAATAGTTGGGTAGGTATAAAAAATATCTGGATGAATATATTTGGAAGCTTTTTTACAGGCATTACAAACGCCACAACTATCCATTTCTTGTTGGTTTTCACAATTCAAATATTGCGCAAATGCTAATGCCATTGGTAAAGTTCCTGATCCTTCTACACCTAAAAACATCATAGCTTGACTTACTTTTTCAGTTTTTGCAGACTGAATAAGCTCTGATTTTAATTGATCTTGTCCTAGAATTTCTTTAAATAGCATATATGCAAAGATATTAAACTTTTATGTTTTTTTTGAAGCTTATTTCGACAGCGTTAGTCCCTTTTTGATTCATAAAATCAGGTAGTAAGTAGTTTTTTAGTCTAAATTTTCTATTATCTTTGTCAAATGAAAATTACTGTAATTAGAAAAGGGCATTTTAATGCGGCTCATAGATTGTATAATAAATCTTGGGATATGGCAAAAAATGATGCAATTTTTGGAAAGTGCAATAATCCCAATTTACATGGGCATAATTATGAAGTTGAGGTTCATGTAACTGGAGAAATAGATGCTGAAACTGGTTTTGTAATTGATTTAAAAATATTAAAAGAGTTAATTAGAACTGAAGTTCATGATCGTTTTGATCATAAAAACTTGAATGTAGACTGTGTTGAATTTGAAGATTTAAATCCTACGGCAGAGAATATCGTTTTAGTAATTTTTAATATTCTAAGAGAAAAACTTGATTCAAAATTTCAATTGAAAATAAGGTTATATGAAACTGAAAAGAATTTTGTTGAAATAGCAGAATAATTTCAAGAATTCTTTTGATTATAATGTAGGCTTATTCTACATTTGCGAAATAAAAAACCTAAACCAAACCAAATGAGTGAAACCAGAGTATTAATTACAGGAGTAAATGGACAAATAGGTACGGTTTTAAAAAAGAAACTAGTTATAAAGTTTGGGGAAGAAAATGTTTTTAGTTCAGATATTCGTTTGGAAGACAATAAGGAGAAAAACGAATTTTGTTTAGATGTTTTAGATAAAGAAAAACTTTTTTCAATAGTAGAGGAAAATAAAATCACTCAGATTTATCATTTAGCTGCTTTGCTTTCTGGTGTGGCAGAAAAGAAACCGCAAATGGCATGGCGAATTAATACAGAAGGCTTGGTCTATGTGTTGGAAGCTGGAAGAATTTATGGTTTAGATAAAATTTTTGCGCCAAGTTCTATTGCTGTTTTTGGGCAAGGAATTGATAAAGAGTTCACTTCACAGCATTCAGAATTATTACCTTCTTCAATTTATGGAATTTCTAAAGTGGCCAATGAATTATGGCATAAATATTATTTTGAAAAACATAACTTAGATGTACGTTCTATTCGTTATCCTGGTATTATTGGTTATAGTTCTTTACCTGGAGGAGGAACAACAGATTGGGCCGTTGAAATTTTTCATGAAGCAATAAAAAATAACTATTATAACTGTTTTTTAAAAGAAGACACTACTTTACCTATGATTTTGATGTCTGATGCGCTAAAAGCAACTTTAGATATAATGGATGCGCCAAAAGAAGCAATAAAAATTAGAACTAGTTATAATTTAGGAAGTCAAAGCTTCAGTCCAGAACAAATAGCTGAACTGATTAAAAAGTATCAACCCGAGTTTAATATTGATTATAACCCTGATTTTAGACAAGCAATTGCAGATAGTTGGCCAAAGACTATAGATGACAATGATGCTAGAAAAGATTGGAACTGGAATCCAGCATTTGATATGCAAGAAATGGTTGAAATAATGTATACCAATATTCAAAAAAGATACAGCGTAGAAAAAAATGCTTAATATATCATTCTAATATTGCTAACTTAGTTAAGAACTTTAATAAGTTTTGTTATTTTTTTTGAATGTTTCCTAGCTTAAATTTTTACATTTGTCATTCTTGAGAAAAAAACATCTCAAATGAAAAATTTAAAAATATTATATAAACTACTTATCAATTGGAAAGGGCAATTTTTTGCTTCGTCTATCTTATTGGTTTTTGGGATGTTCTTTCGAACATTGGAGCCGCTAGTTTTTCAGGTTTTGATAGATACATTTATTCCTTTTTTAAAATCAAATGGCACACAAGGAACTTTTGAGACAGGTTTCTTCTCTAATGCCATTCAATTCTTTTTACCAAGTATTGAGGATAGACATTCAGCTGGTGTTTATTTAATTTCTTTAGGCATACTTTATTTTGGTATTTCAGCAATAAAAGGAGCTATTGTTTTTTCTGCAAAAACGGTTAATGCTGCAGCAACAGAACATTCGATAAAAGCATTGAGAGACAAAATTTTTGAGCATATTCAAAAATTACCTCTGCAGTTTTTTTCAGATTCAAAAACAGGAGAATTAACACAAAGAGCAACTGGTGATATTGACACGGTTAGGAATTTTGTTTCTACACAGTTAGTAGAAGTTATTAGACTTTCTGCGGTATTTATTTTCTCATTTTTAATGATATATACTGAAAATAAGTTTTTTGCATTAGTCAGTATTTCTTTAGTACCGATTACAGCTATTGCCTCTTTTTTATTTTTTCAGAAAGAACAAAAAATATGGCGTTTGCATGAAGATAAAAGCGATAAACTAAACAATGCGACACAAGAAAATTTAAGTGGAATTAGAGTCGTGCAAGCTTTTGCAAATGAAGAACATGAAATTGAGAAATTTGAAAAACAAAACCATGCTAAGTTAACTATTGCGTTAAGACATGCTAGATTACATACTATTTATTGGCCAATTTCTGACATGATAGTCAATGCGCAAATATTTTTATCCGTATTAGTAGGCGCATGGCTTACGATAAATGGGAGTATATCTATTGGGCAATTAATGGCTTTTTATACTTACGTAATGATGGTTGCTTTTCCTTTGAGGCAGGTCAGTCGTTTATTATCTCAAATGGGAATGGCATTAGTTGCCGTAGAACGTATAAATGAAGTATTTCATGCTGCAGAAGAAGATCTTTCGGGGATTGAATTGAAAGAAAAATTAAAGGGAAAAATTGAATTTAAGAATGTTTCTTTTAAATATAAAGACACAGAGAAATTGGTAATCAATAAGCTTAGTTTTATAATTAATCCTGGAGAGACTATTGCTATTTTGGGTCCGACTGGATCAGGAAAGTCAACTTTAATGAAATTGTTATTACGTTTTTATGAACCTACTGAAGGCGAGATATTTATTGACGATATACCTTTAAGTAATATTTCGAAAACAAGTGTAAGAGGGAAAATAGGCATTGTCTTACAAAAAGCATTTTTGTTTTCAGATACGATTGGCAATAATATTTCTTATACTCAAAGAACGAAAATTAATATCTTAGAAACTGCAAATATTTCTGGACTAACAAATATAGAATCAACCTTTGTAAATGGGATGGATACAGTAGTTGGCGAAAAAGGTGCTTCTTTATCTGGCGGACAAAAACAAAGAGTTGCTTTGGCTAGAACGCTACTCTCTGATCCTGATATTTTAATATTAGATGATGTTACTTCTGCCGTAGATACGGTAACTGAAAAAGAAATATTAGGAAATTTAAAGAAAATTGCTTCAGAAAGAACTACATTAAATATTACTCACCGTTTAAGTTCGTTATCTTTTGCTGATAAAATTATTATTTTAGAAGAAGGTAAGCTAACGGGGTTTGGTGTAAGTGATTCTTTGATACAATCAAACAATTACTTCAATAAAGTAATGAAGATTCAGTCCAATTTGGAAGTGGAGATATAGTAAGTTAACTTTAGAAATTCATGTATTTATTAGAAGGATTATTATTGGGTTTTGCAAGTCTACTCCTAGTTGGTCCTGTCGTTTTTATTTTAATTAACACGGCCGTTCAAAATGGAATGAAATCAGGTATTTCTGTTGCTTTAGGAATTATTTTAGGAGATATTATTTATACTATTGCCTGTTTTAAAAGTTTAGAATTTATTGTCGGTAATGAATCTTTTATTCATGGATTATCTTATATTGGGTTTATTATTCTTTTTTGCTTAGGCTTAGCGTATGTCTTTAAGAATCATGAATTGTTTGATAAGAATGATTATAACATAAAGAGGAATTATTTTTATAATTTATTAAAAGGCTTTAGTGTAAACTTCATCAATCCATTTGTTCTAGGCGTTTGGGTGTTAGTTGTTAATTATGCTAAAACAGCACATAGTGAAAATAGTATTTCTTTTATGATCGCAGTACTTTTGGGAATATTTTTAGTTGACCTTTTTAAAGTCTTAGTGTCTAAAAAATTGATTGATTTTATTAGTTCTAAGAGGTTGCAATGGTTCTATAAGATTTCTGGGATTATAATGATTCTATTTTCTTTTAGAATATTGTATTTTATTGTTTATAAATGATAAATACTACTTATTGCCTTTAAGTCTTTCCCAAAGGGCCGTAAAAACAGATCTCATGTCACCCATTTTTTCTTTGCTATTGAAATCTTCTTTCCAAATCATTTTTTTATCATCAATAGTTAGCTTGTACTTGAAAACGTAATTTGGTTTGCCGTCTTTTGCGGCCATTGCACCAAATCTTATATTGGTATAATCATAACCACTTTCGGTTTCTGAAAGTAGATACCAATTTTTTGCAAAATGATTTAATTTTTTGATAGTTTCAAAATTTTGAAGCTTTTTTCTTAATTCAGGATTCTTATCAAAAGTGTGAAATTCTATTGCCTCATCATTATCCATTAAGGAATACAAGCCGGTCATGTATTGTGTTTCTGTTTCTACATTAGCAAACCATAAAATAGAATTTAAAGGTGTAGGCCCTGTTTCTATTCTTTGGTAAGGAATGTTTTGTTCTTTTAAACTTGTAGTAAATTTTTGATAGGCAATTCCTTTAAATACCATAGTAAGCAATAGGTAAGAGGTAGAAACTATTAAACCAAAATAGTTTATTTTAGCTCTAATAGTAGCATGTCTACTAAGGAAAGACACTGCAATTACACATAATAGGAAAGGTAGCGTATACAAAGGGTCTGCTACAAAAACGTTTGCTGTTGTCAATCTTAATTTGAAAGGCCAAAGCAATTCTGTGCCATAAATTGTTTGCACGTCTAATAATATATGTGTTACAAAGCTCCAGAAATACAATAAGCTCCATTCTTTATAGGAAGCACCACTATGCCTGAAGAGTCGTTTAAATAATTTGTCTAAAAAGACTATATTATCTGTGAAAATTGTTTTCTCTCGGTCTTTAAAAATTCTAAGCATCAACCATGCTAAAAGGGGAGCCATTAGAAAAGCAAAGAAAAAAGAATGCGTAAATCCTCTATGAGAAATTATTGGAGCAATCAAAGATTGAAAAACATCTAAATCTGGAATTGTCCCCGCAATTGCACCAAATAATAATGCTTTGTTCCCAATTTTTTTACCTAAAACAACTTCCCCTACGGCTGCGCCTAATATTATTTGTGTTAATGAATCCATTAGCTATAAAATTCTTTTTTAAAAGGTTTACGTATTTGTTTTTCTTGAGGTTTTATGAATTTTATCAAAACATTCAAAATAAAGCAACCAATAAGGCTTCTGTGTTTTATGAATAAATTCATTTTATGTGGTTCTGCACCAATACCACTTTTTATAGTTTCGGCTGTTCTTCCTAAATATAAATTATTGGCTTTTTCATCAATAGAGAATTCAACATAATCCATCAATATTCTTTGGTAAGTATCATACTTAGCGTTCGCTTCATAATCTATTCCTATAAAACTAGCATCTACTATATTATTGAAATGAAATAATGTTTTAAAGCCTATTAGTTTTTCACCATAAAAATATCCGAAAAATAGATATTGATTTTTTAAGTTTTCTTTTAAGTTATAGAAGGTTTTATAATTGAAAACGCCAATATTAAAACTAGATTTTTTAAGTACTTCATTATATAACGCTTCAACTCTACTAGCATGCTTTTCAATTTCAGCTAAATCAAATTCTTTACAAACTAAATCTACAGATCTTTTGCGAACCTTGTTGGCTCTAGTTCTATATTTTGCTGTAAAATTTTGACAATAGGTATCAATACTTGTTATTTCTTTATCTAAAGAAACACGCATTAAATCATTAATGTGTAAAGTGTGATAATGAAAAGTTTCTTGCAATAATTTGCTAGCTTCACTCGTGTCAGCATATTCTTTGATTATGACATAGCTAATTTTGGCATTAAATTTTAGCGTATTATCAATACAATGATGGACTCTTTCAAAAATCTCTTTTTGACTGATTTCTGGTTTGAAACTATAAATATTTTCTCCTGTCGCAAAAATATTCCCACACATTAAAAGATTAATTTTCTTTTTTACAAACTTCCTTAAAAAATCAGTCGAAATTTTCCATTGGACATCTTTATATTGGTATGTAGAAAGATCTAATTGCAGTTTTTGAAAAATTGAAATTCCAATGGCTTCTTTACTATTATAATATATAGTGTAAAGAAATGCAGAAATGTCAGAAACCGAATTTTCTAAAGATTCTAAATAATCTAATCTTAAATAAAATCTATTAGAAACTAAACTGTTCCAAACCTCAGTATCTACTTTGGTATAAGAATTTACAGTAACTTCTGTGAAATTTTGCTGGGTATTTTTATTCATTTTGTTTTTAGACACTAGAAAAACAAAGGTAATTAAATATAAAGCTGATTTAGTTTTTTAACAGTTTTTTAACGTTGAAAGTATTTGGAGGTTTATTAAAAATTATGCCAAGAATTTATTTTATAAGTAGCTTCTATATGCTGAGAATCATTGTTTTCATAGTTGTAATATAAAGAATCATAGCCAAAGCTACTTGCACCTTGAATGTCTGAAATTGGATTGTCGCCAATAACAAGTACTTCATTTTTAGGAGGCATTTTAATCGTTTGGTGTACTATTTCAAAAAAGGCAGTTGCAGGTTTTGAAACACCCATTTCATCTGAAATAAAAATGTGTTTAAAATACTCTTTTAAATGATGTTTCTCTATTCTTTTATGTTGTACATCACTCAGTCCATTAGTAATTAAAGCTAATTTAGATGTTTTGACTAGTTTGCCTAAAACCTTTATAGAACCAGCTATTGCATGAGAGTTCTTGAGTAAATAGTCTAAATATATTTGATTCATTAGCAAGGCATCATATGTATGATTTATTTCCTTTAAAAAGTCTTCAAATCTGCCTTTTTTTAAGGTAAATGAATTGATTAAGCCTTTTTCGTATTTAATCCAATAGCTTTTATTTATATCGTGATAAATGTTAGCAGTCTGCTCATTTGGAATAATCTTACAATGTTTCAAAGTGTTTTCAAAAGCTTGCTTTGAAGCAATAGTAAAGTCTAAAATAGTATTGTCAAGATCAAAAAGGTACCAATCATATTTTTTCATAGTTACAATTAAATGTCTATGCTTTTTAGTTTTTCCTCTACTTGTAAGTTACCGATAATAAACTTCTGTCTTTCAGGCGTATTTTTCCCCATGTAGTAAGCCAAAGTTTCGTCAATGCTTTTATTTGGGCTAATAATAACAGGGGTCATTTTCATGCCGTCACCTATAAAAGCTTCAAACTCATGAGGAGAAATTTCTCCCAATCCCTTAAACCTTGTTATCTCAGGCTTCCCTTTTAAATTCCCAATCGCTGCTTGTTTTTCTGTTTCTGAATAGCAATAGAAAGTTTGCTTTTTATCTCTAACTCTAAATAAGGGAGTCTCTAAGATTTTAACATGACCATCTTTTACTAAATCTGGAAAAAATTGTAAGAAAAAAGTCAATAATAATAAACGAATATGCATTCCATCGACATCTGCATCCGTTGCGACTACAACATTATTGTATCGTAAGCCATCTATACCTTCTTCAATATTTAATGCATGTTGTAGTAAATTAAATTCTTCATTTTCATAAACTATTTTTTTCTTTAAGCCAAAGCAATTTAAAGGTTTCCCTCTTAAACTAAAAACGGCCTGTGTAGTAACATTTCTAGCTTTTGTAATTGATCCACTTGCAGAGTCACCCTCTGTAATAAAAATAGTCGTATCAATATGCTCTTCTTTCTTGGTGTCCTTGAAATGAACCTTGCAATCTCTTAATTTCTTATTGTGTAAATTGGCCTTTTTCGCTCTTTGGTTGGCAATTTTTTTAACACCAGCCATATCTTTTCTTTCCCTTTCAGAAAGTTGAATTCTTTTTAATAAAGCTTCTGCTATCGCTCTATTCCTATGTAAAAAATTATCTAAATTTTTCTTTACGTATTCAGCTATAAAAGCCTTTATGCTTTGCCCATCTTTTTCTATATGGTGAGACCCTAATTTAGTTTTTGTTTGAGATTCAAAAACGGGCTCTTGCATTCTAATACTAATAGCCGCAACTATTGAAGCTCTAATATCTTGTGAGTCAAAATTTTTGTTGTAATATTCTCTGACAGTTTTTACAATTGCTTCTCTAAATGCTTGTTGATGTGTCCCACCCTGAACAGTGTACTGTCCGTTTACAAATGAATAATATTCTTCTCCATAGTGACTATCGTGTACTAATCCAAATTCAATATCTTCACTCTTGAAATGAATAATAGGATAGCGAATAGTATTTTCATCTGTTTTTCTTTCTAATAAATCTTGTAATCCATTTTTAGAATAAAATCTTTTACCATTATACCATAAGCTTAAGCCACCGTTTAAGTATGCGTAATTCCAAAGTTGGTCTTCTAAGAAATCAGGTATATATCTGAAATTTTTGAAAATAGTTTCATCAGGAACGAATTCCATAAAAGTTCCATTTTCTTCATCTGTATCACCATCAGATTCTGATTGTAAAACACCTTTTTCAAAAGTAGCCGATTTGAATTTCCCTTCTCTAATAGATTTTACTGTAAAAGAAATAGATAATGCATTTACAGCTTTAGTACCTACACCATTCAATCCAACAGATTTCTTAAAGGCTTTGGAATCATATTTACCACCAGTGTTAATTTTTGATACACAATCAATCACTTTGCCCAATGGGATCCCTCTTCCATAATCTCTTACAGTTACATTCTTTTCTTTAACATTGATTTCTATTTTTTTACCATGGCCCATGACAAACTCATCAATACAGTTATCTACGACCTCTTTTACTAAAATGTATATACCATCGTCTTGAGAAGAACCATCTCCGGTTTTCCCAATATACATACCTGGTCTAAGACGCATGTGCTCTTTCCAATCCAGCGAGCGAATATTGTCTTCATTATATACTACTTTAGTCATTGTCTATTAAATTTGAATGTAATTAGACTATAAAGTTATCCAAAATAAAACTATTTGTATAACATTTCGTATAATTGCTATAAACATAGTAATGTGAATAAAATAATAGATTTTGTTTAATACAAATCCTTATCTATCAATATTGTTGGTCAAAATCTCTTGGAAGTTTTTAGAACTATACCTATTTTATTTTCACAACTCTTATGTCAGGATAAGACAGATTAATTTTCCACATTTCCTTTTTTTTCAAAACAATATTCTTTAATTAAATTTTTAGCCTTTAGATTTGCTTTCTATGTCAAATAAAGAAGAAAATCAAGTGTTAGTATTTGCAGATAAACTGGTAAATGAAACAACTAGTTCTATATTTCTTACAGGAAAAGCAGGTACGGGAAAATCTACTTTTTTACGTAAAATAGCTAAAGAGAGTGAAAAGAGTTTAGTTGTTTTAGCTCCAACAGGTATCGCTTCTATTAATGCTAGAGGACAAACAATTCATTCTTTTTTTAAAATTCCTTTTGGTCCACTTCAACCAGCAGATGCTCGTTTAAGAAAAATACGTTTTAAACCAGAGCAGACTACCATTATAGAAAATTTAGAATTATTAATTATTGATGAAATTTCTATGGTAAGAGCAGACCTTTTAGATGCTATAGATTATTTACTAAGAAAAGTGAGAAACATAAGTTTGCCATTTGGAGGAATTCAAATTCTACTGGTTGGTGATTTGTTTCAATTAGAACCTGTAGTTCCTAGAGAAGAAGTAGTTTTCTTAGATAATTTTTATAATTCTCCTTATTTTTTTAGCGCTTGGGTATTTAATGATATAGATATTGTTAATTTAGAATTGCAAAAAATTTATAGGCAAACGGATCCACTTTTCATTGGTTTGTTAAATAAAATAAGAACTAAAAGAGCAACTTATGATGATCTAATTCAAATAAACAATAGACCTTCCAAGAAGAGGCAAGATGACAAAGCGTTTTATATTGCACTTTGTACTACTAGAAGAAAAGCGAAAACAATCAATGATCAGAAATTGGTGAGTTTGAAAGAAGCAGAATATACTTTTAATGGAGCAATAAAAGATAAATTTCCCATCAATAGTTTACCAACGGATTTAGATTTAAATTTGAAGAATAATGCCCAAGTTATTTTTATTCAAAATGATTATTCTGGCGAGAAAAAATATGTAAATGGTACTATAGGTAAAATAGTTTCGTTAAGTAATGAAATAATAGAAGTAGAATTAGAAGGTGGAAAAATTGTAGACGTAGAAGAAACCTTCTGGGAAAACATAGAATACAAATTTAATAAAGAAACGAATAAAATTGAAGATGTCATCATTGGAACTTTTACGCAATATCCATTAAAATTAGCATGGGCTATTACAATCCATAAAAGTCAAGGATTAACTTTTGATAATGTAATTATAGATTTAGATAGAGGAGCTTTTGCCGCAGGACAATTATATGTAGCTTTGAGTAGATGTACAAGTCTAGAAGGGATTATATTAAGTACTAAAATTAAACAAAGCGATATAATAGTTCGTAAGGAAGTGATAGATTATTACGTTAAAATGAATGATAGGATTCAGCTTATGAAAGCGGTTCAAAAAAAATAAAACAATTAATTTAAATAAAATAGTATGAAATATTTATTAAATTTTACCTTAATTTTAGTTCTATTAGCTACTTCTTGTAGTGAATCTAAGTTGGGGGACTTTCAAGAAGTCTATGAAGTTGAGATGGTTGGAATATGGTCTAGCGCTACACATCCTACTGATTTTCCGAGCAATGCACATTTTTCACGAATGATAGGTCTTTCTCATATTGCGGCCTTAGATGTTGTAGGTGTTGGCTTATCGGCAACTACAGGAATAAAATCTATGGCGGAAACAGGTGAAACGAGAACTTTAGAAGCTGAATTTGATAAATTTCGTACGCAGACTTATTCCGCAGATAAAATGATGGGTTCAAGTTTTGATTCTCCAGGGAGTAATAAATCGCAGATTGGGGTGGAAAGAGGAAGGCATAATGTAACGGTTTTTAGTATGATTGCTCCAAGTCCAGATTGGTTTGTAGCGGCAAGTACAAGTTTAATAGATCCTACTGATGATGAGTGGTATGATGAAGTAATAGTTTATGCTACTAGTTATGATGCAGGAACAGATTCAGGGCTTAGTTTTGTCTCTCCAGACCAAGTATCAAGTCCTGTAGAAGGAGTGCGTATTATTGAAACAGATCCATTGGTAGAAGGAATGGATACCGTGAAAAATATAGCGAAATTCATTTTTAGAAGACTTTCTAAATAATAAATAGTTCTTATTCCAATATAATTCCCTTGTAAAATGGTATTTTTGTTCTTTATTAAGAGACTGTTTTGCAAATAAAAAATTACATACCAAATACTTTAACGCTAATCAACTTGTTTTCAGGATGTATGGCTGTTGTGTTTGCATTCATGGGTCAATTAGATTTAATACCAATATTTGTTGGAATTAGTTTAATTGCAGATTTTGCAGATGGTATGGTTGCTAGAGCGTTGAAAATTCATTCCCCTTTAGGAGCAGATTTAGATTCATTGGCTGATATGGTAAGTTTTGGCTTTGTGCCAGGGCTGATTTTATTTCTTTTAATTGATGAAAAAATGGGAAGTAAAATGATGGAAGGGAATCAAGTGAACTTTGTAGCCTTAGTTGGCTTTATGGTTACTTTATTTTCTGCCTTACGATTAGCTATTTTTAATAATGACGAAAACCAAACAAAAGAATTTATAGGCTTAGCTACCCCTGCTTCTACGGTTTTTGTTGTTGGTATTTTATTGTTAGAAAAAAAGTTTCATTTCGATTTGGCTGTTATTAATTATATTGCTATTTCGGTAGGTTTATCGTTGATGTTGGTGTCTAAAATTAGAATGTTTAGTTTTAAATTATCTAGTTTTACTTGGAAACATTCTGCATGGCAATATGTATTTTTAGTATTAAGTATTGTAAGTTTTGTTTGGCTTAAATCAGCCAGTATTTCTCTTATTATTATTATTTACATTTTATTAAGTATTGTAAAACATTTAATAGAAAAAAAGAGAAATCCAATCTAAGTATGCTGTATTTAATACCTACTCCAATTGGAAATTTAAAAGACATCACTTATAGAGCCGTTGAAATATTGGGTTCCGTAGACTTAATATTAGCAGAAGATACAAGGCAGACTTCAAAACTCTTAAAGCATTACGGCATAGAAAAAATAATGCATTCTCACCATAAGTTTAACGAGCATCAAACGACAGAAAATATCATAAAAAGACTACAAGCAGGCGAAGACATTGCTTTAGTTTCGGATGGTGGTACACCAGCTATTTCAGACCCAGGATTCTTTTTGGTAAGAGCTTGTTTAGAAGCCAATGTAGAAGTGCAAACATTACCAGGCGCAGTAGCTTTAATTCCGGCATTAGTCAATTCGGGTTTCGCAACAGATAAGTTTGTGTTTGAAGGTTTTTTACCACATAAAAAAGGAAGAAAAACAAGATTAGAATTTTTAGCAGAAGATCCAAGAACGGTTATCTTTTACGAATCTCCACATAGAATACTAAAAACACTTGCTCAGATAATAGAGCATTTTGGCGAAGATAGAAAAGTCTCATTGTCTAGGGAAATTACTAAAAAGTTTGAAGAAAACGTAAGAGGTACAGCTACAGAAGTAATGCAATACTTTACCGATAAAAAAGCCAAAGGCGAAATTGTTTTATGTGTAGAAGGTAAAGAAAAAGTAAAGAAAGCTAAGTCCGAAAAATATAAAAAGTAGTTTGTTATCTTGCTTAGAACCTTACTACTAACATCCAAAAGCTAATTGCTATTTTTTCAAAATCCCATTCAAACAAACAATTTGTCCTAATTTCTTTTTTCTTTAAGTACTTCAATATTGAAAGCATCTCCAGTAGAATTTAAAGGATGATATAAATGATATTGTATGGCTTTAAATTTTAAAGATTTAAACTTAATACCGCTTTCTTTCATTCGCCATTCTACACCTACACCTTCTCCTACGCCATAAGTTTTGTAATCCTCATCAAAACCGTTGATGGCTAATAAATCTTGTTTATGAGCACTCCAATGGCAACCTAAAATACCGTAATCTCTTTTGGTAGAGATAAAAGGTAAGTATAAAACAGTTTCTACAATTTTACATTTTGTAGTCACGAAATTAAAGAGGTTGAAATGTTTTAGGGTATTTTCTGCTAAAACTCTTTTAGTTAGTTTTTCACCTAACATCAATCTTCTGCCAAAAAGTGCTATTTTTTCGGTTACATTTTTCAAAGTCTCCTTTACAAAGTGTTTGTAAATAACACAATCGCCATCTAAAAAAATAATCTAGTCTGTTTTTGCTTTTAAAATAGCTTTGTTCAGAATACTATTTTTTCTAAAACCAGTATTTTCATGACTTACATGTTCAATCGGGAAAGTGTATTTTTCTCTTTGATTCTTCAAAAATTCAATGGTTTCATCGGCATTATTATCTTCCGCAATAATTACTTCAAAATCTTTTTCAGATTCTAAAGCCACTGATTGTAAAATTAAATCTAAGAAAGATAAGTTCTTTTAATAAGCTATGATTAGGCTAGTTTTCATTGAATCATTCCATTTATAACCCAAAAATAGATAATTTATGGGCTCTGAATCAATTTTTTATGACACAATACTATTCCAACTCCATTTTCAAATACTTAGCAGTGTAACTTGTTTTATGTTCAGTAACCTTTTCTGGTGTACCTTCTGCTACAACCATTCCACCTTTAGAACCACCTTCTGGTCCTATGTCTATAATGTGATCAGCAACTTTCACAACATCTAAATTATGTTCTATCACTAAAACGGTATTACCTTTTTCTACCAACCTATATAAAACACCTAATAAGACTTTTATATCTTGAAAATGTAAACCAGTTGTTGGTTCATCTAAAATATAAAAAGTACTTCCTGTATCTTTTTTAGATAATTCTGAACTTAGTTTTACTCTCTGTGCTTCACCACCAGAAATAGTTGTAGAGCTTTGTCCTAAGTGTAAATAACCTAAGCCTACATCTTGTAAAGTTTTTACTTTTCTGTAAATGTTGGGCATGGCCTCAAAAAAAGCTACGGCTTCATCAACGGTCATTTTTAACACATCATCAATAGATTTTCCTTTATATCGAACCTCTAAAGTTTCTCTGTTATACCTTCTTCCTTGACAATTTGGGCATTCTACCAAAACATCTGGTAAGAAGTTCATTTCTATTACCTTTTGACCACCACCTCTACATTCTTCACATCTTCCACCTTTTACATTAAAAGAAAAACGACCTGTTTTATAACCTCTTATCTGAGCTTCAGGAATCATGGCATACAACTTACGAATGTCGTCAAAAACTTTAATGTATGTAGCCGGATTAGATCTTGGTGTTCTACCAATAGGACTTTGGTCTATTTCTATTACTTTATCAATATGGTTAAGTCCTTTTATTTTTCTGTATTTCAAAGGTTTTTTTCTTCCTCTGTAAATATGTGCATTTAGAATAGGATATAGGGTTTCATTGATTAAAGTAGATTTTCCTGAACCAGAAACTCCTGTAACACAAATGAATGTTCCTAATGGAAATTTAACCGTTACATCTTTTAGATTATTTCCTTGAGCGCCTTCTAAAATAATATTATTTCCGTTTCCTTTTCTTCTCATTTCAGGAATTTCAATAGAAACTTTCCCACTCAAGAATAAAGAAGTCGGATGCTTAAATTTTAAGAACTCCTTTGGTGTTCCTTCTCCAACTATTTCTCCACCGAATTTTCCTGCACCAGGTCCAATATCTATTAAATATTCACTCGCCAACATAATATCTTTATCGTGTTCTACTACAATTACGGTATTATCTGCTTTAGTCAATTCTTTTAAAGAAGTAATTAATTTATGGTTATCTCTTTGGTGTAAACCAATACTTGGCTCATCTAAAATATACGTAACGCCAGAAAGTTCAGCGCCAATTTGCGTTGCTAAACGAATTCTTTGTCCTTCACCACCAGATAAACTTCTAGCGGGTCTATCCAAACTTAAATAATCCAAACCGACATCTAATATAAAGCCAATTCTTGCACGGATTTCTTTCAAAATATCTTTGGCAATTAACTGTTGAGTTTTCGAAAGATTTTTTTCTATTCCAGTAAACCATGCACCCAAATCATCTATATTCATTTTAGATAATTCGCCAATATGTTTTTCGTTTATTTTAAAATAAAGAGATTGTTTTTTCAAGCGGTAACCTTCGCAAGTAAGACAAGGTTCTTGATTCATAAACTGCTCAGACCATCTATGAACACTGTCTGCCGAAGAACCTCTATAAGATCGTTGCAACATGCCTTCAATTCCGCCATTTTCTATAGTGTACCATCTTTCAGTATCTTCAATGGATGTATTGTAAGCTCGGTTATCTACAGAACTACTTGGTGGCAGATTTTTATCTTCAATACCAAAAAGTAAAACATTTAATACTTCTTTAGGTAAAGACATAATAGGTTCGTTCAAACTAAATTTATATTTTTTAGCAAAACGTTTCAATTCGTCATACAACTGACCTTCTTTTCGGATGCCAATAGGAGCCAAGCCACCTCTAGCAATACTTAATTTAGTATCAGGAATAATAGCTTCTGTAGAAACTTGCATCTGAAATCCTAACCCTCTACAACTTTTACACATTCCGTAAGGAGAGTTAAAAGAAAAACTATTGGGTGAGGGTTTGTCATAACTCAACCCAGAGTCTGCATCCATCAAGTTTTTACTAAAAGGTAAAACCTTTTTTTTATCAACATCTAGTAAATACAGGAAGCCTTCACCAATACGCATAGCTTCTTCAATAGATTTATGTAAACGCGTATAATTTTCGTCTTTTACACGCATTCTATCAACTACGGCTTCAATATCATGAATTTTGTAACGGTCCAATTGCATTTTAGGTTCCAAGTCAATAATATGGCCATCAACTCTCACCTTTAAATATCCTTTTTTTCTTAAGCCATCAAATAATTCTCTGTAATGTCCTTTTCTATTTCTAACCAAAGGCGCTAAAACAACTACTCGTTTATCTTCAAAATTCTCTTTGATTTTTTCAAATATTTGTTGCTCAGAAAATTGAATCATCTTTTCACCAGAATTATAACTATAAGCATCTGAAGCACGCGCAAATAATAAGCGCAAGAAATCATAAATCTCAGTAATTGTACCAACCGTACTTCTAGGGTTTTTACCTACTGTTTTTTGCTCAATAGAAATTACGGGACTTAAACCAGTTATTTTATCTACATCGGGTCTGTCTAAACCACCCAAAAACTGACGTGCATAGTTAGAAAGTGTTTCTAAATAACGTCTTTGTCCTTCGGCGTAAATCGTATCAAATGCTAAAGAAGACTTTCCACTTCCACTAATTCCTGTAATAACAACCAATTGGTTTCTAGGAATGTTGATATCGATATTCTTTAAATTATTAACACGAGCGCCTTCTACTACTATGTGAGTTGGCTCTTGGATTATATGTAAATCTTGTTTTTTCAAGTTCACAAAGATAATGAATTTTAAGAAGAAAAAAGAGTAAGTTTGATTTGGAAGAAAGAGTGTTTTCAACTGATATTTTAAATTAATGCTTAATTTCGTTTCATGAACCCAGAAAACTTAAAACAAGCATTAGGAAATGTAGACGTCTATGTCATAGATTAATTCATGAAAACGAGTTTTTCTAAAACGGATAAAATTTTAGATGCGGGTTGTGGCAATGGAAGAGACTTAAAATTCTTACACCAATTAGGTTATTGTGTGGAAGGCTGTGATGTGAACAATTTAACATTAATGGGCTTTCGGAAAGAATTACTAAAAGTAAACTTACAAGTTGCGAATCTAAGTGAATCACCTTACGCAGGAAATGAATTTGATTATATAATCTGCAATGCTGTTTTACATTTTGCAAATTCAACAGAAGAATTCAAAAAGATGATTACTGAATTGCATAGAACACTAAAGCCTTCTGCTACTTTATTTGTTAGAATGACTTCTATTTTTGGCATAGAAAATACCGTTCAAAAACATGGCGAACAATATCTTTTACCAGATGGCTCTCACCGATTTTTATTAAACCAAGAATTGGTAGCATTTATCCAAAAAAAATTACATTTCAAAGAACACCTAAAAACTTTTATTGTAGACGGATTAAGGTGTATGAGTACTTTGGTTTTAGTGAAGAAGTAATTTCTCTTGATTCCCATTGTACCTTTACGGGTAAAAAAATACTCAAATTAAACAATAATTACCAAAAAATTAAACAATAAAATCTTTAATGTTGATTACCAAATGGTGAAAGATTATTAAAGTCCTTATAGTTTAGATATTTTTGTTAGCTTAATATGAGTGAAGAAGAAGAAAACATAGAGAACCCAGAAGAAAATCAAGAAGAATCAGCCTTTAATGATACTGAAAACCATGGAAACATAAAGTCTCTTAACGTAGATGGCATGTATGAAAATTGGTTTTTGGAATACGCTAGTTATGTTATTCTTGAAAGAGCAGTACCTTACCTAAAAGACGGTATGAAACCTGTACAAAGAAGGATCCTTCATGCCATGAAAGAAATGGATGATGGGCGGTTTCATAAAGTTGCCAATATTATTGGGCAAACCATGCAGTATCACCCACATGGGGATATGAGTATTGGTGCCGCTTTGATAAATATGGGTCAAAAAGAACTTTTGATTGATATGCAAGGTAACTGGGGAGATTTTAGAACAGGCGATAAAGCGGCTGCTCCAAGATACATTGAAGCAAGGTTATCAAAGTTTGCCTTAGAAGTATTGTTTAATAAACAAACAACCGAATGGCAATTGTCTTATGATGGCAGAAAAAATGAACCTGTTGCTTTACCAGTAAAATTCCCGATGCTATTAACAAGTGGGGTAGAAGGTATTGCCGTAGGACTTTCAACCAAAATAATGCCGCATAACTTTATAGAATTGATTAAAGGGTCTATAAAAATATTGAATGGTGGTACGACAAAAATTTTACCAGATTTTCCTACTGGGGGTGTAATGGATGCTTCTAATTACAATAGAGGAAAAAGAGGCGGAAAATTAAAAATAAGAGCAAAAATTGAGATCATTGACAAGAAAACGCTTCACATTACCCAAATCCCTTATGGTATTACCACTTCTGGTTTAATTGATTCTATCATTAAAGCCAATGAAAAAGGAAAGATAAAAATTAAGAAGATTGTCGATAATACGGCAAAAAATATAGAGTTAGAAATAGATTTACCTTCAGGTGTTTCTCCAGATGTCACCATAGATGCTTTATATGCTTTTACGTCTTGTGAATTGCCGGTTTCGCCTTTGTGTTGTATTATTTTAGATGATAGACCGCAGTTTATAACGGTAGATGAGATTTTAGAGATTTCTACTATTAATACCAAAGAGCTTTTACGTCAAGAGTTAGAAATAAAGAAATCAGAAATACAAGAAAAGTGGCATTTAGCTTCGTTAGAGAAAATATTTATTGAAAATAGAATATATAGAGATATAGAAGAATGTGAAACTTGGGAAGCTGTCATTCAAGCCATTGATGATGGGATGCATAAGTTTATTGCAACACCAAAAAGGCCAAATAAAGATGGTATTCAACTAATTAGAGAATTAACGGAAGAAGATATCTTAAAATTGACTGAGATTAAGATTAAGAGAATCTCGAAGTTTGATTCATTTAAGGCGGATGAGTTGATTAAGAAATTGGAAGAGGCTTTACAAGAAGTTCTTCACCACTTGAATAATTTAACGCAATATGCAATTGACTATTTTCAAAATTTATTAGAGAAATATGGTAAAGGAAGAGAACGTAAAACAGAAATTAGAAGCTTTGAAGCGATAGAAGTTTCTTCTGTTGTTGCTAATAACTCTAAGTTATACGCGAACTTAAAAGAAGGTTTTATTGGAACAGGTTTAAGGAAAGAAGAGTTCATCTGTGACTGTTCAGATATAGATGATATTATTACTTTTAGAAGAGATGGTTCTATGATGGTTTCTCGTATAGACGATAAGAAATTTGTAGGAAAAGATATTATTCATATTGCCGTTTGGAAAAAAGGAGATGAACGTACGATTTATCATATGATTTATACTGATGTCGGGACTAAAAGAAATTATGTAAAACGTTTTGCTGTTACTTCTATTACCAGAGAAAAACATTATCAATTAAGTAAAACAGCTGAAGCAAAAGTACTTTATTTTACGGCACACGCAAATTCTGAAAGTGAAGTGGTAAGCGTTCAATTAAGTCAAAATACTACAGCTAGACAAAAACAATTCATATATGATTTTGGAGACTTAGCTATAAAGGGTAGAATGTCTGCCGGAAATGTTATCTCTAAATATTCTATTAGAAAAATTGACCAAAAAGAAGTAGGAACGTCTACTTTAGGTGGTGTAAAAATTTGGATAGATGAAGTAAATGGTCGTTTAAATAAAGACGAAAGAGGAAAGTATTTAGGAGAATTCGATACTGGAAATCAAATTTTAGTAATCTATAAAGACGGAGAATATGAGCAGACAAATTTTGACTTAAGTAACCACTATGATGTAAATGCAGTAGAAAAACTTATTAAATTAACACCAGATACAGTTGTTACAGTAGTATATTATGATGGAGAATCTAAAAATCAATATGTTAAAAGGTTTAATATAGATACTGTTACAGAAAGAACAAAATATCCATTTATAACAGAACACAGGTCTTCAAAAATAATGATTTTGTCTGTTGAGAAAAATCCGCAGATAGCTTATACTTTATTAAAAGGAAAATCTAAAGAAAAGGTGGACGAAACTTTACTTTTAAATGATTTTATAGATATTAAAAATAGAACAGCTAGAGGGAATAGACTGAGCCAGTATAAAGTTTTTGGTAAGATAAAGGATATTACAGTTGTGGAAGAAATTACTTTTGAGGAAGTAGAAGAAAAACCAGAAATAGTAGAAGTACAGCAAGAATTAGTTAAGAAACCATTAGAAAAAAAGGCGCTAAATCCTGAAGTTAAAAAAGAAGAACCTAAAATTGAGAAAAAACATTTGACAAAGACGGATATTCCTAAAACGAATAATGCTCAGGAGGAGCCAAAAAAGAAAACCTACAAACCTGGAGATACTTTGGAGTTTGATTTTTAATTATAATTTTTCACTCTAATGTAAAGACTCTACGTTATTGCCAACTTATAATTTTAATAAATAGCAATACAAGAAATCTCCACATTCACATTTTTAGGCAATACAGAAACTTCTACGGTTTCTCTTGCCGGAAAATCTTTGCTGAAATAAGAACCATACACTTCATTTATTTGAGTGAAATTGTTCATGTTAGAAATAAAAACACTTGTTTTTACAATATTTTCCATGGTTAAACCAGCTGCTTCAACAACTGCTTTTAGATTTTTCATAACCATTTCAGTCTCTTCTTGAATAGACTCCATCGCCATTTCTCCAGTTATAGGATTGATAGCAATTTGTCCAGAAACGTATAATGTACTTTCTGTTTTTATTGCTTGATTATAAGGTCCAATTGGTGCTGGAGCATTTTCTGTTTTAATAATTTCTTTTTTCATTTTAATAATTTCTTTTTTGTAAATTTGTGTCTAAGTGGGACTAAAATTACTAAAAAGAAAAGATATTGAAGACAAAGTATGGAATGGTTGTGTGCATTTTGCCATAAATGCTTTGCCGTATGCGTATACTTGGTATTTGGATAACGTTTGTGAGGATTGGGAAGGCTTAGTTTTGGATGATTACAAAGCTGTAATGCCATTGGTTTTTAATAAAAAATTTGGTATAAATTATTTATATCAACCTTTTTTCACACAACAATTAGGTGTTTTTACTTCTTTGCCAATTTCTAAAAAATTAATTAATAATTTTATAGACGCTATTCCCAGTCATTACAAATATATCGACATTAACTTGAATGAAATAAATGACATTTCGGAGCGAAAAGAAGTTACCGCTTTAACAAATTATCATTTAGATTTGAATTTGGATTATGCTTTGATAAAAGTAAATTATTCTAAAAGTCTTAAACGTAAATTAAACAAAGCGGAAAAGAATGAATTATTGATAAATCAACATTTGAGCCCAGAAGTTTTTGTTGAATTTTATTTAAAAAATGTAGCATGCAAAGTCGATAATTTTAAAGAAAAACATAAACATGTCTTACATAGAATTATTTATAAAGCACTAAGTTTTCAGCTAGGAGCGATAATTGGGGTAAATAATAAAAATAATGATTTAATTGCTGCCAATTTTATCTTGTTACATCCAACCAGAATTATAAATTTATTACCTTGTTCAAGTGCAGAAGGAAATGAATTGAATGCCATGTCTTTTTTGATAGATTATATTCTACAAAGAAATGCAAATAATAGAAAAATATTTGATTTTGAAGGCTCTATGATAGACGGAGTCGCACAATTTTATAAAAGTTTTGGCGCAGAAGAAAGCAAATATTATAAGTTAAAAATGAATTCTTTACCGATTT
Source organism: uncultured Chitinophagales bacterium (assembly GCA_963932515.1). GTDB lineage: Bacteria > Bacteroidota > Bacteroidia > Chitinophagales > UBA8649 > CAKZQD01. Next base: position 43,933 of record CAWVRT010000014.1, read on the forward strand.
TTTTACGTGTTTTTAAAAAATAGTTAAAAAAAAATTATACTTTGGTGTCCCATTAAACCATATGCTGAAATTCTAATACAAATATGAAAAGAATAGTCTCAATCGTTTTGTTCTTAATCTTTGCTTTTACAGTAAAAAGTCAAGACATACATTTTTCTCAATATTATGCTTCCCCCTTAACGTTAAATCCTTCTTTAACAGGGTTGATAAATGGAGATTTTAGAGTTGCAGGAATTGCGAGAGGGCAATGGTTCTCTATTTCAACAAAGGGAGCAGTATCTCCTTATAGTACATATGCGCTTTCTTATGATCATTCGTTACTAAGAAAAAAATTAAAAAACCATGGTTTAGGTGTTGGCTTTATGGCGTATTCAGATGAAGCCGGAGATGGTTCTTTAACTACCCAAGCTTTAATGGGGTCTATCGCTTATCATTTGGCTTTAGATCGTTATGGAAGACATAGAATTTCATTAGGAATTCAAGGTGGGATAGTTTTTATGAGGCTTTTCCAACATGATTTAGTTTTTGAAGAACAATGGGATTCGGGTTTAAACACCTTTAATCCATTATTATATAACGGAGAAAGCGATAACTTAACAGGAAATATAATGTATCCAGATTTTAATGCTGGAATGACTTTTTCTTCTATGCCTTCTACTAAATTTGCTTACTATTTAGGTTTCGCTTTAAACCATATTGCTACGCCACAATTGACATTTTTAAATGATGGGGACAATAATTTAGGAAGAAGATATATTGCCCATGCAGGGGTAAGATGGAAAACGAGCAAGTACTTTAAAGTATTACCGACTGTTTTATATATGACACAAACAGAAGCACAGCAATTAAATATTGGTTCAGCTTTTGAATATGAATTCGGAGACAATGTTTTCGGTTTTATTGGCGGCTTTACTAGATTAGTAGGAAACCTTAAAGGGGGTTTAGATAATGATGCAATTATATTTACAATAGGGGCTGAGGTATTTAATACTAGAGTAGGTGTAAGTTATGATTTTAATACTTCTAAATTAAGAAGTGCAACTAAATCTATTGGAGCTGCTGAAATTTCATTAATTTACATACATAATAAACAAGAGTCAGGAAAAATTAATTATAGTAAATTTTGTCCTAATTTCTAATACTGAATTAATATAAAAAGAACCCAGGCGATTTTTGTCTGGGTTTTTTATTATTATAATATGAATAATAAAACACTGTATTTAATTCCAACTAGCTTGGGAGAAAACTATGAAACTATTCCATCTTATGTTCGAGAGGCGTGCTTAGGATTAAATATTTTTATAGTTGAAAATTTACGTTCTGCAAGAAGGTATTTGCGAAAAATTGGTTTTGAAAAAGATTTTGATACAGAAGTTATTTTTTTTGAATTGAACAAACATACCAAAGAAGAATTAGAACCTTTGTATAATTTCTTATTGGAATCGGAAAGCATTGGGTTGTTATCGGAAGCGGGAAACCCTTGTATCGCAGATCCGGGAGCTGTAGTAGTTGATTTGTGTCACCAACTAAAAATTCAAGTAAAACCGTTAGTTGGTCCATCGTCTATCTTGATGGCTTTAATTGCTTCAGGCTTTAATGGACAAAATTTTACTTTTCATGGTTATTTACCCATTGACAACCTTGAAAGAACTAAAAAACTGAAAGAGTTAGAAAATATACAAAGGAAAACTGACTATACACAGATTTTTATGGAAACGCCTTATAGGAACGATAAATTTTTGGAAAGTATTATAAAAAACTGTAGACAAGAAACTAAACTTTGCATAGCGGCAGATATTAGTTTAGAAACAGAATTTATAGAAACGAGAACAATTGCTAATTGGAATAGAGATAAACCAAAGTTGCATAAAAGACCTGCTATTTTTATTTTAGGGAATTAGATTATAGAATTAGATGATAGTAATAGAAGATAAAATTATTTCAGAAGATTTAAAGGAAAAGCATTTCATCTGTGATTTGACAGTTTGTAAAGGAGCATGTTGTATTGAAGGTGATGGTGGTGCGCCATTAGAAGTTGAAGAGTTAGAAAAAGTAACTCAAATTTTTGAAAAAGTAAAACCTTACCTCACCAAAGAGGGTATAGCTGCTGTAGAAGAATTTGGTGCATACGTATACGATGAAGAAGAAAAAACACATGGAACAACATTAGTAAATGGTAAAGCTTGTGCTTTTGTAAACTATGAAAAAGGAATTACTTATTGTGGAATAGAAAAAGCTTATAATAGAGGAGAAATCGATTTTATGAAACCAATTTCTTGTCATTTATATCCTATCAGAGTTACTAAATATGATACTTATGAAGCGGTAAATTATGAAACTTGGGATATTTGTAGTGCGGCATGTGTAAAAGGTGCTCAAGAAAAAGTTCCTGTATATAAATTTTTAAAAACACCTTTAATCAGAAAATATGGAAAGAAATTTTTTGATGCATTAGAATTCGCTTTTCAGGATAAAGATTAAAGTTACATTAATGCATTATCCTTGAATGCAAACATTGTATTTTTAACGTGATAAGACTTAAAAATTATGTACAAATAAACCACTTCTAAGTTTTGGTTCGAACCATGTAGATTTTGGCGGCATAACATTTCCACTATCGGCAACATCAATTAATTGATCTATTTCTACAGGATGTATTGAAAAAGCAACAAGCATTTCACCGCTATCTACTCTTTTTTGTAATTCACCTAAACCTCTAATTCCACCTACAAAGTCTATTCTATTAGAAGTTCTTTGGTCTGCAATTCCTAAAATTGGATCAATTATATAATCAGATAAGATACTAATATCTAATTTTTTTACTGGGTCGATAATTCCTGTTATTGAATCATCTGCTTTTAATTTATACCAATCGCCATCTAAATACATACCGTATTCATAATTCATAGAAGGTCTAACTTCTCCATTTTGTTTTTCAACAGTAAAGTTTGTTTGAAGAGCGGTTAAAAAAGCTTCTTTAGAAAGCCCGTTTAAGTCTTTTATCAATCTATTGTAGTCAATAATCATTAATTGGTTAGACGGGAATAAAACAGATAAGAAATGGTTGAATTCTTCCTTTCCTGTATATTCTCCTTTTTGATCTCTTAGCATAGCACCAACCTTTGCAGAAGCGGCACTTCTATGGTGTCCATCGGCTACATAAGTAAAAGGGATTTGTGTTTCAAAAATACATGTTATAGTGTCTATTGTTACTTGCTTGTCTATAACCCAAACTTTATGGCCAATTTCATCTTCAGAAACAAAATCATAAACTGAATCTGTATTTTCGCACCAGTCTTCTATTATTTGGTCTAATTGTTTAACTGGTTTGTAAGTTAAGAATACTGGTCCAATATGAGCAGATAAAGTAGCCATGTGTTCTATTCTATCTGTTTCTTTTTGAAATCTAGTATGTTCGTGTTTTTTGATAACATCATTAAAATAATCATCTATAGCACTACCAGCAACTAAGCCTTTTTGTTTATGCTTTCCCATAGTTTGCTCATAGATGTAAAGTCTTGGTCCATCATCTTGCACCAACCAATTATTATTGATAAATTCATCTAAGTTCTCTTTTCCTTTATTATAAACTTCTTTAGAATAATGGTCAGTCCCTTTCGGTAAATCAATCTCTGGCTTGTTAATTCTTAAAAAAGAATAATTATTTCCAGCAGCTTCAATTTTTGCTTCTTCACTATTTAGAACATCATAAGGTCTTGATGCAATTTTTTCTTCTAAGCCAACTTTTGGTCTATGTGCTTTAAATGCTTTTATTTTTGTCATCTCGAATGGTGTCTAATTAGTTATTTTGTTATGATATCTCTACCAAAAGGTGCTAAAGATACTTTCATTAATTTAAAATGTTGGTTTCCGAAAGGAATTCCGATGATTGTGATATAAAAAAGTATGCCAAATGTAAAGTGTGCAACACTTATCCAAAACCCACCGACAAAGAACCAGATGATATTCATTAAGGTCCAAATAAAGCCATGGTCATCTTCTCTTTTTATAGCTATTTGACTAAAAGGTGCTAACATCATCAACCCTAGTTTAAAACTTTGAAATGCAAAGGGAATCCCAATAATGGTAACAGCTAATGCTATGCCTGCTGTAAAGTATTGTACAGCAGTCAATAAACCACCAAATATTAGCCAAATTAAATTTCCTATTAGTTTCATAGAGTTGTTTTCTTTTTCCGTAAATCCAAAAATAGCATTATTAAATGCTACATCAAAATATTTATAAGTTTCATCAATTTCATATTTTTCTTTTCAGGCAACTTTAAGTAATTAAACTACTTTACTTATTGGCAGTCTTTTTTTTGCTAACGATAACAAAAGCCTTAGGGTGTCCAAGTCTTCTTATTTCGTTGCAAAAGTTATTGATGTCTACAATTTCATATTCTGCACCAATTAAATACTTATAGTACCCTTTTTCAAAGGTGATTTCATAGCCTTTTAAATGTCTATAAAAACGAGTATCTACTTTTAGCTCTCTTCTAGAAGTCATAAATTGAACTTTATAAATTGGCGCATTTGGATCGCGTTTTTTATCGGTATCTAATGTTCTTTTGAAACCATAAGATTGATGTAATAGATTTACTTTTTCTAATTCGATATTTTTATTTTCGTTCATTGGTCGCTTAGTAACTGTCAAAGATTCTGCAACATCATTTATTATTTCATCAGTCAATTTATACTCAATTTCCTGCATATAAGGAGAAAGTTTATGTCTAATATTTTCTGCAGAACTAATCATCTTTTCTCTGTCGTACTGGCTCATGAATTGAATCTCTATATTATTCAATTCTACTTGCCTTACGGGAACAATTGTCCAGGTTAATTTACCTTCAAAATTATAAGAATAACAATAGGTTGGAATGTATCCGTAATCTTCAATTTTTACAGATTTATTTTTTTTATCTTTAGAAATTACAATTTCAAAAATAGCACTTGAATTTACTTTTGTGTTATTAGCGGTACTCAAAAAATCCCCTAACGAATAAATTGTGAAAACTTCTTTTACTTTTTCTGTATTTTCATAGATGCCGGTAACGTTCATTTCTTGTACTACATGAGGGTGTGTTCCTACTATTAAATCTGCTCCTGACTGTATTAGTTTATTAGCTAAAATTTGTTGAGAATAGCTAGATTTTAATTCAAATTCAGCTCCCCAATTCATATAAATTACTATAAATTCAGCGCCTCTTTCTTTAGCTAAGGCAATGTCTTTTTTTATACTAATAATATCTACACTATTTACTATAGGTTTAGAAGCTATATTTTTTTCAAGCCCGTCCATATAATTCAAGAAGCCTATTTTGATCCCTTTTTTCTCAATGATTAAAGGATTTTTAGTAAATTTATCTTCGATGTCTGCAAAAGCACCAATATTTTGAATTCTTACCTTATCGAGTATTTTATGTTGCGTTTCCCAAGTTTTGCTATTTTGATATACCGATTTTCCAT
>CAWVRT010000015.1:0-48694 GCA_963932515.1 uncultured Chitinophagales bacterium
AAACTTTTAGTCAAAGCTATTTTAGGTCGTAAAAAATCTGTTTTTTGTTCTTTGGTATTTGAAATAAGCCATTTGGTATCTGTAGAAATCATCCAATTTTTGCCTTTTAAAACACTAGATAATTGATTTTCAAAACCACTATATAAACTATCTTGATTTAAGAAAGAAAATCGATAAGTTAAATCTCCTTTATTTAAATTTAAAAACTTCGCTTCTACAAACCCTAAATGTTCGTTTACCGATAAATTAGCTTGGGGGATATTCCAGTTTCTTTGAAACTCAACACTTCTATATCTTTCTAAAGGAATGAAATTGTCTTGCTTAAATTCGTAATTTGCTTTTATTAAAAACTGCTTGATAGAATCTTTAAAAACCCTTTTGTCTGCTATTGAAAAATTGAAACCTATTCCTAGGTCATCTTCATCATGTACAGAAGAAAAAGTATTTACATCTACATTACTCAATGCAAATTCTGTTGAAATCACAGTATTTTGAGTAGCATTTACATTAAAATTTACAGTAAGCAATTGTTTAGACTTTGGTGTCACTAAAAGAACTACAGGTTCATAACTACCTTGCAAGTTTCCAAAAACATCTGGCGATTCCCAAGAAAAAACTCTTCCATTGGCAACTGATTGTATGGGCACATAATTCCCATTCCCCTCTCCTACATAAGAAAATTTTAAACTATACAATTCTTTAGTAGAATCTCCTGAATATTGATAAAAAACTAAAAAATTTCCATTTAATACCGTATCTATTTTCTCATATAATACTCTATTGTTAAAAAACTCAGAACTATTCACCCCCGTATAAAAAGCTTGATCGATACTGTCTCCTACTATGTTTAAAAGAGATTTCATATCGTTAGATAAATCTTGATTAATGGTTTGTCCTTTAATATCTTGTTCTGAGTAAAAATTAGCATCAACCGACCAAACTTTATTTTGAACACCGGCATTAAAATGATACAAAAAACGCAAATAGTTTCTATCTGCATATTCAAACTCTACTTTGATTCTTAAATCTTTACTTATTATTCTTTTGGGCGTAAATCTTATTTCACCCAAATTATAATCAATGACATAATCATTGTTTGCACCTCTTAATAGTTTTTCACCATTAATAAATACTTGTTCCGAACCACTAATTACAATTATAAACGTTTCGCCATTGTTTCCCTTTAGTTTATAAGGCCCTTGATTCCCTTCTTCTGCTAGCAAAGTATTTATGGCAAAGCGGCCTTTTGCGATAGCCCCACTTGCCATGGCATTAATTTTATACTCTTTACCAATATCTTGCTCCCCCCAATAAGAAAGTCCTTGTAAACTTTTATGAAACTTCATAAAATAAGCAGAAGGGCTAACAATATCAAAATCTCCAACTTTCAAAAAGTGTTTCTTATACCTAAGCTGAATGAAAATCTTATCAAAATCTTGAATTTTTGCTGTATTTCCTTCTGGTTGAATAGGAATGTTATTGTCGGTAATGGCTGCCGTTATTTCAATTTCGTTTGAAAGCATTCCTGCCAACTGCAAGTTAAAACTAGAGTTTAGATTTAAACTTTGCCCGTTACCAAAACTTACACCTCTACTAAAATCACCATTATAACTTAGTTTTCCAAAATCTACCAAACTATTTACTCTTTTGGCACCACTGTACCTAGAAGCATCTATCAAAAAGCCATAACTGTCAGCATATTGTTTGTATTGATTATAATCGTTTGTAAAAACTCTCTGTGTGAACTTATAAGGGAAGCTTCTAAAGAATACTTTGAAAGAATCTAAATCTGTCTTGATTTTCCACATAAATAAACCTTCCACATCATTAATCAAATAATTTTCTTTCGGAATTTCTTGATTATTTAAATCTGAAACAATCACACTTCCTTTAATAATACTTAATGAGTCAAGAAGAATAGTATCCTGACTAGAACTAAACATTTTTACATGATAATTCGATAGGTTTTGTGCCCGACTAGAGATCGCCAAAAAACAAAGTAAAATAATATGTGCAATTCTATTTAACACTGAGTAATAGTAAAACGTAAACTTATTGATTTTATTGAATTGTGTAAATTCAATAAACAAATATACCATTCATGAGATAAAAATATTTCAAACCTTAGAAATGAATAGCAAATTAGAAAGACTAGTTTCAAAAAAACCTATAAAAAATTCCCTTAATTTTTACAAAAAATGTAAATTCGCTTAAAATTAACAATTATGGGAAGAGCATTTGAATTTAGAAAGGCAAGAAAAATGAAAAGATGGTCTAAAATGAGTAAAGCATTTACTCGTATAGGCAAGGAAATCGTCATTGCTGTAAAAGAAGGAGGACCTGACCCAGATGGTAATGCAAAATTACGTTCGATAATTCAAAATGCCAAGGCTGCTAACATGCCTTTAGACACCGTAACAAGAGCTATCAAAAAAGCAAGTTCTAAAGATCAAAAAAATTTTAAAGAATTGGTGTATGAAGGCTATGCAGCACATGGGATTGCCATTTTAATAGAAACAGCTACCGACAATCCAACGCGTACAGTTGCAGATGTTCGTTCATATTTCAATAAGACAAATGGTACTTTAGCAACAAATGGTTCTGTAGAGTTTTTGTTTGATAGAAAATGTCATTTCAAGATAGAAAAAAAAGAAATTGATGTTGAAGAATTTGAGTTTGAAATGATTGATTTTGGTGCAGAAGAAATCTTTGAAGAAGAAGCAGAAGATGATAATCCTGCTTTTATAATTATTTATGGTGAATTCCCAAATTTCGGTAATATTCAAAAAGCATTAGAAGAAAGAAGTTTAGATATAGTAGAATCTGGATTTGAAAGAATTCCTTTAAATACGAAAGAACTTTCTGAAGCAGAGCAAGAAGATGTAGAAAAACTATTGGAAAAGTTAGATGAAAACGATGATGTATTGAACGTATATCATACTATGGCAGAAAACTAAAACCACTTTTTCTTTAAGAAAAAATAGCCTACAACAGCTGATAAAACAACAGAAACACCCATTATTATAAAAAAGGCATGTGGATGGTGTTCTAAAGGTAAGCTTACATTCATTCCGTAAAAACTGGCTACCAATGTTGGCACCATTAATACAATGGTTACAGCCGTTAATCTTTGCATAACCATATTCAAGTTATTAGAAATTATAGAAGCAAAAGCTTCCATGGTTCCATTAATAATATTAGTGTAAATATCTGACATTTCAGATGCCTGTGCATTATCAACGATTATATCATCTAAAAAATCTGAAAGATTTTCTGCATTACGAATTTTTAAGAAATCTATTCTTTTTATTTTCATCATAACCAAACTATTTGCTCTAAGGTTGGTAACAAAATAAACTAAACTTTTCTGTAAATTTAAAACCTTCTTTAAATCTCTATTTTTTGAAGATCGATAAATTTCTTTCTCAAAAACATTTCTTTGTCTATTAATTTCTCTTAAGTAATATAAAAAATAATATACATTTCTATCAAAAATATCTAATACAAAATGCTGCTGATCTGCAGGATTGAAAGTTTTAGTCCTATTTTCTAAAAAATGATCGATGACTCTATTCTTATAAGGACTGATAGTAATAATATAATCGTCCTTACTAATAATACCAATTGGCACCGTTAAATAAAGAGATTCATCTTCTATAATATTATCATTGAAAATTGGTGCATTCAAAACTATTAAATCTACATCATCTTCCGAATCATAGCGTGATACTTCATCTCTATCTAAAGAATCTACCAAGAAATCATAAGGGATTTGATGTTCTTTAGCAATTAGCTCTAAAGCCTCTGAATTAAAAGGTGGGTAAATATTTACCCAACAACCTTTCTCTACAGCTTTAAGCTCTATCAATTCTATGCCTTCTTTTTTAAAAATCTGTATCATACTTTGGTGAGTGCTAACTGTTTACTATTCCAGTGAAAACTGAACTATACTTCAAAAAGTTTTTTCAATTCACTTGCATCTTTTGGCTTTATTCTTCCTGCCAAAATTAATCTTAATTCTCTCCTTCTTAATGCAGATTGGAATTTTTCTTTTTCTTCTGCTGACTCAGGAGTAACTTCAACAACTTTTTTAGACTTTCCGTTACTATCTAAAGCAACAAAAGTATAATATGCTGTATTACATTTATATTTCTCTCTAGTCGGTAAATTTTCAGCCCAAACATCTAAAGAAACTTCAATAGACGTGTTAAAACTTCTTGTAACTTTAGCTGTAATAGTTACAACATCGCCAATTTTTATTGGGTTTTGAAAAGAAACCTGATCTACTGTTACCGTAACAACTACTGCTTCAGCGTGTTTACCTGCAGCAATAGCAGAAGCTATATCCATCCAATGTAGAATTTTGCCGCCTCTTAAATTGTTAATAGTATTTGTGTCATTCGGTAAAACCAATTCTGTCATTATGGTTTTAGTCTGTTCTGGTGTTTTTGCTTTCATATTGCAAAGATAAGCTTTAAAATTTTTATTCTATTAAAGTTTTTTAATCATATAGTAAACAACAACAATTCTTAACAATCTTTTTATCTTTGAAAAATATAGTTTTTCATGAAAGTAAATCAAATACAAATCTTAATCATACTTGGTCTTATTTCTATTCTAGGAATAATATCTGTTCAGGTATATTTACTAAAAACTACCCATCAATTAAAAGAACAACAGTTTAATGAAAATATTTATCTAGCATTACACAATGTCGTAGACAAGATGAGTCCTAAAAGTGTCTCAAATGAAGATATTATCAACCAACTTTCTTCTGATTATTTTGTAGTGAATATAAATGATGTTATCGATGCCAATGTATTGGAATATTATCTGAGTAATGAATTTCAGAAACTACACTTAGATTTGAATTTCGAATATGGTATTTATGATTGCAAAAGTGACCAAATGATGTATGGTTGCTATGTAAATAATCAGCAAAACAAGAAAACTCTGCAAAGTACTAACTTGGAAACTTATAACCAGTACATATATTATTTTGGCGTTAAATTCCCTACAAAATCTAGCTATATATGGAATGAAATGAGAATGAGTATTTTCTTTACCTCTATTTTATTTTTTACTATTCTTTTATTTGGCTATGCTTTGTTCTTTATTACACAACAAAAGCGTAGGTCTGAATTACAAACAGACTTCATAAACAATATGACCCATGAGTTTAAAACACCTATTGCATCTATTAGCTTAGCTTCTGAAGTACTCATGAAAAACGAACACATCAAAGAAGATAAACGATTATTAAATTATTCTAAAATTATAAAAGAACAAAACGAGCGCTTAAACTTACAGGTAGAAAAAGTATTACAACTCGCAAAAGATCAAAATAATTTATTAGAATTAAAGAAAGAGGAACTAGACTTTTTTAGTCTTTTAAATACGGTAGTTAGAAGTTCTATCTTGAATTATGAGAAATTAGGTGGTTCTATAAAATTAATTATTCCTAAAGAAAATATAACTATAAATGCAGACAAATTACATTTAACAAATATCATTCATAATATTTTAGACAATTCTTTAAAGTACTGTACAAAAAAACCAATTGTAACAATAGATTTATATCAAGAACACAATAAAGTTTATTTAAAAATAAAAGACAACGGCATAGGCATTGATAAAAAGTATCAATCTCAAATATTCGATAAGTTTTTTAGAGTGCCAACCGGAAACGTTCATACCGTAAAAGGTTTTGGCTTAGGTCTTTTTTATGTAAAAAGAGTTATAGACCAGCATGGCTGGAAATTAAATATTGACTCAAAAGAAAATGTAGGAACTCTATTTACCATCAAAATAAGAAAGTAAATTTCTTTAGAACCAAATTACAAACCAAGTAAATGAATGCAAATATTTTATATGTAGAAGATGATGATTCTCTGAGTTTTATAACGATAGATCAATTGCAAGAAGCAGGTTTTACAGTTACCCATTGTGATGATGGTCAAAAAGCGATAGATACTTTTGAAACAGATTTTTTTGACATTGCTATCTTAGATATTATGTTGCCATTTGTAGATGGTTTTACCCTTGCAGAAAATATAAGAACAAAAAACTCTGAAATTCCTATTATTTTTCTTTCCGCAAAAAACATGAAAGACGATAGGTTAAAAGGTTTTGAACTAGGCGCTGACGACTTTTTAGTAAAGCCATTTTCTATGGAAGAACTTATTTGTAAAGTAAAAGTTTTTTTAAAAAGAAGAACTGTATTAAGCCAAAAACCTAAAGAAGGAATACAAATTGGTATATTTAAGTTTTATCCTTCTAAACTTATTTTAGCTTTAGATGATAAAACAAAAGAATTAACAGCCAAAGAAACTGCACTTTTGCAAATGTTTTTAGATAATAACGGTTCCACATTAAAAAGAGAAGATATTTTACTGAAACTTTGGGGGAAAAACGATTACTTTTTAGGAAGAAGTTTAGATGTTTTTATTGCTAGGTTAAGAAAATATTTAGCAGATGATGAAAGCTTAAAAATAATAACGGTAAGAGCAATAGGATTCAGATTTGAATCAAAATAGTAATTAAGATATGGGAAAAAGAGAAAAAAGAAAAGTAAGTATTCATAAAAGAAATAAGCACGTTGGAAATTACAATTTTACGGAATTAATAGAAATACTACCTAAACTAGGAAAGTTTGTAAAGCTCAATAAGTATAAAAATGAATCTATTGATTTTTTTGATCCTATTGCTGTAAAAATGCTGAACAAAGCTTTACTAAAAAAGCATTACGGTATTGAAAACTGGAATATTCCACCAGATTTTTTATGCCCTCCTATACCAGGAAGAGCAGATTACATACACCATGCGGCAGATTTATTGGCAAATTGTAACACTAAGACCATTAATACTGGTGATAAATTGATTCCTAACGGAAAGAAAATAAAGGTATTAGATATTGGTGTTGGAGCAAACTGCATCTACCCTATTATTGGTACTATTGAATATGGTTGGTCTTTTGTAGCGAGTGATTCAAATACCAAATCTTTAAAATCTGCTAAGCAAATTGTTTCTGAAAACAAACAACTCAAAGGAATAATTGATTTAAGACCACAAGCAAATCCAAAACATGTTTTCAAGGGAATTATGAAAGAAAACGAATTGTTTGATTTAACTATCTGTAATCCACCTTTTCATAGTTCTAAAGAAGAAGCAACTGAAGGAACATTAAGAAAACTAAGCAATCTTAAAAATAAACCAGAAACCAATTTGGTTTTAAATTTTGGTGGGCAAAATAGTGAACTTTGGTGCGATGGTGGCGAAGCGCATTTTGTAAAAAATATGATTATTCAAAGTAAAGCTTTTGGTGGTCAGGTGTTTTGGTTTTCTACTTTAATTTCTAAAGAATCTAGATTAAATACTGTTTACCAAATATTGAAGAAAGCCAATGTTTTTGAAATGAAAACTTTAAAAATGGCGCAAGGAAATAAACAAAGCAGAGTGGTTGCTTGGACCTTTTTAGATAAAAAACAACAGAAGGAATGGGCTGATGCTCGTTGGGCTTAATGTTTGTTTTGTAGTATCTTTTCCTATGTTAATTCGTGTGAATAAACCACATCTACCAGGATAATAGAACTATAAACCCTTCTAAAATTTTATTAAAACACATAAAAAAGCCTCAATAAATAAATATTGAGGCTTGAATTTTTTCAAATAATTTCTTATTTGCTTGCTTCAAATAATTCAGAAACCTTATTCCAATTTACTACATTAAAAAATGCGTTGATGTAATCTGGTCTTCTGTTTTGGTAATTTAAATAATAAGCATGCTCCCAAACATCCAATCCTAAAACTGGTGTTCCATTACAATCATTATTAGACATTAATGGATTGTCTTGGTTTGGCGTAGAGCAAACAGCTAATTTTCCACCTGTTACACATAACCATGCCCAACCAGAACCAAATCTTGTTCCAGCAGCAGTAGAAAATACATTTTTAAATTCTTCAAAAGAACCAAAGGCATCATTAATAGCCGTAGCTAAAGAACCTGTAGGTTCTCCACCACCATTTGGAGACATTACGTTCCAAAATAATGAGTGATTAAAAAATCCACCACCGTTATTTCTAACCGCATTGTTGTCTGTATGATTTGCACAAAGATCTTCAATTGTTTTTCCTTCTAAATCAGTTCCTGCAATTGCAGCATTTAATTTAGATGTATATCCGTTGTGATGTTTAGAATGGTGTATTTCCATTGTTCTTGCATCAATATGTGGTTCTAACGCATCATAAGCGTAAGGTAATTTTGGTAATTCAAAAGCCATAATTTATTTATTTTAAAAGTTTATTAATTTTCGTATGACAAAATTAGTACTTTAAAAATTACTTAAGCATATAAAAATCATCTAATTTTATAAAATATGTTAACTCGTTTTTAGCTTTATTAATAGACTACTATATCTTTCATAAAACTAAATTTCTCATTTCTAAAGACCATATGATAAATTCCTTTTGCCTGATTTCCTAAGTTTATTTCAATAGATTGTGAATTCATGTTCTCTATTTTATAAATCACTTTTCCCAATATATTATAAATGATAATCTCATTTTTATCACTTAAATTAATATTCTCTACTGCTTCAAAAATAAAAGAACCATTACTTGGATTTGGATAAATGTTAAACACATTTGATTCCGATAAATCTTCAATTGCATCAGGAATTACAATAGTATCACTATCGTTGATTGTTAAATTAGTTTTTACGGTAGAATCACACCCTGCAACAGAAATAAGTATGTCAACAATTTCTTGGGTATCAAAATACCACATACCATTTACTAATGCTGAATCCGTTTCCGTTACTGCTGTATTCGTTGTATTGTCTACATAAACATTTACAATTTCGCTCCCACAATTTGCATTATTTACGCAAGCACCTTCTCCTCTAGCATAATAAGTAGTCGTAATTAATGGCGTAACATTTAAAGATGTTCCTGAACCTAAAGAAACCCCACTACAAGAATTTTTATACCAAACCCAATTTATTGCATCATTCAAATTTCCTGAAGCAATAGACAATGTACTTAACTCTGCTGGACAAATAGCTGATTCTGAAACTGCAATTGTTGGTACATCTGGAAAAACACAAACTACTGGAGAAGTACAAATAACCAATGACCATCCGTCTAAAGAACCTCCGTCATTATTGATGTTGTCTTCTACTGTCAAAGTCCAATTCCCTAGTGCATTTTCACCATTAAAAGAAGCTAAAGAACCTTCTGGCTGATATACGCCATTATCTGTCGGTGGACAATTAATAGTACTTATAGCTGAAGCATCATCAAAATTTAAAATAAAATCATCATCGTTTCCGCAGATATCATCCCAAAGAACAATAGTTGTTCCCTGTGGGCTTGTTAAAGAAACCGTTAAGTCACCCACATAAGAGTGATCGCCAGCTACACTAAAAACATCAACATCTGTAACCATTCCACTTAATGGAAAATTTAAGGTAGAAGTAATTGTTGGTGAACCATTACTACTGATATTAATTGGAATATCTGTACTTGCTATAAATAGACAAGAAGTTGTTGTAAAACTAAATACAGAACTATACGGAGAATTTCCACATAAATTCGAAGCTTTTACTCTCCAATAATATATTGTATTCCCTGCTAAGATAGTTGAAGAATAAGTATTTGTAGTTAAATTATTTACTGTTTCAACCGTTGTTCCAAAATTAGAATCCGTTGAAATTTCTAGCGCATATTCTATACCTGCACCTACGATAGTATTCCAATCTAAACTAGTGCTTGTTGAAATGCCTACTGCGTTGTTAGCAGGATTTGTTAAAGTTGGTATAACGGGAACATCTGCCACATCTAAAACTAAGCTTTCTGTTTGATTTGTAGAAATAGCATTAGCATTGAAAGTAATATTATTAAATCCAATATTTGCAGATGTAATATTAGAAAGTGTTACTTGCACACTAGTAGTTACACTTGCACTTGTCGGGTTGAAAGTCGCAATTATTCCAGCAGGTAAATTCGTTAATGAAAAATTTACAGTTTCACTAAATCCGCCAAATGGCGTATAAGAAAATTCATACATTACATCATTCAAGTTACAAGAAGCTAAACTGGGACTTACAAAATCAATAATAAAATCTCCCGCTGAAACTATTATATTACCATCATTTAAAGCATAAAAAATATTGTTTGCCCCACGAACCATTATTTTACCTGTACTCGTTACTGAGTTTGAAGGTAATATAATTGATTGTGAACCATCATTGGGCGTATTTGTCAATAAAATAACTGGATACGTATATCCTCCATCTAAAGAAAAGAATATATCTACATTTGGTGTATTTACTGTTCCTGCATCGGTTCCTGCTACATCCCAAGTTACGACTTTACTTTCTCCGGTCGCCCAGTTTTGTGTATTTGTTTGAGAAGTGACTTCAAAAGGACCTGCATTTCCAGCAACTGTTACCGTCATCAAATCATCCGCAGTTTGTCCTCCTTGAATATCATTATCTCTTACCATAAAAGCAAAATTCATTGTTCTACCTACGGAAGGTGTTACTTCCCACGTTGGTGTTAAATTTCCTACTATTACTTCCGCAATATCCGGCAAATACCTATTAGAAGAACTAGTAGGATAAATAGAACGATACAAAGGACCTACCGTCCATGTAGATTGTGGACTACCATTGCTTGATGCTTGTGTAGGATCATTTTGAGACCAATTATAAGTCAATGAAGACATTCCATTGGGGTCTGTAGCTATTCCTTCTAAGACATAAGCCGTTGACTTTGGTATAGTATAATCTACTCCAGCATCTGCTGTTGGTGGTGCATTGGTAATTGAAAGCTCTAAGCCACAATCACAATCTCCTCCTGGTTTGATATCATTTGATACATCTCTAATGTTTACATAATTAAAATGTGCATCACTATTATTTTGTACATTGGTATTACAAATACCTGCATAGCCCATTATAGAACTTCCGCTAGCTGGTTCTACTTCTGTTTGTCCATTTCCAGAACGAGAACAAGTATTCATAGTATGGTAACCACCAAACTGATGTCCCATTTCATGTGCTACATAATCAATATCAAAAGGATCTCCGGTCGGGTTTGCTCTTCCTGTATAAGCTCTTCCTTTATGTGTATTGTTTTGAGAATTACTCAAACAAACGCAAGAAAGACAGCCTGCATTTCCTCCTCCACTAGCATTAAAATTATGGCCAATATCATAATTACTAACGCCAATAGCATTATCAATTACCTGTGCATTTATTGTGTTTGATGTTCCATTCCATGGATCTGAACCTGTATTTCCAAAATATATTAGCAAATCATTATTAGCAATGAACTCTAATTGAATTCCAAAATCTATTTCATAAACCGTATTTACTCTATTGACGCTAATTGCCATCTGCGCTTGAATATCTGCTTTTTCAGTTCCTACATTTGTAGCAAAAACATTTCCATATTCTGCTGAACAAGATAAAGCCAATCTATATTTTCTAAACTTTTGATCATCTATCGCTTGAATATTTGTATTCGAAACTACTTTTGAAGCTGAAAAATCAGCTTCCCCTAGTAAGCATTCAAAAGGCTGCGTGTCTTTTCCTAAAGATTTTTTAGTGTACACGATGTAATGTTTTGTGTCTTTGGTATAAGGATCTATATATGTCGCAGCTTTTGTGCCAGACAAACACATAGTATGTAAACCAAATTGTGTAACACTAAAACGCATATAGGCAGTTGGATCATCTACTCCTTGTGCTACATAAGTTTTTATCATTGGATACTTTGCCGATAAATCTGGATGCATAATTGGAGAACTCAATACTTTGAAATTTTCCATTGTTCCATTTGCCGTTGGGAAAGAAATAATTAAATCATTGATAGTAGATTGTCCTCTTTCTGGAGCATTTACCAATTTAGCTTTTAATGCCTCCAAGTTTAGTGAATAATAAAAAGCTTCATTCGGAAAATTATTTCGCTTTACTAATGCTTCTTCATTTAAAGTTTTAACGTCAATTTGTTGCCATAAATCTTGAGAGTAAGTATTCAGCATTAGGCATAGAAAGTTGAATAAAAAAATTGTACTTTTCATCATCATCATTTTGTTTTGTGAGGTAAAAGTACAAGAATTTATTTAATTCCTAAAATGAAACAGAGAATATGACAATTGATTAAATAAGCACAATAATCAGTATTAAGATAAAGATATAATTTCTTACAATAAGTTAAAAAAATACTTTAAGCCACTTCACTACCAGCCTCAATATTATCTGAACTTACAAAATGTAATTTTCCTTTACTATCTTCTGCAAACAAAATCATTCCCTGAGATTCAATTTTTTTCATAACTCTAGGCGCTAAATTCACTATGACTTGTACTTGCTTTCCAATACATTCGTCCAATTCAAAATGCTGTGCTACACCAGAAACAATTGAACGCGTTTCAAAACCCATATCTACTGTAAAATGATACAATCTATCTGCTTTTTTTACTTTTTTAGCATCGACAATAGTACCGATTCTAATGTCTATTTTTGTAAAATCATCAAACTGAATTTCTGGTTTTATTGGTGTTAATTCTTTTGGTACTTCTACAATGTTTTCCATTTCTTTTACCTTTTTAGCTACTGCTAATTTTTCTCTTTGTGTTGCTACAAAATCATCTTCTATTTTACTAAATAATAAAGCCGCTTTATTTATTTGATGTCCTGCTGGTAACAACTGCGTATTGGCAATTTCTTCCCAAGAAGTATTTTCCATATTTAATAAGCTAAATATTTTCTTTGCCGTATTTGGTAAAAATGGCTGCATCATAATCCCTAAACTTGCCACTATTTGTGCCGAACCAAACAAAACTGCTTTTGTTAAAGCTTCGTCTGTTTTTATTGTTTTCCAAGGTTCTTTTTCCGTTAAAAATTTATTGGCATTTCTGGCAACCAACATGATTAAATCTAAGGCTTCACGAAACTTGAAATTCTCAATTAAACTATCTAAGCCTTCTTTTATCAGCTTCCCTTCGTTCGTTAAAAATACTTTTCCTAAATCTTCAGAAATAACAGCATAAGCAGTTGTATCGTTTTCTAAAACACCATCATAATATTTATGCGTTAATACAGCAATTCTATTTACAAAATTTCCTAGTGTAGCGACTAATTCAGTATTTACTCTTCTTTGAAAATCTTCCCAAGTAAATTCAGAATCTTTACTTTCAGGAGAATTTGCAGTTAAAACATATCTTAACTCATCTATTTTATCTGGAAAAGCTTCTACATATTCATGTACCCAAACTGCCCAGTTTTTAGAAGTAGAAATTTTATCTCCCTCTAAATTCATAAACTCATTCGCAGGAACATTTTTAGGTAAAATATAATCTCCTTTTGCTTTTAGTATTGAAGGGAAAATAATACTATGAAAAACAATATTGTCTTTTCCTAAAAAGTGTATTAATTCTGTATCTTCATCTTGCCAATATTTTTCCCAAGAATCAATTTTTCCGTCTTTTGCCAATTGCTTAGTTGCAGAAATATACCCAATTGGAGCATCTAACCAAACGTATAATTTTTTACCTTTTGATCCTTCTATTTGTTGTGGAACATCTACGCCCCAATCCAAATCTCTTGTAATTGCTCTTGGACGTAACCCATCTTGTAACCAAGATTTTATTTGGCCAACTACATTCTTTTTCCAAGTTTTAGGATCATGATATTTTTCACCATCTAATTCACCTTCATAAATCCACTTTTCTAACCATTCTTGATCTTTATCTAAAGGTAAAAACCAATGCGTAGTAGATTTTAAACTAGGCGTCTTTCCACTCAAGGTAGATAAAGGGTTTACTAATTCTAAAGGACTTAAAGTAGAACCACATTTTTCACATTGGTCACCATAAGCTTCTTCATTAGCACATTTAGGACAAGTCCCTTTAATATATCTATCTGCTAAAAACTGATTAAACTCTTCATCATAATACTGTTCAGTAGTTTTTTCTACAAAAACAGCTTTATTATATAAATCTAAAAAGAATTCTGATGCCGTTTCGTGATGTAATTTAGCTGACGTTCTATGAAAAATATCAAAATCGATATTCATTTTTTCAAAAGCAGTTTTAATCGTTTTATGATATTTGTCTACAATTTCTTGCGGAGAAATATTTTCTTGCTTTGCTCTTAAAGTAATAGCTGCACCATGCTCGTCTGTACCACAAACAAAACAAACATCTTTACCCTTTAATCTCAAGTATTTAACATAAATATCTGAAGGAATGTAAGCGCCAGCAACATGCCCAATATGTAAAGGACCATTCGCATAGGGTAAAGCAGCCGTTATCATATATCTTTTTGGTGTATTCATAGTTTGCAAAGGTAAGATTTTTCAAAAAACAAAATAGATAGTTTATTAACCAATTAAAATATTTTGCAACTATTTAGTCAATTTAACTAAAAATACAAGCTCAAGTCTTCACAATAAGCTTAAGTTATCTAGCTCTTTTAGATTTTAGCTACTATTCATCAACTTAACTAAATAGCTATAAGTTTTGCCAAGACTGCAATAATAATTATTATTTAGAACTAGTTAACTAAATGATAACTAAGCTCATCAAATAAATTACCTTTACTGCTGCAAAACCAAAGCACAATGGAAAAAAATTACGATAAAGACGCATTATTTCTTCACGAAAAATTAAGGGGGAAAATTGGCATAAGTACAAAAATGAACATTATAGACAATGATGATTTGTCGCTTGTCTACACCCCAGGAGTTGCTGCTCCTTGCTTAGCTATTGCTGAAAAAAAGAGCAGAGTTTGGAAATACACTATGAAAAGTAATACAGTGGCTATTATAACTGATGGTACGGCAGTTTTAGGACTTGGCGATATTGGACCAGAAGCAGCACTGCCTGTAATGGAAGGAAAAGCGATGTTGTTTAAGAAATTTGCTCAAATAGACGCTTTCCCTATTTGTTTAGATACGAAAGACACCGAAAAAATAATAGAAACTATCCGTATTATTTCTCCAGGATTTGGTGGAATAAACTTAGAAGACATTTCTGCTCCTAGAAGTTTTGAAATAGAAGAAAGATTACAAGATTTAGGAATTCCTGTTTTTCATGACGACCAACATGGTACTGCCATTGTTGTATTAGCCGCATTAATAAATGCAAGTAAAGTCGTTGATAAGAAATTAGAAGATTTAAAAGTGGTTGTAAATGGTGCAGGAGCGGCAGGAGTTGCTATAGCAAAATTATTGCGTTGCGTAAATAGTGATTCAGATACCTGTATACCTGTTAAGGAATTAATAATGGTAGACAGTAAAGGGATTATTTCTAAAAACAGAACCGATTTAAACGATTCTAAAAAAGAAGTTTCAACTTTTTCTAATATAGCTAATATGGATGGCACTTTGCAAGATGCTATTGTAGCGGCAGATGTATTTATTGGGGTAAGTATTGGAAACATCTTAACAGCAGCAGATGTAAGAACAATGGCAAAAGATTCTATCATTTTTGGATTAGCAAATCCGGAACCAGAAATTATGCCAGAAGAAGCCTATAAAGGTGGTGCAAAAGTAGTAGGAACAGGAAGAAGTGACTTACCAAATCAGATTAATAACGTTTTGGGGTTTCCTGGAATATTTAGAGGCGCACTAGATGCAAAAGCAAAAGTAATTACACCCAGAATGAAATTAGCCGCAGCAAAAGCTATAGCGAAATGTATTCACAATCATGAATTAAGCCCAGATTTAATTATTCCAGCAACCTTAAACCAAAGAGTAGCATTTGACGTAGCCGAAGCTGTAAGAGAAGCCGCATTAAGCGAACCAGGTATCTGTTTTGAGAAATAAAAAAATAAACAATTTTTATAAATAGAATTAAAATACAATAGTACATTTGGGCTTAGCAAAAAATAGCTCTAACTAAAAATAAAGTAAAATGAAAAAAGCAGATTTAAAATTTTTTGAAAACTATATCAATACAGCTTCACCAACAGGATACGAATGGGAAGGACAGAAAGTATGGTTAGATTTTATTAAACCTTATATTGACGAACATCATGTAGATACTTATGGAACTGTTTATGGTGTTATAAACCCAGAAGCAGAATTTAAAGTAGTTATTGAAGCACATGCAGATGAAATCTCATGGTACATAAGTTATATTGACGATAATGGTTTTATGTATGTAAAAAGAAATGGTGGTTCAGATCATATGATAGCTCCTTCTAAAAGAGTAAATATTCATACTAAAAAAGGATTTGTATCAGCGGTTTTTGGCTGGCCTGCCATTCATACAAGAGGTGGTGCAAATGGAAAATTGGCTCCTACTGTTCATAATATTACTTTAGATTGTGGTGCAGCTTCTAAAAAAGAAGTTTTAGATATGGGAATTCATGTAGGTTCTGTAATTACTTATAAAGATGAATTCTTTGTATTGAACGATAAATATGCTGGTGGTAAATCTTTAGATAATAAAGCCGGTGGTGTTGTAATTGCTTTAGTTACAAAAATGTTAGCAGACAAAAAAGTTAAATTACCTTTTGGATTATATATTGTAAACTCTGTTCAAGAAGAAGTTGGCTTGAGAGGTGCACAAATGATTACAGAAACGATTAAACCAAATATAGCTATCATAACAGATGTTGCTCACGATACAAACACACCTTTAATTGACAAAAAAATAGAAGGAGATTTCAAATGTGGCGATGGACCAATATTAACTTATGGACCAGCAGTGCATAACAAATTACTAGACATAATTATTGACGCTGCTGAAGAAAAGAAAATCTCTTTCCAAAGAGATGCTGCTTCTAGAGCTACTGGTACAGATACCGATGCTTTTGCTTATAGCAATGGTGGTGTTCCTTCTGCATTAATATCTTTTCCTATGAGATATATGCATACTACAGTAGAAATGGTTGCTTTAACAGATGTTGAAGACACTGTAAAATTAATTTTTGAAACATTAAAAAAATTAACACCAGAAACTAACTTTAAGTATTTATAAGTAATATTTAAACACACAAATAAACGTTAAAACAGTTGAACAAAAAAGCTATGGCAATCAACAAATTACCCATCCTACTAACTGCGCTTATTATAACTTTTTGTGCTTGTAATAAAGACGAAAACAGTAATTCAACAGTAATTTCTCCTGGAGATGACCCAAATTTTACGATTATAGCACATACGGATGTAGGATTTACAGCGACAAACAGAAAAGTAGTTGTTTTTGGAATTCCGATCTATGCATATTCAGCTGTTGAAGACTCAAAACTACTTCACGCAGCAAATATAATGGCACAATATTTAGATAATAATGAAGATGGCACAGTAGACAATCTAACATTATTAACTGCATTAATAGACAATAATGCAGCCTTATTTATGTGGAAATCAGAATCTCAAATAAACATTAATGCACAAGATTTAGGAGCAGACGAATCAATTCCTGCTTGGCATACAAATGGACATACTGGGCAATTTGATACTGCGCTTGAAGAAATTTGGCATGTAATTACGCACAAAGGATATGCGAATGCTTACCCAACAATATTTGGTGAAAATAGCGGCACTTCATTAACGGATGCAATGGGCATAGCAAGAGGTGGAAACTTTACAACAATTCCAAATCCTTATCCAGCAAACGCATGGTATACTTATGACGATCAAACTTGCACGTACGATTGTATGGCAACTGAATATATTTATTGGGCAATGAGTTCAATGCTTGGTGCGCAAGAAAATAGGTTAAATGAAATATCACAAGAATGGGATCTAAATACAAATACTTTAGTACAAAATACTGATGTAGCTATCTACTCCTTACTAAACGACTCACAATATAAATTCCCAAGTATATTGCCTGACGGAAGCTATAAACACTAATAGAAAGCCTAAACCTGTATATCTTTTATCGTTTTTTTATCCTAAACTTCGCGTTTATTTCTTTTTTTTCTCCCCCCTACTTATTTATAAGAAAATCAATTTTAACGTCCATTAACTTTTATAAAAAAGAAGTATATCCGAAACTTCATTATATTTGTTATCAATAATCACTCTAAATAATAAACGACATGCAAAAAACTCCAAAAACTGGCATCAGAGGCTTAATAGAAAACTGGCAAAGTGATTTAATAGCAGCCGTAAGTGTTTCATTAGTAGCTCTTCCCTTAGCGCTTGGCATAGCTTACGCATCGAATGTGCCTCCGATGGCTGGTATCGTTTCAGCTATTATTGGTGGGGTTGTTACTACTTTTTTTAGAGGTAGCCATGTTGCTATTAACGGTCCTGCGGCTGGTCTTATCGCTGTAATATTAAGCTCATTAGCACTTTGGCATGGAGATCCTAACGCCCTAAACTATGTACTTGCTGCCATTGTAGTTTCTGGAGGAATTCAAGTTTTGTTGGGAGTATTAAAATTAGGGAAATTTGCAGAACTTTTTCATTCATCGGTTATTCACGGCATTTTAGCGGCTATTGGTATTATTATTTTTGCCAAGCAAATACATGTTGCCATGGGAATAACCAATCATGGTGTGGGAACTATCGGCACATTGATAGATGCGGTAAAACAAATACCAAACATCAATCCTTTTGTAGCAACTATTTCTTTCGCAGGTTTGATACTGTTAGTATTTCAATCTAAAATAAGTTATAAGTTATTTCATTTAATTCCTGCGCCTATGTGGGTTTTAGTTATTTCTATTCCTTTTGTATATGCTTTTAATTTTTTTGATGCTCGTTCTATCGATTTTTTAGGAAGAGGCTATGAAGTAGGTCCACATTTACTGATAGATATTCCAGCAAATATTTTAGATGCTATTACACATCCTAATTTTTCTAAAATAGGTACTTGGAAGTTTTGGACTTCAGTTATTTCTATAACAATGATAGCAAGTATAGAATCTTTAGCGAGTAGTAAAGCCGTAGATAAATTAGATCCTTATAAAAGGAAAACTGATTTAAACAAAGATTTAATCGGTATAGGAATGAGTACAATGGTTGCCGGAGCATTAGGTGGTTTACCAATTATTACTGTAATTGTTCGTAGTACGGTAAATGTGCACAATCATGCAAAAACCAAATGGTCTAATTTATATCATGGTATTCTTTTATTATTATTTGTATTGGTTTTAGCGCCTGTTATTATGAAAGTACCATTAGCTGCTTTGGCTACATTGCTAGTTTTTACAGGTTATAAATTGGCTTCGCCGAAAGTAGTAAAACATGTTTATGATCAAGGGATAGAACAACTCGTTTTCTTTTTAGGAACATTAATCATCACACTTTTTACCGATTTATTGTTTGGAATATTAGGCGGGTTAAGTTTGGCTTTAATTCTTCATTTTTTATTGGCAAAAGTTTCTATAAAACAATATTTCAACTTAATATTCAACTCTGGATCAAACTTATTTATCAATAAAGATGGTTCTTATGAAATTAAATTAAAAGGTATTGCCAATTTTTTAAGTGCTATTAAAATCAATGATTTATTAGACCAAGTACCTGCTGGAAGTTCTGTTAAAATAGATGTTTCTGCAGTAAAATTATTAGATTTTTCTATTCAAGAAAAGTTGTCAGATTTTAAAAGAAGCCAAAAAAGTAATGGTGGGGAAGTACTAATTACAGGCATGGAGAAACATCATACATCTACGGATCATAAACTTGGTTTAAAATTACTGACCACTCATTCGCACAAAATGAGTGCCAGAGGCATTGACATTAAAGAAGTTGGTGCCAAAAATGGTATGAGTTTTATTGCAGAAGATAAAGATGAAAACTTTATTAATTATTTCCAAAGTTTTTACTTTTTCCAAACAAGGCCTATTATTCAAAAACATAATTGTATTTGGACTAAAGAAGGTAAAGTGAAATGGGAACTTTCGGATGTGCGCTATGAAGAAGGTGCTTTTTTAGCTTTTGAAGAATTTAACACTACTTTGGCAATTATTCAATTTGAGCATGTAATTCCTGTATTTACGATAGAGCGTAAAGAACTTTTAGATAAATATATAGATGTAACAGCTCATAAAGATATTGACTATGAAGTATACACTAATTATCCTAAAAACTTTTCGGTTAAAGTAGAAAACAAAGAAGAAATGGATGAGTTTTTAACGCCAGAATTAAAGGCTTTCTTAATCAAAAGTAATATTCCACACTTAGAAAGTAATGGCTCCGCCATTTTACTTTTCCCTTCATATTTCAAATTAGCAAAAGCAAATCAATATGCTCAGATAATTAAATTTATGAATGAATTGAGGAAACAGATTTGTCAAAATAAAAATTGTCAGCATCTATAATTAGTAGCTTTTCAATATACTACCAAAAAGCGGCAACAAAATAATATTTTGTTGCCGCTTTTTTATAAGAAAGTAATTTTACTTACTTCTTTATCACAATATTTTTACTGGTAACAAGCTCATTATTTGTTGAAACAGTCAAAATGTAATTTCCTGCATATAAAGTTCTAGTATCTATATGTGCTATTGTACTTCCTTGTTTAGTGGTAGATTCACCCATTTTTCTACCAACGACATCAAAAAGCCTTACCGTATAGTTTTCTTTTGCTAAACTAGCTAATTGTACAGCTAAGACCTCCGCTGTTGGGTTTGGGAATACCTTAAGCTCAATACTTTCTAGTAAAAAAAGAGGCTGGTAAAATATATTTTCAATTTAGTTCTTATTGTTTAGCGACTCCAATTATTAGATAGTCTTAGACTATACTTTTTATAAATAGTTTAAGAAAAAGTGAAAAATAATATTAAGACCACTTTCCTTATTATTTTAATCAACAAGCCGATAACGTAAGCTTATAAGAACTTTACTAATTCACAAGGCTACGAACTTGCTTATAAAGTTAATTTGCTAATACTTTTAATGTAAATATAAGTATCTTTGAAAGATGAAATTAAATAACATTATTTCTTATTTAGAAGAATTAGCTCCCCCAGCATTACAAGAAAGTTATGACAATTCAGGTTTGATTTGTGGTAATCCTTCTATGCAAATTACGAAAGCAATTATTTGCTTGGATGCGATAGAAGAAGTTTTAGATGAAGCAATAGAAAAAGGGGCAAACTTAATTATTGCACATCATCCTATTGTTTTTGCTGGTTTAAAAACTTTTACGGGGAAAAACTATGTAGAGCGTGTAATCATCAAAGCAATAAAAAACGATATTGCTATTTATGCCATTCATACCAATTTAGATAACGTAATGCAAGGTGTTAATGCTAAGATAGCTGAATTGTTAGACATTCAGCAGCCTAAAGTCCTTTCTCCTAAAAGTAATACATTAAGTAAGTTGGTTTATTTTACGCCAGAAAAAGAAGCTGAAAACATTAAAAACATGTTATTTGAAGCTGGCGCTGGAAATATAGGAAATTACTCAGAAGCTAGCTTTGATTCTATCGGAAAAGGAACTTTTAAAGGTAATGAAAATTCAAATCCTGTTGTTGGTGAAAAGATGCAAAGAGAATCTGTTAACGAAATAAGAACAGAACTCTTAATTCCAAGACATTTAGAAGCTAAAATAGTGCTTAAATTAAAAGAAATTCACCCCTATGAAGAAGTTGCTTATGATATTTATGCAATAGAAAACAAAAACCAAACAATTGGTGCTGGAATGATTGGAAATTTAAAGGAAGAAATGGACGCTTTAGAATTTTTGAAAAAGCTGAAAAAAACCTTTAATTGTGGCTGCATAAAACATACTAATTTAGGAAATAAAAAGATTAATAAAGTGGCACTATGTGGAGGCTCTGGTAGCTTTTTATTGAAAAACGCTTTACAACAAAAAGCAGATATTTATATCACTGGAGATTTTAAGTATCACGAGTTTTTTGATGCCGAAAACAAGATAATTATTGCAGACATTGGTCATTTTGAAAGTGAACAATACACAAATGAACTTTTATTTGCTAAATTGACAAAAAATTTCCCTACCTTTGCCTTTCTTTTGACAGAAATAAATACGAACCCTGTTAAATATTATACTTAAAAAGTTAATTTAAATAAGTTATGGCAAAAAAACAATTAAGTACTCCTGAGAAATTAAGAGCATTATACGATTTGCAAAACATTGATTCTAAAATAGATAGACTTCAAGTTTTAAAGGGTGAATTACCTTTGGAAGTAGAAGATTTAGAAGATGAAATTGTTGCTTCCAACAATAGAGTTGAAAAAGTAACAGCAGATGTAGATGAGTTGAAAAACGATTTAACTGGTTTTGATGTTTCTATTAAAAATTCAAATGCACTTATTGAAAGATATGAGAAGCAATTGGATAATGTAAAAAATAATAGAGAATTTGATGCATTAACTAAAGAAGTTGGAATGCAGAAGTTAGAAATTCAACTTTCTGAAAAGAAATTAAGAATTTCTACTGAAAAATTAGAAGTAAAATCTGGGTTTGCTGAAGAAATGGCAGCAAAATTAGGAACACTAGCAGAAATGTTAGAAAGTAAAAAATCTGAGTTATCAGAAATTACTAAAGAAACTGAATTAGAAGAAGATAAATTACAAAAGAAGTCTGAAAGAGCTATGAAAAAAGTAGATGACTACTTTTTAACTGCTTACAAAAGAATTAGAGGAAACTATAAAAATGGTTTAGCTGTAGTATCTGTAGATAGAGACGCTTGCGGGGGATGTCACATTTCTATTCCGCCACAATTACAAATAGACATAGAAAACGAATTTAAAATTATTCCTTGTGAAAACTGTGGAAGAATATTTGTTCCTAACTATGACGAAAGGAAAAAAGCAGAAAAAGCAGAAGCTGCAACAGCAGAATAATTTTTTTATACAAATATATTTAAGGCTAAACACAATGTTTAGCCTTTTTTTATGTTAAAAAAGAGTGAAATAGATTATTCTAAATATTAAAGAAGTTATTTTACTTTAATATTTTAGAATTAAGACTTACTTTTAACTTACAAACTATGAAAAAATTATTAAGTATATTATTATTCTTTTTTGTTTACCAACTAGCTTATACGCAAACTGAAGACAATGAGTACTCTGAAGATGAAGGAGAAATGGTATTTAAAGGACTTAAAGAGGAAAAGCAAAATCTTATTTTATGTAATTTTAGATTTGGAGGAGATGTCGGAATAGGTTTTGGTCAAAATACTTTTTTTGCTGAATTATCTCCAATAATCGGCTATCAAGTTATAAAAGACCGTTTAGAAATAGGCCCTGGTATAGTATACCAGCATCAAAGTGAATCCAAACAATATGCTGTAAATAATTTTGGTGGTCAAGCTTATATAAGAGGCTATATTTTTGACGGAATATTTGCTCAAGTTGACGGATTTTTGGTTAATTACAATATTAAATATTTAGGACCGATAGCTAGAAGTTCTTCTTTTACCTATGGAAATGGTTTTGTGGGTGTAGGTTATGCCTTTAATCATAAAGACGCTCCTTTTTACATGGTCATTAGTGTAAAAACCAATATGGTTACAGACTCCTATTATCCTGAAAGACTGATTGTTCCAAAAATAGGATTCCAATTTAAATTTTGTAAAGAATAACCGCTAATGAATAAAGTATTGTTACTTAAAATTCAATACAAATTAGCCAATAATCATTCCAGCAATTGTTGCAGAAAGCAAAGAAGCTAAAGAACCACCAATTAATGCTTTGATACCTAATTCAGAAAGTTGCTTTCTCTTCTTAGGCGCTAAAGAACCTATACCACCAATTTGAATACCGATAGAAGCAAAATTTGCAAAACCACACAACATATAAGTTGCCATAATTACAGATTTCTCGTTATATAAATGTGTTGCATTTTCTACATTTTTTAATCCTGCTAATTGAATGTAGCCAACAAATTCAGAAGCTGCTAATTTAATTCCTAACAATTGTCCCATCATCATTGTATCTTCAGAAGCAATACCAATTAACCACATTAACGGAGCAAAAATAGTTCCTAAAATAGCCTCCAAAGAAAGAGATTGATAAGGTGAATTGGCAACTATCCAAGTATTCAAATGCGTAATATCTCCTACCCATCCCAACACACCATTCAACATAGCAATCAATGCAACAAAAACTAACAACATAGCTGCCACATTAGCCGCTAACTTCAATCCTTCTGTAGTACCGTTAGAAATGGCATCTAAAACATTAGAACCGACTTTTTCTGAAGAAACTTTTACTTCTGTATTTATTTTTTCTGTTTCTGGTAGTAATATTTTTGAGATTACAATAGCACCAGGCGCAGCCATTACTGAAGCAGCCAATAAATGCTTGGCATAGAATAATCTAAGTACAATATCATCACCACCTAAGAAGCCAATATAAGCAGCTAAAACACCACCAGC
The DNA here is from genome assembly GCA_963932515.1 of uncultured Chitinophagales bacterium. Classification (GTDB taxonomy): domain Bacteria; phylum Bacteroidota; class Bacteroidia; order Chitinophagales; family UBA8649; genus CAKZQD01. The sequence goes on from CAWVRT010000015.1 coordinate 24,321, forward strand.
AACAGTAGCCATTCCTCCTATCATTACCAATAAGATTTCTGACTTAGTCATTTTTTCTAAGTACGCTTTAATCATTAAAGGTGCTTCTGTTTGTCCTAAAAAGATATTTCCTGCTACAGATAAACTTTCTGCACCAGATATTCCCATTAGTTTCGTTAAAACCAAAGCCATTACTTTAACGACTTTTTGTAATATGCCTAAATAAAACAACAAAGAGGTTAATGCTGCAAAAAAGATAATAGTAGGCATTATTTGAAAAATAAAAATAAATCCAAAAGAATCAACATTCATTAAATTTCCAAACAAGAAAGAACTTCCAGCACCTGTATATTCCAATACATTATTGAAAACACCACCAATAGATTCAAAAATTCTTTTAATAAAATTAACTTTTAAAACACCAATGGCAATCAACAACTGCGCTGTTAACCCAATACCTACTGTTTTCCAGTTAATAGCTTTTCTGTTAGTACTTAAAGCTAAAGCAATAGCTAACAATACCACCATTCCTAAAACACCTCTTAAAAAAGAATTTAAGGAAAATCCTTGATTAGGCGTTAAACCTGTTTCTTGTGCAAACAAGACAAAACTACTTACTATAAAACTTAATGATAATAATCCTTTTTTCATAAATAAATTTTTGTGGTTTTAAATATTTTAATCTTTTTTCTTACGTCTATCTAGTTCATCTCGAATACTTGCTGCGTATTCATAATTCTCGTTTTCTAACGCTTTTCCCATCATTTTACTGAGGTCAATATCTTCATAAGCCTCAAATTCATTTGAATCTAAAATATTTTCTAAATCAAAACCTATTAAATCTTCTTCCAATTCGTCTTCAAATTGTTCTATAGTTTGTTTTTCTAACTCATCAACCTCAGCTCCTACCACTTCCAATAATTTCTCATTGGTATAAATAGGGCAATTAAATCTTAAGGCTAAAGCTAAAGCATCTGAAGTCCTAGAATCAATTTCTATGATAACATCTCCTTTTTTGAAAACTACATACGAATAAAAAATCCCTTCTTTTATTTCAGTAATTATTACTTCTAGTAAATCTATATTGAAAGAATCAAAAGCAGTATGAAATAAATCATGTGTTAATGGACGTGTTGCTTTCAAACCATCTAGAGAAACTGCAATAGATTGGGCTTCTGCTTTTCCAATTACTACGGAAAATCTTCTGTTCCCTTCTTTTTCACCCATAACCAAAGTGTATGTGCCATTAAAAGTCATACTTTCGGCAAGCATTAATATCTCAATTTGAATTTTACTCATTCTTCTCCAAAAGTAATATTTTGTTTAATATTTTTTCGTTTTTTCGTAATAAAAAAAGGCCATCTAAAATAGATAGCCTCTTTATAAATATTAAAAAGCTAAATTATTTAGCTGCATTAAATTTTTTCATTGCTTCCACAAATTTAGGAACAACTTCAAAAGCATCACCAACTATTCCATAATCTGCCGCCTTAAAGAAAGGTGCTTCTGGATCGTTATTGATAACAACAATTACTTTAGATTGGTTTACACCCGCTAAATGCTGAATAGCGCCAGAAATTGCAATAGCAATATATAAATCTGGCTTAATAGCTACACCTGTTTGCCCAACATGCTCATGGTGAGGTCTCCAATCCATATCAGCTACAGGTCTAGAACATGCTGTTGCAGCGACCATTTCCTTTGCTAATTCTTCTACCATTCCCCAGTTTTCTGGACCTTTCAAGCCTCTACCTGCTGAAACAACTTTTTCTGCTTCTGTTAATGGAATTTCTCCATCTAAAACTTTCGTTTCTTTTACTGTAATTCTAAAATCTGTATTACTTGGACTAAAGCTTTCTACTGTTGCAGTAGAACCATTATCTTCTGTAGGAATAGAATTTGGTGACAATCCAACTACTTTTTTAGCAGATTTATATTGCACTTCAGAAACTGCTTTCCCAGAAAATACATTTTTATTTACTTTAAAGTCTGCAGTGATTAAACTATTTGCACCAGACACAAAACCAGCATTCATTCTAACAGCTACTCTACCACCTAATGTTTTACCATTTTGGTTTAAAGAAATAATTACTGTATCTGCAGCTTCTTTTTCTGCAGCCTCTGCTATTGCTTTAGTAAAAACACCTGAATCAAAACTATTAAATTTATCATCATTTACGTGTAATACTTTACTAACGCCTGTACCACCAATAATTTCTAAAGAACTTGCATCTGCAGTTCCTAAAAATAAAGCTACGGCATTTGTTCCCATTTGACCGGCAACTTTTGCTGCATAAGTAGCAGCTTCTAGACTCGCTTTTTTAGCTCGTCCATTTTTTTGATCTATATATACTAAAACTGACATTTTATCTTTTTTTTGTAATTATTAAATAGCTTTTGCTTCTTCATGTAGTAATCTTACTAATTCATCTAAATTTTCAGGGTCTACCATTTTAGCACCAGTTTTTACTGGCGGTAATTCAAACGAATTAATCGTAATTCTTTCTTCAACAGTAGTAGCAGCTACTACTACTAAAGGCTTAGTTCTAGACTGCATAATTCCCCTCATGTTTGGAATTCTTTGTTCTGCGATTCCTTTTTGCGCACTCACTACTACTGGCATATCTACCAAAACTACTTCATCACCACCTTCAATTTCTCTATCTAATGTAAAGGTGTTCCCTTCCAATTCTAATTTCGAAACTAATGAAACATAAGGAAAATCTAACAATTCAGAAACCATAGCCCCTATTTGCGAACCATTAAAATCAATAGTTTCTTTACCTGTTAATACCAAATCATACGCTTCAGATTTTGCATGTTCTGCTATTTGACTAGCTACAAAAAATGCATCTCTAGGCTCCGCATCTATTCTTACAGCATTATCTGCACCAATTGCTAGCGCTTTTCTAATAAACTGATCATTAGTTGCTGGTCCTACATTAATTACGGTAACAGAACTACCATTTTTTTCTTTCAACTCTATCGCTCTAACCAATGAATACCATTCATCTGTAGGGTTTAATATAAAGGTTACATTATTTGTATCAAATTTTGTATTGCCTTCTGTAAACGCAACTTTTGCAGTTGTATCAGGCACAGTACTAATCGGAACTAATATTTTCATAAATAATTTGTTTAAATTTTTTCTAATTAATTCCCCAAAGGTAAATAGTTTATTCTAAATAAAAAGTGTTAACTTTCATATCAAATCCAAATAATTTAATTATGTTTAAGCATTAAACAAAATATGCGAATTTTTAAGTTAACTATCATAATTATAACAGCTGCGACTATGACGCAATGCATGCTTTTTCATCCAAGCGCAAAAAAAACTAATGAAAACTATATTAGTAATGCACCTTATGATGTCATTATAGTTCCGGGATACCCTCATAACAAAGAAGAAGGTTGGAGTCAAATTGTGAAAATGAGAATACTTTGGGCTAAAAAATTATATGATGAAGGTTCAACAAAAAATATCATGTTTTCCGGCAGTGCTGTATATTCCCCATATATTGAAAGTCAGGTTATGTCAAAATACGCCATTGCTTTAGGAATTCCAAAAGAACATATTTTTACAGAGGAAAATGCTAGACATAGTACAGAAAATTTATACTATTCATATACCAGAGCCAAAGAATTAGGGTTTACCAAAATAGCATTGGCTTCAGATCCTTTTCAAACAAACATGTTACGATCTTTCAAAAAAAGATTTAAAATAGATGTCGGCTTACTGCCTGTAGTATTTGGAACACTAGACAATATGGATATGGGAAAACCAGAAATTGATGCCCAAGATGCGTTAGTAAATAATTTTATTCCTATTTCAAAATCTGAAACTTTTACCGAAAGAATCAATGGGACTTTAGGTAACAACATTCGATGGAAAGAAGAAGATTTAAAACTTAAAAGACAGCGAAAAAGACAAGCTAAAAGAGGCATGTTAATTCCTAAAAAAGAATATAAATAAAAGAGACTTTCAAATTCTATCGTTTCAATTTCTTTATCTCAATCAACTAATTTTAAACAACTAATCAACATCTTTAGAATATTGGTTAATTATTAGAAATTTATCTTCAAATTGCTTTACTTTTGCTAAGTGAAACCTAACGACAATAATTTTGATGAAGTAAAAGATATTTTTTCTACCCATTTATCTAAAAATGGTTTAAGAAAAACTCCCGAACGTTTTGCTATCTTGGAATCTATCTATAATAGAGAAGATCATTTTGAAGCAGAGCGACTATACATAGATTTAAAAAACGAGAATTTCAATGTAAGTAAAGCTACTGTTTATAACACTTTAGAATTATTAACGTCTTGTGATTTAATTCGTAAACACACCTTTGATAGCAAATCTGCACAGTACGAAAAATCTTATGGCTACAAACAACATGACCACCTAATTTGTGCTAAATGTGGTAAAGTAGTAGAATTTTGTGACCCAAGGGTGCAGCAAATCAAAAACTTAATGGCAGGGTTACTTGAATTTAAAATAACACACCATTCATTAAACTTATTTGGATATTGTAAAACATGTCAAATAGATAAAACAAATAACTGACCTAGAAACTATTTTTCCTCAAGGAATACTATTGAAGAGGCTTTAAATAAATTAAAAAAACAACATAATATAATGAACGTAGATGTACTAATTGGTCTTCAATGGGGAGACGAAGGAAAAGGCAAAATTGTAGATTTTTTAGCACCTAACTATGAAGTTATCGCTAGATTTCAGGGCGGACCAAATGCTGGACACACTTTGGTAGTCAATGGTGAAAAAATTGTACTACATACTATTCCTTCAGGAATATTACACCAAGACAAAATTAATCTAATTGGAAACGGAGTAGTAATTAATCCTACTACTATGTGTGAAGAATTAAATAAATTAGACAAGAGAAATGTCTCTTATCATAATAATTTAGTTATTGCTGAAAGAGCAAATTTAATTTTACCTACGCATAAAGTTTTAGATGCAGCGTCTGAAGCCGCTAAAGGAAAAGCTAAAATTGGTTCAACTTTAAGAGGTATTGGTCCAGCTTATATGGACAAAACTGGTAGAAATGGTTTAAGAATTGGCGATATTACTTCTGGAAACTTTAAAGCGAAATACGAAAAATTAAAAGCGAAACACTTACAGCTATTAACGATTTATGATTTTGAATTTGACATTGAAGAAGAAGAAAAAGAATGGTTTAAAAGTATTGAAAGAATTAGCAAATTAAAAGTTGTTTCTTCTCCTTATTTCTTAGCTGAACACATCAAAAAAGGTCATAAAATTTTAGCAGAAGGAGCGCAAGGTTCTATGTTAGATGTAGATTTTGGCACTTATCCTTTTGTAACTTCTTCTAATACAATTACTGCAGCAGCATGTAAAGGTTTAGGAATAGGACCAAATCAAATTGGCGAAATAATAGGCATTTCAAAAGCATACTGCACAAGAGTTGGCGCAGGACCATTCCCTACTGGGCAATACAATGATATTGGAGAAAAAATGCGGTCTATCGGACATGAATTTGGCGCCACTACAGGAAGAGAAAGAGGTTGTGGATGGGTTGATTTAGTTGCTTTAAAATATGCTTGTATCATTAATGGTGTTACTCAAATTGCATTAACAAAAGCAGATGTATTAAATACTTTTGAAACAATTGATTCTGGAACTACTTATACCGTAAATGGAAAAGAAACACAAGAAGTTCCTTTCGAAATGAAAGAAGATTTAATAGTAAACTATACTTCACACCCTGGATGGATGCAAGATTTAGATGGTATAACTAACTATGATAAAGTACCTACTAAATTGAAAGAATATGTTACTTTCTTAGAAACTTATTTAGATACTGAAATTTCTATGGTTTCAACTGGACCTGGAAGAAAAGAATTAATCTTAAAATAATTTATTGTAAGATTCTAAAATAAATGTCACTAAATTCTCTGAATACTATTTGAATTTAGTGACATATTTATCTACAGATTTTTGTAATCTAAATCCTTTATTTGTTTTTTCTAAAGTAGTAGCAGGTGCCATTCTTTCTTTACAATCTTTAATACCACAAGACTGACAGGTAACACCAACAAAATTTAATGGAATTTCTTTGTCATTAATTAATGCTAATTGCTCCGTGATAGCATCTGTAATTAAAATACCAATAGTAACACTTCTTATATTGTCTAACTTAAATGGATCCTTGGTCGCAGAGCTAATAACTAAATATTTACTATTACCTTGTTCTGGATAGGTTGAAATTTGACAATCATTTACATGCATTCTTTCCGGATCATCTTCCAATATCTTAATAGTATTAATTGAAAGCCATCTTCTACAATAAAACTCAGAAGTTTCATTCGCATGTGGAGAATGTCGCTGAGCTATGTGTAACTCTTTAGTTATATGGTATTTATTTGTACCTATTTTATGATTGAACCGTAGAAAGAATAAATCTTTAATATCGAAATGTATCGGCAATATATTAGTTAAGCGCTGATAAAAAGTTTCTGGGGAAGATGTAAATTGATTAATAATACTTTGAAAATAAGCAGTATCCCATGTAGGAGTTTGAATAAAAGAACTTATACTTTTTGATAGCTCTTTTTTAGGAATTAAAACAGCCCCAGCAAAATAGGACATGTAAAAATTATTCAAAAGCTGCTTAAAATTATCAAACTTAGCCCAAGAAAAAGTATCTAATCGTTCCACTAGATTCAAATAATTATAAGCAATCTCTTTAGCGAATATGAATTCTTCCTGGCTTTTTTCAACGATATCATTGATTAAAAGTGTTCTATTTTCGTCTATATAAATAGATCGTAAATCTTGTAAGTCTTCATCATCTTTTTCAAAATTTAATACCTTAATCCTATAGCCGTATTCGTTTATTAAAATATCTCTTAAGGAATCACTAAGATTTTCAGATTTAGTTGTCCTTAAGAATAGTTTACTAAATTCCTTTGCTTGTATTTCTATATGATTAAAATAGTTCTCGTTTGCCTCTTGATAAGAACGTAAAGCAGCTAAATAAAAATTTTCTTTGGTTAAATTATAATTATTGGCAATTTCTATTAATGTACTAATAAAAGAATTTACTTTTACTGGTGCTTCCGCAATTATATCTATTAAATCTCTTTCTTCTATCCCAAATATCGCCAAAGGAATTTCCCTTAATATATTAGATTTTAAAATTTTAGCAAGTGGTGCTAAATCTTTATCTAGATCTAAAGAAGTTAGTTCTTTAAAGGAAACCTTTAAAACTTTTGAAAGTGATTCTATTTTATCTTCCCTAGGAAATTTTTTACCTTTTTCAATCTCATTTAAATAAGATTTTGACATCCCCGATAATGTAGATAAATCAAATAAAGAGAGATTCTTTCTATTTCTTGTTTGTTTCAGCTTTAAACCAAAAATTGTCTTGATGTAATCTTTTTCTGTCATCGTAAAAAAAACTTGATTCTTTATTCTTTTTTATAAATAGTTTAGCATACCTTAGCGAACGTTCACAATAAAAGCGAACTTTCGCCACTAAACATTGAACTAATCATATAATAATGAATAAACTTAAACTAATTTCTACTAACAAAAGCTATTCTGAAGTTTTAAATTCAGAATCGATTGATTTTTTAATTACTCTTCATGAAAAATTCAATCTTAAAAGATTGGACTTACTTAAAGCAAGAAAAATACAACAAAATAAATTTGACTTAGGTGAGTATCCTTCATTTCCAGTAGAAACTAAAGAAGTAAGAAACGGTGATTGGGTGGCAGCACCTCTACCACAAGCTTTATTAGATAGAAGAGTAGAAATAACTGGCCCTGTAGATAGAAAAATGATAATTAATGCGCTTAATTCTGGTGCAAAAATGTTTATGGCAGATTTTGAAGACGCCAACTCTCCCACTTGGGAAAACTGCATGAACGGCCAAATAAACTTGACAGATGCAATAAATAGAACAATTAGTTTCACTGATACCCAAAAAAATAAATCTTATCAGTTGAACGAAAAAATAGCTACACTTCTGGTAAGACCAAGAGGTTTACATTTAGAAGATAAGCACCTAGAAATAAATGGTGAAAGAATCTCCGCATCTTTATTAGATTTTGGTTTATACTTTTTTAGAAATGCTGAAAAACTTTTAGCAGATGGTTTTGGACCATATTTCTACTTACCAAAATTAGAGCATTATAAAGAAGCAAGATGGTGGAATGAGGTATTTGTTTTTGCACAAGACTATCTAGGTATAGCGCAAAAATCTATTAAAGCAACCGTTTTGATAGAAACTATTACTGCTTCATTTCAAATAGATGAAATAATTTATGAGTTAAGAAATCACATGGCGGGATTAAACTGTGGTAGATGGGATTATATTTTTTCCTACATCAAAAAGTTTAAAAAACATGCTGACTTTAGTATTCCTGAAAGAGCTCAAATTACAATGACGACTCCATTTATGGCGGCATACTCTTTACGTGTAATTCAAAAATGCCACAAAAGAAATGTATCTGCCATAGGCGGTATGGCTGCAAATATTCCGATCAAGAATGATGAAGAAAAAAACAATAAAATTTTGGCGAAAATTAGAGAAGGAAAAATTAGGGAAGCAACCAATGGACATGATGGTACATGGGTAGCTCATCCAGGATTGGTACAAATAGCGCTAGATGTATTTGATGAATATATGCCAAATCTCAATCAAATAGATAAACAATTAATTGATTTAGAAATAACGGAAGCTCAATTAGTAGAATTACCAAAAGGTGATATTTCTGAAGATGGTGTTCGACAAAACATCAATGTAGGTATCATGTATTTAGAAGCTTGGATTTCAGGTTCTGGTGCTGTTGGTTTATATAACTTAATGGAAGATGCTGCTACAGCAGAAATTTCAAGAACACAACTTTGGTTATGGATAAATTCTGATGCAAAATTAAAAACAGGGGAAGATATCAATATCGAAATATATGAAAAATTTAAAGCAGAAGAATTAGAGAAAATTAAAAAACATACAGGTGAAAGAAACTTCAACAATGGAAGATTTGATGAAGCAGTAAAACTTTATGATGAATTTATTTATTCAGAAGAATTTGATGAATTCTTAACAAACAAAGCATACGAATTACTATAAAATAATAAACATTTCCTACTCATGAAAATAAACAAATTAACACAAAATCATGAAAAATTTATCACAAACAAATTACAGTTCCGCATTACAAGCAGTACAAGACCTTAAAGCAAAATATGGAAATACTTGGCAGGCTATAAACGCTGAAAGTGCAGCAAGAATGGTTGCTCAAAATCGTTTCACTACAGGTTTAGAGATAGCTAAATACACTGCAGCTATCATGAGAGAAGATATGGCAGCATACGATAAAGATTCATCAAACTATACACAATCTTTAGGTTGTTGGCATGGATTTGTTGCCCAACAAAAAATGATTGCTGTTAAAAAGCATCACAAAACAACTAGTAAAAAATATTTATACCTTTCTGGGTGGATGGTAGCCGCTTTGCGTTCTGAATTTGGACCGTTACCAGATCAATCTATGCATGAAAAAACTGCTGTTCCTTCTCTTATTGAAGAGATTTATGATTTCTTGCGCCAAGCAGATGCTATCGCCTTGAATGATTTATTCAGAAAACTTGAAGAAGGAGAAGATGTGCAAGATCAAATAGATAATTTTGAAACGCATGTAGTTCCAATTATTGCAGATATTGATGCAGGTTTTGGAAATGAAGAAGCGACTTACTTGTTGTCAAAAAAAATGATTCAAGCTGGAGCATGTGCTATTCAAATTGAAAATCAAGTTTCAGATGCCAAACAATGTGGCCATCAAGATGGTAAAGTTACAGTACCTCATGAAGATTTTATTGCTAAATTAAATGCTGTTAGATATGCATTTTTAGAATTAGGGGTAGATGACGGAATTATTGTGGCAAGAACAGATTCAGAAGGAGCAAGTCTTACGCAAAAATTACCCGTTAGTCTAGAACCTGGAGATTTAGCTTCTCAATATTTAGCTTTTGTAGATGCAGAAGAAATAAGTATTGAAGATGCTAAAGAAGATGATGTTTTATTGAAAAGAGAAGGAAAATTAGTGCGCCCAGTTAGACTTGCAAACGGTTTATACAAATTTAAAGAAGGTACAAACATAGATAGAGTTGTATTGGATTGTGTTACAAGTCTTCAGAATGGTGCCGACTTATTGTGGATAGAAACACCTACACCAAATGTTGCGCAAATTGCGAACATGGTAAATAGAGTGAAAGAAATTATACCTAATGCTAAATTAGTTTATAATAATTCTCCGTCTTTTAACTGGACTTTAAGTTTCCGTAAACAAGTATATGCTCAAATGTTAGCAGCAGGGAACGACATGACTGCTTATGACAAAACAAACTTAATGGATGTTGAGTATGATGGTTCTGAATTAAGTAAAATTGCTGATGAGAAAATTAGGACTTTCCAAGTAGATGGAGCAAGAGATGCTGGAATATTTCACCATTTAATTACTTTACCGACATATCATACAACAGCACTTCACATGAACGACCTTACAGAAGGTTATTTTGGAGAAGAAGGTATGTTAGCATACGTTAAAGGTGTACAAAGACAAGAAATTAGAAAAGGCGTTTCTTGTGTTAAACACCAAAGAATGGCAGGTTCTGATTTGGGAGATGATCATAAAACATTTTTTGCAGGCGATAAAGCTTTAAAAGCTGGAGGCGGAAAAAACACTTCAAATCAATTTGAAATAAAATCAAAAAATAATAAAGTACATGGTTAAATAATTGGACTGCAATAAGAAATTATTTCATTGTTGCAGTTTAGATTTTATTTTGTTTGTTAGAGCTTCTTTCGAGAGGCTCTTTTTTTTACTGAATTTTAGGTAAAACAAATTACAAAATACTTTTTAAATAATATCTTTACCAAAATCTAACATTTTTTTATCAATAGATATTAAACTAAATGCAAAAAAATACTTCTGAAAATACTAGTTTCACCATAGAAAATATATCGCTATTTAAACAAAAAGCATTGTATTGGGCAAATATGTTTTCTACCTTTTGTGCTTTAGATAATAACGAATACAAAAAATATGATTATTCATCATTTGAATATGTTTTAGCAGTAGATGCTATAAAAATTTTGGAAGAAAGTGATTTTGAAAAACTAGAAGAATTTAAAAGAAATAAAGATATTTTTGGTTATTTCACTTACGATTTAAAAAATGAAATAGAAAAATTATCCTCAAACAATCAAGATAATTTAAAAATACCTGCTTTATTCTTTTTTGAAGCTAGGTATTTACTCAAAATTAAAGGAAACAAGCTAAGTATAAATAGAAATTATCCTGAAGCGTTTCATATTGTAGCTTATATTGAAAATTTAACTTTACCAAAAAAATACCTGAAACACAATATTACGCTAGACTTAAATGTTACTAAAGAAGAATACTTACAAAACGTCAGAAATATTCAACAACATATAATAGCCGGAGATGTGTATGAATTAAATTATTGTGTAGAATATTTTAAGGAAAACACGGAGATAAAACCTATTGAATTATTTAATGTAATAAATACTAAAGCTAAATCTCCTTTTAGTTCATTGCTTAAATTTAAAAACTTCTATACTTTATGTTTTAGTCCAGAAAGGTTTTTAAAAAAGGAAGGCTCTAAATTGATTTCTCAGCCTATAAAAGGCACTATTCGCAAATCTAACAATCCCGAAGAAAACGATTCTTTAAAAGCTACTTTAAAAGCAGATATTAAAGAGCGTGCAGAAAATGTAATGATTGTAGATTTAGTTAGAAATGATTTAACAAAAAGTGCTAAAACAGGCACAATAAAAGTAGAAGAATTATTTGAAATCTATGAATTTGAAACAATTAATCAAATGATTTCTACGGTTGTAGCGGAAAAAAAAGATAGTATTTCAAATACGGAGATAATAAAAAATGCCTTTCCAATGGGCAGTATGACAGGCGCGCCAAAAATACGTTCCATGGAAATAATTGAAGAAATTGAAAAGCAAAAAAGAGGAATATACGCTGGTGCGATAGGTTATTTTACGAAAGAAGATGATTTTGATTTTAATGTAGTTATTCGTAGCTTGGTATATGATACGGATGCTAAATATTTGTCTTTGCAAGTTGGCGGTGCGATAACCTATGATTCTATACCCGAAAAAGAATGGCAAGAAACAAAAGAAAAAGTTAAAGCAATTGTTGAAGAGTTGTAAATTAGAGAAGAGGTATTAGCTATAAAAAAGTAAAAATAGAAAATAGAAACGCAAGAGACCAACAAAGGCAGCAACTAAAAGCCTGTTGCCAAAAGAAAAAAATGACCAAAAGAAAAAATATACGTAAAAAAACTAAGCAAAAAATTGCTGAAAAAAGTTCTTTAAAAAGCTACTTAGGCATTGCCTTGTTTATTGGTGTGATTTTTTTAACTTTTCTATTTAAAGAAGAAATAAGCCATAGCTATTTGAAAATACGTTCTGTATATACTTCTTATAAAGAAAAATATACCACAAAAGTAGAACATACCAAGATTCAAAAAATATTACACCTTCATAAGAATCATATTTTTGGTATTGATATTTCTCATTATCAAGGCATTATAAATTGGAATAAAGTTGGTTTTCTAGAAGACAGTATTCCCATTTCTTTTGTGATGATACGAGCTACTGCCGGCAATAATAAATCTGATAATTATTTTAATTACAACTGGAAAGGAGCTAAGAAAAAAAAGTTGATTAGAGGGGCTTACCATTATTATAGACCAGACGAAAACTCTACAGAGCAGGCAGAAAAATTTATTTCAAAAGTTATATTAGCAAAAGGTGATTTACCGCCTATTTTAGATATTGAAGATGTTTCTAACATTCAAACGATAGCTTCTTTACGCAAGGGAATTACAAATTGGTTGGATTTAGTAGAAAAACATTACAACATTAAACCTATCATTTACACTGGTGATAGTTTTTACAACGACAATTTAAAAGGAAAAGGCTTTAAAGATTATCCTATTTGGATAGCAAACTACAATAAACACATCACACAACCAAAAGTGAAAGATTGGATAATTTGGCAATTTTCTGATCAAGGAAAAGCAACAGGAATTAGCGAATTTGTTGATTTAAATGTTTTTGATGGAAATAAAAAAATGCTTAAATTACTTTTGATTAAGTAATTCTCTTTATCGTTCTAAAAAATTTACATTAGTTAAGAATAATAATTTGGACGAATAGAAAAGCCTGAATATTTTAGTGTTAAAGAAAAAATTGAGGAAAATTCTTACAAGCTTCCCTTCCCAGCCAATAAATAAAGCACTGCCATTCTAATAGCGACTCCATTTTCTACTTGTTGTAAAATAATAGAATGCTTAGAATCTGCCACATCAGAATCTATTTCTACTCCTCTATTCATAGGGCCAGGATGCATGATGACTATTTCTTTATCTAGTTTGTCTAAATATTCCTTTTTTATACCAAAAGCAATATTATACTCTCTCAAACTTGGAATATATTTAATATCTTGTCTTTCTAACTGGATTCTTAAAACATTCGCTACATCACACCATTGTAATGTTTCTTCTACATCATAAGAAACTTCTACCCCTAAAGATTCTATGTATTTAGGTATTAATGTCGGTGGACCACAAACTCTAACATTTGCCCCTAATTTCTGTAAACAATATATATTAGAGATTGCTACTCTAGAATGTTTAATATCTCCAAAAATAGCAATATTTTTTCCTTTTAAATCTCCAATTTGCTCTTGCATAGAAAAAGCATCTAACAATGCTTGTGTAGGATGCTCATGCGTACCATCTCCAGCATTTATAATTTGTGCATCTATATGTTTTGAAAGTAACAAATGAGCCCCAGGATTTGGGTGCCGCATTACAATCATATCTACTTTCATGGCCAATATGTTATTGACTGTATCTATTAACGTTTCTCCTTTTTTTGTGGAGGAAGAAGCTGCCGAAAAATTAATAACATCTGCAGACAATCTCTTTTCTGCTAGTTCAAATGAAATTCTTGTTCTTGTGGAATTTTCAAAAAATAAATTGGCAATAGTAATATCTCTCAAAGAAGGAACTTTTTTAATTTTCCTTTGTAAGACTTCTTTAAATTGAGTAGCTGTTTCAAATATTAGATTGATGTCTTCTTTGGTGATATGCTCAATTCCTAATAAATGCTTTTGGCTTAATAAACTCATTCTATTTTTAGTTTTGTGTTTTTTTATCTACAGTCGTAATCCAAACTTGATCTTTACCTTCTCGCTCTTGCCATTCTACTTCTACCCTTTCATCTACTATAGAATCTACTGATTTTCCTACATACTTTGCTTTTATAGGTAAATCTCTGTGTAGTTTTCTATCAATTAGAACTAATAACTCTACATCTTTTGGTCTGCCAAACGAAAGCATGGCATCTAAAGCTGCTCGAATTGTTCTGCCAGAATACAAAACATCATCTATTAAAATGACCCTTTTGTTTTCTATAGGAAAATCTAATTCTGTTTGATTTGGGGTTAAAAGTTTGCTAGAACCAAAATCATCTCTGTGAAAAGTAATATCTAACTTACCAAAATGTGCACATTTAAAATTTTCTAACTCTTGTAAACGTTGGTAAATTCTTTCTGCCAGTAAAATTCCTCTGGGTTGAACACCAAGGATTACCGTTTCTGAAAAATCTCTATTATCTTCTATCAATTGATAACAAAGCCTATTGATAACTAAATTGAATTGTGTAGTATCTAAAATTATTCTTGGCTTCATGATGATGCAAATTTAATCTAAAAATTCAAATAGGTAAGCTATTTTAAAAATTTAAAACAATCTTAGTTAATTCTTCTTATAAAAAACAAAACCATTTTTCTCATATATAACTTCTAACTGAGAATAAATACCCATAAAATAATCTTTTTGGTTGTTTTTACTTACATAATAAACTGGCTTACCTAGCTTGTTTTTCATTAACTCATATTTATGATAAATACAGTCTTCAATTTCTTTTTCGTTATAATAGATATAAGCGTAAGATTTATAGCCTAATACTTCTATATAGCAATCTTCATTACGTTTTTCTTTAAAAAATTCTATAGGCGCTCCTTGTGTATATTTTGCTATTCTAGGCACAAAGAATATATAAACAGACTCTATAATTATAATTGAAGAAAGAAATAATACGGCTAAACCTATTTTTTTATGTTTGGTGTAAAATAAGTTTGCACTAACGACTAAGGCAAATATAAACGACAAGCCATATAAAGATTCCCAGTTAGACCAATAAATATTTGTTTTTAAGTTCGCAGAAATAAATTCATCTTTTATAAACCCTGCAATTATTTCAGGATTAAAACCAATCAACGGAATCAAAGTAACAGCAACGCCAATAGTAATACCTATAAATAACAGTAAAGTATTATGATACCATTTCCATTTTCTTTTTCCTTTTAAATAATAGTAAACAAAATAAGCTGCAAAAAAAGTAATTGGGAAATAAGCTAGTGAAGAATAATGAACAATTTTTGTTTGAACTATTGTAAACACAAACAAAATAACAACCAACATGGCAATCATCCATTTTTGAAAATTTTGTAATAAACTAGTCGAAAATTTATGCTTTTGAACACCTCCAAGCATTAATATAGATGCAGGAAAACAACCTACCAATAAGACTATAAAGTGATAACCAAAAAAGCCACCATGCGTTGCATCTTCTGTGCTTAATAAATCTAAATTTCTTTGTAAAAATTCAGTAATAAACCCTGGTCCATTTTCATAAAACCCAATACCATACCAAGAAAATGTAGTTAAAAAAAATACCAATCCATACCAACACAGTTCCCGAAAAGAATTTATTTTATTGAATTTATTCAACACCACATATAAACTATAAGTTAGTAAATGCAACAATAAGCCAACAGGTCCCTTTGTCAACACAGCTAACCCGGTAAAAAAGGCTGCAAAAGCTAATAACTTCACTCTTCTTAATCTTTTATTTTTGTAGTAATAAAATTCATCATTTTCTGTTAAGAGCGTAACAAAATAGACACTTAGAAAAATACAAAGATTAAATAACGGATCTATTAATCCTGACTTAAAATACAAATGAGGCAGAAAACTACTTAAGTAGACTATTACCCAAATCACACCAAAGCGTTCATCCTTTAGTCTTTTACCAATACGAAAAAGTACCAAAAGTGTAATAATACCAATAATAGCATTAGGCAATCTTGCCGCAAATTCATTGACGCCTAAATAATTCATAGAAAGCGCTTGCATCCAAAAGAACATCGGTGGTTTTTCTGTAAAAACTTTAAAATTTATTTGAACGTCTCTATAGTTTTCTGTCAAAAGCATTTCTCTAGAAGCTTCTGCAAAATTGATTTCGTCCCAATCAAACAACTGTGCTTCTCCCAAATAAGGGATAAATATTATAGCACCTAGTAGTACTATAATTAATGATTTAGGTATTTTCTTTAAAAAATTCACTTTTTTAGTTTATTTCTATTCTTAAAAGAATGCTTTTCCAAGCTTTTTACTTCTCCAATTTTGAAAGTTAAATAATTTGGTTCGGTCTATGGTGTTATAAATTACATACGCCAATAATACACCCAAAATACTTCCAAAATAAACATCTATAAAAAAATGTTGTAACAAATATACTCTAGAAAACGCAGTTGATAATGCGCATACAAAGAATAAGAATTGCAAATATTTATTTTTAGTAAAAATTGCCATGACAAAAAACAAAGCGAAAGCGGTAGTAGTATGTCCTGACGGAAAACTATTCGCAAAATAAATTTTATCGTCATTAATAAAATTCAAATCTATATTTTTAAAAAAACCTGCGGGTCTTGGTAAGTCAAAAAGACGTTTTAATGATTGCGCACCTATACCTGTTAGTGCCCAAGTTAACCCTAAAATAAAGAAATTACCGATTTTTTCATAAGCAAAAATAAACAGGAAAAATAAGATAAATTGCCATTCTGCGAAAGCAGAAGCTAACGTAAAATAGAAGTTACCAAAAACAAACCGGTGTTGATTACACCAAAGTACTAGATCTCCTTTTTCTATCAAAAAAAGAACCATAGCGCCAATGAATAACCACAATAAAAAAGGGATGATAAAAATTTTATTTTTTACTAAAAAACTCATACCTTTTCTTTTGATTTAAAAATATTTATTTTCTTAAAGAATTTAGTGAATTTTTCTCCATTGAATAATTCAGAATCATTTTTTGCTTTTACGATTAAAAATATGCCAATAGGTAACAAAACAATAGTAGAAAGCCACATACCCAGCCAAATTTCTATCTCACCACTTAAAGCAGTTTTTTCTCCAACAATAGTCAACAGATGATATAATACAAAGAACAGTACTGCCATAACCATAGGCCAACCCAAACCACCTCTTTTAACAATAGCGCCTAATGGCGCACCAATAAAGAACAAAACGATACAAGCTAATGAAAAAGAAAATTTCCTATGAATCTCTATCCAATACCTATCCATATCTTTATTCTTATTGGCTAATAAATCTTTTTTGTTTTTAACTAAATTCTTTACATTCCTAGCTGAATTACTTGCTATGGTTAGCACCTCTACTTTATCTTTTACACTCAAAGTATCATAAGCTTTTACAAAATCTAGCCCTTCTGTTAAAGGCAAAGAAAACATATCAGCAGTATCTAGTTTTTCTTTCACATTAATGTAATAAGTTGCCAAATTCTTATGCAGTAACTTCTTTTCTTTTTTTATGCGGACAGCTAATTTATCTAACTCATAAACAAGTTGTTTTAAGTTCAGCATACTATGCATTTTACTAAAAAAATCGTTATTTTTTTCTTGTATACTAAAATCGGATAAATCAAAATGTTTTTCCCAAGTTTTGAATTTTGTCTTATAATGATTATCCTCATTTTTAGGGTTTTCAACTAAAGGAGCATCTTCTTTATAATCATAGCCATTATATAAAAGAATAACCAATTCTGCACCACCATGTCTATTTTCAAATTTTGCACTATCGGCAACAATCACATGTCTGTTATCTGAACCTACGGTGTGGTCGTAAATCATTACACCATAAATTGTTTTTTCATCTTCACTTTTATCTTCTATTCTTATACTAAACCCGTCTAAAGATTCATTAAAAAACCCAGGCACAAAATCTAATGCAGGTTTTTGATGCCTAATTTCAAACAAAAGCGTTCTAAATTTCAAATTTGCTACTGGTAATAGATTGTTAGAGAAATAAAAAGCAACACCTGCTAAGCCAATGGAGAAAATAATTAAGGGCCGCATAAATCTAAACAAAGAAATTCCTGAAGATTTAATACACGTTAATTCAAAATGTTCGCCAAAGCTACCGAAAGTCATAATAGACGCTAATAATACAGCTAAAGGTAAAGCCATAGGAACCATGGTAGCTGAAGCGTAAAGCATTAATTCCAAAAGGATATTTAGCTCAAGACCTTTTCCAATTAAATCATCAATATATTTCCATAGAAATTGCATGTCAAACACAAAAAGTGTAATGAAGAATGTCATTAATAAAGGACCGATATAACTTTTATATAAAAGCTTATCAAGTTTTTTCATACATTAATAAATTTAAACTAGCACAAATATATACTGTTCTCTCCTTTGTAATTGAAATAGGGTGAAAAATAAAATTCAAAAATGTTAAAAAAAGAAAAAGTAATTTTTCACGAGTAAATACATCCATTATAAAGTTAGCTTTTGTGGCAATTTAAGCTTCTTTAACCTTTAAAAAATAAGAAATGTAATGAAAAATAAGAAAAACTAAGAAAGTTTTAATTTTCTATCCTGCTCCAATAACAGAAGACAATGCTTGAATTTGACTTTCCCAAAGCATCGTTTGGTCTTCTATTTCATTTTCTTCTGCAAAATCAGTAATCGTTAAAATTGTTTCATTTGAAATCACGGCTTTAGAAATTCTAAAATCGAAATATTCTTTTTCATCACCATCTTCCCACTGATACTTAACATACTGATCCTCAGTGGATTCAAGCCTTACCGCATTTTCTTCAGAACCTTCCCAACCAAATGTATATACATCTTCATTTACATCACATGTATCACAAAACCACTGAGCTAAACTAGATCCAGAAGTTAAAAAACTATATAAAATTCCAGGTGAAGATCTAACAACTATTTCGCACGTATATTTTACTTTTTCCATATTACTATCATTTACTATTATTGATATGTTGCAATTATAAAGCTTTTTTTACCAAAAAAATAATTTCTTAAAGCAACATTACGCACACTAGTCACCTATAATATGTAAAGAAACTTCGCTAATAATTAAAATAAGCCAGCAATTTTCCATAGCTTTGCGCACGTATTCTAAAAATCCAAAACAAACTAATACATGCGTCAGCTAAAAATAACTAAATCCATTACCAATCGTGAATCTCAGTCTTTGGAGAAATACCTTCAAGAAATTGGAAAAGTCGATTTATTAAAGCCTGATGATGAGGTAGAATTAGCTCAGAGAATAAGACAAGGAGATCAAGCAGCTTTAGAGAAGTTAACAAAAGCTAATTTAAGATTTGTAGTGTCTGTATCCAAACAATACCAAAACCAAGGTTTATCTTTAAGTGATTTAATAAACGAAGGGAACTTAGGATTAATTAAAGCGGCTCAACGTTTTGATGAAACTAGGGGTTTCAAATTTATATCGTATGCCGTTTGGTGGATTCGTCAATCTATTTTACAAGCATTGGCAGAACAATCTAGAATTGTAAGATTACCATTAAACAAAGTAGGATCTTTAAACAAGATTAATAAAGCATTTTCTAAACTAGAACAAGAGTTTGAAAGAGAACCAACAGCAGAAGAATTAGCAGAACTTTTAGAATTACAAACTTCTGAAGTAGAAACCACTTTAAGCGTTGCCTCTAGACACGTATCCATGGATGCTCCTTTCGTAACAGGTGAAGACAACTCGTTATTAGATGTTTTAGAAAATGACAATACTTCTAAAACAGATAGTGGTTTAGAATATACTGATTCTCTAAGAGGAGAAATAGAGCGTTCTTTAAGCACTTTATCTGAAAGACAAAAAGATGTAGTAAATTTATATTTTGGTATCGGAGTAGAACATCCAATGTCTTTAGAGGACATAGGTACTCAGTTTGATTTAACTAGAGAAAGAGTTAGGCAAATTAAAGACAAGGCAATTAATAAGCTAAGAACAACTTCTAGAAGTAAATTATTGAAAGCCTATTTAGGAAAATAAAATAGTTTTTTACAACCAAATTTCTTTATGAAATAATTTAAAAAAATAGTACAAAAGGTCGGAAGTAATTTTCCGACCTTTTTATTTAAAAACATTTAAACTAATAAACAAAAAATGAATAAGAACATTTTTGAAGAAGAATTACAAAAATTCGTAGGGGAAGAAAAACAAGCCTTAGAGTTAATAAACTATGCAAGTGGTTTATACTACGACAACTCTGTAGAACTAATGCTATTCAGAAGAAAGTTAGTGGATAAAAGTGTTACAGCTGTGATTAACGATCATTTATATGCCAAAAAATTTGCACAAATTCCTGCAACGATTTCTGAATCTTTAGAAATTGCAAAGATTATGTCTACAATGGATTTAGCTCCTTCCAGAATAGATATAGGAACTTTAGAAGAAGAATATCATAATGAAAAAGAAAATTATAATTCTTTAGAAGGTTTTGTGAAAGATAAATTGAAAGGGTTTATAGGTCAAGACAAAAGAGTTTTAGAATCTAGAGATGTAGTTCTTTATGGTTTTGGTAGAATTGGTAGATTGGCGGCTAGGTTATTAACTGCTCAGGTTGGAAATGGCTCTCAATTAAGATTAAGAGCAATAGTTGTTAGGCAAAAAGGCGCTGACGATATTAAGAAAAGAGCTAGTCTTTTAAGAAAAGATTCTGTACATGGTAAAATGTCAGGAACTGTAAAAGTAGATGCTAAAAACAATAGATTGATTGTAAATGGTAATGTTATTCAAATGATTTATGCCAACCACCCAAGCGAAATAAACTATGGCGACTATGGTATTAAAGATGCTTTGGTAATTGACAATATGGGAATCTGGAATGATAGAGAAGCATTGTCTCAACATTTTGAAGCCAAAGGTGTGAAACAAGTTTTATTAACGGCTCCTGCAGGTAGTGATATTAAAAATGTAGTTTATGGTATTAATCATGAAGAAGTAGATTTAGAAAATGAAACTATTTTTTCTGCAGCTTCTTGTACTACTAACTGCATTGCGCCGGTATTACATTTAATAGAAGAAAACTATGGTTTGAAAGATGGTCACATAGAAACTATTCACGCTTATACAAATGATCAAAATTTAATTGACAATATTCATAGCAAAGCAAGAAGAGGAAGATCTGCTGCTCTAAATATGGTGTTAACTTCTACTGGTGCTGCAAAAGCTGCTATTAAAATTTTTCCTCATTTTGATGGTAAATTAACAGCAAGTGCGGTAAGAGTTCCTACTCCGAATGCTTCTATTGCGATAATGAGTATGACTTTAGATAAAAAGATTACTGGTGGTGTAGACGAAATAAATAGCTTATTTAGAAATGCCGCTTTAAAAGGCGATTTAGTAGAGCAAATTGGATATGCAGCTTCTTCTGAGCAGGTTTCTACAGATGTTGTAGGAAATACTTCTGCTACAGAAATAGATTCTTTAAACACTATTGTAAATGCTGCTGGAGACAGAGTAGTAATTTATACTTGGTACGATAACGAATTTGGATATACTAACCAAGTTATTAGATATGCTAAACATATTGCAAAAGTTAGAAGATTGAGTTATTATTAATTGTCTGCTTTTTAGCTACTGGCTTCTTATAATGAGCTTTAAATAAAAAAGGTTCTATTCTACGAACAATTTCATCTTAGCGCTTAGCTAATCTATTAATCATTAAGTCTTTTGCTTTTTGCTTAAGTAAAGGAATATCTTCAAGCGTTAAACCAATTGTACTTATCGGTTCTTCCCAATGCGATTATACCTTTCCAGGTAAATAGGTGAAAACCCAGTTGGTGGATTTAGTTCTTTTACGCCCAGTAAAACATTTACAACTAATGGTTTTTGCATCTCTATTGCTAAGCGAAAAGCACCGTCATAAAAATATTTGACAGGTTCGGTAGTCCTATTTCTAGTTCCTTCTGGATAAAGAAAAATAGAATATCCATTAGCCAATTCATTTTTCATTTTTTGGTAAGCTGCTTTCCTAGAAACATGACTATTTCGAGATACTAAAATACATAGTCGATTAATGATAAAGCCAAAAAATGGTAAACGAACTACTTCTTTTTTTCCTAAAAACTTAAATAATATTTCATCTGGACATCCTGCTACATTTGCTGGAATATCTATTGCCGTCTGATGACTACTTATCACAACATAACTTTCATTTTCATTATACTGTGGATACTCAATTTTGGCTTATATAATAAAATTAAAAATACAAAAAAATGTTTGTTTAATAATTAATAGATTAATGCTATCTTTGTTAAAAACGACAATATGACTGATAATAATAAAAATATAATTGAAAAGGATATACCCGTTGGAGATGGTTGTATTGATGTAATTGTAGATGGTTTTCCAGGTACTATAGAAATAACAGATGAACCTTGGAGTCTTAGAGTTTTAATCAAATTTAAAACACAACATGAAAGATGGGGTGATTCTTTCCAAACTAAATATTTTAAATTTGATAAAGCAGGAGAAATGAGTTGGGGTCATGATGGGGAAGTAATGAACATTGTAAGGTCATAGTTTCATGATTTACTTAGACAATAACTCTACAACTCAGTTAGATCAAGAAGTTTTAGCAGAGATGCTACCGTATCTGAAAGAATTGTATGGTAATTCAGCAAGTAGAACTCATAAGTTTGGTTGGGATGCAAATGATGCGGTTAAACTCGCAAGAGAAAGAGTTTCAAAACTAATAAATGCTAAGCCTGATGAAATCATTATAATTTGCGCAATTTTTTTCAAAAAGATAGTGTTTTATAATTCATCATAAGATCTTCCTTTAAATTACAGAAATAGTTGTTTTAATGATTTTTATTTAACCTGTAAATTGAAAAATTAAAACCACAAAAATAGCCAATCTTTTCTTAAAATTTATCTTCCAGTTTTACCCATTGAGTATACCTATATGCAAAAGTATAAGATAAAGAACTCATTGAAGCTCTTAGTATTTTGTAACTATTCTAAAAATAACTACCTTTGTTATAAATAAACAGAAACATCCTTCATAATTTAACACCCTAAATAAATTAAAATGTTTGGAATCTTTAAGAAAAAATCAACTCTTGAAAAGTTAGAAGAAAAGTATAAAAAACTACTAGAAGAAGCCTATAAACTTTCTTCAACTAATAGGACTTTAGGTGATTCTAAAACAGCAGAAGCTAATAACGTTTTGAAAGAAATAGAATCTATTAAGCAATAGTTTCATCAACTTCCTGACTAGGAAATAATTTTGAAACAATAAAACCTACAAGCATCGCTAACAAGAAAGAAGGTGCTAAAACATCTAATTCTTTAAAGTATGGACCGATTACGTTCATATTTCCAACTACAAACTTGAAAAATATAACAGAGAAAAACCCTGTTATCATAGAAGCAATAGCTCCTTTTTCTGTATATCCTTTCCAGAATAGCGAAAGAATAATTACTGGACAGAAAGTGGCCGCTATACCTGACCAACCAAAAATCATAATCCAGAATACTTGTCTGTCTGGATATACATTATATAAAATAATAGCAATTACCAATGCTACTAAAGCCATAGCAACTGTCACTAATCTTGAAAAAGTAGTTAAGTCTTCATCTTTTAAATCTGGTCTAAGTATTTTTTGGTAAAAATCACGTGTTATAGCACTAGAAGCCAATATCAATAAAGAATCTATTGTTGACATAATTGCTGAAAGTACAATGGCTATATAAATAGCAACTAGTAGTGTTGGTAAGAATTCTGTAGTTATCATACTTAAAACATCTGCACCACCAATGCCTAAAATTCCTTCAGGGTCTTGTCCTTCTGAAGTGAAATATACTCTTGCAAAAATACCGATAGTTACCGCTGCTGCATCTGTCAACAAAGTAAAAAGTAATGCAATCCATTTTCCTTTATCAATCTCTTTTTCACTTTTGATTGACATAAAACGAACATAAACTTGTGGCGAACCTAAGAAACCTAAACCAATCATAGAGAAACCTAAAATGGTAAATAAGTTCATTAACCAATCATCACTCCTTCCCATTATTTGAGTAAGTGTAGGATCTATAGCATTTAAACCTTGCGTAATACCAACACCATGATCCATAGAAAACCAAACTACTATT
>CAWVRT010000016.1:0-47555 GCA_963932515.1 uncultured Chitinophagales bacterium
AAACTATTTAGATACGGCTTTTTACATGGCAAGTGGTTGTGATAGTATTCATTACGATATTACTTTGCAAGTAAATGCAACTTATAACACAAATAAAAACATTTCTATTTGCGAAGATGCGTTACCTTATGTTTTTCTTGATGGAAGTATCCATAACTCCAATACCGCTGTTGTTCATATTAATACTTTAAATTCAATAAATAATTGTGATAGTATTATTACGACAAATCTAATCATAAATAAATTGGGTATAATAGGTTCTATTCCAGATAGTGTAATTATTTGTGAGAGTTTTAATCAAATATTAACTATGTCGTCACAAAACATGACGAGCTTTCAGTGGAAATTAGATAATGGAGCAGGGTTTACAAATATAATAAATGGAGGAATTTATAGTGGTGCTAATTCAAATGAATTATCTGTAAGTCCATTAGATACTTTATTGACAGGAAATTTATATAAAATTATAATGTTTGATGAATGTGGTAACGGTCCATTTATGGACGTTACTTATTTAAAAGTTTCTGCGCCTCATGACTTAAATAATCCTATTGAAGACGTGGAAAGATGTTTAGATGAAAATTCTTTAATTACTGTTGATTATAACGGTTATAATTATGTATGGGATAATGGCCAAACTGGTCAATATTTACAAGCAACCGAAAGTGGTACTTATTCAGTTAGTTTTTTAGAAAAGGGAACTAATTGCATACTATCTGACGAGTTTAATGTTAGAATAGAAGATTGTATTGCAAACTGCATAGTAACAGCACCAACAGGTTTTAGTCCAAATTCATCTACAAAAAATGATGAATTTAAAGTGATAACATCTTGTGATGAAGGATTTTCTTTCTTTGAGTTTAGAATTTATAATAGATGGGGAGAAGAAATTTTCTTTACAGATAACCCAACTAAAGGATGGGATGGCTCTTATAAAAACAGTAACGTAGAAATAGGTTTATATACTTACGTTGTAGAGTATATAAAAAATTTAAAAACTGATAAGGTTTTATTAACAGGAAATATTACTTTAATAAGATAAAGAAATAGAAATACTTAATATTTAAGTGGTTCTATTATATCTAAAAATGCTTGTTCTGTTATAATTTTTACTATTTCAGAACCTGCTTTTTTATTGATAGATTCTGCTTTTTTAAGTTTTGAACCCGCTTTTTCACCTACAATTAAAAAATTCAAATTTTTACTTATTGAACTGATGTTTTTTCCTCCATTTTCTTCTACTAATTCTTTGGCTTTTGTTCTAGAAAATTTAGTTAACGTCCCTGTAAATAAAAATGTTTTTCCTTCTAAAATATTACTAGCTAGTGGTTTGAAATCTTCAGCTGTTTTCTCAATCTTAACACCTAATTTCTTTAGCGCGTTTAATAATAAAATGTTTTGTTCCTTATTAAAAAAAAACAAAATGCTTTCTGCTACTCTAGGGCCTACATCCTCTAAGGCTTCAAGTTCTTCCTGTTTCCAAGAAGTAAAATCTAGTAAAGACCCAACTTGTTTAGCTAAATGCTTGGCTGTAGTAGAACCAACATGTCTAATACCTAAACCAACTATTAATCGCCAAGATGCTTGATTTTTTGAATTTTCTATACTTGATAATAATTTATTAAAAGATTTTTCTTTCCAACCTTCTAATGCTAAAATAGCCACTTTATTATTTGGCAATTTATAAATATCTTCTATCGTTTTTAAAAACCCTTCTTTAAGAAACCGCTTCACAATATCTTTTCCTAAACCATCTATATTCATAGCTCCTTTAGAAACAAAATGAATAATACTTTCTTCTACTTGAGCTGAGCAATCTGCATTTTCGCAACGCCAAATAGCTTCTGCTTCTTCTTTAACTAATAAGAAGCTACAAGAAGGACATTCAGTTGTAAAATTAAATTTATTTTGGTCAATTCTTTTAGCAATATCTACTCCCGAAATATATGGAATAACATCTCCAGCTCTTTCTACAAAGACAAAATCATTAATACGAATGTCCTTTCCCTTGATAAACTCTTCATTGTGCAAAGAAACTGAAGAAACGGTAACTCCTGCTAGTCGGACAGGTTCTAGTTTTGCCACAGGAGTAATAGCTCCTGTTCTTCCCACTTGGTATTCAATATCTATTAGTTTTGTAATCGCCTGTCTTGCTTTAAACTTAAAGGCAATTGCCCACCTTGGATGGTGCGAAGTATGACCAACTAAATTTTGTAAACGGATGTTATTTAATTTAATAACCATTCCATCTATTTCGTAATTATAATGATCTCTTTTTTCTTGCCATCCAAAACAAAAATCAATAACATGTTGTACTGAATTAAAGACATCTGTTTCGTCTTTAGGAATTTTGAAACCTAAATCGCCAAGCCAGTGTAAAATATCTGATTGACCTTTAAATTTTGAACTCAAAATATCCTTTCCATCTAAATCTGTCAAATAACCAACTTGATAAATAAAAGCTTCTAAGCCTCTTTTCGCAACTTCATTAGGATTTTTCATCCTTAAAGAACCTGAAGCTGTATTTCTAGAGTTTTCAAAGGTTTTAATTCCTTCTTTTTCTCTATTTTTATTTAAATTTTTGAAAACACTGTTTTCAATTACAACTTCTCCCCTTAGTTCTATTTTTGAGATACCAAATTTTGAGAAATTTACTTTTTGAGGAATATTTAAAATCATTTTTGCATTCTGCGTAATATCTTCTCCTTCTGTTCCGTCACCTCTGGTAGCAGCACGAACTAATATATCATTTTCATATAAAAGAGCAATACTTGAACCATCAAATTTTGGTTCTATACTATATTCTATTTCTTCTCCTTCAGCAACTAACTTTCTTAAACTATCATCAAAACTTTGTAAATCTTCTTGATTATAACATTTGTCTAAAGACAACATCGGTACTGAATGTTTTACGGTAGAAAAATCATTGCTTAAACCTTTGGCTACTCTTTGTGTAGGTGAATCTACTGAAACCAAAGAAGGATTTTCCTTTTCTATAAGGTTTAATATATCAAAGAGTTTATCGTATTCAAAATCACTAACCAAGGTTTCAGAGTCAACATAATACTTGTTGTCTAAATAGTTAATTACTTCTTTTAATTCATTAATAGTATCTGCAAAAACAATGCTGTTTAAAATATTTTTTGCTCGTTTTTTTATAGATTCGTCCGTATTCATAGCTTGTAAAAATAAGCATTTATTAATTTTAAGAATAGAAAATGGTTAAAAATAAAAAACCCTTCTAATTATAAAGTTGGAAGGGTTTTTACTACTTATTTCTAAATTATATAGACATTATATCTACTTCTTTTTGTTTTAAAATTTCATCTACTTTTTTGCTATAAATATTTATTAGGTCTTGAATCTCTTTTTCAAGGTCTTTTTCTTTGTCTTCAGAAAGACCTTCTTTTTTTAAATCTTTAGTAAAATCCATAGCTTCTTTTCTTGCATGACGTAAAGAAACCTTTGCATGTTCAGATTCTCCTTGTGATTGCTTTACTAAATTTTTTCTTCTCTCTTCTGTTAATGGTGGTATGTTTAAACGAATAAACTCACCATCATTTTGAGGCGTTAAACCAATATTTGAAGATAAAATACCTTTCTCTATTTCTTGTATTACGGATTTATCGAAAGGTTGAATTGCTAAAGTTCTCGCATCTGGCGTACTTACATTAGCTACTTGGTTTAATGGTACTTGTGCGCCATAAGCCATAACCGTAACACCATTTAACATAGAAGGTGTTGCTTTCCCTGCTCTAATTTTTAATAGTTCTTTATGAAGATGGTCAATGGCTTTACCTGTTCCATCTTTCAATTCTTCCATCATCATTTGAATTTCTTCTTCCATAACGTTTTTTTTATCTATACTTATTGGTTATTAATCAACTAATGTACCAATTTTTTCTCCAGCTATCACCCTTTGTAAACTTCCTTTTTCGTTCATATTAAAAACAATAATTGGCATTTTATTTTCTTGACACATAGTAAAAGCGGTCATGTCCATTACTGGTAATCTTTTTTCTATGACTTCATCAAAACTAATTGATTCAAATTTAGTAGCAGAAGCATCTTTTTCTGGATCAGCAGTATAAATTCCGTCTACCCTGGTTCCTTTTATTAAAACATCCGCATTTATTTCCGAAGCTCTTAAAGCTGCAGCAGAATCTGTAGTAAAATAGGGACTACCTGTTCCCGCAACAAAAATTACAACTCTTCCTTTTTCTAGATGTCTCATCGCTCTTCTTCTAATATAGGATTCAGCAATTTCTTTCATTTCTATAGCAGAAACCAAACGAGTATTAATTCCTAAGTTTTCAAAACCACTTTGCAATGCAACACCATTCATTACCGTGCCTAACATTCCCATATAGTCGCCAGAAGCTCTATCTATACCAGTTTCTTCAGCTTGTATTCCTCTAAAAATGTTTCCTGCACCTATTACTATAGCAACTTCTACACCTTCGTCTACAATAGCTTTTACATCTCTAGCATACTGCTCTATTTGTTTAGGGTCAATACCAAAATCTTTTTCTCCTAATAAAGCTTCACCACTTAATTTTAATAATATTCTTTTGAATTTCATCTTCCTTGATAGTGTTTTTTGTTAACCTATTATAATAGTTGGTATAAAATTAAGCTTTGTTTTTTTCTTAGCATAAAAAAAGGTAACAAACTTTTGTTTCATTTAAAATTTATCTCACTTTTAAACCACCCCCTAATCTCTATTTTCTAATACCCTCTGTTAATTAATAAGCTATTCCGTTGAAAAAAATTATTCAGGTATCACCAACTCAACTGCTTTTAACTTAACGCCTTCGTTTAAGAGTAAAATTTCATTTTTTGTATTGATAAACTTTTCGATTCGTGCGGCAGCGTTTGAAAGCATAGGAAAGTCTGGATGTATTTCTCCTAACTCATTAATTAAATACACTGATTTTTTTGCTTGAATCAAAAACCAAGTTTTATTTTGAATTTTTTCTTTAGTTATTCCTTTTATTTGATCCTTAATTGCTCTTTTTCCTAATAAATTCCATTTGCTTTTAGCCACCCTAAACTCATTTTTACTAGCAATAGCAAAAGCTTCTTTTTCTGCAAAGTTGGCAAAATTTATATAGTTAGTGTCTCCAACAATTTTAGTAATAGTTTTTCCTTTAGTATCTACTTTATATATATAGCCTTCTCCTAAGTTTATAAAACCTTTACTCGTTTTTTCAAAAGGACTAGAAAAGTTTGAACCAAATTGAATAGGTTCAAATCGGGGTTCTCCTTTTCTGTTAACAGCATAAAAATTTCCAATTTCATTATTAAAATAAATAAAATCTTTTCCTCTAAAAGAACTATGTTTTATTTTATTTTTTATTTGACCAAAAGAGCCTAGTGGACTCCATAATTTTAATGGTTTACCATTCGCTTCATACCCATAAATATTTCCATTTTTACAGGCAATAAAATATCTATAAGTTTTTTCATTGTCGTAATTTACAACCAATATAGAATTACTAGACTCTGATGGAAGTTTAAAAGGAAAACCACTCACAATTTTTCCATTTCTATCCATTACATATATATATTTGCTCGTGTTAAACACATATTGCAGCTTCCCTGATTTGAAATAATCTATTTGGTAAACGTCTCCAAAAATTTTTTCCTTAATTCTTTTCTTGAATAATATTTCGCCTGATTGATTTATTAAATAAATATTCCCTCTTTCATCTTGTGTTATAATTTCCTTACGCTTATTGTCTGCATTTATAACTATTTGAACTTTAAAATTAGAAATAGTGTCTAAATTAAGTTCCCAAATTTTTGCAGTTTTCTGAATATTCTCTTTATTAAAACTAATTTTTCCAATAGAATACACACTACTATCTGTTACAAATGTTTCGATTTTGGATTTTCCAAAATTATTAACTACAATGTTTTTATTAAAAATAAAATTGATTGTAGGACTCCATCTTTGTGGGTTTAAATACGTGATACTGTTTGATGGTGCGGTTGGATTTTTAATAAAGTTTTGAAAAACTAAATCTGTTTTTAAAAAGTTATTACTCTTGAATTTTTGAAAACAGGTTTTTAAAATAGTAATGTCGTTAGCAAAAACCACGTTGTTTCCAATAAAAGAAAAGTAAGGTTTGTTAAATAAAAATAATTGACTTTTGAATATTTGAGATAAAACATCCACATTCATTTTATAAATAGCCATCCCTTCAAAATGTTCAACAGGCTTCATTTCCTTATTTAATAAATAAAGATTCACTTTTGCCGTGTCTATGTTTTTAGCTTTTAATACCAAGCCTGATCTTTTTAAATAATCTTCATCAAAGGTTTCAATACTAAAAAATGCTATTTCTTCAGCTAACCAAGGAGAAAAATATTTATACGCTATATCGTTTGATTGAAAAACTCTATTTCCTTTTGATTTTATAGCCTGAAAATAAGCTGTATTGTTTGGTAAAAAATTATCTAAAGAAAACTCTACTGCTTTTGATTTTGCAACAAAATCAATATTTGAAAGATCTCCATATTTATAGCTATAAGTGCTTTTAAAGTCAATATTATTTTTATTAAAGTCAACACCTGTATTTGACCACATTACATTTTTAAGTACGTTTTGATTACTACTTAAAAATTCACTATTAAAAAGAATAGCTTTTAAATCCTTGATGCTATTATAGTCTACAAAAATATTTAAATCATTTTTTGAACTAGTTTTTAACAATTTTTGAAATTCAGTCGTATTTGTTTTCTGTTTTTGTTTTTTTAAGTTATTTATTGATTCTTCTATTAAAGGTGCATGTTCGCTAAATAGTAAAAGGTTGTTGTAAACACTGAAATTAAATTTTTGCTCGCCCTTTTTTACTGTAAATATTTTTTCTTCTTGGTATTTATATTCTTGCCCATTTTCAAACGCTGTTTTAAGTAGTTTACTTAGTTTTTTGAAAGAAATTGGTTGGTTCAATTTTAAAATTAATAAAAATCCAAGTTTAGACGAGCCTGAATTGTTCAAGGAAAAAATAACTTTATTAAAAGAAAAGGATGAATTAAATTTATTTTGGAAACTATCTAGTAAAAAAAGTTGTGCTTTGAAATCTTTAAAAATAGAGGACTCTTCTATTTGATTTATATACGCTAAACTGTCAATTTTATACTTTAAACTAGCAACATCATCACAAACTATAAAAGCGGCTGTTCTTTCTGGAACGGCTAATAAAGAGTTAGATTGTTTCTTACTATTAGCTACCGCATTGTTATAAAAATAAACAGATACACTTATTATTAAAACCAACAAAAAAGCTAAAATGTATTTTTTATTTTTCATTATTCATCAAATTTAGTTTATTTTGTATCTAGAATACATTTATAAAACAAAACGATATACACTAAACATTGTGCAAAAGATAGGAATTATAACAGGTGGTTTTTTTATGCTAACAGCAGTAATATTAGGGGCTTTTGGCGCTCACGGATTAAAAGAAATTATTTCTCCAGAAGATATACTTACTTTCAAAACTGGGGTTTTATACCAGTTTGTACACGGATTGAGTATTTTAATACTGGTATTATCTTCGCAAATTTTAAAAATAGACAAATTCAAATATAGTATTTGGCTCTTTATAATAGGAATAATTTTCTTTTCTGGTTCTTTATATTTATTAACTATAAATGCCTTATTAAAAATTAACACTTCATTTATAGTTCCTCTAACACCTTTAGGTGGATTGCTTTTTATTACAGGTTGGGTATTGGTAATTATTTTCACAATAAAAAGTAAAAACTTTAAATAATTTTAATTTTTATTTGTAAATTAAACAAACTCTATTATCTTTACAATCCTTTAAAAGGAGGTCCGGTAGTTCAGTTGGTTAGAATACCTGCCTGTCACGCAGGGGGTCGCGAGTTCGAGTCTCGTCCGGACCGCAAAAAGAGGAAACAAAGTATTTTGTTTCCTCTTTTTCGTTTTACACCTTTATTTTTTATGCTTACCTTTACTATATATTTAATTAAACAATTACACCCTTCTATTTTTCCTTAAGAGAAGAATATTTTAGAATAAACCCCAAATGAAATTAAAATTTTCAAACCTTAACGATACATTTACTAAAATGCTTCCTGAAGATATGGAACAAAAAAACTTTAGTAGACAGGTTAATAATGCTTGTTTTTCTTGGGTAAATCCAAAAAAAACTGCAAACCCAAGCCTTATTATTGTTTCAGAAGACATGTTAGAAACGCTTGGCGTTGAGGATGCAGATTCTTCTTCTTTTTTAAAAATAGTAAGCGGTAATGGTTTAATAGAAAATGCTAAACCTTATGCGATGTGCTATGGTGGACATCAATTTGGAAACTGGGCAGGACAATTAGGTGATGGTAGAGCTATAAATTTAGGACAAATTGAAAACAATAGTACCTCTTGGACGCTTCAATTAAAAGGAGCAGGAATGACACCGTATTCTAGAAGAGCAGACGGGTTAGCTGTTTTAAGATCTTCTGTTAGAGAATTTTTATGTAGTGAAGCTATGCATCATTTAGGAATTCCTACAACTAGGGCGCTTTCTTTATCTTTAACGGGCGACCAGGTTTTAAGAGATGTTTTATATAATGGAAATGCTGCTTATGAGGATGGTGCTGTGGTTTGTAGAGTTGCTCCAAGTTTTATTCGCTTTGGGAGTTTTCAAATATTGAGCGCTAGACAAGAATTTGACAACCTTAAAAAACTAACGGATTATACTATTGAACATTATTATAGTTACTTAGGAGGCCCTAGTAAAGAGACTTATGTTAAATTCTTTAATGAGGTTTGTATAAAAACTGCTGATATGATAATAAATTGGCAGCGAGTTGGTTTTGTACATGGTGTTATGAATACAGACAATTTATCTATTTTAGGACAAACAATAGATTACGGACCTTACGGGTGGATAGAAAATTATGATGAAGAATGGACGCCAAATACTACTGATGCTCGAGATAAAAGATATCGTTTTGGAAACCAAGGATCTATTGGTTTATGGAATTTAAATCAACTAGCTAATGCGCTTTATCCACTTATTGAAGAAGCAGAGCCGTTAGAAAATAGTTTAAAAAATTATAAAGATTATTATATAGAAAACTACACTAAGATGCTTTACTCTAAATTGGGCTTAACAAAAACTAGTAGCAGAGAAGAATCTTTTTTGAGTCAACTATTGAATTTGCTAACAAATTCAGAAATTGATATGACTATTTTTTATAGAAATCTTACAAAATTAGATTGTAATGCTCTAAATAGTTTTTACAAAGAAATTTTAAATGCTAGTTATTTAAATGAAAGTAATTTAAATACCTACAAAGAAGAATGGATAGCTTGGCTAACTGAATATGCTCGTAAGCTTAGTTTAGAAAATATAAATAATCAGGGAAGAATAAGGGAAATGAATTTAGTAAACCCTAAATATGTACTAAGAAATTATATGGCTCAATTAGCAATTGAAGCTGGTGAAAAAGGAACCTACACCTTAATAACTGAGTTGTATGAATTATTAAAAAATCCTTATGCAGAACAAAAAAATAGTGAAAAATGGTTTGTAAAAAGACCTCTTTGGGCATTAGATACAATTGGTTGCTCTCAATTATCTTGTAGTTCTTAGTTTCTTTTTATATATTAATTATAATTAAGTTTCCTCTGAAATAAAAAGTTTAGTACACTTAAATTTTAGTTTGACTAAAGTAAGGTTTCTATTCTCTAATTACAGATTTAAAAATAAACCTCTTTACAGATTAAAAATACACCTTTAAAAACTATTGAGTTTTTGTTTGAATTCCTTGTTTTTTATCTACAAAACAATACTTTTGCTAAAATAAACTGAATTAATCAATGAACTATTTCTTAACGTTTTTATTTTTTATTATTGTAAGCACTGCTTGTAATAATCCTAAAAATACCACAACATCAAAAAAAGTTTCTTACTGGAAACAGCTTAGTGCTGATAAAACACCTTTTAAATATAGTGCTTTTATAGTTTACGATTTAGATGAAAGTTCTTTTTTAAAAGCACTAGAAAATGGTTCTGTTATCATGCCTGACGATTTAGGAAATTTAAACAGTTTTACAATAGTGTCATCTAAAACTATGTCTGTAGAATTAGCTGAAAAATTTCCTACTTTAAAATCTTATAAAGGAAAACAGATAGATAATAATCTCTGTCAAGCTAGAATTGAAAAAACTAAAACTAAAATAAAAATATCTGTATTGTGTAATGATAAAACATACTTTATCGACAAAGATAAAGAACTTAGTTTGTTTGTAGTCTACAATAAAGGAAATGCCCCTAAAGGAACAGGAACCGTCAACGAATAAAAACAAAACAACCAAAATGAAAAAAATATTTTTAATGCCTTTTAGTCTATTTATATTTTTAGGCTTACAGGCCAATAATAATTATTGGTCTTCTATAGATTATAATGAAATACAAAATTTAAAACCTAAAATTATTGCTTCAAATGTTAGTGTTTTATACTTAAATTATTCTTTCTTAGATAATTTATTAACAACAAATTATAATAAAAGTATAGAAATCCCTTTCCCAAATGGCTCTTATGTTTCGTTTACTGTGGCTAATAATACTTCAATGGATGAAGGTTTAAAAAACAAATTTTCAAACATCAAAACCTTTAATATTTATAATAAAGACCTAAATATGAAAGGTAAAATAGATATTACCCATAAAGGTTTTCATGCTATGATTTTTACTAATGAAGGCACTTTATTTGTAGATCCTTATTCATTAACTTCTAATAGTTACCATATTTCTTATTGGAAAAAATATTTTGACCCGCAAGAGAAATATTTTGATTGTGCGGTGAAAGAAGACTTAATAGAAGACCATTCTTTGCAACAAGCTATTTTAAGCCCTAATGGAATTAAGTTAAGAACTTATAGAATTGCTATTTCTACGACTGGAGAATATACGCAATACCATGGCGGAACTGTTGCTGATGGTTTAGCGGCAGTAGTAACTACATTAAATAGAATAAATGGTGTTTACGAAAAGGATTTTTCTGTTACACTTACTTTAATAGCGGACAATGATCAAATTATTTATACAAATGCAAATACAGATCCTTTTACTAATTCATCATCAGCTTCCTCATTACTAAGTAATAATAATTCTTCTTTACAAACCACAATAGGTGTTGCTAATTATGACATCGGCCATGTATTGGGTAGAAATGGTTCTGGTTTAGCTAGTTTTGCTGTTGTTTGTAATGATTTTTCTAAAGGGAGTGGAACTACTGGAATAAATAATCCTATAGGTGATCCTTTTGATATTGATTATGTAGCACATGAAATTGGTCACCAATTTGGTGGTAGCCATACTTTTAATGGTAATGATGGAGGTTGTGATATAGGTAATTTTTCTTCTCAAAGCGCTTATGAGCCTGGAAGCGGAACAACTATAATGGCTTATGCAGGAATTTGTGGAAGTAGTAATACACAAAATTTTAGTAATGATTATTTTCACGCTCGTACACTTTCACAAATAATAAGCTTTACAACTATTAGTTGGGGAAACGCTTGTGCTGTAAAAACAAATAGTAATAATAATATCCCAGTGATTGAATCGACAACTAATACTGGGTATTCAATTCCTCATTCTACCCCTTTTGAATTGGAAGCTTCTGCAAGTGATGCCGACAATGATCAAATTACTTACTGTTGGGAACAATATGATTTAGGACCACAAGGAACGCCAAATCTTCCTATTGGGAATGCTCCTTTATTTAGATCTTTTAGTCCTAAAACTTCTGGAGTTCGTGTTTTTCCACAAAGTTCAGATATTGTAAATGATAATCAAACAAAAGGAGAAATCTTAGCTGATTATGAACGTTCTATTTCTTTAAAATTAACAGTGAGAGATAATAATGGTGCTACAAATGATAAAACTATTTTAGTAAACGTAAAACAAAATGCTGGCCCTTTTTTAGTTACTTCTCAAAACACAACAGGTTTAATATGGGAAAGTGGTCAACAAAAAACAATTCTTTGGGATGTTGCCGGCACACAAAATAATAATATTAATTGCTCACACGTTTCTATTTTTCTTTCTTTAGATGGTGGTTATACTTTTCCTATTACCCTAGATACTAATTTACCAAATGTAGGTTCTGCTATTATCGGTGTTCCTGCTGTATATTCTACTAACGCAAGAGTTAAAGTAAAAGGTGATAACAATATCTTTTTTAGTATAAACAAAAAAAACATCAGCTTAAACCCAGACTGTGCGGGTTTAGTTCCAACTGCTGTTAGTATTTCTATAAATCAAACCTTATTAACTTCTACCCATATTGGTAATAATATTTGGTATAGAAACGGAACTATAATTCCTGGAGAAAATGGAGAAACACTTACAATTTCCCAAGCGGGAACTTATTCTTCTGTTGCTTCAATTTTAGATTGCGAATCGCTTATTTCTAATAAAATTTTAATTACAGAAGCTATGTTGGTTTCTAGCATTTTTAATGTAAACACTTTTGGTGTCGCTATTTTTCCTAACCCGACAAGCGCTACTTTAAATATAACTTTAGAAAACACAAATAAGCAGACTTCTTTAGAAATAAAAAATGTTATTGGTAAAACTATTCTTTATAAACAAATATTATTAGCTAATAATATATTGAATGTTGAAGTATTATCTAAAGGAATTTATTTTGTAATTCTTTCAAATAACCAATCAAGCTATACTGAAAAAATAGTAATTAAATAATTAATTAAATTAAAAAAAGGACGAATTTCTTAATCGAACTCCGTCCTTTTTTCTATTATACAAAACTTACAGCTTCTTCGTATTCTTGAAGAAATTCTTTTCTTTGTAATTCTATTTCTTGCTTATTTAGTTTTAATCTAACAGAAAACTCTAAACATAAATAATCTAAATGCTTTAAAATATTTGGTCTATCAAAATATAAACGAGAAGTTCTTCTTATCATAAAGTCTGATAGCGAACTGATAGATTCATTTTCAATACAATAAATTAGCTCCGTTAATAAAACTAATTTTTCAACATTCTTTTCAACTAACTTAAAATTATTATAAGCTATTTCTATTAGTTTTGGTGTGTTGCTTCCATATCTATAAACCCAAGATTTTACTTTTTCCATGTCAATATTAACCTGCTTTACCTCACCTGTTAATTGGATTATTAAATTTTTTATTTCTTGATTATTGTTAAAATCTCCTCCAGAAAGTTTTAATTTTACTGTATTACATTCCTTAAAATTAAAGCCCTCCTTTTTTAAGTTTAACCTTACTAAATCTACTGTTCTTTCTGCCATTTTTCTATACCCTGATAGTTTCCCGCCAGCGATAGTTATTAATCCCGATTTTGAAATAAAAATTTCATCTTTTCTAGAAACCTCCGAAGCAGACTTTCCATCTTCATAAATTAATGGTCTTAAACCCGCCCAAGAACTTTCTATTTGATTTTTTTCAAGGTTTAATGTGCTAAACATTTTATTGGCTGATTTCAATAGATAATTTACATCCTCTAAATTTGCGGTTGCTTTATTAATATCTTCACTATAAACTGTATCTGTTGTTCCTATATATGTTTTCCCTTTTCTTGGAATAGCAAAAAGCATTCTTTTATCGGCTGTTTCAAAATATATAGCGTGTTTTATAGGAAAATATTTATGTTTTACGACTATATGAATCCCCTTAGTTAATAATAATCTTTTTCCTTCTAAAGAATTATCTTTTTTTCGTAATAAATCTACCCAAGGGCCTGCTGCATTTACAATAATTTTAGCCTTCAATGAATATTCTTTATCACTTAATGCGTCTTTTACTTTTACACCAACTAGTTTCTCTTCTTTGTAAATAAAATCATTTACTTTATTATAATTAAAGCATTGTGCGCCTAATTCTTGTGCTTTTTTAATGGTTTCAATTGTTAAACGTGCATCATCTGTTATATATTCAAAATACAAACCTCCTCCTATTATTTTTTTTCCTTTAGCATTTAGTAAGGGCTCTTCTTTAATAGTTTGCTTTTTATTAAGCATTTTTCTTCTTTCTTTCTTTTCAACGTTAGCTAAAAAATCATAAACCCATAATGCAATATTTGTAAAAAACTTATTTAAAGATCCTTTTTCAATAATAGGTAAAAGCATTTTTTCTGCTATAACTATATGTCTAGCGTTTTTATGAACAATTTTTCTTTCTAATCCAACTTCTTTTACTAAAGCTATTTCTAATTTTTTTAAATAACGAAGTCCTCCATGAATTAGTTTAGTCGATTTACTACTGCTTCCTGAAGCAAAATCATTTTTTTCTAACAAAACAACTTTCATTCCTCTTTCTACAGCATCTAAAGCTATTCCCGCTCCAGTTATACCACCACCTATTACTATTAAATCTATTTCTGATTTTTCTAAATTATTTATTTTTTCTTTTCTATCTATTACTGAAAACACATTTAATTATATTGTTTGAAATACAAAAATACCACCCTTTTGTTCTAAAAAACTATATTAACAATGATAGTGTTAAAAAAGAGTAATAAATTAACCTTATAAAATATAACTAAAACTTTAAAAAAAATTACTTTTAAACCTTATAAAAGAACCTTAAAGTAATTAACAAATACCTTGTTAATAGGTGTTAATATAGATGGATAAATACCTAATAAATAAAGTTTACTTTTAAAATAATTTAACAGTAAAAACCACATTTAATTACGTTGTTAATTAACACGAGTTTAATAACAAGTTTTAATTTATGAAAATTGAAAAACTTATTAATATTTTAGTTTTTAAACAGATTGTTTATAAAAACTAAAATATAGTATTTACAATACTTTTATATACTTTTTATATGTGGATAGATGGTTAACAAATAATAATTTTTATTAAATAACTAATTTTTTTAAATTTTTATACAGCTATTAACATCCCTAATAATAATAACTTTTTCTTATAAATTAAACTATATAATAAATACTTATAGAAAAGTGTTTATTTCTTTTCTGTTTTTTCATTTTTTATAAATTTAAAAAGAAATATCATTTTATTTTAAAAACTTTTAAAATAGAAAAGAATACATTTTAAGAAGATGTTAAATTATTTATTTTAAATAATTTAATTTTAAACTAAAAAATATTTTATTGATACTGAAGTAAAATATTAGTTTTATTGGTATATATTTATCAAAAATTTAAAAAAAATATGAAAAGAATAATTATAATTTTAATTGCATTAATTTTTATTAAAAATATAAATGGACAAGAAAAAGAATCAAAAAATAAAAGAGATAAGCATATTTTTTCTTTTAGGTTTGGTTATAGTATTCCAGTTGCAAAAAGTCAGATAGGTTCTCCAAGAAGTGAAATTGGTGATACTTATAAAGAATTAAAATCTAATAATATATTCGTTTCAGAAACAAATAGTTATGGTTCTAGAGGAGCTGGTTTAAATTTTGCTTTATCTTATGAATACATGATTACAGAAAATATTTCTGCAGGTTTAGAATTTTCTTATTTATATACATTAGGAATAAATGATGCCTTTACTTTAATAAAAAGTGGAAATAATATTGTTTATGATGCCAATCAAAATTCTTATACTTCTATGTTGAGAGCAACACCAATGGTTGGAATTTATGCTAATAAAGGTTTATTAATTAGACCTTATGCTAAATTTGGTTTAATAGTTCCTTTAACTGGAACTACTAATGCTACATTAATAATTGTTGATGAAACTGGAAAAGTATTTAATGATTTAATGCCAATAATAGATCCAGAATTTTTTAATAATATTAAAA
The DNA here is from genome assembly GCA_963932515.1 of uncultured Chitinophagales bacterium. Classification (GTDB taxonomy): domain Bacteria; phylum Bacteroidota; class Bacteroidia; order Chitinophagales; family UBA8649; genus CAKZQD01. The sequence continues at coordinate 15,797 of CAWVRT010000016.1, forward strand.
ATAATATAATCACTAGAAATTTAGATGTTCCAACAAGTACAATTATTGAAGCAACTACATCAGGCGTTTTTTCTGTAGGTTTTGATGCTAGAATTGGTGCTGAATATAAAATTTTAGATAATTTAAAAATTTTTGCAGAATTAAATATGCAAATGTTAACAGTTAAAGGTGGGAAAACGACTATTACTAAATTTGAATCTAGTACAAATGATGAGATAAAAGGATTTGCACCTTTAATAGGAATAGATGTTAAGGATTATACTTTAGATGATGTCCCAGAATATTTAAGAGTTACAAAATATGTAGATGAAATTAATGAGGAAAGTAATGTTTATGGAACAGCTTCTTACAATAGAGAAAAGTCTGCAGATCAATTAGGTTTTAGAGATAATTACAATGCTTTTGGTTTTATACTTGGTATTAAATACGGATTTTAATGAAGATAGTAAGTTATAATGTTAATGGTATAAGAGCTGCTATTAAAAAAGGTTTTGTAGAATGGCTTTCAGAAAACGATTTTGATATAGTATGTATTCAAGAAACGAAGGCTAATGAGGAACAAGTAGAAACTTCTAGTATAAAAGACTTAGGATATCAAATATATTGGTTTGGAGCGCAAAAAAAAGGATATAGTGGTGTAGCTATATTTTCAAAAATTAAACCGCTTAAAATCATTCTAGGACAAAATAATGAAAAATCAGATTTTGAAGGAAGAACACTTCAGTTAGAATTTGAAAAATTCACTTTAATAAATACTTATTTTCCTTCAGGAAGTTCTGGAGAAATTCGTCAAGCATTTAAATATGATTTTTTAGATAATTATTTTGAGTTTATAAAAGAGAAAAAAGCTGCAGGGAAAAATTTAATAATTGTTGGAGATTATAATATTTGTCATTTAGATATTGATATTCATAATCCTAGTAAGCAACATAAATCTTCAGGATTTTTACCACCAGAAAGAGCTTGGATGGATAAGTGGTTTACTAATAACATGGTAGATTCATTTAGAAAAGTAAAAGGAAATATTACAGATAAATTTTCATGGTGGAGTTATAGAGCAGGTGCTAGAAATAACAATAAAGGTTGGCGTATAGATTATATTTCTGTTTCAAAAGAATTAGAAAGTAATATTAAAGATGCTGATATATTATCTGAAGTAAAACATTCAGATCACTGCCCTATTTATTTGGAAATATTTTAGAATAATTTTAACTAAAATATCCAATCACTATCTCCTTTATTTTCTGAACGATATATTTTTCTAGTAGCCACTTTTTCTTTTTCTCTTAATATTATGTTTTTTGCTATTATTTGTGCAGCTTCAGCTGGGGCTGAATTATTTATAGCTTCTTTTACTTTCTTTTCACCGACATCTATTCTATATAATAACCATAAAAGATGGTCAAAGTCTTTATTTATAAGTTCTTGAATATATTGTGTTAATAAATATAGTAATTCTTCTTCATTATTTACTTTTTCAAGTAAATCCTCTCTTATTTCTAAAGACTTATTTAGTTGATTTACAATAGATTGCATATTTATAGTATTTAAAATTACTTTTTACTATTTAGTACAATTTCTGCTGCTTTAAAAGAACTTATTTTTCCTTCTAAAACCTGTTGTTCTACTTCTTTAATAGATTGTTTAACTTTAATATTATTATAGAAGTTATCGTATAATGTTTGGTTAATCGTTTCTTTAATCCAATAAGTAGATTGATTATTTCTTTTAATATACCAATGATTATTTACTTTAGTATAATTTTCAAATTCTAAAATAATTTTCCAAACTTCATTTATATTATAAGTTGTCAGTGCAGAACAAGATAATACTTTTGGTATCCACCCTGAGTTTGTGGTAGGCATTAAATGTAAAGCGTTTTTATAATTAGAAACAGCTCTATTAGCTTTTAAATCTTTTTCACCTTCTGCTTTATTAATACCTACTATGTCAGCCATTTCCATAATACCTCTTTTTATTCCCTGTAACTCATCTCCTGCTCCTGGAAGCATAAGAAGTAAAAAACAATCTATCATAGAATGAACAGAAATTTCTGATTGACCAACGCCTACTGTTTCTATAAAAATAGTATCATAACCACAAGCTTCACAAAGTAAAATTGTTTCACGTGTTTTTCTGTTTACGCCACCTAATTCTATTCCTGCTGGACTAGGTCTTATAAATACATTTTTATTACTTGTTAAATCTTCCATTCTAGTTTTATCTCCTAGAATACTTCCTTTACTTTTTTGACTACTTGGATCAATCGCTAATACAGCTATTTTCCTATTTTCTTTTAATATTAATTTTCCAATAGATTCTATAAAGGTACTTTTCCCAACACCAGGAACGCCAGTAATTCCTATTCTTATAGCATTACCAGTTTTATATAATACTAATTCTAACACTTTTCTAGCTATATTATTATCTTCTTTTTTAGTGCTTTCTAATAAAGTTATTGTTTGACTTAACAATATATTATTACTAGCAAGTATTCCTTTAGCTAATTCTTCAGCAGTGTGTGTTTTTCTTTTTAAATAGTTTTTATTTAAACCCATATGTTTTATTAAAAAGGTGTACTATTGTTTTAAATGAAATAATAAATATATTAATTTCGTTTATTTATAAATATACAAGTAATTATGAAAAATAAAATAAAATTATATTTAGGATTGCTTTTATTAGCTGTTATTTTAATACAATCTTGTTCGTCAACAAGAAAAGACTGTAGAGGAAAAACAAAACACCGCTTATCTAATGGTATTTATATGTAATTATATTAAAATTTAATATCAATCTCTTTATCCCAATTTTCTTTTAAGTTTATTGACTTATATATTAGTGTTTCTTCAGGCTGATGTTTCACGTGAAACAACCCACTATTCCATAAATTATCACTATTTACATCTTTATATATTCGTATAAAATAATCACCTTCCTCTAGATTATTAAAAATTATTTTTGTTTCACGTGAAACATCTTGTTTTTTAATAAGTTTTTTATCTTGAGTATATAGTTCTATTAATAAGTTTTTCTTTGGATTTATATTTAATATTAAATTAGATAATTGTTTACTAAACTGGGATAAAGTGTCTCTCTTTTCTACAGAATTTAGTTTGTGAAAAGAAGTAAAACAATTCTTAGAGAAGTTTATTAACAAGGAATCATATAGTATATGGGTGTTTATTTCTAACTTTAAGTTATTATTTTTCCACTCAGTAGTATATTTTATTGGTTTCCTTTTATTTGTGATGGATAGTTTTTTTTGGTCAAAAGAATTGATAGGAAAAGGAAAATAAAGAACTATTTTATTGTTTTTTTCAGTCTTTTGATTATTTAAAGTAAATAAAAAAGGTTTAATACTTGTATTCTTTTTTAAAGTTAAAGAGAAACTATCCTCTATTTCATTGTTTGTGTTAATTATAAAATTTGTTTTAGCGCTGTCTCTATTAAAATACCAATAATGTAATTGTTTTTTATCTAAACTATAATAGATTAATTCTTCTTCATTGTAATCTGTTATATTATAGTTTATGTCTAAAAAAGGTTTATTAAATTCAAATATTACATGGTTTGCTTCTTTGTTTAAGTGTTCTTTAACTCTTGTTTGTTTTATGTTTTTAAAAAGAATTAGATTATTATTAAGGCTGTTTTCTTTTAAAACTATAAGTGAATCTGTAAAAGCTATTCTTTCATTTTCTTGATCAAAAATATAATTTAGATTTTTATCTTCTAAAGCAGCTATTTGATAATTGTTTGTTTTTAAATTTTCTAAATAATAAAAACCAAGTTTATTTGTTTTTGTAAAGTAAAGTGGTTTTTTATATAAAACACTGTCTTCGTTTTCTGGATAAAGACCAACTAAAACACCTTCTACAAGTTCTTTTGTAAAAGCATCTATTACTCTTCCTTCTATTTTTAATGAATCTATAAATTCACCTGTTGAAAAAATAAATTTATAATCTTGTAGTATATTCCCTTCGTTATTGTCTTTTATACTAGAACCAAAATTAATAATATAGGTGGTTTCTTTTAATAGTTCTTCTTGAAAACTAATAACTATTTTCTTTCCAATTAAATCAAACTTTGGTTTTTTTGTTAAGCTTGGTGATATAATAATACTTCCCCCACCAGTGTTTAGTTTTATAAACTCATCAAATTTTATTTCTATTTTCTGAGTTTTAAAATTTGTTTTAAAATTTTCTGGTGCGCTTTTTTTTACTTTAGGAGGAATGATGTCTTTTATTCCTCCACTAGGAGGGACTATTTCAGCACAAGAAAAAAGTAATATTAATAAAAATATGGAGCTAATTATTTTTTTCATTTTATAAAAGATGTTTTTATCTACCCATGTATACCATAAGCACAGCAACGTCAGAAGGGGAAACTCCACTTATTCTACTAGCTTGGCCAATAGTTTCTGGTTTTATTTTTGTTAATTTCTCAACAGCTTCAGAGGATAATGATGAAAGTTTTGTATAGTCTACTTTTTCTCTAATTTTTATATTTTCTAAGCGAAGCATTTTATTCACAGTCTCCTGTTCTTTAGTTATATAGCCTCTATATTTTGCAATTATTTCAGCACTTTCCACCCACTCTTCTTTATAATCTTTTAGAAAAGCAGCTAATTTTGGAATGTAATTTTTTAGTTCTTTCAAAGATATATTAGGCCTTAATAGTACTTTTTCTATTTTAAGCGTTTGCTTAAGAGGTGCTGAGTCTTTTTCAGCTAAAAAATCATTTACCTGAACAGCTTTAACAGACTGGTTTTCAATGAAATTATGTATATTATTTATGGTTTTATTTTTTTCATTTACTAAATCCATCCTCTCTTGACTAGCTAAACCTAATTTATAAGCCAGGGGAGTTAATCTTTGATCGGCGTTATCTTGTCTTAGCAACAATCTAAACTCTGCTCTTGAGGTAAACATTCTATAAGGTTCTTCTGTTCCTTTATTTATTAAATCATCTATTAAAACCCCAATATAAGCATCAGACCTTTTTAATATAAAAGCTTCTGTTTCTACTACTTGATTGTGCGCATTTATACCGGCCATTAATCCTTGTGCTGCTGCTTCTTCATAACCAGTTGTTCCGTTTATTTGCCCAGCAAAAAATAAACCTTTTATTAGTTTTGTTTCTAAAGTTAAACTTAGTTGAGTAGGTTGAAAAAAATCATACTCTATAGCGTAACCAGGTCTAAACATTTTAACGTTTTCAAAGCCTGAAATAAGCCTCAAAGCTTTATATTGTACATCTTCTGCTAAAGAAGAAGAGAAACCATTAACATATATTTCGACTGTGTTTCTACCTTCTGGCTCTATAAATAACTGGTGTCTATCTCTTTCTGAAAACCTTTCAATTTTATCTTCTATAGATGGACAATACCTTGGGCCAGTTCCTTTAATTCTTCCTGTAAATAAGGGAGAACTTTCAAAACCATCTTTCAAAACCTCATGAACTTTTTTATTAGTATAAGTTATATAACAAGAATGTTGGGCCTCAGGTTTTTTAGTGTCTAAGTAAGAAAATCCTACAATATTTTCATCACCTTTTTGTTCTTCAGTTTTAGAATAATCTATAGACCTAGCATCTAGTCTTGGCGGAGTACCTGTTTTCATTCTACCTGTTTCAAAACCTAGTGTTGCTAACTGTTCTGTTAAACCAGTTGCGGCACGTTCTGCTGCTCTTCCACCACCAAACGTTTTAGTGCCAATATGTATTAATCCATTTAAAAAAGTACCATTTGTTAATATCACAGTTTTAGATAATATTTCTAATCCTAAACTAGTTTTTACACCTAAAACTCTCTTGTCTTTTACAACAAGACCTACAACCATTTCTTGCCAAAAATCAACATTTTCAGTTTGTTCTAACATATAACGCCACTTAGCTGCGAAATCCATTCTATCGCTTTGAACTCTAGGACTCCACATAGCAGGTCCTTTAGATTTGTTAAGCATTCTAAATTGAATCATTGTTTCATCAGACACAATACCAGAATAACCACCCATAGCATCCAACTCCCTTACAATCTGCCCCTTAGCAATACCACCCATAGCAGGGTTGCAAGACATTTGTGCTATAGTGTTCATATTCATTGTTACTAATAAAACTTTTGAACCCATATTTGCGGCTGCTGCAGCAGCTTCACAGCCTGCATGCCCACCACCCACAACTATTACATCATATTTTGGAAACATTATTTATATTTTATTTGGCAAAGATAAGCTTTTGTTTTTAGATTCAGAGTTCACTAATTATCTTCTCTTTTCTTTAATACAAATTTGTATAGTTTCCTTTTTTAGTTTTAAAAAGAGTTTAATTATAATAAAAAACTAACCAAACATGAATTAATGAAAAACTTAATAAAGCAACAGAAAAAAAAATATGTAAAATCAACCAAACATTAAAAACTTTTGGGTATTTAATAAAATTATCTTCAGTATTTATAATGGCTATAACTATGTTTATATAAAAAACAAAACTTAAAAGCATAAGAACTCCATAGCCTATTTCTGTGCTATGAAAAAATAAAAATAAAGGCATTATTACACCAACCCATTTATGAATATTTAAGAATAATTTTTTTCTCTGAGGGTTAAAATAGTTATTTATTCTCAAAACACTTAAAACCCATTGAGATAATATAAGAACAAGTAAAATAAAACCCGACCATCTTTTATATAATTCAATACTTTGAAGGTTTTCTAAAAAAAATAGTTTTATAGAAAAAAAGTATTGAAGAAAATACATTATAAAAAGAATGAAACTTATTTTAATTTTCATCCTTAGCTTTTAAGAGCCCTTTAAGTAGTTTTTGAGAAGTTAATGTGAACACTGTGTCATTTAAAACTTTAGAAGACGGAAGGTTAAGTCCGTTTATTGGCCAATTATCTCCTATGTGAGGTTTTTGGGTGCTTTTAAAACCTTTTACCTTATTTAAATATTCATCAAAACTATAATTAACCCCTTTTTGGTAAATAGAAATAATATCAATAAGTTCTTCTGTAGATAAAGAATCGCTAGGATATAACCAAGTTGTAGCGCCCATAACATCATTTAACTTCCAGTTTTTTTTAGGAGAATTTTTATGTTCATTATGGCACACTATACAAGCTTGTGTGGTGGCAAAATCTGGAAACATCCCTACATACCTTTTTATATCTCCATCATAAAAAAATGTTGGTTTTTTATTTTTTTTTATTTTTTTAAATTGTTGAGATTGAATACCTTCAAATAAATTTGTTTCTTCAATAGGAAAATCTGAACCTAAATACAAACCTAACGGAACGCGACTTTTTTCTATAAAAGAAGCAGTGCTTCTAAGAAACAATGCAGGAAGTGGTCCAGCATCTATGTTGTTGTTTTCCCAATCTTCGTGAAATTTTAAACCTACGGGTTTGCCTTTTTCTACAATTTCTTTAGTATAAAAAGTTCTAGTAGCATCATTTAATTCTGCAATAATACCAAAACCTTCCTCTATAGAATAAGTGTTTTTTTCTTGTTTTACTTTATCTAAAAGAGGTGGTGGAGCATTAACAAACAAGTAAATTCCTAAACAGGTTAAAACTAATGCGAGTAAAATTAAAAGAAGGTTTTTACTATTCATTGTAATATTGGTTTTTATTTATTGAATCTAAATTTGCGATATATTTTTTAAGATCACTATAAGGGTCTTTTCCATCTTTAAAGTAATTATTAATTAGTTCTAAAGGAATAGTATCTTGAATTTTTGTTGGAACTTTCATAAGGTGGTTTCCATGAAAATCATGACATTGAATACAGCTGCTCCACAACCCTTGCTCTATTAATTCACTGTGTTTTAAATCTAAAGGATCGTTAGCTATTTTTATGTTTTTATGACAATTAACACAAAAACCAGTTTCTTTAAAAGTTACCCTTTCGTGTTGATGCTCTTTATGACAACTCAAACATTCTTCTGGATGAATTTTATCTCTAGCAGTTTTAAATTTTGGTTCCATAAAAAGCTGTGTTGGATGGGTGTCATTAGGTCTGACATGACAATTTAAACAGGCATCATTTCCTACAGGAATTTTCCCAAAATGTACTTTTTTGACATCTTCTCCTAATAAATGACGAAAATTCCTTTGGAGTTGCTGCCTAGCAGTTCCTGGGGCGTCTTTATGGCAATGAATGCAATTTAGCGCTTCATGGCCGATATTAAATTCACCTTTAGCGGTAAAGTTTTCATTACCAAGGTTAACTATTAAATAAGAAAGTAATAAAAATAAAAGAAAACTATATAAGATAATTAAATTTCTATTATAAAAAAGACCGCTATTTGTTTTTTTTAAATTAAACAAGAGACTTAGTTTTTACAATGTTATATAATTTAATCAAAACAGTAGGAATAGGAGGTTTTTTAATTTTTAAATAGAAAGGTTTGTAATGTAATAATCCTCTTTTGACCTCATTATTTTTATTTCTTCAGTTGTTTTATCTCCATAATCACATAAGTGTAAAACGCCGTGAATAATTACTCTATGTAATTCGTTTTGAAATGTTTTAGAAAGGTCTTGAGCGTTTTCTTTTACCCGGTCTATTGAAATATATAATTCTGCTTCAAAAACAGTCGCTGTTTCTTCAATAGGGAAAGTAATAATATCTGTATAATAATCGTGATTTAAAAATTGCTTATTTATTGCTAATAGAGCATTATCACTACAAAAAATTATAGATAGTTCTATTTTTTTAGTAATACTTTCTTTGTGAAAAGTATTTAATATCCAAGAAGAAATTTCTTGTTCGCTTTCTATAGAGAAAGTACTATCTTGGTTAAAAAACTGTATCAAACCCTAAATTGTAAGTTGTTATAATTAAACCCTTCCACAAAAGTCACAACCCTTGTAATGCGTTCATTCTTAGATGTTAGTGTTATTTCTTTCATAGCTATTAATGGTAGCTTCCAACAATTACAAAACTAAGTATTTATTGATTAGTTAATACTATTATAGAAATATTTCTCTGAAATATTTCTATAATAAGGTTTTAGGTTCGGAGAAGTGTGCTTATAAAGGTCTAAATAAGTTTTTCGTTTTTTTAAATACTCTATTAAAGCAGGAGGCGTTTTATTAATAAAATCATCTCCTTGCTCAGATTTTCTTTCTTCTTTTTCATCTCGCTGTCTTTCACTATTTTCTGCTTTTAACAACCTAGTCATTATTTCTTTTTGTCTATTGAGTAAATTATTACTTAGGCGTTTATTTACAAGGTCACTTTCATTTTTTTTCATCTCGTCAATTATTTTTTGTAAATCTCCTAAATTATTTTTTCCGCTATCGTCCTTTTTACCAGCATCCTTTATTTTTTGTAGAGCTTCTCGAATAGCTTGTTGCTTTGCAGCCATCTTTGCTAACTCTTTTGACTGGCCGGATTTTCCACCACTTTTCCCCCCCTCTTTTCCTGGTTTCATTTTTTCACCCATTTTCTGCATCTGATCACTCAATTGCTGTTGCATCTTTTTTAAAGAAGGTATTTTTCCTGGTTTAGGTTTTCCATTTCCCGGTTTTTCGCAAGATTGATTTCCTTCCATTTGCATAGCCATCTGCTTCTGCATTTGTTGTAAAATCTCACTAAGCATCAAAGCTAAATCATTATAACTTGTCATTACATATTGTTGGTTTACAACAGCTTTAGGAACAATTCTTTCTTCTAGTTGTTTTATTGAAGCAGCTAAATTTCTATTAATCTCAAAAATTTTGTCGGTAATAAAACTTTCTATCTCAATAACTCTTTTAGCTAAAGCAAATAAACTATCTTCTACCAATTCTGAGGTTTGAGAAACTTTGTATTGGTCTTGAACTAAAGCAACATATTTTGGTGTGTTTATATGTGTAACCTTAAATTCGTTCAATAATCGTTCTTCTTCGTAAGAAAGATAAACTAAATTTTCTAATAACTGCCGAAGGCTTTGCATATTTTCTCCCATAGATTCTGCTTCCATACTCATAGACATTTCAGACAATTTTTTAGCCATTTCATTCATTTTTTGAGCTGCCGATTTTTGACTTTCGCTCGCTTTTTTCTTTTTCCCTTTTAATAAATCTTCCTGCGCGTTATCCATTTCTTCAGAAGTTTCTTCTCCTTCTTCCAGAAGTTCTTCCATGTCTATTTTGTCTCCTAATTCTTCATCTAGTTTTTCTAAATCTTTTAATTCTTCTATTAGTTTATCAAATTCTTCATTTAACTTCTCCTGCTCTGTTTGTAATTCTTCTGTTTGTTTAGTTTCATTATTAGCAAGCGCTTCTTGTTTTTCTGCTAATTTCTCTAATTTTTCTTGTGTTTCTTGTAGTTTTTGGTCAAAAGCTAATTTCTTTAAAAGTTCAAGCATTCGATCAAGTTCTTTTTCCAACGCTTCATCCGTTATTTTAATTTCTTCTGTTTGCTCTAAAGTTTTTTCTTTAGTCAACTCCTCTATCATTTTTTCATATTTTTCAAGGAGCTTTTTCATTTTATCATCTAAAACCTCATCAAACAGTTTTTGTATTTTTTCTTGCTTTTTAGCTATTTCTGGGTCTATTTCTTTAAATTTTGATTGATTTTGAATGTTTTCCTTTAATTTTTCATTCATTTCAGAAATTTTGTCTTGAAGGTTTTTTTGCTCATTCAGCAGTTTTTTCATCTTGTTTTTATCTTCCCAAGACATTTCTTTTTTATTCAAAAGTTTGTTTTTAAAGTTTTTCATCTCCTTTTGTAGCTCTTGAGATTTTTCTATAGCTTTTTTTAAATCTTTTGTTAATTTAGCTAATTCCTGCTCAGATTTATTTTCAAACTCCTCTAAAGAAGGAATTTTTAGAATCATCCATTTAGATGTAGAAAATTTTGAACCATTTACACCATCATTATCCCAAACTTTAAAATAGTAAGTCAAATTATCGCCAGCAGATAAATCCAGTTCCGTAACATTCCAAAAATGCGTAAAACCCGAAAGCGTATTTTTTTGGAAAGGAATATCTTTTGAAATTAACTTTCCATCATTTTTTTCATTTCTAATTTTATAATTGAAAGTTAATTTTCTTAAACCATAATCATCAGAAATTTCTCCCGTATAATAGTAAATATCCAAATTTGTACTGTCTTGGTGCTCTTTCACCGAAATTTGAGGATATTCATCTCTAACTACGTTTATATTGAATTGAACACTATCTGTTTTTAAAACAGAAGAACTAATAGTTTTAACTGTATAAACATCATTGATTATCAGTGTTTTACGATAATTAAATTCCTTTAGTTTTTCCTTTTCTAAAACAATTGAAGCGTCTGAGAATCGAATATTTATTTTTTCTGTAGCATTAGCTTCAAATAACCAATCTACAGATGTTCCAAATGGCGCAGAAATATCACCTGTATTTTTTAGAACTATATTTTTATTCCCTAAGTATTTTGGATAGTTCAATTTTATCTGAAATTTTGTAATCATAGGTTTTTCAGAAATTTCTAAAATATATTCCTTCGAACGAAAACCATCTGCTTCAAAAAAAAATTTTACGTCTTTTTGTAGGTTTGAAAAAATGTATGAAAAATTTGTCGTGTTTAATTTTTGTGGTGTAGTTTTCGTAAATCCTGAATTTGCTGTTTTTCGGTATAAAAATATTTCGTTTGGAATTTCTTTACCACTTATTTTAATAGACAACCTAAAATCTTCAAATTGTAAAGATTTTAAGGAATCTTCAGAAATTTTAAACTTGAACGGCATCGGCTTTTCAAAAACCACATCATTTTGAATTAATCTTTGAGAACTTTCTTTAATAACATTTGGTTTAAAAAAGAGTAATGCCAAAAAAACTAACAAAGGAGGTAAAGCATATTTTAAATAATAACGATTTTCATTTAAATTTATAGCAGCAGTAAAAGGAACTGATTTCAATACTAATGATTTTTGATTTATACTAGCGTCTACTAAAGCGGCCTGTTCTAATGAAATTTCAGAAGCTTTTAGTTGTAAAATGTTTACCAATGTGTCTTTTACACGGGTAAAATGTTTACCAATAATATTTGCAGCTTGCTGGTGACTAATTACTTTTCCTAATCTCCTAATTTTTAATAAAGGAATACCAACCAAAAAAACTAACGACAAGAGACTAAAAGTGATAAAACCATAGAACATAATTTTTCTATAAAGGGTAGAAAAATAAAAATTGTATTCTGCAATAGAAATGATTAAAAAAAATACCAAAAGAATAGCGGTTGAATACAAAACACCTCTAATCAATTTATTAAAGTAGAACTTTCTAATAAATTGATCAAGCTTTTTAATTAGTAATATATAATTGTTGCTTTCCATTGAATAGGCTAATATAATACTGTTTTGTATTTTTAGCTTCAACGGAGTATAAATATACTTATAAAGACAAAGGTGAAATTATTTACTAAGTTTAATATTAAATAGTTATAAGCATCTCAGCCGCTTATCTTTTTAAGTGGTATATACAGATGAAGGTCTTTTATGCTCAGCAGCAACTAGTTAGTATTGATAAAATCAAACCTTTTTATTGAGAAAATAACGCAGACACACTATCAGCCTGTTTGTAATATACAACAGAACGATTAAGTTTTATCTACTAGAAAAAAGTAAAACCGCAAGCTTAGTGCGTTTTACTAATCCATCTTTGCAAAGTATTTATCAATAAATTAGTAATTTTACAAAATGGCTAAAATCAAAAAAACATATGTTTGTCAATCTTGTGGAACAGCACATGCTTACATGACCGGCAAGTGTAACGCTTGTGGAGAATGGAATTCTATTGTAGAAGAAATTATAGAATCAGGGGTTTCCAAGAAAGAAGAAGAATTGAAAGAGCTTTGGCAAAATGATAATAAAAAGACATCTCAAGCAAAGCCTCAAAAGATATCTGAAATAATTCAAGAAGAAAGCTATAGAATTATTACGCTCGATAGTGAATTAAATAGAGTTTTAGGTGGCGGAATTGTTCCTGGTTCTTTAGTTTTAATTGGTGGCGAACCTGGTATTGGTAAATCTACTTTATTGTTACAGATAGCTTTATCTTTAAAGGGGCTTAAAATACTTTATATCAGTGGCGAAGAAAGTCAAAATCAAATTAAGCAAAGAGCCTCTAGAATTGGCTTAAATAATGATAGTTTGTATTTATTAACCGAAACAGCTACACATAAAATATTTCAAATTATAAAAACATTACAACCACAAATTATTATAGTAGACTCTGTACAAACTATGCATTCTAGAAATATTGAATCTACACCTGGAAGCGTTTCTCAAATAAGAGAGACAGCTAACGAGTTTCAACGATTTGCTAAAGAAACCAATACGCCTGTTTTTTTAGTAGGGCACATCACTAAAGACGGAAATATTGCTGGCCCAAAAGTGTTAGAGCATATAGTAGATACTGTTTTACAGTTTGAAGGAGATAGAAATCATTTATATAGAATTTTAAGAACCCAAAAAAACCGTTTTGGCTCTACCGCAGAATTAGGGTTGTATGAAATGCAATCGAATGGTTTAAGAATAGTAAAAAACCCTTCAGAAATATTAATTACGCAAAAAGATACCAATTTAGGGGGAATTTGCATTGCCGCTACCATGGAAGGGCTGCGGTCTATGTTGGTAGAAGTTCAAGCATTAGTTTCTACCGCTTTTTATGGAACACCACAAAGAAGTACTACCGGGTTTGACGGTAAAAGGTTAAATATGCTTTTAGCAGTATTAGAAAAAAGAGTAGGGTATAATATAGGAACTAAAGATATTTTTTTAAATATTGCTGGAGGTCTAAAAGTAGATGATCCTTCTACTGATTTAGCAATTGTTGCTGCACTAATGAGTTCTTATGAAGATATTCCAGTTTCTATGAAAATAGCTTTTGCAGGAGAAGTTGGTTTAAGCGGAGAAGTTCGTACAGTTAATAGAATAGAACAACGAATTGGAGAGGCAGAGAAATTGGGCTTTGAAAAAATATTTATATCTAAATATAATAAATTAGACAAAGAGATTTTAGAAAAATACGACATAGAAATTGCTGCTATTGGTAAAGTTTCGGAGCTAAAAGAGCAATTAGGCTTAGTTTAATAATTATAATCCTTTAGTATAAACATTCAGTTTTTATTTTTCAGTTTTTTTTATATCTTTATTCCAAAATAAAAATCATTAAACCCTAAACAATGAGAAAAGCAGACTTAGTTAATAAGATTTCCGAAAAAACAGGAATTCAAAAAATAGACGTTCTAGTAACTCTAGAGAGTTTTTTTAAAGAAGTAAAAGATTCTTTAAAAGAAGGTGAAAATGTTTATGTTAGAGGATTCGGTTCCTTTATAGTAAAAAAACGAGCAGAAAAAATTGGTAGGAATATTAAGAAAAATATAGCTATTGTAATACCAGAACATCATGTTCCAGCTTTTAAACCTTCCAAGGTTTTTACTGAACTTGTAAAAAAAGCTAACAAGTAAATTTAATAATACAGTTCTTTTTAAAATAGGTTATTGGTTTTGATGGGTAGATATTTTTTATTTTAAGCTAAAATAGTTAATAGTTAAACTTAGCGGCTATAGGTGTTTTTGAAAGAGCTTTTACACAAACCAAAATATTGATTAAATGCTGAATGTTTTTTTATATTGTGCTATTTACTCATAAAAAAACATATCTTTGCACCCCTCAATAAAACATAGGTTTGTTGATTATAATCGAAATAAATATTTTAAAACATAAAAATTACAATTATGCCAAGTGGTAAAAAACGTAAGAGACATAAGATTGCAACTCACAAAAGAAAGAAAAAATTAAGGAAAAATAGACATAAAACTAAAAAATAGTTTTTAATATTTGTGAGCTGTATGGTATAGTGTGTACAGCTTTTCACACTTTAATTTAATTCTTCTTGGAAAAAGAGCTGGTAATAAAAAACACCCCAAACGGTGTAGAAATTGCCTTACTGGAAGATAAAAAACTTGTTGAATTTCATCAAGAAAAAGAAACTACCCAGTTTAAGGTTGGAGACGTTTTACTCGGTAGGGTCAGAAAAGTAATGCCTGGTTTGAATGCCTCATTCGTAGACATAGGCTTCAAAAAAGACGGATTTCTTCACTATACTGATCTGGGAACAGGTTATAAAACTTACAATCATTACTTTAAGCCTGTAATTACAGGAAATGTTAATGACTTACTGTTAAATAATTTAGTTAAACTACCTGAATTAGACAAAAACGTAAACATCAGAGATGTTATGAAGTCTAAAGATTTAGTAGTAGTTCAGGTTTTTAAAGAAGCTATTAGCTCTAAAGGACCTAGATTAACTACTGAAATTTCTCTTTCAGGAAGATTTTTAATTCTTAAACCTTTTGATGACTTTGTTGCTATTTCTAAAAAAGTCACCAACAGAGAAGAAAAAAAGCGTTTAGAAATACTTCTTAGTAGTTTGAAACCTCAAAACTTTGGTGTAATTGTAAGAACTTCTGCCGAAGGAAAAATTGCTTCAGAGTTACATAAAGACCTACAAGACTTATTAGTTAAGTGGGAAGGAATGATAGAGAACTTAAAGGGCGCTAAATTCAAAGAAAAAGTTTATACCGAAATAGATAAATCGTCTACTGTAATTAGAGATTTGTTTTCAGATAATTTCACAGCAATACACACTGCTGATAAGATTTTGGCTGCAGAAATGGAAGATTATATTTTAAATTTTGCACCAGATAAAAAGGATATTATAAAGCTTTATAAAGGGAGTAGCCCAATTTTTGATAATTTTGGTGTTACTACGCAAATAAAGTCTGCTTTTGGACAAACAGTAGGTTATGGAAAAGGGCAATATTTAGTTATTGAGCATACAGAAGCTTTACATGTAGTAGATGTAAATAGCGGTTTTAAAACAGGTCTTTCTGGTAGTCAAGAAGGTAATGCATTATCTGTAAATTTAGGTGCTGTAAATGAAGTAGCTCGTCAATTAAGATTGAGAGATATTGGTGGAATTATAGTAGTAGATTGTATTGATATGAAAAGGGCTGAAAGCCGAAAGATTATCAATGATAGAATTAGTGAATTATTAAAACTAGATAAAGCAATTACAACCGTTTTACCACTTTCTAAGTTCAATCTAATGCAAATTACTCGTCAAAGAGTAAGACCGCAGGTAAACATTAAAACGCAAGAAAACTGCCCAACTTGTGGTGGTACAGGAAAAATTGAACCTTCTATTTTATTGATGGAAGAAATTAAAGAGAAAATAGAGTTATTAGTGGAAAACAAAAAACCTTTCATCTTAAATGTTCACCCTTTCTTAGCAGCATATATTAATAAAGGCTTTTATTCTTTAAAGTTAAAATGGTCTTTGGAGCATAAAATGCTTATTAAAATTAGACCAAACAACGATTTACCTTTAACAGCGTATGAATTTAGAGATAAAGAAGATGTTGTTTTAACTGAATTAAATTAAAAACAAAATCTTGAAAGTTTTCGTTTTTGGGAACTTAAAAGGTTCTTAAAAAGATACAATGAAAAAATTTTCAGAAATTGAATATTCAAGGCCCAATTTTGAGTTGTTTAAAAGTGATTTTTTAGAAATTCTTAAAAATATCAAAGCGGCAAATACTTACGATTCACAAAAAGAATTAATTTATGAATTAAATAGGTTAAACAATGAATTTGACACTGCTGTAAACATAATTTATATCCGTCATTCAATAGACACTAGAGATAAATTTTATGAAGCCGAAAAAGAATGGTTAGATATCACACTACCAGAACTTTCTTTGTTTTCAGAAAAGTATTATAGAGTAATTGTAAAATCTAAATTTAGAGCAGAATTAGAAAAAGAATTCGGAGAGCAATTATTTACTATTGCTGATTTTCAAATAAAACAAATAGACGATAGAATAGTTGAAGATAGAAAAGAAGAGAATAAATTATGTTCTCAATATTCTAAACTATTAGCTTCTGCCAAAATTGATTGGAACGGAGAAGAATTAAACTTAAGTCAACTGCACCCTTACACAGTTTCTAGTGACAGAGCAACAAGAAAAAAAGCTGCAGACGCCAAGTTTAATTTTTTAGGAGAAAAAGGAGAAGAACTAGATAAAATCTTTGATGATTTAACGCACCTTAGAGATGGTATGGCTAAAAAAATTGGCTTAGATAATTTTGTAGAATTAGGATATTACCAAATGATGCGTAGCGACTATACTCCAGAAATGGTTGCCAAGTATCGTAAAAAAGTAAAAGACTTAATTGTTCCTTTAGTAGAAAAGTTAAACAAAAGACAAGCCAAAAGAATTGGCTTAGATAGTTTAAAGCACTATGATGAAGGTTTTAGGTTTAAGTCTGGAAATCCAGAACCTAAAGGTCCACCGGAATGGATTGTAGAGAATGGTAAGAAGATGTACAAAGAGCTTTCTCCAGAAACAGATGAGTTTTTTAGTTTTATGACTAAATATGAATTGATGGATTTAGAAACTAAAAAAGGCAAAGAAACAGGTGGATACTGTACTAGTTTAGCTAGTTATGGCGCGCCATTTATATTCTCTAACTTCAATGGTACTTCTGGCGATATTGATGTATTAACACATGAAGCAGGTCACGCTTTCCAAGCATACCAAAGTAGACACTTTAAGGTAAGCGAATACTATTGGCCTACAAGTGAGTCTGCAGAAATCCATTCAATGAGTATGGAGTTTTTCACATGGCCATGGATGGAATTATTCTTTAAAGAAGATGCTGGAAAATATAAATTTCAACATTTAGCAGGGGCATTAAAGTTTTTACCTTATGGTGTTTCTGTGGATGAATTTCAACATAGAGTTTACGAAAAACCAGACATGACACCAGCAGAAAGGCGTGCCGTATGGAGAGAAATAGAAATGAAGTATAAACCAAATTTAGATTATGATGGTAATAAATCTGCAGAAGAAGGACGGAGGTGGCAACAGCAAGCGCATATTTACGAAATGCCGTTTTACTATATAGATTACACCTTAGCACAAGTTTGTGCATTACAATTTTGGGTAAAAATGCAAGAAGACTTTAAAAGCGCTTGGAAAGACTATTTAACACTTTGTAAAGCAGGTGGAAGTATGTCTTTCTTAAAATTAGTAGAATTAGCTAATTTAAAATCGCCATTTGAAGATGGTGCAATTGAAGAAGTTGCTGCTAAAGTAGAAGAGTATTTAGATTCGGTTGACGATTCTAAGTTTTAGCTTCTTTGATAAATCTATAAGTATAAAAAAAATGGGTTGTGTTTGCACGAACCATTTTTTTTAAATAGTATTCAAATTAATTAAACTTGATTTTAAACTAAAGCAACAACTAGCCACACTTAGAATGTCCACAAGCATTACAGCCTAAACAGCCTTCTATATAAACTAAAGAACCAGTTTCACCACAGTTTTCGCAAGAAGCTTTTTCTACTTTAGTTCCATCAGGAATAAATTTCTTTAAAGATCTAGCAATTCCTTTTTTCCAAGAATTTATCGTTTCGCTTTCAACATTCAAGTCGTTTACTAAATCAACTACTTTTGTTAAAGGCATTCCATGACGTAAAACACCAGAAATTAATTTAGCATAGTTCCAATAAACCCTATCAAAAGATCTAGATAAACCTTCATGTGTTACTCTAAATCCGTTTTTGTCTACATATTGAAAATCGTAACGAGTCTCTCCATTGTCATCTGTAGATTTAATAACCCAAGATTTTTCTACAAGAGAAGGTAGCACAAAAGAATCTTCTGCTAAACCAGTAAATATTTCGTAAGGTTTACCATCTAACAACCCAACAACAGCTATCCATTTATTTTTATCGTTCATAAAACGGACCACTTCTGCATCTAATTTAATAGGTCTTACTGGAGAATGATTTACTTTAAAACTAGTTTCTTCAGTTTGTTTTTCATCCTTAGAAACTAACACACCTGTTCTAGAACCGTCTCTATAAATAGTTAAACCTTTACAACCACATTTCCAAGCTTCTAAATAAAGCTTATTAACCAATTTTACAGTAGCATCATTAGGAATGTTTACCGTTACACTAATAGAGTGGTCTACCCATTTTTGAATTTTTCCTTGCATGTGTACTTTCTTCAACCAATCTACATCATTAGCCGTTGCTTTATAGTAAGGTGAAGTTTTAATAATTTCTTGCAATTGCTCATCATCCATCTTTTTAACTTGCTCAATATCGTAGTTGTTCAATTCAAGCCATGTAATAAATTTATGATGAAAAACATTATATTCTTCCCAATGGTCATCATTTTCATCTATATAAGAAGTAGTTGTATTAATGTCATTAGGGTTTATTTTTTTTCTCCTCTTATAAGAAACCATAAAAACAGGTTCTATTCCAGAAGTTGTTTGCGCCATGATACTTGTACTTCCTGTAGGAGCAATCGTTAGTAAGGCAATATTTCTTCTACCTACTTTGATCATCTTTTTATACAAAGCAGCATCTTCAGCTTTTATTCTCTGTATAAAAGGATTTTTTTCTTCTCTTTTAGCATCATAAATTCCAAAAGAACCCCTTTCTTCAGCCATATTTACTGAAGACTTAAAAGCATTTATTGCAAATTTCTTATGAACTTCTTCTGAAAAATCAATAGCTTCATCTGTACCATATCTAATGTCTAAGGCTGCTAACATATCTCCTTCAGCAGTGATACCAACGCCAGTCCTTCTTCCTAAAACAGCTTTTTCTTTGATTTTTCCCCAAAGTTGCTTTTCAGTAAGTTTTATGTCTTGGTCTTCAGGATCTTTTTCAAGCTTGGTAATTATTTTATCAATTTGCTCTAATTCCAAATCAATAATATCATCCATTATCCTTTGAGCAATCCTTACATGTTGTTCAAATAAATCAAAATCAAATATTGCTTCTTTTGTAAAAGGATTGTTTACATAGCTATATAAATTAACCGCTAATAATCTACAGCTATCATAAGGAGTTAAAGGTATTTCACCACAAGGATTTGTAGAGGTTGTTTTAAAACCTAAGTCAGCATAACAATCTGCAACAGATTCTTTGATAACGGTATCCCAAAACAAAATTCCTGGCTCAGCAGATTTCCAAGCATTGGTAACAATTTTATCCCACAAATAACTTGCGTCTACATTTTTGGTAAATTTTGGTTCTTGACTATCAATAGGATATTGTTGCGTATAATCGGTTTTATTAGTAACTGCTTGCATAAATTCATCATCTATACGTACAGAAATATTTGCGCCAGTTATTTTACCTAAATCTAATTTTGCGTCTATAAAATCTTCTACATCTGGATGCTTTGACGACAAAGATAGCATCAAAGCTCCTCTACGACCATCTTGTGCCACTTCTCTAGTACAGTTAGAATATCTTTCCATAAAAGGTACAATTCCAGTAGAAGTTAAAGCGCTATTTTTTACAGGAGAACCTTTTGGTCTTATGTTCGATAAATCATGACCAACACCACCTCTTCTTTTCATTAATTGAGCTTGTTCCTCATCTAATTTTATAATTCCACCATAAGAATCTGCATTATTACCAATAACAAAGCAATTTGAAAGAGAAGAAATTTGAAAATCATTTCCAATACCAGACATTGGTCCACCTTGAGGAATAATATATTTAAAGTTCTCAATTAAATTGAAAATCTCATTCTCTTCTAAAGGTTTAGGATATTTTTTTTCAATTCTTGCTATTTCAGAAGCAAGTCTTCTATGCATGTCTGCAGGCGTTTTTTCATACAAATTTCCCGCAGAGTCTTTCAATGCATACTTATTCAAAAAAACACTCGCAGCTAATTCATCTCCTTTAAAATATTTAGTAGATTCTTCAAAAGCAGTATTATACTCAATTTTAAAATGAGTAGTATTTTCTGTGTTTAAAGAGGAATTATTTGCAGTCTTTTTTTTCATGATTTAGTAATTATAAGGGGTTTTAATAAATTGCTTTAAAAGTAGGATTATTTTTAAAAGAAATGTAAAATTTGTTTTAAATTTTTAATTTAATTTACATTTTCAAAAAATTTAGGTAATAAAAAACATCAAACAAATAAACAGTATCTTTACATTCTAAAATAAATGAGTTAAAAACTTGTTTTAATTTGAAAGGCGTCAATAAAATTTTAAAAAATGGAAAGTAAAAGACAAAATAAATTTGCATCATTATTGAAAGAGACGATGAGTTCTATTTTAATGAAAGAAGGAAGAAATTTGTATGCTTCAAATGTATTGGTAAGTGTTACAAAAGCAACGATTACTTCGGATTTGAGCATTGCTCGCTTTTATATAAGTGTTTTTAATTCAGACAACCCACAAGAAGTGTTATTAGCATTAAGCACTAATAAGTTTGAGTTCAGAAGAACTTTAGGAAATCAATTAAATAAAATGAGAAAAATTCCAACTCTTGAGTTCTTTTTAGATGATACCTTAGATTATGTTGAGAAAATGGAAAAAGTATTTAAAGACATAAAGAAGGAAAAATAAAACAGGGTAGAAATTGCAGGTTTTGTCGGGTTCGACATAATCAGACGTAACAAAAAAAGGGAATTTATAACTTAATAATGAAACTAGCTTTTAAAATAGCCCTCAGGTATTTATTTTCTAAAAAGAGTACCAATGCCATTAATATTATTTCCATGGTTTCTATGATTGGTATGGGTTTAGGAGCTTTTGCTTTAATTATATTATTATCAGTTTTTAATGGTTTCGAAAACCTAGTTTTAGATTTACAAAATAGTTTTTATGCAGATATTGAAGTTAAGGCTATAAAAGGAAAAACCTTCATTCCTACAAATGAGTTATTAGATAAAATTACTTCTTCTAAAGGTGTAGCGGAGTATTGTTATATTTTAGAAGAAAATGCCTATTTAAAGTATAATGCCAAAGAAAAAATAGCCACAATTAAAGGAGTAGATGAAAACTTTTACAATGTTTCTCGTATAGAAGAAAACATTGCAGCAGGTAGGGCAACTTTAAAAGAAAAAGGAATAAATTATGCCATTTTAGGCTCTGGGGTAGATTATGTTTTAGGAACTAATGTATACAACCCTTTGGAGCCAATTAGTATAAATATCCCCAAAAAAGGGAAAAGCGCTACTATAGTTGCTAGTCAACTATTTAACAGTGGAAAAGTAATGCCAGGAGGTGTATTTTTGATACAATCAGAGTTTGACAATAAATATATGATTGTTCCATTATCTTTAATGCGAAAAATTACTAAAACAAAAGAAGCTGTTTCTTCCATTGAAATTAGAACTTTTGAAAACATTAATTTAGTAAAAATAAAAAACGAACTTTCTGCCAGTTTGGGAGAAAAATTTAGCGTTACGCCTAGAAATGAACAAGACAAAGCATTATATAAAGCAATGCAAGCAGAAAGATGGGCAGTCTTTGCTATTTTAGGATTAATTATGTTTATTATTTCTTTTAATATTATTGGTTCACTTTCTATGATTTCTATTGAAAAAAAGAAAGATATTTCTATTCTGAAAGCTATGGGTTTGAAAAAACAAAACGTTAAACAAATTTTTATATTGCAAGGTATAATGGGTTCTGTTTTAGGCGCTATCATAGGGTTGTCTTTAGGTCTGTTAATATTGTGCGCACAAAAAATGTTTGGATTTATTGGCTTACCATCAAATGGAGGATTTGTTATAGACGCTTATCCAGTTTATATTCAATTGGAAGATATTTTACTGTCTTTTTTAATGGTAGTAGTAATTAGTATAATTGCATCAATTTATCCTGCTAAAAAAGCTGCAGAAGAAGCCTTTTCTTTCGTGAAAGAATAAGAGTATGCTAAAAAAAGAATTTACAAAAAAATTGATTGCTTGGGGTCAACAAAATGATAGACCCATGCCATGGAAAGGAGAAAAAAATCCGTATCTTATTTGGCTTTCAGAAATTATTTTACAACAAACACGTGTAGAACAAGGAACAAAATATTTTTTAGCCTTTAAAGAAAATTACCCAACTGTTTTTGACTTAGCTAAAGCAAAAGAAGAAGCTGTTTTAAAGCTTTGGGAAGGATTGGGTTATTATTCAAGAGCAAGAAACTTACATTTTACTGCTAAACATATTGTTTCAGTATTGAATGGTAATTTTCCTAATAACTATGAAGATTTATTAAAACTAAAAGGTATTGGAGCTTATACTGCATCTGCTATTGTGTCTTTTGCTTTCGATATACCTAAAGCGGTTGTTGATGGAAATGTGATAAGGGTATTATCAAGAATATTCGGGATTGAAAACGCTTTTCAAACAACCAAAGAGAAAAAAGAACTGCAAGAATTAGCAGATAGTTTAATTGATAAAAAGAATGCAGGTATTTACAATCAGGCAATTATGGATTTTGGAGCACAAATTTGTACGCCAAAAAATTATAGTTGTGATGAATGTCTTTTTTCCAAGAAATGCTTTGCTAATAAAAATAATTTGCAAGATGATTTACCTTTTAAAAAAAAGAAAATAAGTATTAAGAAAAGATATTTTTCTTTTATAGTAATAAAAAGGGGAGGAAATATATTTTTAGAAAAAAGAGAAAAAAAAGATATATGGAAAGGTTTGCATCAATTTCCAAAAATTGAGAGTAAGGAAACTTTAATAGATTTATTTGAAATTAAAGACGAAATATTAAAAACTTGGAATATTAAAAGCAAAGAATACCAAATCAAAAAAGTTTCAGAAGTTTTCACTCAGAGCTTAACACATCAAAAATTATTTGTTAATTTTATAGAAATAAACTTATTAAATGAAATTAAGCACCCATTTATAAATACAGGCATTGATTTTTTGAGTAAATTTGCTTTTCCTAAGATAATTAATGTATATTTATCTAGTAAAAAAAATAAAAAATGGTAAATAAAGTAGTCCTTGTTGGTAGATTGGGTAAAGACCCTGAAGTTAGACGTTTTGACAATAACGGTGCTGTTTGTAATTTTTCTTTAGCTACGGATAGTAGTTATAAAAATAAAGCAGGAGAATGGGTTAACGAAACAGAATGGCATAACATTGCTATTTGGAGGACTTATTTAGTAGATTCTTCCGAAAAATTCTTAAAAAAAGGAAGCCTAGTTTATATTGAAGGAAAGTTAGCAACTAGAAGCTGGGATGATCAAGCTGGTGTAAAAAAATATACAACAGAAATCGTTGTAGATACATTAAGGAGATTAGAGAAATCAACAGACGCAAACGATGGTAACTATTCTCAACAAGAAGTAGCAAGCGCTCCAGAAACACAAAAAACGCCATCATCCACAACAGAAGATGTCGCAGATGATTTACCATTTTAGTAGTATGGGACTTTTTTTAACAAAAACCTTATTAATTGGAAAGTGACGGTCTGCCCCTTGGGGCTTCATATCAAATATTTTTTATTTTACTTAGTCTTTTAACAGAGGGCATAAGTGTTGAAGTATTATTGGCGGCAATAGTGGTGTTAATACTCTTGTTGTTCTCAGCTTTAATTTCAGGCTCAGAAATAGCTTTTTTTTCTTTTGACGAGCTAGATATAGAGGAGTTAAAAGATTCAGAAAATCTTAAAGATTCTCAAATTCTTAAAGTTTTAAAAAATAAAAAGAAACTATTAGCAACTATTCTTATTTCAAACAATTTTATTAATGTAGGAATTATTATTATATCAAACTTTATAATAAGTAAACTATTTAATTTTGGAGACAATGACTTGTTAGAAATTTTAATAAATGTTATACTAGTAACAACTTTCCTTGTTTTTTTCGGAGAAGTAATGCCTAAAATATTAGCAAGTAAAAAGAATTTTGCTTTTGCAAGATTTACACTTCCTATCGTTCATTTTTTTGAAGTTATATTTTTCCCATTAGCTTATTTATTATCAAAATTTGGTAATTTTTTAGATAGTAAAATAGAAAAGAAAAAAAATAGTATAGATTTAGTAGAAATTGAAAAAGCGATTGATTTAGGGGTGGATGAAAACACGAAGGATAAAGATAAAAAACTACTAAAAGGAATCGTTCATTTTGGAAACACTACTGTGAAACAAATAATGAAACCCAGAGTAGATATTTTTGCAATTAATATAAAAGAAGAGTTTCACACGGTGTTGAACAAAATAAAGCAAAGTGGTTTTTCTAGAATTCCAGTTTATGATGAGGACTTAGATGATATTAAAGGTGTTTTATATATTAAAGATCTTTTGTCCCAATTATCAAATCCTAACACTTTTAAATGGCAAAACACATTAAGAACCCCTGACTTTACTACAGAAGCAAAAAAAATAGACGACCTCCTTAGAGAGATGCAACAGTCAAAACAACATATGTCTATTGTTGTAGATGAATATGGAGGAACAGAAGGATTAATTACTTTAGAAGATATACTGGAAGAGGTTGTTGGAGAAATAAATGATGAATTTGATCAATCAAAAAAAGATATTTTAAAAAATAAGGACGGTTCTTATTCTTTCGAAGGGAAAACGCCATTAATAGATGTTTGTAAAACCACAAATGTAGAAATTGGAGCTTTTGAAGAGGCTAAAGGAGAATCTGACACCTTAGCGGGACTTGTTTTAGAGATTAACGAAAATATGCCTGAAGAGGGAAAAACAATATTTTTTAATAATTATGAGTTTAAGATTATAGAAATAAGTAAAAACAGAATTGAAAAAATAAATTTTAAGATTAATAAACACTAGAATTCCTCTTTATTTAAATGAATGAAACAAACATGAAAAAAATTTTTTTTTATTTTTTTATTTTGGGGGTGCTTTCACTTTCTTCTTGTGAGAAAGTTTTTTATACTCCAAAACCTATTGCGTATCCAAGAATTCAGTTTCCAGAGAAAGGAAAGTTTGAAAAATATAAAGATAGGGGTTGTCCGTATAGCTTTGAATATCCAACTTATGCTAAAATAGTACAACAAAAAAATAAGTTTACCAATGAAGTTGAGTCTTGTTGGTTTAATGTTTCTTTTGAAGATTTTAATGCTACAATTTACATGTCTTACAAAGAAATAGGTTTAGATATAACCTTAGAAAAAGTACTAGAAGATGCACATAAATTAACTTATGCTCATTCCAAAAAAGCCGATTTTATAGATGAAGCACTTATAAAAAATAAACAAGGAGTAAAAGGACAGTTGTCGGAAGTTGGTGGAAATGTAGCAACTAACATTCAGTTTTATTTATCAGACCTTGAAAAACATTACATCAGAGGTTCTTTATATTTTCAAACCTCCCCGAATATTGATTCAGTGCAACCAATTGTTGATTTTATAAAAAAAGATATGACACATATTTTTGAAACTTTTAAATGGAAGTAACTCTAAAAACTTTAATTACTTTTATATCTTTGAATTAATATGAAAAACACACTTAGTATTATTTTATTTTCAATAGTATTATTTTCTTGTAAAAAAGAAATAGAGCTAATAGTAGAAGTATTTCCAATAGAAAAAACAGAAAATTGGATGCAAGATTTAATCCAAGAATTCCCTTCAAAAGATATTACCCTAAAAGACATCTGCCTTCCTAGAGCTCATGATGCAGGAATGTATGAAGTAAATAATTGTTTTGCTGGGAACGCCTGTAATACACAAACACAAGAGTTAAGCATGAAAAACATGTTAGAATCTGGGGTGAGAGTTTTTGATGTAAGACCTACTTTTCATGATGGAGAGTTTTGGACGTATCACAAAACACAATGTGGTGGTTTTGGTTGTGATGGTGTTAAATTAGGAGAACTTTTAGATGACACGAAAAACTATTTAGAAAAGCATAACGAATTGGTAATTCTTGAGATTTCAAAATTTTGTGAAATTTCTGATGATAATATAGATTTTTTGACTTTTGTAAATGATAAACTAGGAAATCTTATTTACAAAGAGTTAGCTTTACCGATAAGTGATTTTATCAATAGACCAGTGTCAGAAATTTTATCCGAATCCGCTGTTAGTGGTAAAGTGATTTTGCAAATGGATGCCGTTACAGAAAACAAATCTTTAGGTTATTTTGATAGTGAATATATTCCAGTTGATGGTAGTTATGCAAATGCGAACATTTTTGCTGAAATGAAATCAGACCAGTTAGAAAAGTTTAACACGCATAATTCAGAGGATAATTCATTATTTAAATTAAGTTGGACAGTTACTTTGAATAATGAATTGGCTGCTTATTGTTTTGAAGAAAATCCTACTTCTATAAAAGACTTAACACTTGAAGTAAGAAATGAACTAGGAAATACTTTGGAAGAGTGGATTGCAGGAGGAATAATTTATAAAGGAAAAACACCCAACTACCTTTCAGTAGATTTTGCTAACACAAGTGTTACAGAGCAATGCATACGTTTGTCAAAATTAAATATTGAGTGAAAAATTATTTTTTTATTTCTTGACAAATTTCAACCAATAAACCCCCAGTTGTTTTTGGGTGAAAAAACATAACTAATTTATTATCGGCACCTTTTTTTGGTTTATCCATCAATGGTTTAAAACCTTCTTCTTTTAATCTTACAATTTCAGTTTCTATATTACTTACCGAAAAAGCAATATGATGAAATCCTTCCCCTTTTTTTTCTATAAACTTATGAATAGCTGAATCTTCAGAAGTAGCTTGTAATAACTCTATTTTACTTTCCCCAATCTTAAAAAAAGAAGTCATTACATTTTCAGAGGAAACTTCTTCTTGCTTATAACTTTCTGTGCCTAATAGTTTTTCATAAAGCGCATTAGACTCTTCTAAGTTTTTAACTGCGATTCCTATATGTTCAATTTTTTTCATGTAATTAGGTTTCTGTAAATATAATAAAAAGGATAGATTTAGAGTAGATAGTTACAACTTTCTCGCCACCATCAACCCATCTCTAATGGGGACTAAGTAATTTTCTACCCTTGGGTCGTCTTGAATTTTTTGATTGTAAGCATGAAGCGCTTGAGTATCGTTATCTGTAGGTTTTATTTCTTCAACAACTTTCCCAGACCATAAAACATTATCTGCTATTATAAAACCACCAGGTCTAACTTTATCAAATACCAAATCATAATAGTTAGCATAATTTATTTTATCTGCGTCTAAAAATACTAAATCATAAGTTTCATCTATCGTTGAAATTAGTTCTAAAGCAGTACCAATATGTTGTTTTATTTTATTTTCTAGCCCTGCCTTTTTAATATATCTTGAAGTAATTTCTTTCAATTCTTCATTAATATCTATTGTGTGTAATAAACCATCTTTTGGCATGCCTTCTGCTAAACAAATTGCTGAGTAACCTGTATAAGTTCCAACTTCTAAGATTCTTTTCGCTTGCATCATAAAAGACATCATTTTTAAGAAATTTCCTTGAATGTGACCGGAAAGCATTTGAGGAATCATAATATTTAAATGAGTTTCTCTATTTAATGCCGCTAAAACTTCACTTTCAGGACTTGAAAATTGTTCAGCATATTGTTCTATTTTTTTTGGTAAAAATTCCATAAGCACTTTTATTGAAATACAAATATCAGATAAACAAATGGAAGACAATTGTTAAAATTGCACAAATTATAAATTAGCATATCTTTACGCTATGAATATAGATTGGTTATGGACAATTTTTTGGAGTATTTTACCTATTTCTGAGCTGAGAGGAGGAATTCCTTTTGCGCTATCTCAAGGCTTTAATCCTGTTTTGGTTTATTTTGTTTGTGTAGCCACAAATGTTTTAGCTTTTCCGATAGTTTATTTTTTCTTAGAAATTTTACACCCTGTTTTTAGTAAAGTAAAAATATACAATACTTTATTTGAAAAATTTATAGTGAGAACGCAAAACAAAGTAGAAAAACAAATAGAAAAATATGGCTTTTGGGGATTGATGGTTTTTGTAATGATTCCATTGCCAGTAACAGGAGCGTACACAGGAACTTTTGCTTCTTGGTTATTTAAAATTCAAAAAAGAAAAGCGTTTTTAGCTGTTAGTTTAGGTGTTATGATTTCAGGCTTAATTGTTACCACTATATTTTTATCTGGCGTACAAGTATTTCAGTTTTTATTAAAAGATGTTTCACATATTTAGTAGTTTGAAGAATGAAACAAAAAATATTTATGGTTTAATAGGGAAAGAACTCAAGCATTCTTTTTCCCCCACATATTTTCAAAAGAAATTTGAAAAAGAAGGAATTACAAATAGCCATTATCAACTTTTTCCTTTAACTAATATTGAAGAATTTATAGCTTTAATAAAAAATCATAAAAATCTCAAAGGGTTAAATGTTACCATTCCTTATAAGCAAGCTATTATTCCATATTTAGATGAAATAGATGCCGCTGCCAAAGAAATAAATGCGGTAAATACAATTCAGTTTAAAGATGGAAAGTTAATTGGCTATAATACGGATGTTCTAGGTTTTGAAAAAAGTATTTCACCACTATTGAAGAAAAAACATAAAAAGGCCTTAATATTTGGAACCGGTGGAGCTTCAAAAGCAGTCATTTTTGTACTGAAAAAGATGAACATTCCTTTTAAGTTAATTTCTAGATCAAAAACTAAACTCAGTTATTCAGACATTGACGAAAAACGCTTGAAAAAATATAAAATTTTAATAAATACAACACCTTTAGGCATGTTTCCTAAAGTAGAAGATTATCCAGTTATAGATTATAAAGGCATTTCAAAGAAACATTTAGCTTACGATTTAGTTTACAATCCATTAGAAACTACTTTTCTTAAAAAAGCAGCAGCGCAAGGTGCAAAAACTAAAAATGGCTTAGAAATGTTAGAAATACAAGCAGAAGAAGCTTGGAAAATTTGGAATAGTTAAATAATAAGAAAACTGAACAAATAGAGAAGACTTATGAGATTAGAGTTTATAATAAACGTAAGACCTCTCTAATACTCCTTCATTTCTTCAATACTATCTAAAATATTCAAGTAGTTGATATACCTTTCAGGATGAATAACACCTGCACTTACACCATTTTTTATAGCACAATTTGGTTCCTCAATATGTAAGCAATCAGAAAATTTACATTGAGAAGCTAAAGCTTTAAATTCTCTAAAATATTGAGCTACTTCATATTTATCGAAATAAGCAATTCCAAACTCTTTGATTCCTGGCACATCAATTACGTTACCGCCAAAAGGTAATTCATACATTTGAGCATGTGTTGTTGTGTGAACACCTTTACTAAATTTTTTAGAAACATCTTTTGTTTTTAAATCCAAACTAGAATCAACTGCATTGGTTAATGTAGATTTTCCAACACCAGAATGTCCAGAAAGCAAAGTTGTTTTATTGGTAATTAATTTTTTAAGGCTATCAACTCCAAGTCCTGTTGTCGCAGAAGTTAATAAAGTGTTATAGCCAATCTTTTCATAAATTTCAATAAACTCAGCTTGTTTTTCTTGATCCCTTTCCCTTAATATGTCTTGTTTATTGAAAACAATAATTGTAGGAATATGATAAGCTTCAGCCGTTAATAAAAACCGATCAATAAAACCAGAAGAAGTTCTAGGTTTGTTTAAGGTAACAATTAAAACAGCTTGATCTATATTAGAAGCAATAATCTGCTTCATAAACTTTTTCTTTGGAGAAAGTCTAATGATAAAGTTTTTCCTTTCATCAATACTTGTTATCATCCAAGTACCATCACTGTCCTCTAGGTTTACAATGTCACCTACCGCAATTGGGTTGGTTACATCTAACTCTAATAAACGGATTTTCCCTTTTAACTGGGCTTCAACTAGTTCTCCTGTTTCAGTTCTAACCGTATACCATTTTCCTGTAGAACGTAATACTAAACCTTTCAAATGGCACTTTTTACTTTATTTATTAATGCTAATTCATCTATAAAAGAATCATTAGATTCTATTTGTGTGCCCACAACTATTATATCTGCTCCGGCGGCATATATTTTTTGGGCAGTTTCTATATCTCTTATACCACCACCAACTATAAGTGGCGTGTTCGTTTTTTTAGAAACCATTTTTATTGTTTTTGTAGAAACGGCATGAATTGCACCACTTCCAGCTTCTAAATACATAGTTTTTAAACCCAACATTTCCCCTGCCATAACAGTACTTGTTGTTATTTCAGGTTTATCTCTAGGTATTGGCGTTGTGTTACTTATGTAGCTTACCGAATTTGATTTACCACTTTCTATCAAAATATAACCTGTACTGATTATTTCTAAAGAGGAGTTATGTAATAAAGGAGCGACCTCAACTTGTTTCCCAATCAATAATTCTGCATTTCTTCCAGAAATTAAAGAAAGTAATAATATACCATCAGCTTTAAAATTTACTTGCATTGTGTTTCCAGGAAAAAGAATAACTGGAATTTCACAGTTTATTTTTAAATAGCTAATCACAAAATCTAATTGGTTAGTACTTAAATGACTTCCTCCTACAAAGAAATAATCAATTAAACTGTTTTTAGCTTTTTTACACAAAGATTTTAAATGACTTTCTTCAGCTTTATCTGGGTCTATTAAAATAGCTAAAGACTTCAAGCCTTTTTGTTTTTTGTTTTCCCATTCTTTTAAAATGTCATTCTTAAGCATGGCTCAAATATACTGAAAGCATTTAAAAAGGGGGTTATAAAGTTTGAAATTACATGGTTTTTGTATTTATTTTTCAACCCGAAGCTATGTCAGGTATTTCTACCTAACAATTTTTGACATTAAGAATGCTGGGTATTTCTACCCGACATGGCGAAAAAATGTGCCTTATTTGATTGGGTGGAATAGTGGATTTTGAAAAAAATATATAAAGTTTTTCTGTTTTCTTAAAGTAAAAGGTTTGTTTTCGATTGACGGTTAGTATAAGAATAGTTGCGGGTTTGCGTGCGAGGATTTTCCGTAGGAAA
>CAWVRT010000017.1:0-47053 GCA_963932515.1 uncultured Chitinophagales bacterium
CGTTCCTCATGGAGACGCGAGATATCTTGGGCGTTAAACTTTCTTTAACAAAACCCATTAACTAAATCCATAAAACTAACAGCAACCTTTTAAAATAAAAAAACCGATTAAGCACTTCTACTTAGTTATATCGTTTCTACAAAAAAGAAACTTTTCCAGAATGAACATCATAGATAGCACCTACAATTTCAATTTCATTATTATTATCCATTTCTGCTAAAATAGGACTTTCTTTTTTTATTCTTTCAATAGAATCCTTTACATTTTGAACACTTACATCTTCAATTAACTCTGGTGTAAATTCTTTTCCATCAGGGTTAATAGTTTTTATTGCAGGTTTTACTTTACTTAATAAAGCTGTTATATTTCCTAATTCTACACCTTGACATGCTGCAGTAACTGCACCACATTTAGTATGTCCTAAAACCAATACCAACTTAGACCCAGCTGCTTTACAAGAATATTCAATAGAACCCAAAACATCTTCATTTATAATGTTTCCAGCTACTCTAGTACTAAAAATATCGCCAATTCCTTGGTCAAAAACTAATTCTATAGGTACTCTTGAATCAATACAGCTTAATGCTACAGCAAAAGGGAATTGACCAGCACCCGTAATAGATACTTGCTCATTTAAATCTCTAGAAATTTGCTTTTTTTCTAAAAATCTTAAATTTCCTTTTTTTAGCAGATCCAACGCCTGTGAAGGACTTATACTATTTTGTAATTCTTTATTTAAAGTTATCATAATTTTTATTTTTTATCTGTAATTTGAAAATTTAATTTTTTAACAAGTTCTTTATGCTCATATAATTCTATACAATCTAATTTAATATTAGAAGCAACTGCATGAATCTTAAAATCTTCTATAATTTCAAGAACATCTTGATGTATAAAATATGTATCAGCAGCATCAAGTGTAACCGTACTATTATCAGGAATATTAGCAAATGTTTTTAGTAGAGAGGCTTTGTTTAAAAAAGTTACTGATTGAGCCAATTTAATATTGATATTTTTCTCTTCCTCTACATTTTCTTCTTGCATAATAAAAGGTACTTTATAATTATTTCTTAGTATTACAAAAGTTGCTACTATTAAACCTAAACCAATCCCGGTCAATAAATCAGTAAATACTATTCCTAAAATAGTTACTACAAAAGGAATGAATTGACTCTTACCTTGTACATACATTTTCAGAAACAAACTAGGCTTTGCTAACTTAAAACCTATGATTAAAAGAATAGCTGCTAGTGTTCCTAATGGAATTAAATTTAAAATTTTAGGAATTGCTACTACTGTCAATATCAAAAATACCCCATGAAGAATAGCCGATAACTTCGACTTTCCACCTGCTTGAATATTGGCAGAACTTCTAACAATTACTTGCGTTATAGGTAACCCACCCAACAATCCAGATACAATATTTCCAACACCTTGAGCTTTAAGCTCTAAATTAGTAGGTGTAACATTTTTATTAGGGTCTAATTTATCTGTAGCCTCTACACATAATAGAGTTTCTAAACTTGCAACTACAGCTATTACAACAGCAGTAATGTATACTTGAGGATTTGTTAAAGCAGCAAAATTAGGGAAAGTAAAGTTCCCAATAAAACCTGCAAAACCATCTGATACCGGTATACTAACTAAATGATCTGCGCTTACTACCATTTCCGGATTAGTTGAGAAAAATAAGTTTAAACCAATACCAGACATTACAGCTAGTAATGGGCCTGGAATTTGCTTTAATAAACTATTATTTGTAATCCATTTACTTTGCCATAATAATAAAATAATTAATGAAGTTATTGTAATAATAACGACACTTGGGCTGATAAACTCTATCATATTAAATAACTCTGAAAAAGTGTTTTGGCTATCAGTTTGCATAAAAGTTAAATTCCCTTCAGGGTCTTTGTCATAACCAAAAGCATGTGGAATTTGTTTTAAGACAATAATTATTCCAATACCTGCTAACATACCATGTATTACGGAAGAAGGAAAATAATAGGCAATAATTCCTGCCTTGGCAAAACCCATTATTATTTGTATGAAACCTGCCAACACTAGAGCTACTAAAAACACTTCAAAACTACCTAAGTCTGTTATTGCATTTAAAACAATAACGGCCAAACCAGCAGCAGGTCCACTTACACCTAACTTCGAACCACTAAAGACCCCGACAACAATACCACCTATTACTCCGGAAATTAAACCTGCATACAATGGAGCTCCTGAAGCTAAAGCAATACCTAAACATAAAGGTAATGCTACCAAAAAGACGACCATACTTGAAGGTAAATCTGTTTTGAAATTTTTTAAAAAATTAAATTTTTTATTCATTTACAATTATTTTTTTATTAATTTCATTAATGAAATCATCAATTGTTATAGCTATTACACCTTTTTGTTCTATAGTCATACCACCTGCTAAATTACTAAAGAACGCAATGTTTTCATTAGTATAATCTAATGCTAAAAATAAAGAAGCTACTGAAATCACAGTATCTCCTGCACCACTCACGTCTAATACCTTTCGTTTAAAAGCTGGGAAATGTAATAAATCTTCTCCTTCACCATAAGCTATTACACCATGCTCTGAAAGGGTTATTAAACTTGTTTTACAATTAATTTTTTCGTTTAAGATTTTGCAAGTATTTAAAAGATTTAATTTATTAGTAGGATCGATTGTTATTCCTAAAGCTTCAGAAATTTCTTTCAAATTTGGCTTAAACAAGTCCACATCCTTAAATGCTAAGAAATTGTCTTTCTTAGGATCTACACTTATTTTAATATTATTATTTTGTAACAAACTAATAATATCTGAAATATTCTCGGCTGTAAAAAGCCCTTTGTTATAATCTTGTAAAATAGCGACATCTGGCTTAAACTCATCTATCGACTGTTTAATTTTTTGTAATAACAAATAAGACTCTTCGGCATTGAAATCTTCTATTGTTTCTCTATCTAACCTTAGCAAATAATTATCATTATTATAAACACGACCTTTTAGCGTTGTTTTTCTTTTTTTAGAAACTAATATTCTTTTAGAAATTATTTCATTTTCCTTCAATTCTTTCAAGAAATCGATCGCTGTCTCATCATCACCAATACAAGAAATCAATTCTACTTGAGCATTCATTTTTCTTATGTTTAAGGCAACATTCGCAGCTCCGCCTAGCTTATTTACAATTTTGTCGATATCAACAACAGGCACATCTGCTTCTGGCGATTGCCTTTCTACTTTACCTAAGAAATACCTATCTAACATAGCATCTCCTATAACTAACACCTTAGTATTACTAAATGTTTTATTATTAATTTTCAACATATCATGATTTACAATGTAAAAATAATAAAAAAAATGACAAGAAATTTAAAGAATACTTTTATAAGACTGTTCATATTGGGACCACTTCTTTTTTAAATGATTGTCTGTTGCAAAAAAGCTAATCATAGGATCTATCTCTTTTGCTTCTAAAAACCCTCTTACAGTCGTTAAAATAGCTAAGTTTTCATCTAAAAAAACTGTTGTTGGAAAACTCATTCTTCCATCCAGTAAAAAAGTTGCTAATTCATTATAGCCTCTTTTTCCCGTTTTTACATAATGATATTTTCTATCTTTAAAAACAATACTTTTCCTTTCTTCTGCATCAAATTTTACGGAATAGTAATGTTTATTAATATAACTTACAACTTTCTGGTTATGAAATGTAGTAGCATCCATTCGTTTACACCATCCACACCAGTTGGTATAAACATCTACAAATACTTTTTTAGGTTCTTTCTTTTGTGCTTCTTGAACTGCTGCCCAAGTCATCCAATTTATCTCATTTTCGGCAACAAAAGTCTCTTCTATTTTAAAAGAAAAACTTACAAGTACAACCAATAATACAAGGTAAAATGATTTAATATTCAATTTCATAAATTCAATAATTTTAAACGTCCTTTTTCATTAAAGTGCTGAATACTTAAACAAAAAATATTTCAAATCTTACAGAATAAGCTTTCTAGTTATTGAATTATTATTGATCGTAAATTTGATAAAATAAACACCTTTTCCAATTTTCGGAATTGGCAGCTTTAAAGTGTTTTCACCAATTGACACTTCTCTAGTGTAGTTTCTAATCAACTTAGCATCTACTGAAAACAATTCTAAAGAAACAGCCATATTATTCTTTGAAACAAAATTCATATATACATAATCTCCTTTAACAGGGTTTGGATAAATCATCAAATTTATGATATTATTAGCAAGATTATTAATAGCTATAACTCCTGAAGAAAAAGTAAAACTTTTAGATATAAAACAGCCATTTGCATCTGTTAAATAAAGTGTATTACCGTCTCCTACTATAGGATTAGAATTTTGTGGAGATGTAGAAGCATCAGACCATAAATAAGAATATGGTGGTGTTCCTCCAGTAACTGTCGATAAAACTGCATTTGTATTTTGACTTAATTGTACATCTAAACTTAAAGGTTCTACAATTGTAAATGGTACAATTGATTTAGCTCCATTAGATTTTACAAGCTCTACATAATATTCATTTGGAGATAGATTATGAATAGCATTTGTTGTTGTAATGTCAAAATTATTAAAAGCACCTGAATTTACATCTAAAGCAAACCAATTGTATGAACTAATTGGACCCTCAGTAGTAGCTGCATAAGCATTTCCATCTGAAGCGCTATTACAAAATACATCATCTAAGGTAACACTTGCAGTAAAAGTAGACATGGTGAAACTTCCTTCCTTAAATTCATTGCAAACTGAGCCGTAATTTATGGCTTTAACTCTCCAATTATAATTAGTACCACTATTTAAACCACTATAAGAAAAAGAGTTTGTTGTTACCACTTCCTTAAATATTATATTATTGAAACTACCGTATGTAAATTCAACCTGATAGTGTGTAGCCATAGGAACAGCTTCCCAAGTAAAGTCGACCGTACCTAATGATAACCCATTAATATTGTTTGGAGGGAAAATTAATTCAGGAACTGCTAAAGCAGCTGTATTCGGTGCTGTTAAATTCGTTAAATACGACCTATATGTTGACGGAGTTCCTTTCATCTCATTCATTTGGTCCTGTTTGAAATATGTTTGACACCCATCTAAAGAATAAGACATGTAGTTTTTTTCATCAACGGTAATTACTTGACCTATAGCATCAGGAAATATTTTTGGAAACGAACAAGCCCATCTATCACTGATATAATCTGCTGGTGTATCACAAAAACCATCTGCGGTAGTCAAACAATTACTTCCGTCTGCACGTTCCCATTGATTCTGAGAAATAGGACTTAAACTATAATCACGTCCTTCCCAACCATAAAAAGTATGAGGCAAGTTTAAATAATGTCCCATCTCGTGTGTTAAAGTTGTAGAATTCGCGCCACTACACCCAATATCTAAAATAACGCCCCCTCTGTTAGGACCTCCCCAACCAGAAGCTAAAAAAGAATATCCACAAACTGGCGTACTTCCAGATTTTGCTTCATTTACTATAAAAATATTACAAGCATTTGAATTATTTTCAGTATTCATCATCGTATTTCCTACACCACTATAAGTCATATTGTAGTAACTAGTATTATTGTGTTCTACAATATCTAATATATAAAAATAGATTTCAGCATTTTCAAATCTTTCGTTTAAATCACAATGTAATCTAAAAGTTTCAGCCAAATCAAAGCCTCCTGTGCCATCATCCATTCTTGTTATATGGTAAACAACTGGTACATCTACAATATTTCCAGCTTTAAGACTATTTTGTGGTGCTCTTTCTCTATTGTAAAAAGCTTGCATATCTTCAGCACTTGTAATCGTACCGCATTCTTGCAGTTGAGATTGAACAACGATAGTCAAAAAACTAAAAATTAATACGATAATATTTTTCATCATTTTGCTTGTTTATGTATGCAAAATTAAGTTAAATAAGATTGTATTTCAAATTTTCTTTCCGATATCATTTTAATCTATCCAATTTATGAAAAATTAACAGTTATATAATGATGTTAATTAGTTTCATATTCAATTGGTCGGATGACTTAAAAAACCCTTACTTTTGCAAGCGTAAATTAATTTATCAATTTTTAAAAATAAAATAAAATGAAAGTTTCGATTATAGGTGCAGGTAATGTAGGTGCTAGTTGTGCAGAATATATTGCTATGAAAAATTTTGCTTCAGAAGTTGTATTATTAGATATTAAAGAAGGTTTTGCAGAAGGTAAAGCAATGGATTTAATGCAATGTGCAAGTTTAAATGAGTTTGATACTAGAATAGTAGGTGTAACTAACGATTATTCTAAAACTGCAGATAGTGAAGTAGTTGTAGTCACTTCTGGTTTAGCAAGAAAACCAGGGATGACAAGAGCTGAATTATTAGGAATAAACGCAGGAATTGTAAAATCTGTAACTGCTAGTGTTTTAGAATTTTCACCAAACGCAAAATTTATTATAGTTTCTAATCCTATGGATACTATGAACTATTTAACTTTCAAAACTTTAGGTTTACCAAAAAGTAGCGTAATTGGAATGGGTGGTGCTTTAGATAGCGCTCGTTTCAAATATAGATTGTCTGAAGCTTTAGGGTGTCCTTCTTCTGAAGTAGGTGCTATGGTAATTGGTGGTCACTCTGATAAAGGAATGTTACCTTTAACAAGATTAGCAACTAGAAATGGTGTTCCAGCTACAGAATTTGTTTCTGAAGAAAGATTAACAGAAGTAATGGAAGCAACTAAAATTGGTGGTGCTACATTAACTGGTTTATTAGGAACTAGTGCATGGTATGCTCCAGGCGCTGCAGTTTCTACTATTGTACAAGCTATTCTTTGCGATCAAAAGAAAATGATTCCTTGTTCTGCTTATTTAGAAGGCGAATATGGTTTAAATGATTTAAGTATTGGTGTACCATGTATTATTGGAAAAGACGGTATTGAAAAAATTGTTAAATTAGATTTGAATGCTGCTGAATTAGCAAAATTGAAAGATTCTGCGGAAGGCGTAATGGCTAGTAACGAGAATGTAAAAGATATGATCTAATCATTTTTTTTGAATAACATATTGAAAGGTGAACTTTAATTAGTTCGCCTTTTTTATTTACATTTACTTTATAATTAAAAAATAATGGCAAACTTAAAGCAATCAAATTTCGATTTTCTGGTCAATCTTGAAAAAAACAATAACCGTGAATGGTTTTTGGAACAGAAAGAACCTTACACAAAAGAAAGAGAAAATATCATCTCTTTTGCTGATGATTTGTTAAAAGAAATGAACAAACATGACCATATAGAAAATGAAAGTGGTAAGAAAATGATTTTTAGAATATATAGAGATGTTCGTTTTTCAAAAAATAAATTACCTTATAAAACGCATTGGGGTTTAAGCTTAAAAAGAGCTACAAAATCATTGAGAGGTAGTTATTTTGTTCATTTAAAATCTGGCGAATGTTATATTGGTTGTGGATTTTGGGGGCCTGTTCCTGAAGATTTAAAAAGAATTAGAACACAATTTACGATGTTCGGAGATGAGTTTCAAGGAATTATTACTGCCAAAGGCTTTGTAAAAAACTTTGGAGAACTAAAAGGTGAAAAACTAAAAAATGGACCTAAAGGATTTGACAAAGAAGATCCGCAAATTGAATTATTAAAATATAAGCAGTTCTTGATTTCAAAATCTTTTACAGACAAAGAAGCTTTAACTCCAGATTTTGCAAAAAACTTAAGTAGCACTTTCAAAGAAATGCGCCCGTTTTTGAATTTCATGAGCGAAGCTTTGACTACTAACGTGAATGGTGAACCCTTGTTTTAAAGTAATACTAAAGCTTCTTCTTTAATTTCATGCTTTCCTTCAAACTCAATTATTCTTATAGCAATCTTGAAATTATCAAATTGTAATTTGATTGCTTCCACTTTCTTTCCACTTACAAAACGATCTTTATTTCCGTAGAAAAATAACAATTTGCTATTGTTGAAATTTTCTGATTTTGAATAATCAATATCATGCGCCACTTCTCCTGCATAGAATATCGCTTTCGATACTTTTACTGAATCTTGCACCAACCATCTGCTCATAGTTGCTGCTCCTTGAGAAAAACCGAAAAATTCAACATCAATATTTTTTAAATCTACATTATTGGTAACTTCTTTAAAAACTTGATTTAAATATCTCAAACTATCTTTAATATCATCTTCTCTATCCAATTTAGTCATCCAACTAGCTACAGGGTTTGAAATGAAATCTTTCCAATAAAATCGAGACAAACCTTCTGGCGCAACAATATAAGTTTCTTTATCTTCCAAACTTTTTAAGCTTTCTAAAAAGTCATCAGCCGTTTGCGCATAACCATGTAAAGCAAAAATAATTTTCTTTGTTTGACTATTTAAAGTTCCTAAAGAAAAGTAACGAGCGGTTTTTAATACTTCTATATTGTGTTTTTGCATATTGGTTGACTTTCAAGTTTAAAGGTAAATATTTTTAATTTGATTCCTATTAATTCTCTACTTTTGCAAAAAATGTATTTATGCCTTTAAATAAAAAAATAGCCATTTTAGGTGGCGGTCAATTAGGAAGAATGTTTATTCAAAACGCATTGAATTATGATGTAAGCATTTCTATTTTGGATCCTGCTGCTAATGCACCTTGTCAAAACATTGCAAGTCATTTTAGGCAAGGTTCTTTCAAAGATTTCGATACTGTTGTCGCATTTGCTAAAGATGCAGATATAGTAACTATTGAAATTGAGCATGTAAATACAGATGCATTAAAAGCTATAGAGAAAATGGGTAAGACTGTTATTCCTTCCGCTTTTGCGATTGAAACAATAAAAGATAAAGGTTTACAAAAAACATTTTATAAAGAAAATAGTATCGTTTCTTCTGAGTTTATCATCATAGAAGGCAAAGAAGATTTAAAAAACCATTTAGATTTTTTACCTGCTTTCCAAAAAGCAAGAACCGAAGGATATGACGGTAAAGGTGTTGTCTATTTAAAAGATCAGAATGATTTAGATAAAGCTTTTGATGTCCCTTCTATTTTAGAAAAGGCCGTAGATATCGACAAAGAATTATCGGTAATTGTAGTAAAAAATGAACTAGGTGAATTTTCTCTATTTCCAGTTGTAGAACAAGTTTTTGACCCTGTTTACAATTTGGTGGATTATTTATTTTCACCTGCTAATATATCTACAAAACAAGAGAAAATAGCAAATACATTAGCTTTAAAAGTAGCAAAAAGCTTTAATTCTCCAGGTATTTTTTCAGTAGAATTATTCTTAGATACAAAAGGGAATATTTCTGTAAACGAAACGGCTCCAAGAACACATAATAGCGGTCATCATACGATTGAATCTTGTGCTTCCTCTCAGTTCGATCAACAATTACGTGCTTTATTAAATTTACCTTTGGGAGATACTTCTTTAAGAAAAAAGGCAGCTATGGTAAATCTAGTTGGTGCAGAAAACTTTACAGGAAAAGCAATTTATAAAGGCATTGAAAAAGTAATGGCTTTGAAAGATGTTTACATTCACTTATACGGAAAAGAAATGACTAAACCGGGAAGAAAAATGGGACACATTAGCATTTTAGGAGAAGACCTGAATATAATTAAAGAAAAGATAGATTTCATTAAAGAGAATTTGATGGTTGTTGCTTAATTTTTTAAGAAATAGATTATCTTTTTATAAAAACTGATGAATTATTTTAATAATTTAAGTATTCTAGCTTCCATTATACATTTACAGAGAAGCCTAAAATCATTAACAAACAAGACTTTCACATGTCCAAATACAAAAGTCATACTTTGTAATAAGTTCAATATTTGAGAGTTTGCACCTATAAACCCAAATATGTTGTGTATATTAGTATTCTATTTTCATCTTTGAACTATGGATAAGAAAAAAGTATCAGGATTTTCTAAGCTAAACAAAACAGACAAGATTAAATGGGTTGCCCATAACTTCTTGTATTCTAACCCTATTGATGTCGTAAAAGACTTTGCTGGTTACTGGCACGATAACATTGAAGAACAAAAAATATTTGATGGCTTTAGTGAAAATACTATTTCAAATTTCCACATGCCTTTTGGCGTTGCACCAAACTTTTTAATAGACGGAAAAGATTATGCTATTCCAATGGTTACAGAAGAAAGTTCTGTAGTTGCTGCAGCCGCAAATGCTGCTAAATTCTGGTATGACAAAGGTGGTTTTACAACAACAATAAACAACTCTGTAAAAATTGGTCAAGTACATTTTACTTACCCTGGAAGCAAAGAAAAATTACAAAAATTCTTTCCTGAGTTGAAATATAAATTAATAGATGGTGTTGAAAACATCACTGCCAACATGGAAAAAAGAGGGGGTGGAATTTTAGATATTGAATTATTAGATTTTACAGCCAAAGAAAAAGATTTATACCAATTAAAGTGCAGTTTTGAAACAGTTGACTCAATGGGAGCAAACTTTATCAACTCTTGTCTAGAAGAATTTGGTAATATTTTAGTTGATGGGATTCAATTGAATACAGCATTTTCTTTAGAAGAAAAAGACGTAAAAGTTATCATGTGCATTTTATCTAACTTAACACCAGACTGTACGGTTACTGCTAAAGTAAGCTGTCCAGTAAAAGAATTAGGGTTTTTCCAAAATGGATTAATGTCTCCACAACAATTTGCAGATAAATTTACCCAAGCAGTTAGAATTGCTGAAGTAGATCCTTATAGAGCGACAACGCACAATAAAGGAATTATGAACGGTATTGATGCTGTAATTATTGCTACTGGAAATGATTTTAGAGCGGTTGAAGCTTGTGCTCATGCTTATGCAGCTAAAGATGGCGAATACAAAAGTTTATCTCATGCTGAAGTAGTTGACGGTATTTTCACTTTTAGTATTACCGTACCTTTAGCATTAGGAACTGTTGGTGGTTTAACAGGATTGCATCCTTTAGCCAAAAAATCTATGGAAATAATGGGGGAACCTACTGCTCACCAATTAATGAGTATTGTTGCTTGTGTTGGTTTAGCACAAAACTTTGGTGCTGTAAGAGCATTAACAACTTCAGGAATTCAGGCTGGACACATGAAAATGCACTTAAACAATATATTAAGTCAATTTCATGCAACAGAAATGGAAATAGAAAAAGCAGTTGCTTATTTTAAAGATAAAGTAATTTCTGTAAGTTTGGTTAGAGCATTTGTTACTGAAATGAGAGCGGTTTAATAATTCCTAACTTATTTTCATTCTTATATTTGGTAAATAACCTATCATTAAAAATATTTTTTTAAGATCATTATGCCAAAAAACTAATTCGCCCTTCTCAAAAAATTTGTCAATAAAGAACAAGAAATATTT
This sequence comes from uncultured Chitinophagales bacterium, assembly GCA_963932515.1. Classification (GTDB taxonomy): domain Bacteria; phylum Bacteroidota; class Bacteroidia; order Chitinophagales; family UBA8649; genus CAKZQD01. The sequence goes on from CAWVRT010000017.1 coordinate 11,352, forward strand.
CATGGAGGAATACAAATATTTCTGAGTACAAATATATTTTTCTTGATTACATTTTTATCCTTTCGTTAAAAAACGCTTAAATTCGCCATTGAAAATGGAAAACAAAATAAATAATTATTACGGACACGGAAAATTACTGTTAACGGGTGAATATGCCGTTTTAGATGGAGCAAAAGCATTAGCTATTCCGACTAAATTCGGTCAACATTTAGAAGTTTTTCAAATTCCTGATGGGAAAAGTGAAATACACTGGGAAAGTTATGATATCAATAATAATATGTGGCTTCAATATGATAACATTACTACAGTAAAAAGTAGCGAACAATTGATGTTGGAAAAAATTCTTCAAGTTATTGATGAAATGAATCCAACACTTTTTAGTAATCACTCTTTTCGTTTTACTACAAAATTAGAATTTGATAGAAAATGGGGATTGGGTTCAAGCTCTACCCTATTATATTGTTTAGCTGAATGGGCACAAATAGATATGTTTGAATTATTAGAAAGAACATTTGGTGGTTCTGGTTATGATTTAGCAAGTGCTAGTTGTGATGAACCCATATTTTATACTAAAAACGGTAAATCAGCAACATGGGAAACATTACAATTAGATTTTCCTTTTAAAGAGAACTTATACTTTGTGTACTTAGGGAAAAAGAAAAATTCTAGAGATGCCATTTCTCATTATAGACAATCTAAAAGTACTGATGAATTTTTAACTGAGATTTCTTCTTTAAGTGACGAGATGAGTCAAGCAGAAAGCCTTGAAGAATTACAAAGTATTATGATTGTTCATGAAGAACTTTTATCTAAAAGATTGTTGCATCGAACGTTAAACCAAACTTATTTTTCTGACAATAAAAAAGTAATCGGAAAATCTCTTGGTGGCTGGGGAGGCGATTTTTCCTTAATTGCTACAGAAGTTCCAAAAGAAGAATTAAAGACTTATTTATTAAGCAAAGAATTGGATGTTGTTTTGAGTTGGGACGAAATGATTTACAAAAAACAATAAAAAGATATCTAAGATTAGAAGTACTATAATCTACATTCGTACTTTCTAATTCTAAATAGTTTTACTTTTGAGCTGAAATTGAAAATTTCGATTCGAAACAGAAATTCAAACATAAAAATGGAGAAATTTAATAACATAGAAAAAATTGGGAATAAAGAAATTCAAGGAGAAACTACTTGGAAAAGCCCTTCAAATATAGCATTAGTAAAATACTGGGGGAAATATGGTAGACAAATGCCAGCAAACGCTTCTGTAAGTTTTACATTAGAAAATGCTTACTCTAAAACTACTATGAAATATAAAAATGGTAGTGGAAAAGTAACTTTATTTTTTGAAGGAGAAAAAAATGAAGCTTTTGGGGAAAAGATTGAAAAATTCATGGAATCTGTAAAAGACATTAATCCTTTCTACCAAGAATTAGATTATGAAATAAGTTCTACCAATTCATTTCCTCATTCTGCAGGAATTGCAAGTTCTGCTTCTGCCATGTCTGCTCTTTGTATGGGATTATGTAAAATAGAAAAGAACATTTTTGAGACATTAACAGACAAGGATACTTTCTTACAAAAGGCTTCTTACCTTTCTAGACTGGCTTCTGGTTCTGCTTCTCGTTCTGTTTATCCTAAATTAGGGCAATGGGGAGAACACGCAGGCATTGAAGGTTCATCAAACTTATATGCTATTGACGTTCACGACCGAGTAGATCCAATATTTCATACTTACAAAAACAGTATTTTGATTGCTTCAAGTGCTGTAAAAGAAGTGAGTAGTACATTAGGTCATAAAATGATGAACGAAAATCCCTATGCTGCGGTAAGATTTGCACAAGCAAACGACAACTTACAGAAATTAATGGATGCCATGAAAATTCGAGATTTAGATACTTTTATGCAAATTGTAGAGTTAGAAGCATTAACACTCCATGCATTGATGATGACTTCAAATCCTTCTTTTATCTTACTACAACCATCTACAATTGTAATGATTGATAAAATTAGAAAATTCAGAAAAGCTTCTGGTTTACCAGTTTGTTTCACATTAGATGCTGGACCAAATATTCACTTATTGTATCCTGAAAAAATAGCTACAGAAGTTCAAAAATTTGTTCAAGATGAATTATTAGAACTTTGTGAAAATAGTGTTATTATTGAAGATGAAGTTGGAAATGGATCTAAAGAAATTATGAATTAGGGTTCTCTAGAATCTTTTTTCTAAAGAAATATTGAAAAAAAATTATGAAAAATTCCCAATCAAGTGGGGAATGACGTAGCTTATAATATTATGAATACATTTAAAACTTTTCCAGCAAAAATTCTTCTATTCGGAGAACACATCATTAACAAAGGTGCTAATGGATTGGCTTTACCGTTTCATAAATATAACTGCACACTTTCATTTGAAAAAACAGCTAAAACTTTAACAGAATCTAAAGAGGTTTTATCATTGATTCATAATCAAATTGAAAATGATGAGATTTTAGATGCTAGATTTGATAATGTTGAATTTTTGCAAGACATTGAAACAGAAAATTTAGTCATTAATATGAATATTCCTGTTGGTTATGGCTTGGGAAGTTCTGGTGCTATTTGCGCTGGTGTTTATGAACACTATTGTCATTCAAAAAAGAAAAAAGCTAAAAAAGTTCAAAAAATATTAGGGAGATTAGAAAGTGCTTTTCATGGGAAAAGTTCTGGTTTAGATCCTATAGTTTCTTATTTAGATATAGCCGTTTTGGTAAAAGAAGATAAAACGGAAACCGTAGATTTTCAATTAGAAAACGTAGCAGAATTTCACACTTTTTTGGTAGATACCAAACAAGCAAGAAAAACAGCGCCTTTAGTTGAGAAATTCTTACGTAAATACAATACCGACAGAGCATTCTCTTCAACAATAAGTAACGAAATTGCTCCTTTAACAAATGAAATTATTGAAGATTTTACTTCTTATCAATTAGCAGGTACATATTCAAAAATCAAGAAACTATCTAAGCTACAGTTGGAGAATTTCCAAGATTTTATTTTAGAAAAACATATTCCTATCTGGGAAAAAGCTTTAAAAAAGAATGATTTCTATTTGAAAGTTTGTGGTGCTGGTGGCGGTGGTTTTATGTTGGGTTTTTGTAAAGACAAGGCGAAGGTTTTGGAGGTGTTTGATGCGGATGAAGTAATATTTGTTTAGTGTTTTTTGAAAAACTTAAAAACTCAACTTAGCAAATAAATCCCAAACAACTACGCCACAACTCACCGAAATATTTAAAGAGTGCTTAGTTCCGAATTGAGGAATTTCAATATAACCGTCACAGATATTAATCGCTTCTTGAGAAACACCCATCACTTCATTACCAAATACAATCGCAGTATCTTTTGTTTTATTCGGCTGAAATTTTTCTAATGAAATGCTTTTTTCAACTTGCTCTATAGCAAATACATCAACTTCATTTTCTTTCAATTCTTGAATTAACTCTACTACATTTTCTCTATATTCCCAGGCTACGGTTTCTGTTGCTCCCAACGCAGTTTTTTGAATTTCTCTATGTGGCGGTTTTGCTGTAATACCACACAAATAGATTTTTTTCACTTTAAAAGCATCACTGGTCCTAAATACAGAACCTATATTATTCAAACTACGAATATCATCTAAAATAATAATTAGGTTTGATTTCTCAACTTGTTTAAATTCTTCTATACTTAACCTTCCTAAGTCGGGGTTTGAGATTTTTTTCATGGTAAATACTTTTTAGATAATGTAAAACAAAGGTAAGTAAATGATACGGATCGAAACAAAAAAAGACCAATCTCTCAATTGGTCTTTCGTTATATATTTCACTTCAAAAACTACTCTACTGTTTTTTTAGCTTTTCCTTTTTTAGCAGTTACTACTATGGCATCTCCTTTTTTATCATAATCTACTTCTAGCGTATCACCTTCTTCTAGTTTAGATTTTAAAATTTCTTCTGCTAAAGGATCTTCCAAATATTTTTGGATGGCTCTATGTAATGGTCTCGCTCCATAAGCAGGATCATACCCTTTAATAGCTACATATTCTTTCGCTTTTTTAGTAATCACTAAAGTATAACCTAAGTCTTTCAATCTTCCAGTAATTCCTTTCAATAAGATATCGATAATTTTGAAAATATCTTTTTGAGTTAAGGAGTCAAACAATACAATATCGTCTATTCTATTTAAAAATTCTGGTGCAAATGTTCTTTTTAAAGCTTTAGAAATAACTCCTTTACTTAAAGAAGCTGCATTATCTTGTTTTGTTTTGGTAGAGAATCCAACACCTGTTCCAAATTCTTTTAAATCTCTAGCGCCAATATTTGACGTCATAATGATTAAAGTATTTTTAAAATCGATTTTTCTTCCCAATCCATCAGTCAAGATTCCTTCATCTAACAATTGTAATAAGATATTAAAAACATCAGGATGGGCTTTTTCTATTTCATCCAACAAAATTACAGCATAAGGTTTTCTTCTAACTTTTTCTGTTAGCTGACCACCTTCTTCATAGCCTACATATCCTGGAGGCGCTCCTATTAAACGAGAAACAGAATATTTCTCCATATATTCAGACATATCTAAACGAATCAAAGCATCACCAGAATCAAACATTTGGCTTGCAATAGCTTTTGCTAACTCTGTTTTACCAACACCAGTTGGGCCTAAGAAAATAAAAGTCCCAATTGGTTTATTTGGATCTTTCAAGCCTACTCTATTTCTTTGAATAGCTTTAGTAACTTTAGCTACAGCATCATCTTGCCCAACAACAAATTTGTGTAAATCTTTTGCCATGCCTACCAATTTCTTATTTTCGCTTTTGGCAATTTTACTTACAGGAATTCCTGTCATCATACCTACTACTTCTGCAATATGATCTTCTGTAACAGGATATCTTTTCTCTTTGATATCTTCTTCCCAAGCTTGTTTGGCAATATCTAAACTTTCTATTAAAGTTTTTTCAGTATCTCTTAATTGAGCTGCTTCTTCATACTTTTGGCTTTTTACAACCCTAGTTTTTTCTTCTTTTATCGCATCAATTTTCTTCTCTAACTCCAATACCTTTTTGGGTACTTTAATATTGTTCAAATGAACCCTTGCACCAACTTCATCAATAACATCAATGGCTTTGTCTGGCAAAAAACGATCGGTAATATATCTATTACTCAATTTCACACAATTTTCTAAAGCTTTTTGAGAATAAGTTACATTATGAAAAGATTCGTATTTAGATTTTATATTCGTTAAAATTTCTAGTGTTTCATCTACAGAAGGTGGGTCTATTAATACTTTTTGAAACCTTCTAGCTAAAGCACCATCTTTTTCAATATTTGTACGATACTCATCTAAAGTAGTTGCGCCAATTACTTGTAATTCTCCTCTTGCCAATGCTGGCTTAAAGATATTTGAAGCATCTAAAGAACCTGTAGCACCACCGGCACCTACAATGGTATGAATTTCATCAATAAACAAAATAATATCTTTATTAGCCTCTAATTCTGTCATGATGGCTTTCATTCTTTCCTCAAATTGACCTCTATATTTAGTTCCTGCTACTAAACCGGCTAAATCTAACATCATGATTCTTTTGTTGAATAAAACTCTAGAGACACGTTTATCAATTATTCTTTCTGCCAAGCCTTCTACAATAGCTGTTTTACCAACACCTGGTTCACCAATTAAAATTGGATTATTCTTTTTTCTTCTACTTAAAATTTGAGAAACTCTTTCTATTTCTTCTTTTCTACCAACGATAGGATCTAATTTTCCTTCTTCCGCCATAGCAGTTACGTCTCTAGCAAAATTATCTAATACCGGTGTTTTAGATTTTGACTTAGTCGTTTTTTTAACTCCCTCTCCTTTACTTTCAAAGGGGTTTATACTACTATCGAAATCTGAAGCTTCATTTTTAAAACTTTTACCTGTCAACATATTCAATTCCATCTTGAACGTTTCATAATCGACATCAAACTTGTCTAATACTTGCGTAGCAATATTGTTTGGGTTTTTTAAAATAGCCAACATTAAATGCTCTGTATTTACAAATTCTGACTGATCAACTTTAGCTTCTAAAACAGTGATTTTTAATATTTTTTCTGCTTGTTTAGTCAATGGTAAACTTGAATCATAAACCTTACTATCTATTGGTCTATCTTTTATTCCGTATTCAATGTTTTTTCTTAAAATTACAGGGTCTACATCTAAAGATTTTAAAACCTTTAACGCCATTCCAGTATTTTCTCTAACAATCCCTAAAACTAAGTGTTCTATCCCTAAAGTATCATGATTTAATCTCAACGCTTCCTCTCTACTGTAGGTAAAGACATTGTTTACACTTTTTGAAAATTTTGCTTCCATATTTATTTACATTCAAACTTTAGACCAAAAATATTATACTGACATAATAACCTATTAAACGACCAAAATAGTACATCTAATACAAATAAAACCATTTTTTTTAAATAATAATACACAATCAAATTGTTTATTTTATAAAATTTCATAAATTTGACAGAACAACGAGCAAACACAAATAAGCTAGTAATGAATTTTACCATAACTCGAACATCAAAATACAATATTTTTAACATTGATGAAAATAAATTAACTTCAGAATTTGCTCCGAGCCTAAAAGCAGAGTTAATTTTACAAGCAGATAGAAAAAAAAGTATTATCTGTAATATAGAGAAAATAGACTACATAGATTCTTCTACAGTAAGCTGTTTTTTAATTGGAGATAAGCTTTGTAAGGATAATAAAAATCAATTTATTATTTGTAATGCTTCGGAAAAAACATTAGACTTAATACAAACAACAAAACTGAATAATCTACTTACAATAATTCCTACTCTTCAAGAAGCGAAAGATTTCATATTGTTTGACGAATTAGAAAAAGAATTATAATTTTTGAGTTTTAGTGTAACCATATTAGGCAGTAATTCTGCAGTACCTGCTCATAAAAGGTACCCTACTGCGCAATTATTAAAACATAAACAAAATAAGTTTTTGATAGATTGTGGTGAAGGAACACAATTTCAGATGATTAAATATCATATAAAACGAGCTAGATTAGATAATATTTTTATCAGTCATCTACATGGCGATCATTACTTAGGTTTAGTTGGTTTAATTAGTACTTTAATGCTCAATGGCAGAACGGAAGATTTACATATATATGCGCCTGCTTACTTAGAAAAAATAATAGACGTTAGCTTAAAATCGAATAGAGATAAAATTTGGACGTTTCAAATAATTTTTCATGCTTTAACTTTTGATGAAAGCTATAAGATATTTGAAAATGATGATTTAGAAATTTTCACAATTCCTTTAGACCATAAAATAGAATGCAATGGTTTTTTATTTAAAGAAAAGTTAGGCGATAGAAAAATTATAGCTGAAAAAATAAAGGAACTCGAAATTCCTTATGTAGAAATTAACAAGATACAAAAAGGAGCTGATTTCGTTAATGAAAAAGGAGAAATATTTACAAACGACTCACTAACACTAGATCCAAACGAGCCAAGATCCTACGCTTATTGTTCTGATACGCAATATAATGAAAGTGTATTGCCGATAATTGAAGGTGTAGACTTATTATACCATGAATCTACTTTTATGCATGATTTGGTAGAAATTGCTAGTGAAAGATTTCATTCTACTTCTATTCAAGCTGCTACAATTGCAAAAAAAGCAGAAGTGAGAAAACTAGCGATTGGGCATTTCTCTGCTAGATATAGCGATTTAAACGACATGCTTTTGGAAGCGCAAACAATCTTTAAAAAAACTGATTTGGCAATAGAAGGAACAGTATTTGAACTTTAAGATTTATAAAGCTTCAATTACTTTTTCTTCGATATTATCTATTGATTGTTTTTCGAAAGATTGTCCTGTAATTTTCTCATAAAGCTCTACATATCTATCTGTAATCATATTTACAACCTCATTAGTCATTGCTGGCATTTGCTGCCCTTCTAGTCCTTGAAAACCATTTTCCATTAACCATTCTCTAACAAATTCTTTAGATAAATGTTTTGGCGTTGTTCCTGCATCAAAATTCTCTTGAAAAGAATCTGCATAGAAATATCTAGAAGAATCTGGTGTATGAATTTCATCTATTAAAACTACTTCTCCATCAAAAATTCCAAATTCGTATTTTGTATCTACTAGAATCAAACCTTTTTCTGCAGCCATTTCTGTTCCTTTGGCAAATAATTTCTCTGTATAATCTGCTAAAACATTCCAAATCTCTTCGGTTACTAAGCCTTGCTTTAAGAGGTCTTCTTTAGAGATGTCAATATCGTGCCCTTCCATCGCTTTTGCAGCAGGCGTAATAATTGCTTTGTCGAATTTTTGGTTTTCTTTCATTCCTTCTGCAAAAGAAATTCCGCACAATTCTCTTCCACCAGCTTTATATGTTCGCCAAGCATGACCTGTTAAATAGCCTCTAATAACCATTTCTAAACGAATGGGCTCACAATTCATTCCTACAGTTACATTAGCATGAGGAATACCTTGAACCCAATTTGGAACGATATCTTTGGTGGCATCCAAAAAGTAAGCTGCTATCTTATTTAAAACTTGCCCTTTGTAAGGAATCGCTGCTGGTAAAACATGATCAAAAGCTGAAATTCTATCCGTTGCAATTACTGCAATTTTATTTTTAAAAAAATATACATCTCTAACTTTACCATTATAAACATCTATTTGATTTGGAAATTTGAAATCTGTTGATTCTATAGCTTTTAAAGACATAATTTGTATTTTTTTGCAAAAATAAGGGAAGTTTTACTGCTGCGCTTAATAGTTATTAAGATGTGTTGATTAACTGGAAATAGATTCTAGCTGTTGGATGTGTTTTACTAAAAGCTAATCTAAAAAGGATACCCAATAGCTAAACTAAAAATTAAGTTTTTGGAACGCCAATCACTACTCTTAAAATCAATTTTATTTAATCGCCAACTATCGTCATCTCTTGGATTAATTCTTGGATCAATAACCGGCATAGCTAAATCTGTACGGATTACAAAATAAGTAAAATCCATTCTTAAACCTGCACCAAAACTCATAGCAATATTTTCATAAAATTTAGTAGTAAATTCTCCTCCAGGTCTATCTACATCTTTCTTTAATAACCAAACATTTCCTGCATCAATAAAAAATGCCCACTTAAACCATTTGTATAAATCGAAACGGTATTCTATATTGGCTTCTATTTTTATATCGCCAGACTGATCGAAATAAAAATTATTTCCTTCAAAAGATTCTGTTGTAAAATAAGAGCCTGGACCAATTGCCCGTAGTCTAAAGCCTCTTAAACTATTTGGACCTCCAGAATAAAATTGTTGAAAATATGGAGCAAATTCAGAGTTTCCATATGGAATAATAATTCCTGCATTAAAACGAGTAACCAATTCACTATGGGGAGTTACTTTATTAGTCTGAACAATATTTGCCTCAAAACGAGCAAACTGTGCATATTCTATCCCAAATATTTTATGAGGAATAGTGTTTGTACTTTTGTTTTTAGCCAATAACATAATAGAATGAATAATATTTCCGGCTAAATCAACATTTCCTTGAAACTTAAAAAACGAACGATCATTCTCCCCTTTTTTATTGGTCATTAAAAAAGTATAATTAGAACCAAAAATGATGTTCTCTTCAAAACTATGTGCTAAAGATGGTAAATCTGCTAACTGACGAACAAAGCTGGTATCTTTCTCCGGAATTAGTAATAAAGAAATATTAAAAGGATTGTAAAAATGTTTTTTAGTTTGCGTTTCATTCCATTCATACCCGGCAGAAAAAGAAGTAGAATGTTTTGTGAATTTTTGAATTCTATTTTCAAAGTTATAAGCTAAAGAAAACTTAGTTTTTACATTACTATTTTTAGAAACTTTCTTTAAAGGAAATGGTAATATAAACTTATTTACATAGTAACTTAATTCCGTATTAAAATCTGCGGTATTCAACAATGTTTGCCCTTTATTGAACAAGTTTAACTCTACACCTGCAGAAACTTTAAACTGTAGTAAATCAGACCTTTTAGAAAGGTTTCTATTCTTATACGTTAAAGAAACCGAACTTCCCGAAAGGCCTTCAAAGCTATGACTAACTTCTAAATCACCAGAAAATGATTGCTTTTTTGAAGGTGTTAAATAAATAAAGACATCTAAAAGGCCTTCTCCACTTAAACGATATTCTATATTCACAAATTTGAAAGACCCAAAGCTACTGATTTTTTGGAGCGTTTTAGTATGCTTTTTTAGACTATAATAATCTCCTTTTTCAAGATACACGCCAAACAATAAGGCTTTAGGTTTGATATTGTGTGTTTCGCTTACAAAACGATAACCTTCATAGTCAAAACTATCTAATTTAACATTGGGCACATTTCTCTTTTCTATAAAATAGTCTGTATAAATAGTAAGCTCTTTAAGCTTAAATTTCTTCTGTCCATCTTTTTCTTTTGGCGGATTTATGTTTAATATCAAATCTAACTTTCCATCTTTCCCTAAAGAATCAATATCATAGCGCAAATACTCTTTATTAAAAAAATAGTATCCATTATCTCTTAAAACATTCGTTAATCTTTGTCTCTCGTCATCTAAGATATTAACATTTAGAAAATCTTTCTTTTTAAGTAATGTTTCTTTTTGACTTGCTGCAATTATTTGCGTAATATCATCAACCTTTTTAGGGAGAATAACTGTATTAATTTCATATTGATCGTTAGCCTCAATAGTATAAGTAACCACCGCTTTTTGCTTTTTAACTTTTACCGTAGGAATCACTTTTGCATGAAGATATCCTAAATTAAAAATATAGTTTGCCATACTAGAAGCTGTTCCAAATATTAATGGTTCGTTAAAAACTACTGGTGGTTCTCCTAATTTATTTTTAATCCACCATTTAAACTTTGTTTCTCTCCCTTTATCGTTTGCCATATTGAAAATAGCCAATTTTAAAGGAAAAATATAAAATAACTTGTTATTTGGTTTTTGGAAAGTAAGTAGTTGTAGATCTTCTTTTACCTGAGATTTATTTTTTACTTTAGAATTGATTACTATTTTATTTTTTACCAATAAATTTTCATTACTTTGCAGGGAAGACGTAATATTACAAGAAGTAATAAATAGCATTCCGACAGCTATAATTGCCAAATTTCTTAGAGAAATGTTATGTCTATTTAATTTTTTAATTTTAATAGTTTTATGTTCGAAAAGATTAACAATACACAAAGTAAACACATAAAAAAGTTACACCGTAAAAAAAATAGACAAATTTTTAATGAGTTTATTGTTGAAGGAACAAAAACAGTGATAGAATTTGCTCATTCAGACTACAAATGTAAAGGTATTTATGCTACAGAAGAATGGTTTTCAAAGCATGGGCGTGAATTAAGTCATTTTGAGTTATTTATTGTTAATTCAAAACAAATGGATCAAATTAGTACTTTTAAAAATGCTTCTGCAGTTTTAGCTGTATTTCAAATGTATGAAAATTCTTCTAAAAAAGCAGCTGATTTCATTTTATACTTAGATGACATTCGTGATCCTGGGAATTTGGGAACAATTATTCGCTCAGCAGAATGGTTTGGTTTAAATGAAATATACTGCTCTGAAACTTGTGCAGATCATTTTAATTCTAAAGTAATACAAGCAAGTATGGGCTCTGCTAGTAGAATTAAAGTAAACTTTGTAGATTTTAAAGAATTAATTGCAGAAAATGCTTCTCACAAAGCTGTTTTAGCAGATATGGATGGTACTTCTTTAAAAGAATACAAATGGGAAGGAAAGAATATTTTGGTTATTGGAAATGAAGCAAATGGTGTTTCTGAGGATTTAAAAGCACTTGTACCAAACAAATTAACTATTGAAAGGAAAGGAAAAGCTGAATCTTTGAATGCGAGTATTAGTACAGCTATTATTTTGAGTCATTTTTTTTAGCTAGTTACTCGCTTCTTCAAAGAATTTCTTACGAATTCAAAATCTCCACAAAACGGAAACAATCTTCAAAAGTATTGTACATAGGAACTGGCGCTATACGAATAACATTTGGTTCTCGCCAATCTGCAATTACACCCGCAGCTTGTAGCTTTTTAAATAGTTCTTTACCGTTTTCTTTCGTTAATAAAGATAATTGACAACCTCTTTCTCCAACATTACTTGGTGTTATGATTTCTAAACCTAATTCATTACTATCATTAATCAAAAATTCCAAATAATTAGTTAACTCAATACTTTTTACTCTCAAGTTTTCCATTCCTGCTTCCATAAAAATCTCTAAAGAAGCCCAATGTGCAGACATGGTTAAAATGGGTGCATTACTCATTTGCCAACCAGCAGCTCCTTTTTGTGGAATAAACTTTTTATCCATCAAGAAACGATCTTTTTCATCACTACCCCACCAACCAGCAAACCTTGGTAATTCAGGGCTGTTGCTATATTTTTCGTGTATAAAAACGCCTGAGATTCCTCCAGGACTAGAATTTAAATATTTATAAGAACACCAAGTAGCAAAATCTACATTCCAATCGTGTAGTTTAAGAATAACATTTCCTGCAGCATGTGCTAAATCAAAACCTACTATAGCTCCAATACTATGACCAGCATCTACAATATTTTCTAAATCAAAAAATTGACCCGTATAATAATTTACACCACCAATCATGACTAAAGCCAAATCGTCTGCATGAAATTTTATTTCAGCAATAATATCTTCTGTTCTTAAAGTATGTTCTCCTTCTCTTGGGTATAATTGAACAATAGCATCTTCCGGGTCAAAACCATGAAAACGCGCTTGTTGTTGCATAGCATAATGATCTGAAGGAAAAGCATCTGCTTCCATAATGATTTTGTAGCGTGTTTTTGTTGGGCTGTAAAAAGTAACCATTAGTAAATTTAAATTTACCGTTAAAGAGTTCATTACAACCACCTCTTCTATTTTCGCACCTACAATTTCTGCTGTTTGCTTCTCTACAAAATGATGATACCCAACCCAAGGGTTTTTTCCATAAAAATGACCTTCTACACCAAAATATTTCCAATCTTCTAATTCTTGATTGATATAATCTTTAGTTGTTTTTGGTTGTAATCCTAGTGAATTTCCTGTAAAATAAACAACATCTTTTCCGTTTACTTGTGGTATATAAAATTGAGCTCTAAAATGAGCCAATGGATCTTTTGCATCTAATTCTCTAGCAAAAGCCAAAGAGTTTTTATATTTATTCATATTCTTTCGGTAATTATTTTAAGCAAAACGTTCATCCATTTCCATTTCATGCCCACATTTATTGCAGGTTCTAAATTCTTTAGAAGCATAAAACTCCTTAAACCTTGGCTGAAAATCTTTTTCTATATTTTTTAAAGGAAAATAAGTAGCATGTAGTTTATTATTGCATTTATCGCAAAACCACATTAAACCATCTCGCATGCCTTCTTTTCTTTTCATTTCCATAACCAGCCCAACAGTATTTGCAGGTCTTACTGGATTATGAGGAATCCCTTTCGGCAACAAAAATATTTCACCTTCTTTAATCGTTACAATTACTGCTTCTCCTTTATTTTGAATAGTAACAGTTATATCCCCTTTAAACTGATAAAAAAATTCTTCACTATCGTTGAAATGATAATCTTTTCTGGCATTTGGACCGCCAACTATCATGACTATAAAATCTCCAGCATCTACATAAATTTCTTTATTACTTACTGGTGGTTTCAATAAATCTCTATTTTCTTCTATCCATTGATGAATATTAAAAGGCATTCTTATGTCCATAATTCCGTTTTAAACTATTATTTTGTAAATATAATCGAATTTATAATTTAGAATTTATGATTTGCTATATATTTTCGTTTCAGTAGAAGGATAGAAATTCTTTTAAAAGCATATCTTTGCACCAATTAAATTTTCACTATGAGAATAAGTAATAAAGCATTATTTTTAAAACTTAGGAAGGTGAAATAAGTCAAGGATTTTCAGAAGCACAATTTTTTGAATTTTCAGTACAAGTAAAATTAACTTACCCTGGTTAGTAGGCGATACAAAATATTATGTAAGCAAAATAGATTGAACAAATAAAATATTGACAGAATAATTTAGAAAAACTATTATGAATTTAGACTTATCAGGAAAAAACGCATTGGTTTGCGGTGGCAGTAAAGGTATCGGAAATGCAATAGCTAATGAATTGGCTTTGCTTGGTGCTCATGTTACGATTTGCTCAAGATCGGAAGATTCTTTAAAGCTTGCTGTAGCAGCATTAGATACTTCCAAAGGAAACAATCACAGTTATTTTATGGCTGATTTTTCTAACCCGAGCAATTTAAAAGCTTCTTTAGAAAACTTTATTGCTGAAACAAACACGGATTTCAATATATTAGTAAACAATACTGGTGGCCCAGCAGGAGGACCGATTGTAAATGCTGCTATTGAAGAATTTACAAGTGCTTTTAACAATCACTTGATTTGCAACCATATTTTAGTTCAAACCTTATTACCTTCTTTGAAAGCAAATGGCTACGGAAGAATAGTGAATATTATTTCTACTTCGGTAAAAGTTCCTTTAAACGGTTTAGGTGTTTCTAATACAATTAGAGGTGCGGTAGCAAGTTGGGGAAAAACTTTAGCAAATGAATTGGGGCAGTTTGGTATTACAGTAAACAATGTTTTACCTGGAGCTACAAATACAGATAGATTAAATTCTATTATAGCTAATAAAGCAAACAAAACAGGAAAAGCCATTGATGCAGTTAGCGATGGTATGAAATCTATTATTCCAATGGCAAGATTTGGAGAAGCTAATGAAATCGCAAATATGGTCACATTCTTATGTTCACCAGCAGGATCTTATGTTTCTGGACAAAGCATCGCTGTTGACGGAGGAAGAACTCCTTCATTTTAGTTATTGGCTTTTAGCTTCTAGCATATGGCAAATAAAACACTCGCTACTTAAATACTAATAAAAAATGAGATTTGAAATATTAAAAGAAACGGAAGATTGGATGGCAATAAACAAACCTGCGGGAATTATTGTTGAAGAAAATCCTTACGAAACATCTATTGAATCTATTTTAAAAGAAAAAATGGACTATGTAGGAATTGTACATAGATTAGACAGAGTAACTAGTGGTGTTTTATTAGTAGCTAAAAAGCTTTCTATTCTAAAAGAGTTAAACAAACAATTTAGCAATAGAAGTGTAAAGAAAACTTATTTAGCCATGGTTGAAAGAGCCCCAAAACAGGAAAGTGCTGTTCTAAGAGGTTTTTTGTTTAAACATCAAAAAAATAAGAAAGCTTTTATTTATAAAGAACAAAAACCTAAATGTTTCCCAGTAAGTTTAGCTTATGAAGTGATAGGGAAATATGGTGAAAATACTATTTTAAAAATCAAACCAGCTACTGGTAAGTTTCATCAAATTAGAGCACAATTGGCAGATATGGGTTGCCCAATAGTTGATGATTCTAAATATAACGGCAAGGAAATTTCAGAACATCAAAAATCTATTGCATTACGCGCAAATAGCTTGAATTTTAAAGATCCTACGACTAAAGATAGAGTAACGGTAGAAATTCATGAGAAGTTTAAGTATAAAGCTTCTTAAAGCACTATTTTAACTAACTAAAAAAAGCAAAGCCTGAACTAATAAAGTTCAGGCTTTCTTATCCTTTATTGCTCAACCGAATAGCTTAGCAAACAAAAAAAAGCTGAAACCCTATTGGATTTCAGCTTTTTTACATCTTGAAAAAAGGGAAATTATATCTTTCCTTCTCTTCTTAATTTGTCTGTATACGCAGCTTTCTTTCTTCTCTCTCTGTTTAATACAGAAGGTTTGTCAAATTGCTTACGTCTTCTTAATTCTTTTAAAACACCTGATTTCTCAAATTTCTTCTTGTATTTTCTAAGCGCTTTATCAATTGAATCGCTATCTCTAGTATCTATTATTAACATATTTCTTTTTACTTTTTTTTATTAAGAGAGCGTAAAGATAGAAAATAATTAGTCTTTTCTACATTTAATTTCACTTTTTTTATTTTTTAGTACAATTTTAAATTAAACTTAGTTACTGTATTACTTTCCAATATTTTAAAAGGTGTGTTTACTTCAAAATTTCTCTTGAAATAACTAATTTCTGAATTTCAGAAGTTCCCTCTCCAATAGTACATAATTTAGAATCTCTAAAGAATTTTTCTACAGGAAAATCTTTTGTATATCCATAACCACCAAATACTTGCACTGCGTCAGTAGCAACTTCTACTGCTACTTCAGATGTCATATATTTAGCGTAAGCACCTCCTAGTGTTACTTTTTTACCAGCATTCTTTAATTCTGCTGCTTTATATGTTAACAATTCTGATGCTTCAATTTTTGTAGCCATATCTGCCAATTTAAAAGCAATAGCTTGAAATTCAGAAATTGGCTTTCCAAACTGCTCTCTTTCTTTAGAATATTTTAAAGCTGCTTTATAAGCTCCTTTAGCAATTCCTAAACCTAAAGAGGCAATTGAAATTCTTCCACCATCTAATATTTTCATAGCTTGATAAAATCCTTCTCCTACTTCTCCTAAAATATTTGCTTTAGAAACTCTACAATTATCAAAAACCATTTCTGCCGTTTCTGAAGCTCTCATTCCTAATTTATTTTCCTTCTTTCCGCCAGAAAATCCAGGAGTTCCTCTTTCTACTACAAAAGCAGTAATTCCTTTAGAATCCAACAAATCACCAGTTCTAACTAAAACAACTGCTACATTTCCAGAAATACCGTGCGTAATCCAGTTTTTTGAACCATTTAAGATATAATCATCTCCATCTTCCTTTGCGACAACTTGCATACGCATAGCGTCAGAACCTGTACCTGCTTCTGTTAGTCCCCAGGCACCAATCCATTCTCCTGATGCTAATTTTGGTAACCATTTAGCCTTTTGCTCTTCATTCCCGAAATACATAATGTGCCCAGTACATAAAGAGTTATGTGCAGCCATTGATAAACCTACCGAACCACAAACTTGAGAAATTTCTTGAATAGCTATAGAATATTCTATATAACCTAAACCTGCACCTCCATATTGTTCTGGCACTAACATACCCATAAGGCCTTGTTCTCCCATTTTACGTAAAGTAGCTGCTGGAAATTCTTGACTTTCGTCCCATTCCATTAAATAAGGTCGTATTTCTTTTTCAGCAAAGTCTTTAGCCATTTGCTGAATCATTTTTTGATCTTCTGTTAATCCGAAATCCATATTAGTTGGTTTTTAGCTTTGGTCGGCAAAGATACAAAAACTTAAATGATTTAACACTGAATTTATATGGAGAAGTTTTATTTTAAGTTAAGAAAATATTACTTTTATATCTTCTAAAGCAATTATGGAACTTCTAAGTCTTCTTTTAAACACGTTAACTGCAAATTGGCAAATCATCGTAGCCTTTTTTGTGATAGCTGTTCTTTATTCGTCTGTAGGTTTTGGTGGCGGCTCTAGTTATTTGGCAGTTTTAAGTTTATTTGGATTACCTTTTATTCAAATGAGAGCATTGGCATTGATTTGTAATATTACAGTAGCCAGTGGCAATATTTATGGTTTTATAAAAAGGAAAGAATATCAATGGAGAAAAGTTCTTCCATTAATACTTATAAGCGTTCCATTGGCATTTTTAGGTGGTAAAACTTCCATCAATAAAACTCATTTTAGCATCTTTTTAGCGACTATTTTAATCTTAGCAGCTATTTTTATGCTGATAGCGCATTATGTAAAACCCTCCGTAAAAAAAGCTAGACAAAATAGCTTGAAAGATTTTAGTTTTGGTGGAATCGTAGGTTTTATTTCTGGCATGGTAGGCATTGGCGGAGGAATTTTTCTAGCACCACTTTTACATCTCACAAAATGGGATACGCCTAAAAAAATAGCGGCAAGCGCTAGCCTATTTATTTTCGCAAACTCTATTGCAGGTTTAATTGGGCAATCTCAAAATCCAACATTTTATTTTGACCCTCTTTATACGAGTATTTTAGTGTTAACTGTTTTTATTGGGGGTCAGATTGGCTCCAGGATGCAAGAAAAAATAATTTCTCCTATTTTATTAAAAAGGATGACAGCGTTTTTAATACTCTTTATCGGAATCAAGTTATTGATTGAGCATTTGTTTTAACTACTTGAAAAACTTACATTTGTAAAAATCAAAACAATGGACGATCAGATATGGAGTAAAATGATTCCTGGCGTATTCTTGCTAATTTTGGCGATGATAGAATCTTTTGGTGGTTTGTATTTTGATGACAAACGAACCAAAAATGATTTTACGATTGAATTATTGAGCTTAACAACTCTTCCTGCTTTAATACAACCCACTATATTTTTTGTGGTCATTTGGTTTTCTAGCGTTTACTTTCCTTCATTTGAAGACTACTTTTTAAGCACTTCTATCAGGTGGCAGATAATTGCTTTTCTAATTTTAGATGACCTTACACAATATTGGTGGCATCGTATTTCGCACATAAATAGAACGATGTGGAAACTACACAGACCACATCATGTAGTAGAAGAAATGGGTGTTTTAGTTACTTACCGAAATGCTGTTTTATACTATGCGCTGATGCCTGGTATTTGGTTTTCTGCTATTTTGATTTATTTGGGAATGGGCTATGTTTATCTATTTTATTTACCCATTAAACTATGCGTTATTTTATTGGCACATAGCGAAACCAAATGGGACCGTTTTCTTTATAAATACAAAATATTGAGTCCCCTAGCTTGGCTTATTGAAAGAACTATTTCTACTCCGAGCACTCATTTTGCACATCATGGATTAACAGCAGAAGATGAAATTTCTCACCCGAATGGTAACTTTGGAAATTTACTATTTATTTGGGATGTGATTTTTGGAACAGCCAAAATAACTAGAAAATACCCCACAAAATTTGGCGCATGGAATCAAATAAAAGAAGCTTGGTATGTGCAACTCTTCTTCCCTATTATAAAATCTAAAAATCCAAATAGTGAATTGCATTCAATCGTTACTAAAAAGGACTACAACCCTTCTGTAGACTATAAAAAGTTTGACAAGTAAAACAACAACAAGTTATTGTAAATCTATTGATTTTCCAAGTAGAAATCATCTACTTTTTGAATCATAGCATCTTTTTCTTCATCAGATAAATAACTTGCTTCAAAAGAATTTTTAGCTAACTGATAAATAATTTCATTATCTAAATCTAAAGCTTCAGCAACTGCCAAGTAATTTGCCGATAAATACCCTCCAAAATAAGCAGGATCGTCAGAATTAATAGTACACATTAAGTTTTTAAACATCATATCTAATAAAGGATAGTCTTTCATATCTTTAATAACACACAATTTTAAATTAGACAACGGACAAAGCGTTAAAGGCATTTGTTCTTCTGCTAATCTTTCTACTAATTTACTGTCTTCTAAAGATCTATTTCCATGATCTATTCTTGTTACGTTTAATAAATCTAAAGCTTCCCAAACATATTCTGCAGGACCTTCTTCTCCGGCATGAGCTACCGTTAAAAACCCTTCTTCTATTGCTTTAGCAAATACATTTTTAAATTTTGATGGTGGGTTGCCTAGTTCTCCAGAATCTAAACCTACGCCAATGATTTGATCTTTAAAAGGTAAAGCTGATTCTAAAGTCTTAAAAGCTGATGCTTCATCTAAATGGCGTAAAAAACACATGATAATTTCAAAAGAAATTCCTAATTTTTCTTCCCCATCTTGCAAAGCATTATAAACACCGTTAAAAACCGTTTCGAAAGCAATCCCTCTTTCTGTATGCGTTTGTGGATCGAAAAATATTTCGGTATGCAAAACATTTTCTGCATGAATTTTTTCTAAATACGCCCAAGTCATATCATAGAAATCATTTTCGTGTATTAAAACGCCTGCGCCTTCATAATAGATATCTAAAAATTCTTGCAAATTATTGAACTTATAAGCTTCTTTTACTTCCTCTACCGATTTAAACCTGATTTTTAGTTCATTTCTTTTGGCGATTTCAAACATTAACTCTGGCTCAAAAGAACCTTCTATGTGTAAATGTAATTCTGCTTTTGGAATTTGATAAATAAATTCTTTTCTAGATAATTTGCTCATAATGTTATTTTTCATCAAAGGTAATTTAAAGGAGTTTAAGTTTGGGAGATTCTGTTCAATAATTTTCTTTGAAAGAAACATAACCGCTATCACTAATGTCAAAAAATGTACCTTTGCATTTATGAATTCAGAATTTGGAAAATATTTAGAAAAGTTTAATATTACTTCTCTAAATAAAATGCAAGAAGAAACTATTGAGGCTATCAATAACAATAAAGATACTTTGGTACTTTCACCTACAGGGTCGGGAAAGACATTAGCTTTTTTATTGCCTTTATTAAAATTGGCAAAAAAAAATCTAGAACAAACACAGGTTTTAATTTTAACACCGACTAGAGAATTAACTATTCAGGTAGAAAAGGTTTTTAAGCAGATGCAAACGGGGATGAAAATAAATAGTTCATACGGTGGTCACTCTGTTCAGGTAGAGAAGAATAATTTCATCAACCCACCAATTGTTTTGGTTGGAACACCAGGTAGGATTTTAGACCATATTAATAGAAAAAGTTTTAATTGGGATTGTATCAATACTTTAATTATTGATGAATTTGATAAATGTCTGGAATTAGGTTTTACGGAAGAAATGGTAAAAATAATTAGAAGGTTAGATTTGAATAAAACAATCTTAACTTCTGCTACAGATATATATAAATTACCGAAATTTACTAAGATAAAAGATCCAGTAAGGATAGATTATTTAAACGAATCTTCTGAAACGCCAGAATTATCTAATTTAGATGTAAGAGCGGTATATTCTCCTGAAAAAGATAAATTAGAAACTTTATACGACTTATTACAAGACATTGGCAACGAATCTACTATTGTATTTTGTAATAGAAAAGATGGAATCAATAGAATTTATGACTTTTTAGAGGCGCAGAATATTGTGTCTACCACTTTTCATGGAGATTTGGAACAAGAAGAAAGAGAAAAATCTATTATTAAATTTAGAAATGGAAGTTCCAACATTTTACTTGCAACAGATTTAGCTTCTAGAGGTTTAGATATTGACGATATAAAAAACGTAGTACATTATCATTTACCTCATGAAGAAAATGTTTTTATTCATAGAAATGGTCGTACAGCTAGAATGCAAAAAGAAGGAACAGCTTATGTTATTTTTGCGCCAGATGAAAAAGTTTCTTTTAGAAAAGTTTTTAGTGCTGAAGAATATAAAGTATTAGGCGTAGAAAACTATGTACATCCAGAATACGTTACACTTTATATTAATAAAGGAAAAAAAGACAAAGTGAACAAAATAGATATTGTTGGTTTTTTCTATAAACAAATTGAATTAGAAAAAGATGAATTAGGATTGATTGATATTAAAGATTTTAGTGCTTATGTTGCCGTAAAAAGAACTAGAATAAATGAAATTGTAGAGAAAGCAAATAAAAATAAGATCAAGAATAAAACGGTTAAAGTTCAGGTTGCTAGTTAGTGTTTTAAATTACAGGTTTCAATCTCACCAACAGCTAACAAATTAGAAAGTCTATAAGTCAAATCCCTTACTAAAGAAGTATTTATAAATATGCAACAAAACATCCATCAAATAAAACTGGTAGTCAAAGATTATGATGAAGCTATTGATTTTTACACTAACAAATTAGCTTTTGAGCTTTTAGAAGACAGCAAAAGATCTGAAACAAAACGATGGGTTCGCATAGCACCAAAAGGTTCTAATGGATTTAGCTTATTACTTTCGAAGGCAAAAAATGAGCAACAATTAAATGCCGTTGGCAACCAAACAGGCGGCGGTGTTTTCTTGTTTTTATACACCGATGATATTCTAAGAGATTATAAAAATATGCTAGCAAAAGGTGTTAAATTTCGTTCAGCACCGATTGAAAAAGATTTTGGTATTGTTTGCCTTTTTGATGATTTATATGGTAATGTCTATGATTTTATTCAGCAGAAATAATTAGTAAGTAAAAGTATACGCCCAGTACATTAATAAAAATTGTATTGGCAACCTTAAGTATAACAACCATATTGGCGCTGGCAAGGTTTTTCCTTTGGAAGTGAAATGGTAAATATTTGCTGGAAAAACAGCTATTAGTAAAGCAATAATTCCCCAAGCAGCCAAAGAGCTATAATTAGGAAAAAACAATAGAATACCTAGTATAACTTCTGCTGCACCACTAATCCAATTTACCCATTTAGGAAATGGTAAACTCGGTGGAATAATTTTTAGATAGAATTTCGCATTTCTAAAATGATTTAATCCTGCGGCGATGTATGAAATTGCCATTATGATGAGTGAAATTTCCTTGAGTGTCATTTTAGTTGGCTTGTATTGTTCGTTTCTAAAGGTACTAAATTTTCACAAGCATATTAGTTTAAATAGAAGAATAAAATTACTAATAGTAGGACCATTTTTCTAAAATAATGCAAGGATTTAGAATTAGACTAGTTTTATGTCTTGAAAATATAAAAAATAATTACCTTTGTAACTCATTTCAATCACTTATAAAAGATCTTAACGAATGGCTGTAAAATTATCAGAATTTGACTTTGAGTTAGACCCTAAAAGAATAGCAGAATACCCACCTGAAAAAAGAGGAGACTCTAAATTAATGGTAATCGATAGAGAAAAAAGAACTATTGAGCATAAACAATTTAGTGATTTTATTGATTATTTTGATGAAGGTGATACTTTAATTATGAATAACACCAAGGTTTTTCCTGCAAGATTAAACGGCCACAAAGAAAAAACTGGTGCAAAAATTGAAGTATTTCTTTTAAGGGAATTAAGTGAAGATCAAAGACTTTGGGATGTTTTAGTAGATCCTGCAAGAAAAATTAGAGTTGGAAACAAACTTTATTTTGGAGAAAATGAAACTATCGTTGCTGAAGTAGTTGACAATACAACTTCTAGAGGAAGAACAATTCGTTTTATTTACGATGGTGATAATGATGAATTCAAAAAAGCATTATTTGCTATTGGTTCTACGCCATTACCAAAATATATTACTAGACCGCTTGAAGAATTAGATAAAGACAGATACCAAACAGTCTATGCAAAAAAAGAAGGAGCAGTAGCCGCACCAACAGCAGGATTGCATTTCACAGAAGAAATGATGAAAATGTTAGAAATTAAAGGTGTAGAAACTACGGAGATTACACTACATACAGGCCTGGGAACATTTAGAGCTATAGAAGTGGAAGATTTAAGCAAACATAAAATGGATGCAGAATACTTTCAAATTACTGATGAAGCAGCTGCAGTTGTAAATAAAGCTATCGTTGGTAAAAGAAGAATTTGTGCCGTGGGTACTACTTCTGTAAGAACAACAGAATCATCTGTAACTGCAAATAATCAATTAAAAGCTTCTGAAGGCTGGACAAATTTATTTGTTTTTCCTCCTTACGATTTCAAAATTGCAAATTGTTTATTAACCAATTTTCATTTACCAAAATCTAGTTTAATTATTATGGCAAGTGCTTTTGCCGATACTGATTTAATACTGGAAGCATATCAAGAAGCTATAAATAAAGATTATCGATTTTATTCTTATGGAGACGCAATGCTTATCATATAAATAGCTGAAATTCATAACAACATATAAAAGGCCTTGTAAAAGATATTTACAAGGCCTTTTTTTATGCTTTAAAATAAAAAACAATTGCCATTTTTATTTTAAAATGGAAGTCTATTAATATTAGAAAGTGTAAACTTTTACTACCCCTTATAAAACAAAAAAGCCTTACAGAATCTGTAAGGCTTTTCAAGCGGAGAATGAGGGATTCGAACCCCCGGTACCTCACGGTACAACAATTTTCAAGACTGCCGCATTCGACCACTCTGCCAATTCTCCGATGTAAATGTAAAACGATTTTTTATAAAAAGAAACATTTATTCAAAAAATATTTATTTATTTTTAAATCATCTTTAACTTGTTTTTTTTAGATGTTTTACATGTAAAAAAACCTACACAGAGTTTCTTTCTAGTTAATTAATGTTAAGCATTTTAACATCTAATAAACGCCTACTATATTTACGTTAGAAATGAAGAAATGGAAACTCTATACCGTTATTGCAATTGTTAGCATTGCCCTTTTTGGATTAATCTACGTACAATCTATTTTTATTCAAAGGAGTGTAATTATTCAGGAACAAGTATTCTTTCAGTATTTACAAGATGCTTTACACCGAGTAGCAGTTCAAATTGAAGAAAAGGAAGCTTTAAACTTTATTAATAAGACAACAGATATAAACCCTAGCTATAATGCAAATTTTTTAAATGATAAACAAGACGAAAGTTACTCTTTACAATTTAAAGACAATATCTATACAGCGACTATCATTAAGAATGACTCCTCTTTTGTAGTCTCGGCTACAGATCTTTTAGAGTTAGACCAAAGAATAAAATCTTTAAATCTGGATTTAAACATCCTCTCTAACCAAGAAGAAATGAATAAAGAATATGCAAACTATTATAGTAGCATGTTCAATAATATGAATTTTCAAGTTTTTTTAGATGACGAAATTTTCGAATTAAGCACCGATTCTCAAGAACTATACACTTTATTAGATTTTGAATTAAAAAGAGTAGGCATCACGACTCCTTTTAATTTTGCATTATTAGAAGAGTTTTCTTTAAAAGAATTTTGCGGTAATTGCAGTAAAATAACCCCTGAATTATTTAAAAAATCATTTAAAGCACCTGTTTTATTAAATGGAATTATTGGGACACAAGCGGTTTTATTAATAGACTTCCCTAAGAAAAAGAGTTTTATTTTAAAATCTAACTCCAAGCTATTAGTGTCTTCTTTTATCTTTATATTCCTTATTGTCGGATCATTTTTAATCAGTTGGTATATTATTTTCAAGCAAAAAAAGTTGTCTGAATTAAAAACAGATTTTATAAACAATATGACACATGAGCTAAAAACGCCAGTAGCCACAATTTCTTTAGCTACAGAAATGTTGAGTAAAGAAAAAGTTCAAAACAAGAAAGACAAGCTAAATAATTATATAAAAATAATAAACGATGAGAACCACCGCTTAGGAAATCACATTGAAAGAGTTTTACAAACCGCCCAACTAGACAAGGAATCCATTCGATTGAATAAAGAAAAAATAGACGTTCATGACTTATTACATGAGCTTAAGCAAAAATTTAAATTAAGGATAATAGATGCAAATGCTACAGTAATATGGCAATTGGAAGCAAACAACTACTATGTCAGTGGTGATGAAGTTCATTTGTTAAATGTTTTTTCAAATTTATTTGACAATGCATTAAAATACAGAAGAGCAGAAGATTTATTTATAGAAATAAATACGTACAATAAAAACGGATCTATCTTTTTAGAAATTCAAGATAACGGAATAGGAATGACGAAAACTGACTCTAAAAAGATTTTTGAAAAATTTTATAGAGTACCTACCGGAAATATACACAACGTGAAAGGCTTTGGATTAGGCTTAAGTTATGTAAAAACAATGATTGAAGAACACGAAGGAAAGATTAGTATCGACTCTGAATTAAAAAAATATACCAAATTCACCATTGAATTAAATTCTGTTAAATAATTATTTATTTGATACTAATTAACGAAAAAAACGGTTTATATCTTATAACAAAAACTAAACGATGAAAGAATTTAACTTAAGAATATTATTAGCAGAAGATGATCCAAATTTAGGTTCTGTATTAAAAGACTCTTTAGAGCTAGAAGATAATTATGTAGAATTGTATGATGATGGCGAGAAAGCTTGGAAGGCTTTTAACAAAGAAGACTTTGATATTTGTATTTTTGATGTAATGATGCCTAAAAAAGATGGGTTTACATTAGCTGCTGAAGTAAAAAAAGTAGATCAAAATATTCCGATAATATTCTTAACAGCAAAATCTATGCAAGAAGATAAAATTAAAGGTTTATCTATTGGTGCGGATGACTATATAACAAAACCATTTAGCTTTGAAGAATTGAACCTACGTATTGAAGCTATTATGCGTAGAATTAAAAATGCACACCTTCCAAGTACAGATCAAAAAGAATTCACTATTGGAGATTATCTTTACAACGCAGAGTATCGATCATTAAAAAAAGATGCAGAAGAACAAAAATTAACAACAAAAGAAGGGGAATTACTCAAACTATTAGCTTACAACAAAAATCAAGTATTAGACAGAAACATTGCCTTAAAATCTATTTGGGGAAATGACAATTATTTTACTGGTAGAAGTATGGATGTATACATTACAAAGCTTAGGAAATACTTAAAAGCTGACGAAAGAATTGAAATTGTAAATATTCACGGAAAAGGATTTAAACTTTTGATAAAAGAAAGTTAACGTTTAAAATTGATTCTTCTCCAATTGGATTGATAATTCGTAAATAGGTATATATTTACATTTCCAAAACCAATAAAATGAAGCCTACCGAAAAACCAATAAAAGACCGATTGCCCTATGTAATTCCTAATAGGAAAGATTGGCCAATATATAAACTTAGTAAAGACAAAAAGAACTTCTTAAAAGAGGTGATTGAAAAAACTGAAAAGAGTTTATACCTAAAATTTCATACTGCAGAATTATTGCACAATGAACTAAAAAGTATCCTTTATAAAGAAAAGAATAGACTAACCAAGCAAGCTTGGAAATCTGACAAACCTTCAGAAAGTATATTTTGGAGTGAGATAAAAAAGAAAATCCTTGAAACTGATAAGATTGAGGATAACGATTCACAATACAAGAGCGATCAAAAAATAATGCATAAAATTCTTAAGCATTATGCGAATGAAATTGTTGCAAACTTTGAGCCTAAAACACATAAATTTGCTAGAAATATTTTACCATGGTTATTTTCTAGACTAACAAATACAGCACCGGGAAACCGTTTTAAATTTTTATGGTCTTCTAAAAAAACGCTCTACGAAAAATTGAACATTACAGGCCCTGTAGAACAAATTAGAGAACTTTCTAAAAAAGGAACCGTAATCATTGTTCCAACACACTTTAGTAATTTAGATTCTCCTACTATTGGTTTTATTATAGATTCTATTGGTTTACCTGCCATGACTTATGGTGCAGGAATTAATTTATTTACCCTAAAACTTTTATCTAAATGGATGAATGATTTGGGTGCATACAAACTAGATAGAAGAAAGAAAAATCAACCTTATTTAGAATTATTAAAATCTTATTCTGCTGTAGCAATACAAAGAGGAGCACATTCTTTGTTTTTTCCAGGAGGAACACGTTCTCGCTCAGGAAAAATAGAAGACAAATTAAAATTAGGCCTTTTAGGGACTGCAATAGAAGCACAAAGAATCAATCTTCAAAAATACAATGAAGAAACAGCCAAAAAGATTTTTGTAGTACCTGTTGTCTTAAACTATCATTTTGTAATAGAAGGAGATTCTTTAATAAAACAACATCTTTCTATTATGGGTAAAGAAAGATATATTGGTGAAAAAAGTGGCATAACTACCTCATTAAAACTAGTCAAACTATTTTTTAAATTTTTGACAGCTAAACCAGGGATGAACATTTCTTTTGCCAAGCCAATGGATGTTTTTGGAAATGAAATAGACGAAGATGGAGATAGTATAAATGCAATAGGGCAGAAAGTTTCTATTAAAGATTACTTTTTTTTAAATGGTGAATTGACAGAAGATAAGCAACGAGAAGGTGTTTATACTAGAAAATTAGCTAAACGAATAGCCGAAAAATTCCACACGACTAATACGGTACTAACTAGTCATTTATTAGCATTTACTGCTTTTGAAATATTTCAAAGAGAAAATAAAATGCTAGACATCTATGAACTATTACGTGTTCCTGAAGATGAAATAACCATAGATATTGATGTACTAAAATCTGAAATGGAAAGAGTAAAACAAAAGCTTATTGAATTGCGAAATGAAGAAAAAATTCAACTTTCTTATCATTTAGAAGAAGATATAACGCATATATTAAATCATGGCTTAAAAAACCTTGGCGTATATCACTCACTACTTCCGTTAAAGAAAAAAGATAAAAATACAATCCTTACACAAAATGTAAAATTGTTGTATTTTTACCATAATAGATTAAGTGGTTATGATTTAGAAAATTTGTTTAAATAAAACCCTAATATTTATAGTAAACCCAATCCATGTCAAATAATAAAGAAATTTACGGTGTAATAGGCGCTGGTAGTTTTGGAACTGCCGTAGCCAATTTGTTAGCTGAAAACGCGCAAGTATTATTGTATGCCCGAAACAAAAAAAAAGTGGATTTAATACAAAGTTCTAGAACACATCGAAATCAAGAATTACATAAAAACATTACCGTTATTAATGACATTGAAGAATTAACGACCAAGTGTAATTTAATTTTTCCGGTAATTCCTTCAGATAGTTTCTCTAGTATGTTAAATGATTTTAAAGATTTTTTAAAACCGTCTCATATTCTTATTCATGCAACTAAAGGATTTTTTGTAGAAAAAGAATTGACTAATGATTCTGTATTAAAAAAAGAAGAAGTTTTAACAATGTCTGAATTAATTCTTGCCAAAACATCTGTCTTAAGAGTTGGTTGTATGGCAGGACCAAACTTAGCAACAGAATTGGCTCTAAAACAACCAGCAGCCACAGTAATTGCTAGTCCATTTGATGAAGTAATTATAATGGGACAAAAAGCTTTAAAAAGTAATCGTTTGAGAGTATATGGTTCGAATGAATTAACTGGTGTAGAACTAGCTGGAATCTTAAAAAACTATGTAGCAATAGCTGCAGGGATTTTAGGAGGTTTAGGCTATGGAGAAAACTCAAAAGCCATGCTAATCACTAGTGGAATGGCAGAATCTATTTATATTGCTAAAGGTTTAGGCTCTAACGAAAAAGCATTTTTAGGAATGGCTGGCGTAGGCGATTTAATAGCTACCTGCAATAGCCCAAAAAGTAGAAACAATACCGTTGGAAGATATTTAGCAGAAGGTTTAAGCATTGAAGAAATCAATGAGAAAATGACAGAAGTTGCTGAAGGAGTAAAAACAGTACAAATTTTACATGCTTTAAAAACATATAAATTTGTAGCACCGATTGCAGATGTTATGCATAAAATTATTTATGAAGGCGTGTCTATTGAAGTGGGACTTCGACTACTTATGCGTTTCCCAACTTCAGAGGATACGGACTTTACAAGTTAGGATTAGATTTCTCTATTATATGCTAATAAATAGTTTCTTCCATTACATTTAACAGATTATCATCAAACGATTCTCCCCCATTTTTTCTTTTGGCGAACGGTGAATACAAGGCAAAAATTGACTTTTAGGATTATCTGTCGCTATCTTCCATAAATGACCAATACCACAATTGATAAGACTTGCATTAGGCTTTGCTTGATAGTGTAAATCAAAGAAATATTCACTTAAAAATGATTCAAAACCTTCCTCTTTTCCATCATATAGTTTTTTAAGTTCTTCCCGTATTTCAGGAACAAGAATTTTTTGTTCCGCTTGTGAATTTGGTAATATTTCACTTGAAGTACCATGATAGGTACATAAAAAAGTATCAACAGGTAAAGGAGAACGATCTACATGAAAAGAATAAACATCGGTTGGGAAAAATAGATAACTATCGTCTCTTTCATAATATTTTATTACATTAAGAATTGGCGATGCGCCATGTTCTTTAAGCAG
Organism: uncultured Chitinophagales bacterium; assembly: GCA_963932515.1. Classification (GTDB taxonomy): domain Bacteria; phylum Bacteroidota; class Bacteroidia; order Chitinophagales; family UBA8649; genus CAKZQD01. The sequence continues at coordinate 41,108 of CAWVRT010000017.1, forward strand.
TTCCATATCGTTTAAAAGAATATCACGTGCTAATTGTCCTTGTTCACTCAACTGTAATTCACCCAGTACTTCTGGATTCAACTCCATCATATTTCCTTTTAGTTCTATATTTTCGACAATGTCAGAGAAATCACCGATTAGTTTACGGCTCCAACAAATCGCATTAATATCTCCAAAAAAAGGTGTAGCAATAAGTTCTTGGAAACTTGTAACAGCTTGGCTTATATTTTTAGTTTTAGATGAGCTAGTCATTTTTTACAATTACCTATGCCAATAACAAAATCATATCTACCATTCTAGAAGCATAACCCATTTCGTTATCATACCAAGCAATCACTTTATATTGATTACCTACTTTTTTAGTTAAATCTGGTTGAAAAATGGCAGAATAAGAAGAACTAACAATATCAGAAGAAACCAACAGCGCTTCTTCATATTTTAAAATACCTTTCAATTGCTTTTTACTGGCGATTAACATGGCCTTATTGATTTCTTCTACACTTACTTCTTTAGATAAAGCAAAAGTAAAATCAGTCAAAGAACCGGTAATAACTGGAACTCTAGTTGCCATTCCGTCTAACTTTCCTTTCACAGCAGGTATTACCCAACTAATCGCTTTGGCTGCACCAGTACTTGTCGGAATAATTGACATTGCAGCGGCTCTTGCTCTACGTAAATCTTTGTGCGGTGCATCTTGCAATTTTTGGTCTGAGGTATAAGCATGTATAGTGTTTAAAAATCCACTTTCTAGTCCAAAAGTGTCATTTAATACTTTTACAATAGGTGCTAAAGAATTTGTAGTACAAGAAGCAATAGAAATAATAACATCTTCTGGGCTAACTATATCATCATTTACACCACAAACTATGGTTTTAACATCAGCTCCTGCAGGTGCAGAAATAACAACTTTTTTTGCACCAGCTGTTATATGTTGCATTGCTTTTTCTTTACTTCTATAGAAGCCTGTACACTCAGCTACTACAACTACCTCTAATTTTTTCCAAGGTAAATTTTTAGCTTCTCGTTCAGAAAAACAAGGAATTTTCTTTCCATTGATTATTATATTTTCAGCATCAAAACTTACTTCTTCTGAAAAAATTCCGTGTGCAGTATCAAATTTTAATAAATGAGCTAAAGTCTCGTTTCCTGTTAAATCATTTATAGCAACTATCTCAATTCCTTTTGCTAATAAATTTCTAAATGTTAATCTTCCAATTCTTCCAAAACCATTTATGGCTACTTTCATTTTTTATTTTTTTGAGATAATAGTTACTTTCGTATCAGACTACCGTTCATTTCTTTTATTTTTTCTACTAATTGCATAGCATTACCATTTCATTTCCTTTTGCTGTGAAGCATCTTTTGAAACTAAAACTTCCATTGAAATTTTCAATTTAATATATGCACCAACTTCATCAATTAATCCTGAAGGAACTCCTACAATTTTATATAATTCTATTTTTAAAATGAATTATTTAAAATTCATACTAAGGTTTATTTCCTTTAAGTTATATAAAAGGTTTCAAGAAATTGAAACCTTTTATACCCTAAAAGTTTGATTTATCCACCTTTTATACTTTCAAAGACTTATACAAAGACCAACTATTGTGCTATATTACTCAAATTTTGACTATTTTAAAATGTTTTTCAAAAGTATTGCTATAGCACTTGATATAATAACTCCCCGAAGAATATCCCTCTAGTGATATTGTAGTTTCAGAATTGTTTCCCCCTTTTGAAATTAACCCAGTTAGAACTTTTCTGCCTAAATTGTCATACACTTCAATATTTACTTCGCCTGATAGCATAGAAGATGCTTCTATTCTTATTTTAAAATTATCAGAGGTTGGATTCGGATATATCTTAATTCCGTTTGATAAGAGGTCATTTATATTACTCATCACCTCCGTTTCAATAGTGACTGTTTGTTCATAATTGCAAGTACCAGATACATCTTGAAAAACGATTTCATAAGTACCTGCATTTAGGTTAAGGAATGTATTATTGGTAACAAAACTTAGTCCTCCATCTATACTATATTGAAATGGAGCAGATCCAGAAGTAGGATTAATATTAATAATACCATCGGTTGCAAATTCAGAAGTAGTATTAGTTGTAGCAACATCTGCTGTAACTTGGCAAACTTCAACAGGTACACTTTGTTCATAGAGACAGATTCCAGATGCATCTTGAATAATTACGTTATAAGTTCCTACAGCTAAGTCAGGGAATATATTATTGCCAACAAAATTTTGACCACCATCAATGCTATATTGATATGGACCAACTCCCGAAGTAGGATTAATCTCAATAGAACCGTTTGCAGTTACCACAGAAGAGACCATAGCAGCTTCAATATCGGCAGAAACAAAAGTACAGTTTTCAATAGAAACTATTTCTTGATATGAGGAGCAAAGACCTGTAGCACCCTGTACAAATACTGAATAATCTCCAGGAACTAACCCAATGAAAGTATTATGATCAAAAAATGTTAGCCCTCCATCTATACTATATAGAAATGGATTTACCCCTGAATTAGTATTAATTGTAATAGCACCATTGTTACCGGTTGAATGGGATAAGTTTATATCTGCTGTAATCACACATCCTGTTCCATCAGGACAAAACACTTCTTGTGCCTCATAATCAAAGTCACCATCATTTGTAGCAATAGTCTCACCTGATGAATTATAAACTAGGAAAGCATATTGGTTTCCCTGGGTAGCATTAATTCCATCCCCATATGAATCGTAAACATTGAGCGTAAAGCAAGAACCGTAATTCAAACAAATCTCTTGAGTAAAGGTTTCATAAGGATCTTCTACACCTCCACTGGCTATAATCTGATTCGTTCCTTCGTCATATACTTCCCAAGAAGTTTCCCAATCATATTGATCAGCGTTAATAACCAATGTAATAAAGTCATAATCTGAATCTAGCGTAGTAGATGTAAAAGCTGAATTATTGTTTCCATCTCCGTCAATTTGACCATTCACACTTAACAAGTTGAGCGTAATATTATTGTTAGTCTGCATAAGATTATCATCAATGGTTATATCTATCAAATCTTGTCCTAGGTAAGGTGCATCTATTGTGAAATTAATACTATCAACAGCTAAACCATTAACTATAACTTCAATTTCTACATCGGTGATTGTGGTTTCACCATAGTTCGTAACGATAGCATTGACTCCAACTTCATTACAAAGAACGTTTAGTTCTCCTATAGAAAGCGCTCCATCCAATAAATGTATATTACTTAAAACAATGTTTAAAGTATCATTATTGCCATATTCATCATCTACATCAGTAACGATTCCAGTAATGTTATACTCACCAACAGTTGAAAAATCTTGCGGTATAGAAAATTGAAAATCATCATAATTAAAAGGTCTTATTGTATCAGTAACGGTAATCGTTTCTACGAATATACCATCTACTAGTAAAGAAATGTCAAAGCTATCCATATCGTTCAATCCGGCATTGGCAATTCTTGCTGTAATTAGCTCGTTGTTTCCTAAACTTGATGAAGATTGAGGGTTAATAATTTCTGTAACACCTAAATCATTATTGGCTTTAATATTCGCCCAAAATGAAACCCATGGTCTTGCTTGTTTAATAACCAATTGACCTTGAACAGTTACTTTATACTCAATATCCATCCCAAAGCCTTCAGCACCTACCACATCGTAAAGTATGGCAAATTCATCATGAATGGTAGTAAGGTATTCTCTCATTTGATCAAGATATACTAGGTCCATTACCAAGTCACCAGGAGTCACCAAGTTCGATAATCTTAATACTAAATAACCAGCACCTTGCGCAGGATTTTCATATAATAAAATCTCTTCTGGCACTGAATTCGGATCAGGATTTGTAATCAATGATTCTCCAACTTGAGTATTTAGGTAAAAAGTACTATCTGTTTCATAAATTGGGTCAATACTAATCCCTACACCATTTGATTGCTCATCTTCAAAATTGGAATGGCATAAAATTCCCATAGCTGCAATAAACTGATCAATACGATAAAAATCCCTTTCCTCATATGCTCTAAAATTCCACATACTGGCGTAAACTTGCTTAATTGATTTAGAGATATGTCCTTCGTCAAGGTGTTGAGTTTTGGAAGAATATAAACCTGCACCACTGAATCCAGGTAAATCTTCATTATTTGTACTTGATCGACATCTAACCTTTGTCCCTACTGGGAAAGCTTCATGCATAGCTTGTAACTCATCTAGCATCCATTGAGGCATAGGAGCATCTTTCATAGATCTTCTAAAATCTTTCAATCGCTCAATACGAAAATTTAAATCAGTTATAAAAGCAGGATTATTCATCATAACTTCAGCCTCTAGATAAAAATTGTTGAATGTCATAAATTCATCATAAAAATAAAATGGAATTCCAAAACCATCTGGTATCGTTCCACTAGGAAACCCAAATGACCTCATTGTAGCAACATTAGAACACTTTGCCCCAAATGAAGTAGCCATATCAAAGCCAATAGAATCTAAGGGTAAGATTTCTGTGAAGCTTAAATCTCGAATAGGGATTTGTGGTTCTGTTGGTCTAAGGTCTTCATACCATGTGTTCACTTCAGCTAATGTAGCTTCTCTTATAAGATATTGCTCATTTTCTACCTTATAATAAATATAGCCTCCTATTAAATTCGAAATTGAATCAATTAAAAGAGGATCTTTGATATAGGCATTTGGAACATTGTCTTGAATAGCTCTTAAATTAACGTGCGATAACGGTGTTTGTATTACAGAAGTTATTATTCCCCCTACTCTTGGTAAAGAATTAGGCAATGCGTCATACAAAACAATATCTCTTGACCCAGGGTCTTCATTAAGAGTCATGTGTTTAAAAAAACCATATCCTTCAGCTTCATGGAAAGGGATATAATTAATTTCAGCAAAAACATCAGATTCTAAAACAACACCTATTCTAGAGCCTACAAAATCAGCAGCATAATCTGTTAGGTATTCGTTTTCGTCTGATTGCCCAATAAAGTGATTCATATTATTTTGTAGAAAAGGCATATTAGCTATTAATAACTCATATGTTCTTTGAGTAGCCTCAAAATCTTTTGCACTTCCAAAGGAAAAATTAAACGAATAACTTCCAATAACACCATTAAGTATCTCAGTAGGATTAAAAACGATCTCTCCAGATCCATCGTCACCACTTACACTAGCTCCAATACCTTGCCAAAAACTCGCATGAATAGTATACGTGTTACTATTAATAAAATATATTTGAGGATTAGGAGAGTCTCTATCCAATATTCCGAATTTAACATATTGTTGACCATCGAGAAAAGGAGCCCAAGGGACGTTGTTTATTGTAGCCAAATCATTAAAGGTTTGAGCATCGGGTATTGAGGTTGCTCCATTTATAATTGCAATAGGAGTTGCAAAGTTTATTGGGGCATCTGTAGGCATATTATTGAACTCTGTAATGTCATCTATCCCATCTTCATCTAAATCATCAGGGCTTGCTATATCATGTTCTGTAATCGTATAGTTGATTAATGGATAAGCTGCTGCTGGCTCTGAAATGACCATAGTTCCATTAACCCCCAACGTCATTGAAGTAACCCATTCAAAAGTAGTACTATGCTGCGCAGTAAGTATATAATATTTATTTGCTTGGGCTTGAATTGATAATTGTACTTGACCTTTAGTATTTACAGAGTAATTGTCAATCGGCACAACTAATGCAAAACAAAAATTACAAATAGTAATTAAAAAAACAGAGAATGAAAATATATTTTTAAACATAGGGTGAATTTAATAATGAATTTAATTAAGAATGCTATCAAATGTAATATATGTTTTGCTTATCAACAAACTTATTTGACAACTCAAAGATAATTTTACCTTTTTTAATAAAAAAAGACAAAAAAATCAATTTGTGGAATTTATAGCTATCTCT
>CAWVRT010000018.1:0-43165 GCA_963932515.1 uncultured Chitinophagales bacterium
CGAAGTTTAAAATATTTAACGGAAACTTTTTGAAATACTCTTTCTAAATTTTGGTTAGAGTAATTAATAATAGCATAATTCGTACAATTATTCGTACAAGTATTTTATATATTTTTCATAACCTGTTGATTATATTGAGTATAAATAATTATGACACAGTCCTTGTGGGACCACAAAGCCCCTTTATGGGGCTTTTTTATTTTAATAAGGTTTCAAATACAATAGCATTTAGATTATTCGTTAAATAGAAAAAAGATATCTTCGCATTCTTTAAATGTTCAATAAATACACAAAAATATTAATACTGGTTTTACTACCATTAGTTTCTATGGCGCAAAAACATGAGTTTGGCGTAATGGCAGGCCTTGCTAATTATTTTGGTGACCTAAACTATAATGCCAGTTTTACTTCAGTAAAACCTATGGGCGCTGTTTTTTATAGAGCAAATTTTAATTCGCGTTGGGCTTTAAAATCTTCATTTAGTTATGCTCAATTAGCATTTGACGATAAATTATCTAAAAATGCTTTTAACAGACAAAGAAATTTACATTTTAGAACCAATGTGATAGAATTGTCTACTATGATGGAATTAAATTTTTTAGAATTCAATAAATTAAAACAAAATAGAAGGTTTAGTCCGTATTTCACACTAGGGCTTGCTGTTTTTTATTTTGACCCACAAGCACAATTAAATAATGAATGGCATTATTTACAACCATTAGGAACCGAAGGTCAAAATGACCCAAGTTATTCAGGCGTAGAAAAATATAGTTTAATCAGTTTCGCTATTCCAATCGGCGGCGGTTTTAAATATAGTATTTCCAAAAAATGGACCGTTAGTATGTTCGGCGAATTAAGAGTAGCTTTTACAGATTATATAGATGATGTTGGTGGTGTTTACGCCAGCCCATTATCATTGCCAGAAGGTTCAAAAGGGCTAGCGTATCAATTAGCAGACCGAAGCGGTGAAGTTGGTCCTTCTATTGGAACACCAGGAAACCAAAGAGCAAATTCAGGGAAAGCAGATTTTTATATGTTTGCTGGCTTTTCGATATCTTATACTATCTTTAAGATGAAATGTCCTACTTTTTAAATTTGATAAATTTTCATTTTGACAGGTTATATAAGTGTGAAACATGTTATTTATTGAAATTAAATGAAAAATAAAAACAGAATACATCTCTCAAGTTTTCTTATATTTACGCCTTAATATAATTGTGTACTACCCTTTTATGAGTATTAAAGAAAAAATAAATCTAACAACCTTACCAAAACATATAGCCATTATAATGGATGGTAATGGAAGATGGGCAAAAGAACAAGATAAAAATAGAGTTTTTGGGCACAAAAAAGGAGTAGAGGCTGTTAGAGTAATTTCAGAAGCTTGCGCCGATTTAGGCGTAAAACATTTAACACTTTATGCTTTTTCTACAGAAAATTGGAATAGACCAAAATTAGAAGTAAAAGCTTTAATGGAGTTGTTAGTTTTAACATTAGGTAGAGAAACCAAAACGCTCATGAAAAACAATATTCGTTTAAAAACTATAGGCGATCTTGATAAAATGCCAGAAGGTGTCAAAAAAGGATTAAATAAACTGAAAGAAGCCACAAAAAATAATGATAGAATGGATTTAATTCTAGCATTAAACTATAGCGGCAGGTCAGAATTGGTAAATGCTGTTAAAAAAATTGCGTTAGAAGTTAAAAAAGGTGAAATTGATATAGAAAAAATTTCAGATTTAGACATAAATCGTAATCTTTACACCGTTGATATTCCCGATCCAGAATTTATGATTCGTACAAGTGGCGAACTCAGATTAAGTAATTTTTTACTTTGGCAATCTGCTTATACAGAATTGTATTTCACAGAAGAGTATTGGCCCGCATTTGGAAAAGAATCAATGTACACAGCATTATTAGATTTTCAAAGCAGAGAAAGGCGGTTTGGTAAAACAAGCGAACAAATAAAATAAGAGAAAAACTGCTGTTATAGCAACAAATAAACATAAATGAAGAAATTGATTTTATTAATTTTTATGGTAGGCGTTTACAATCTTTCCCTGATGTCTCAAGACGGAATGGTTGACTACAGCTCTCCACAAGAATATGAAATAGGAGGAATAAAAGTAGAAGGAACAAAGCATTTAGATAAAAATGTTTTGATTTCTATTTCAGGTTTAAGAGTAGGCGAAACTATTGGTATTCCTAGTGACAAAACGGCTAAAGCCATCAAAAACTTATGGGATCAGCGCTTATTTACAGATATTTCTATTTCTATTGAAAAAAAGATTGGTTCTACCGCTTTTTTAATCATTCATTTGAAAGAATTACCTAGAATTTCTCGTTATTCTATTTCTGGTGCTAAAAAAGCTCATGTAGAAGACCTTAGAAAACAAATAGACTTACGTTCGGGAAGTATATTTACAGAAGTAAGTAGAATGACAACGATTAATAAAATTAAAAAATTCTATATTGAAAAAGGTTTTTATCTCGTAAAAGTAGCTATTGAAGAAGCAAAAGATGATGTCGTTAAAAATAGCTTAATCGTAAAAATTGATATTGACAAAGGACAAAAAATAAAAATCAACAGAATTGATATTCAAGGCAACAAGACGCAAAAAGCGAGTAAGTTGAAGAATCAAATGAAAGACACGAAAACTAAAATAAAGTTTGAGTTGGCTAAAATGTTGAATTATAAAAAAAATAAAATAAACGACCTAGGTGTTTTAGGGTTGTTATCGAATATCAACTACCAATCTTTTATAGATTATTCTGCAGGACATGTCAACTTAAATATTTTTAAGGTTTCAAAGTTTAATAAAACAACCTATGAAGCAGACAAAAAGAAAATAATTGCTTTTTATCAAGCAAATGGATACAGAGATGCAAAAATTATTTTCGATAATGTAGAGTTTGACGAAAACGAAGAGGTAAATATTGAGATTTTAATAGAAGAAGGAAATTTATACTATTTCAGAAATATTTTTTGGAGTGGAAATTCAATGTACTCAGATACTATTTTATCTAAAATCGTAAATATTGAAAAAGGGACTGTTTATAGCCAAGGAATCTTAGATCAAAAATTATTTATGAATCCGAATGGTGGTGACGTAAGTAGTTTATATATGGATGATGGCTATTTGTTTTTCAATGTAACACCTGTAGAAAAAAGAATAGTAAACGATTCAGTAGATTTATTGTTTAAAATTTATGAAGGACCACAAGCTACTATCAATGAAGTAAGAATAGTAGGTAATACGAAAACAAACGAAAAAGTAATTCGTAGAGAAATACGTATCAGGCCTGGCAATAAATTTTCTAGAAGTGATTTAATTCGTTCTCAAAGAGAATTAGCAAACTTAGGCTATTTCGATCCCGAGCAGTTAGAGGTTGTTCCTATTCCAAATCCAGAAAATGGAACTGTAGACATAGAATTTAGAGTAGTTGAAAAACCATCAGATCAATTAGAATTGTCTGCAGGTTGGGGAGGTGTTGGAACAGGATTAGTAGGTACATTAGGTGTGCAATTTACCAATTTCTCTTTAAGAAATATTTTTAGACCAAAATATTGGTCACCTCTACCAGCCGGTGATGGTCAAAACTTTACATTAAGAGTTCAATCTAATGGTAAGCAAACACAATCTTACAATATATCTTTTACAGAACCTTGGTTAGGCGGTAAAAAACCAATTTCATTTACGGCTAGTTTTTATTTACAACAATTTAATAGATTGGCAGGTGTGACTACTGGAGATATTACTGGTAGCCTACAAACGTTAGGAGCAACAGTTGCTTTAGGAACAAGGTTAAAATTTCCTGATAACTTCTTTACTTTAAGAACAGCATTAAATTTACAGAACTATAATTTAAACAACTTTACTGGCTTAGGAAACAACTTTATTTTCTCTACAGGAGCAGCTACAAACTTAAATATATCTGCAACATTAGCTAGAAATTCTATAGACAACCCGTTATTTCCAAGAAGAGGGTCTAATATATCTTTTACTGTTTCTGCCACTTTACCTTACTCTAAGATTTTTCCTGGTAGAATAAATAAAGATTATTCAGATCCAGATATCTCTAATGAAGAAAAATATAACTGGATTGAATATCATAAATATCGTTTCAATTTTGATTGGTACACACCTATTGTAGGAAAGTTAGTATTAAAAACATCTGCTAAACTTGGTTTCTTAGGTTCTTATAATTCGAACATTGGCTTAACGCCTTTCGAACGTTTTGAGCTAGGAGGAGATGCATTTCAGCAAACATCATATTTAGGAACTACACCATTTGGTTTAAGAGGCTACGAAACACTTTCAGGATCTGACGGACAAGGAAATACAATTACAGGATTTCCTATTTTTAATAAGTATTCAATGGAGCTGAGATATCCTATTAGTTTAAACCCTTCAGCTACTGTTTATGTACTTGGTTTTATAGAAGGTGGAAATGTATATTCTAGTTTTAGTGAGTTTAAACCTTATGATTTACAGAAGTCTTTTGGTGCAGGCTTACGCCTTTTCCTACCTATGTTTGGGCTACTTGGTTTTGATTATGGCATAGGCTTTGATAAAGATAATACTATAGGAAACAATATTTTTGAGAAATATGGTAAATTCAGAATCATCCTAGGCTTTGAACCTGAATAAGTATTTATCTTAAATATATATTTATCATCTTTAAAAAAATAGATTATGAAAACGATAAAACAAAATTTAAAAACAATCATTATTACTTTAGTAATGATAATAGGTTTGAGTTTTAATGCAAACGCCCAAAGATTTGTATATGTAGATATGGATTATATCTTAGAAAACTTACCCGCATACAATAATGCACAAGCAAGTTTAGATGGCTTAGCAGAAGGCTGGCGTTTAGAAATAGCGACTAAAATGGAAGACGTAGAAACTTCTTATAAAAGATTTCAGGCGGAACAAGTTTTAATGAATGAAAAAATGAAGTCTGAAAAAATAGCCGAGATAGAAGCAAAAGAAAAAGACGTTAAAGAGTTTCAGAAAGCAAAATTTGGTCCTGCTGGTGAATTGTTTAAGAAACGTCAAGAATTGATTAAACCAATTCAAGATAAAATTTACAAACAAATACAATTATTAGCGGAAGAAAAAAGTTATGATTTTATTTTCGATAAATCTAGCGGGATTCAAATGCTTTTTACTAATAAGAAGTATAATAAAAGCGTGCAAATTTTAACCGCAGTAAAAAACAACTAATATTTGTTAAAAAAGTAAAATAAACTAAAAAGGCGGGAATGGATTTTACTATATTTGCCAAACGTAAACCACATAAATAATAGAAAGATGAAAAAAATGATTTTAATGCTAAGTGTAATAATGAGCTTAGCTTTCGTAAACAATGTAAATGCACAGCAAAGATTTGGACATGTAAATACGCAAGAGTTATTTGAGAAAATGCCAGAAGTTGCGGCTTTACAAGGAGAATTAACAAGAAAAAGTAAAGAATACCAAACACGTATTCAAACATTTTATACGCAATACCAAAACTTAGCAACAGATATTCAAAATAATGGCCCTACTTACACGCAAATGGTCGTGGAGCAAAAGTATAAAGATGCTGCAGCTTTAGAGCAAAAAATTACTAGCTTAGAAACAGAAGCTCAAAAAGAATTAGCTAATTATGAGCAATCTAGATTAGCGCCAATAGAGAAAAAAGCTTTTGATGCTATTCAAAGAGTTGCTACTGCAAATGCTTATACTTATGTATTTGACGGGTCTTTAGGGGTATTAATTGTTAAGCCAGATTCTGACAATATTACTAATTTAGTAAAAATCGAATTAGGGATATAAGGAAATTTTAAGTATTGACTTTTAAAGTCAAACTATAATGAAAAACACAATAGGAATATTTGATTCAGGGATTGGCGGCTTAACGGTCGCCAATGCTATTACTAGACGTCTGTCTAAGGAATCTTTAATCTATTTTGGTGACACGGCACACTTACCCTATGGCGACAAGTCAGAGGATTTAATTAAAGATTTTTCATTAAGTATTGCAAATTTTTTAATAGAAACCAAAGAGTGTAAAGCAATAGTTATTGCTTGTAATACTGCTTCTGCTGTTGCTTACGAACATTTAAGAGATAAACATCAAGGAAGTATTCCTATAATAAATGTAATTGACCCTATCATTGAAGCAATTGTTAAAGACGATAAGATTTTTAAAGTTGGTTTAATAGCCACACAAACAACAATAAATTCAAAAGTTTACCAAGAAAAATTACAAAGAAGAAACCCAACCTTACAGGTGGAAGTATTAGCTACGCCACTTTTGGCACCAATGATAGAAGAAGGATATGCAAATGACAATATTAGTCAGGCAGTTATCGAAAACTATCTTAAAAACCCAAAATTTAAAGATATTGATGCGTTAATCTTGGGTTGCACTCACTATGTTTTAATAAAAGATGAAATCAGTGACTATTTCGATGGTAAAGTTAAATTGTTTGACTCCACAGATATTTTAGCAGAAAAACTTGAAAATATTTTAGATAATGAAAATTTATTGAGTAAAACTAAAAAAGAGAAAGATCATTTTTATGTTTCAGATTTAACTAAAGGATTTCAGAAATCTGCGAGTAGATTTTATGAAAACAATATTGAATTGGAGTTGAAAAAACTGTAACTATTCTTTTACCGAAAACTCATAGAGCGTAAATATTTCATGAAATTCATGTTGCTCTTTTAATTTTCCAAATTGGCTAAGTTTATCAATAATTTCGGTATTCGGAGAAAAGCTTTTTGAACCAACATCTAAGAATAAGATTTTTTCAAATTGTTTTAATTCTTTAAAATATATTTCACTTCCTTTTTTAATAAAATAAATGTTTTCACTACGCAAGCGATCATGCATCTTTGTCTTATTGCTATGCTGTTCAATATCTTGAAACCAAGCTTGCTTATAATAGTAAACAAAATTCAAATCAAACCATTTTGGGCTAATGTAGAGAATACTATTTTCAGATTTCAGCTCTTTTATTTTTTCTACCGTCTCTATCACATTTCTTTTATTTGTATTTTTAGTGTCAGTGGTAAATAAAAATAGAACACAAAATATGATAGGAGCTAAATACTTAATAGGCTTTTTAAAATCTAAGTAATCTACAGTAATAGCTAAAAGTAAATAGAACCCAGTTGAAAGAAACATCAAATATCTTTCAATAAACACAGGAACCCAATACGATAAAAAAAACATAAATAAGAATGGAACAAGAAACCAAATGATTAATAATTGACCGTTTAGGGAAATTAAATGGGTCTCTTTGAAAGACTTAATTACCGCTAAAACAAAAATAATAATTACACAAACAGCAAGCACAGGGGCATTACTAAAATGAACTAGCATGTTATATAAATCCTCTATTCCGGTTGTTTTAGCTACCCAAGTCCCATTTAGGGAAGAATCTAAAAAGCGATTAATTAACACTTTAATATTAGGGGTGTACAACAAAAGAATAATGAGAGAGAAAGAAAGTAAGCGCTTCCAATATATATTCCTCAAATTTTTATTGAAAAGAATAAACGCCACTTGTAAAAAAAGGATAAAAAAGCCAAAATAATGAGCATATATCAATAGACTTTGAATCAGTATAAACAATGCTTTTTGCAAATTACTAAAAGGCTTATTATTTATTAAAGAAAAGAAACAGTACATGGAAAGTGTCGTCAATAAAGCAAATAAAGAATATACTCTGGCTTCATGAGCGTATAAAATAGCATTATTAGAAAAAAGATAAAACACACTAGCATATATTGCGATGCGATTATTGAAAAAAGTACTAGCTAATTTATAAATAAAAAAAATAGTTATACAACTAAAAATCAATGAGGGAATACGGACAGACAATGCAGAAATACCAAAAACATTAATCCAAAAATGCAGAAATAATTCATAAAGTGGAGGGTTATTTCCTGTAGACAAAAACTCAATGATAGAAGACAAATTCATTTGTGCGTAATAAATACTAAAAGGTTCATCTAAAGCAATAGCATTATGGGAAATAAAAAGTCCTTTAAGAACAAAGTTTAGTAGTACAAAACCCAAAGGGAGCAGTGTTGTATAAAAGGAATCTGATTTTATTAATCGTTTGATAAACTATAGGTTTTATTGATTGTACAAATATAAAAGAAAAATGATTGATTTAAAGAAGTAAAAGCTAAGAAGCAGGAACAATAAGCCTTAGCTTTTTCAAGCTTTTAAAAACAATAAATTTTGTACCTTTACAGTCTTTAAAAAGGACATCAAGCGTTTAATCATTAAATGCTTAACAAACCAATAAACCTGCAAGAATGAAAGAAAAGCAAGAAAGTGTAAGTGATTTTACACAGATAGTAATAGACGATTATAGAACGGCAATAATAAGCCGAGAAGCAAGTTTAGCAGGAAGAAAAGAAGTGCTTTCTGGTAAAGGTAGTTTTGGAATTTTTGGTGATGGAAAAGAAATTATTCAAATTGCTTTAGCTAAAACATTTAAAAAAGGAGATTTTAGAACAGGGTATTATAGAGATCAAACTTTAATGATGTCTCTTGGAGTATTAGAGTTAGAACATTTTTTTGCACAACTTTATGCCAATTCGGAACCAGGGTTTGAACCTGCTTCTTCAGGTAGACAAATGAATAATCACTTTTCTTCAGACTTGGTTGATGAAAATGGAGATTGGTTAGACCAAACAGAACAATACAATACAGCAGCAGACATTTCTAGTACTGCAGGGCAAATGCCTAGAGCTGTTGGTTTAGCGTTAGCTTCTAAAATTTATAAAAAGAAAAGTGCAGACAATAAATTTTCTAAAAATGGGAATGAAGTAGTTTTTGCAACGATTGGAGATGCAAGTACTTCTGAAGGGCATTTTTGGGAATCTATCAACGCAGCAGGGGTTCAAAAATTACCAATTGCTTTTGTCGTTTATGATGATGGTTATGGAATTTCTGTTCCTAAAAAATATCAAACAACCAAAGAAAGTATTTCAGAAGTTTTAGATGGGTTTAAAATTGATGAAAATGGGAATGGATTTTACATTTTTAAAGCAAAAGCTTGGGATTATGTTGATTTATATGAAACTTTTGAAAACGGAATTAATTTAGTGAGAGAAAATCATATTCCAGCTATTTTTCATATTACTGATGTTACGCAACCCCAAGGACATTCAACTTCAGGTTCTCACGAAAGATATAAATCTGAAGAGCGATTACAATTTGAACAAGATTATGATGGCATTGTTAAAATGCGTGCTTGGTTAATTGAAAATAGTATAGCAACAGAAGAAGTAATAGTTGACTTAGAAAAAGTAGCCAAAAAAACTGTAAATGATGCCAAAAGAAAAGCTTGGGCAGATTTTAATGCACCGATTAAAATAAAAATAAAAGATGCTTTAGCTTTATTTGAAGAAGTTAAAAACAACACGGATCTATCAGAAAAAGCACAGGTAGCTATTGATAAGTTGAAGAATGCTTACAATCCAACTTACAAGAATATTATAGAAAATAGTAAGATTATTCTTAGAGCTACTTTAACAGAAAACAATCTGTCTGTTTTAAAATTACGCTCTTTTGTAAAAAGTTTAGAAGAGCAAGGAAAAGAAAGATACAGCACCAACTTAACAAGTGAAACAAAATATGCGGCGAAGCATGTGAAGGAAGTTAAAGCAGTTTATTCTGAAAATTCAGTAGCGTTAAACGGTTTTGAAATTTTAAACAAAAACTTTGACAATATATTAGCAACTAGAGAAGATGTGTATGCTTTTGGGGAAGATGTAGGAAAAATAGGTGATGTAAATCAAGCGTTTGCTGGTTTGCAAGAAAAATATTCTAGAGATAGAGTTTTTGATACAGGGATTCGTGAATTGACTATTATGGGTCAAGCCTTAGGGATGGCAATGAGAGGTTTAAGACCTATTGCAGAAATCCAATACTTAGATTATTTAATTTATGGTTTACAACCTTTATCTGATGATGTAGCAACTTTAACCTACAGAACAAATGGTAAGCAAAAAGCCCCCGTTATTATAAGAACAAGAGGTCATAGATTGGAAGGGATTTGGCATACAGGTTCTCCAATGGGTATGATGATAAATTCTTTGAGAGGAATGAATATTTTGGTGCCTAGAAACATGACACAAGCGGCAGGATTTTATAACACGATGTTACAGTCTGATGAACCAGCAATTATTGTGGAGTGTTTAAATGGTTACAGATTAAAAGAAAGATTACCAGATAACTTGATAGAATTTACGGTTCCTTTAGGAAAGCCAGAAATTTTAAAGAAAGGAACAGATATTACTTTAGTAACTTACGGTTCTATTATTAGAGTGGCAGATGTGGCGATAGAGATGTTGGAAGAAGCTGGAATTTCTGTAGAAATGATAGATGTTCAATCTTTATTACCTTTTGATGTAGATCATCGTATTGTAGAATCTGTGAAAGAAACAAATAGAGTGGCGTTTTTAGATGAAGATGTACCAGGTGGAGCGTCTGCTTACATGATGCAACAAGTATTAGAAATACAAGGCGGTTACAACTACTTAGATTCTGAACCAATTACGATTGCGGCCAAAGCGCATAGAGCTGCTTATGGTCCAGATGGGGATTATTTTTCTAAACCAAATCCTGAAGAAATTTTTGAAGCAATTTACAAAGTGATGAATAATGTAAACCCTGAGAAATACCCAGAGTTGTATTAGATTAGATAAATTTATCTCAACATATTAAATAGCCTTAGCAATAATTATTGCTAAGGCTATTTTTTTGATTTGATTTTCATTAAAAAGAACAGCTAGTATTAAATTTTAATCCAACCAACCCATACACCTTTCAACAGCTTTAGTCCAAGCTTTATATTTTTTTTCTCGTAAAGATTGCTCCATTTTAGGTGTAAACTGTTTGTCTAAAGAACCGTTGTCTTTTAGTTCTTCTTTTCTATAAAAACCTACAGCTAAGCCAGCTAAATAGGCAGCACCTAAAGCCGTAGTTTCAATAACTTTAGGTCTTTCTACAGGGGTATTTAAAATATCTGCCTGAAACTGCATCAATAAGTTATTGGTAGAAGCGCCACCATCTACCTTTAGAGTTTTTAACTCAAAACCTGCATCTTTTTCCATAGCACTTAAAACATCTTTAGTTTGGTAAGCCAAAGACAAAAGAGTTGCTCTTACAAAATCATTTTTTGTAGTTCCTCTGGTTATCCCAAATATTCCTCCTCTGGCTTTCATATCCCAGTAAGGTGCGCCTAAACCTGCAAAGGCTGGTACAACATAGACACCACCAGTATCTTCCGTTTGTGAAGCAAATATTTCTGAGTCTGAAGCAGACTCTATCATACCTAAGCCATCTCTCAACCATTGTATAGCGGCTCCAGCTATAAAGATTGAACCTTCCAATGCATATTCAACTTTCCCGTCTATTCCCCAAGCAATAGTCGTTAATAAACCTGCTTTTGAAACTACTTTATTTTTTCCTGTATTCATTAACATAAAACAACCTGTTCCGTAGGTGTTTTTTGCCATTCCTTTTTCAAAACAAGCTTGTCCAAAAAGTGCTGCTTGTTGGTCTCCAGCTATTCCTGCAATCTTTATTTTTCCATTAAATATAGTTTCACCTGTTTCTCCATAAATTTCTGAAGAATTTTTTACTTTTGGCATCATGCTCAAAGGAATATTCAATTCTTGAAGCATTTTTGTGTCCCAAACTAAGGTGTTTATATTAAAAAGTAATGTTCTAGAAGCATTACTGTAGTCTGTTATGTGTAATTTTCCTTGTGTCAATTTCCAAACAACCCAAGTATCTATAGTGCCAAAGAGTAAGTCTCCATTTTTTGCTTTTGCTCTTGCTCCTTTCACATTATCTAAAATCCAATTTATTTTAGTACCAGAAAAGTAAGCATCTATAACCAACCCTGTAGTTTCTTTTACGTACTCTTCCAAACCATCTGCTTTCATTTTGTCGCAGAAATCGGCGGTTCTTCTATCTTGCCAAACAATGGCATTATATATTGGTTTTCCAGTTGTTTTATCCCAAACTACGGTAGTTTCTCTTTGGTTGGTGATACCAATAGCCGCAATTTCTGATGGCTCGGCACTTGCAAAATCTATTACATTTTTTGCAACAGCCAATTGTGTTTCCCAAATTTCCATTGGGTCATGTTCTACCCAACCATTTTCAGGAAACTGTTGTTCAAATTCTCTTTGAGAAGTATATTTTATATTTCCAAAACTATCAAATAAAATAGCTCTTGAAGATGTAGTGCCTTGGTCTAAAGAAAGAATATATTTTTCCATATTACAAAGATAGAAAAGTCTGATTAATGTTTTTACTTAATCAGCTTTTCAGCAGTTAGCTCTTTTCGTAAATCGTAAATCTTCCTAAATTAGTAAGTTTTAATTTAGGGGGCTTATTAAGGTTTCTATTATTTAAAATTTAAAAAACCTATTTCTGCCCCAAGTACAAATTATAATAATGTCCTTTTAAAGCCATTAGTTCTTTATGCGAACCCATTTCTTTAATAGAACCATTTTCTATAACAACAATTTTATCGCATTGCTTTATGGTAGACAATCTATGGGCAACAATAATAGAAGTTCTTCCTTTAATAATTTTATTAATTCCTTTTTGAATTTTGGCTTCCGTTAAAGTATCAATAGAAGAAGTTGCTTCATCCATTATTAAAATAGCAGGGTCTTTAATGACCGCTCTTGCAAATGAAACTAATTGTCTTTCTCCATTGCTTAAATTAGAACCTTCTTCACCAACTTCCATATTTATTTTATCCAATAAGTTCTCTGCACCAATTTCTTTTAAAGTAGCAATAACCTTTTTTTCGCCAACATTCTTCAATCCAAAAATGATATTTTCTTTCACTGTTCCTGAAAACAAATGTGGACTTTGTAAAATAACACCCATTTGCTTTCTTAAACTATGTAAGGTTCTTTCTTGGTAGTTAATGCCGTCTATTAGTATTTTCCCATTTACAGGCTCATAAAAACGATTAATTAGAGAAGTAAGAGTAGTCTTCCCATGTCCTGTGGGTCCAACTAAAGCAACACTTTCACCTTCTTTAATTTTTAGACTAAAATTTGACAAAATAGATTTTTCTTTTTTATAATAGAAATCCACATTTTTAAATTCTATAGCACCTTTTAGCTTTTCAAAAGCTAGTTTATTATTGTCTTTAACATCAAGTTTTTCGTCTATTAAAGAGAAAATCCTTTCTCCGGCAGCTAAACTATCTTGCGCCATGGCATAAAACCTAGAAATATCAAAAATAGGTTCAAAAATAGAGCGTGAGGCAATAAAAAATGCTGCTAGCGTAGAAATTGAAAAAGCTACTTTTGTACTAATAGCCATAGTGCCACCTTGCCAAATAACCAATACTGCAGCGAAAGAACCTGCAACGATTACCATCGGAATAAACATGGCGGTATAAAAAGAAGAGTTAAAAGAAAATTTTCTTTGTTTTTCTGTTTTATCATTAAAAACTTGTGTTGCTTTTTCCTCTTGTATTGTAGATTTATTAACTTCTATCCCGTTAATATTTTCTATAAAGTAAGCAATGTTTTCACTCCCTTGTTTTCTAGCCTTTCTAGAGTATTTTAAAATTAACAATCTAATTTTTATAGAAACAAAAGCTAAAAGCGGTACAGTAGCCATTACATAAAAAGTCAATTTTACATTCATGTCTAGCATCACAAAAAAACTAAAAATAATCATAGAACTTCCCCATACTACGGAAACAAAACCCCAAGAAATAATTTCTGTTACTCTATTAGTGTCAGAAGTTATTCTAGAAACCAACCAACCCAAGGCATTTGTATCGTAAAAAGAAAAAGATAAATATTGTAATTTTTGAAACATCTGTTTCCTCAAGTCATACATTAATCTTTCTTGCAATTGTTGCGCCCCTAAAATAAACAACCAAACACTAAATGTTATAGATGCTATCCAAATTACATACATAAAGATGTAAGGCATAAAATCTTGAATGTTTGGTGTGTAAATACCACCGGCAGCATAAGTTTTTTCGTAAAGTTCAATTTGAGGTAAAACTAAATCTCGCAACAGTATTTGCCATAATTTTGGCAATAAAGCATCTGCTAATGCCGTAATTAATACGCCAATAGCCAAAACACTAAATAATTTAGGATGGTTTTTTATTGCCATTCCAAATAACCTCTTTAAAAAAGGGAGTAGCGTATCTTTTGCTTCAAATTCTTTGTCTGTGTGTTGCTCCATTTATTTTCTTCCTGTAAATCCACTCAAACATAAGAAATATTGAAAACAATAAATAGTTTTTTCAGAAAAGAAGATTTACATTTACAATCAAAACCAAAACAAATGCCAATAAGAATTATAGTAACCGGAGGAACTTTTGACAAAGAGTATAACATGATAGACGGATCACTTCATTTTAAAGAAACTCATTTACCAGAGATTCTAAAATTAGGAAGATGTACGGTAGACTATTCTTTAAGAACTGTTATGATGATAGACAGTTTAGAAATGGGAGATGAGGATAGGGCGCTTATTGCAAATTCCGCTAAAAAATGTAAACAAGAAAAAATTATTATAACCCATGGTACAGATACTATGACAGAAACAGCCGCATATTTAGCAAAAGAAAAAATAGATAAAACGATTGTACTTTTTGGAGCAATGATTCCATACAAGTTTGGTGCCTCTGATGCTTTATTTAATTTAGGTAGTGCTATTGCGTATGTACAAACGTTAACTCCAGGCGTTTATATTGTCATGAATGGGAAACATCACAAATGGGATGAAGTAACGAAAAATAAAAAAACGGGGTTTTTTGAAGAAGTTTTATAACCTTATTTTATATGCTAAACTAAAATAAATGGAATCTATAAGTGTTTTTGATATAATAAAAGTGGGGATTGGTCCTTCTAGTTCGCACACCATGGGGCCATGGAAAGCTGCTTTAATGTTTTTAACTTACCTTGCTGAAGATATAGAATTAGTCGAAACCTTAGATATTTATCTTTACGGGTCTTTAGCGAAGACAGGTAAAGGTCATGGTACTGATTTTGCGGTTTTATTAGGGTTTTCTGGTGAAGATTATACTTTAATAGACCCTTCGGAGATTAATAATAAGATAGAAATTATTACTAAGAATAATACTATTTTATTGGCTGGAAAACATAGCGCTTCTTTTAGGGTAGAAGAGAATTTACATTTTTTAAAGAAAGAGAATTTAGAATTTCATCCAAATGGAATGCTTTTTAAAGTAAAACTTTCTGACGGTAGAGAAATAAAGAAAAAATACTTTTCTGTAGGGGGCGGGTTTGTGGTAGATGGAATTGAAAACACTGACCAGGTTGTTCTTCAGACAAAATATCCTTGTCATTCGGCACAAGATATTCTAGACAATTGTAAAAGACTAAATTTAAAAGTTCCTGAATTAGTTTTACTTAACGAATTAGCTTGGCGCACGGAAGAAGAAATAACAAAACAAGCCTTAATTATCTGGGAAGAAATAAAAGCATGTGTTTTTAGAGGCACCAAAAGAAAAGGTGTGTTACCTGGAGGCTTAAATGTTAGAAGAAGAGCTTTTGATTTAAACAAAAAATTGTTAGAAGGAAAAGCTTACGAAAACTTTGAAAGCTGGACAGAAGCTATACAAAACGGTAAACAAGATTTTAGCACCGTCAATAAATGGATAACTACTTTTGCTTTATCTGTAAATGAAGAAAATGCTTCACTAGGAAGAATTGTAACCGCACCAACAAACGGTGCTTCTGGCGTTATTCCTGCGGTCTTAATGTATGCTTATAATTTTATTTCCAATGTAAATGAAGAGTCTATTATTGACTTTATATTAACTGCAGGTGAAATTGGAACACTTTACAAGAAAAAAGCAACCATATCTGCTGCCATGGGTGGGTGCCAAGCAGAAATAGGCGTTTCTAGTTCTATGGCTGCAGGAGCTTTAGCACACCTTTTAGGTGGAAATACGCAGCAAATTATGCAAGCGGCAGAAATAGCTATGGAGCACCATTTAGGAATGACCTGTGACCCAATAGGGGGTTTGGTACAAATACCTTGTATAGAAAGAAACTCTATGGGCGCAATGAAAGCTATTACCGCAGCAAATATTGCGGTAGAAGATAGTGGAAATACTTCTAAAATTAGTTTAGATGATGTTATAAAATCTATGTGGGAAACAGCGCAAGACATGAATAATAAATATAAAGAAACCTCAGAAGGGGGTTTGGCAAAAATTTCAGTAAATATTCCTGAGTGTTAAGCTAATAAATCCAAAATAACACACTTTTACTGTCCCAATATGTTTTTTCGACTTCCACTATTTTGTGGATGTGGCATAGGAGGTGAATCCGGCTTGTTTATAGAATATTTGAAAACTCTATAATCTGATTTCCAATAATTTTTTTCCCAGGTAAATCCTTCATATGTTCCATCTGGAACATAGGTAAATCCTGCGTCTGCTTCTTTTTCTGAAGGTGCTGTAACATGGTCATAAACAATTTCTTGCTTCGCATGGTTGTAGTTTAAATGCACGACAGATCTATCATTATACTGCAAAAACAAACGGGTTTCTTTTTTTGTTAAATTTCCTAAAGTATCATAGTAAAGCAACAAAGGTTCTTTACCAAAAAATAGCTTTTCCTCTTTATTTATAGTCATTACTTCCATAATCTTTCTATTACTTACGTAATCAATTTTATCTAATCCAAATAGAGTATATTTTTTATTTCCTTGATCATCGTTTGTTAATGTACAATTGTAATAAACGCAGCCATACCAATTACTCGGTGTTAAAGTTTTTTGTGGGTGATATTCCATCGTGTCAGAATAGTCAAACAAAGGTGTAATTTTTAAATTTTTGCTATTCAGTTGAATAGCGCCATAATATCTGTGAGTCCCTAAAGGCTCCTTTAGTTCCCAAGTAAATATTTTAAATGCATTGTCTGGAGCTGTAATTTTAGAAAGATATTGTAAAGAATTAAAAGGGTATAAATAAGAATTTTTCTCTTTTAAAAGTGCCACAAACCTTGGAATAAAATCATGAATATTTTTTACTTTTATTTCAAAAGGAATCGTATCATAAGCAAAATTAAGCATGTACTCCCGTAATACTTTTTCTCCCTTCTGAAATTTCTTAATCTCTTTAGAGCTTAACGTTTCTTGAGAGAAAGATACGGATACAATTAATACTAATAAAATACTTAAAAAACTTTTCATAATGTATATTATAACGCAAAACTATGCCAATTTATTTAAAATGGAAAACAGTTTAGGGTTATTTAAGCCAATTATAGATATTATTAGGATATTCCATCGTAATTTCCCTTTCAATTATTTTATCTATTAGTATAATAAACAATATAACAGTCAGCTAAATTTTTATAATGTAATTAGTTTTTGCTTAGCCTCTAAAAACTCTTTCCAAATTTCTTCAACAATCTTTTTAGCAGGCATTATTTTATTTATTCTGCTTGAAATTTGTCCAATTTCAAGTTCACCTTCAGCCAACTCTCCTTCAAACATCCCTTTTTTTGCTCTACCTCTGCCCAATAAAATTTGTAGTTCTTCTTTACTTGCACATGAGGCTTCTGCCTGATCAACAGCTATACTAAATTTGTTTTTCAATAATCGAACCGGCGTAAGCTCTTTTAAAGAAAGCCTAGTGTCTCCTTCTTTCGCACTTATTACTTCATTTTTAAAATTTATATGAGCAGAGGACTCTTCACTTGCTACAAATCGTGAACCAATTTGCACCGCATCTGCTCCTAATGCAAATGTGGCCAACATGGACCGACCATCACCAATTCCGCCAGCTGCAATTAACGGAATATTAATAATATCTCTAACTGCTGGAATCAAACATAAAGTAGTTGTTTCTTCTCTTCCATTATGCCCACCAGCTTCAAACCCTTCAGCTACTAGAGCATCTACGCCAGCCTCTTCACTTTTTTTAGCAAATTTTGCACTTGAAACGACATGAACTACAATAATTCCTTCATCTTGCAATTTTTTAGTCCAAGTTTTTGGGTTGCCGGCAGAACTAAAGACTATAGGAACTTTTTCTGCTATAATTGTTTCTATATGTTCTATAATGTTTGGATAAATTAAAGGAACATTAACCGCAAACGGTTTATTAGTTGCCTTTTTACATTTTTGAATTTGATCTTTTAAAACCGCTGGATACATAGAGCCTGAACCGATAATTCCTAAGCCGCCAGCATTACTTACTGCTGAAGCCAATTCCCATCCAGAACACCAAATCATTCCAGCTTGAATAATTGGATATTCTATTTTAAACAATTCAGTAATTCTATTTTGCATAAGTATGATTTTAGTTATTAAATTCTTTTTCTTGAATAATTGTTTTTATAGCTTGTTCTTGTTCTGTACTTAAGCGCTCAATTGGTAATATGTAAAATTTATCTTTACCAAAATAAAAAAGTATGGTTTTTTCGTCTTGAATTACATTTTGAATATCTTCCCATTTACAAGCAGAAACTTTATCGTCTTTACCAAATATAATACTTTTAGTAGTTACTTCAAAGGTAAAATCTCCTTTGAAAGCACTTTGATTTGAAGCTCTTTCAAACATTTTTTTTCGTCTGTAATAATACATAGCGATGTAAAACACACCAACAAGCGCTATCAAATATTTTAAGAAGGCATATTTCTCTGGGTAATTAAAAAAAATTAAGAGCATTCCAACAAACCACAAAAAGAACCCGACAAACATCATTAGCCGACTTCTGATAGGATAAATAGAGTCATAGTGTAACTTAAAAGCATTTTCTAATGATTCTTTACTAAAGTTTATTGCTGTTTTCATTGTAAATTTTTAATGACCTCTAAAGTCTATTTCTGTATTATCTCCAATATTTAAAGATTGTGTATTTCCTTTAATTATAGCATCATTTCCAATAATAGAAAAATTTAAATGAACACTTTTTAAGCTAGTAAATGTACCAATGATTGAATCTTTTAAAATACAATAATTTATATCTGCATTTTCACCAATAGTTACATTTGGACCAATGATAGAGTTTTCAACTTTTGCATTTGCTGCAATATATACAGGGGGTATAATAATTGAATTTATACACTGTTCAGAATAGTTTTTTTTGCTTTTGTATTTCTTTAACAAAATAGCATTGGTCTCCAATAAAATATCACTTTTTCCCAAGTCAAACCAATTGTTAATAGTTATTGCTTTAATTTGAACTTGAAATTGTTTCACCATATAATTTAAGGCGTCCGTTAAGTGAAATTCATCATTAGTTCTAATGTTGTTTTCTACTAAATACTTAATAGAGTATATTAATTTTTTTGTTTCCAGAATTTTATAAACACCTACTAATGCTAAATTAGATTTTGGGATACTTGGTTTTTCAACTAATTCTGCAATAAAATTTTCTTTAGTTAGAGAAGCTACACCAAAATTTCTAGGATCATCCACTTTCTTAATTCCTAATGTGGATGTTTTTTCATTTAATAATTCATTAATATCAGAATCTACAATAGTATCTCCTAAAACAATAATTATTGGTTCATTTTGAATTAGTTTTTCGGCAGCTAATATAGCATGACCTAAACCTTCTCGTTTATTCTGAAAAACAAACTCGGCTTTTAGATTTGGAAATTTTTCTTTAACGAAATCTATTATTTTATCTCCAAGGTATCCTACGACAAAAACAAATTCTTCTATACCAGCATCTTGTAAATGCTCTATAATATAGGCTAAAATTGGTTTTCCCGCTACGGGTATCAATGGTTTTGGGTAGGAATAAGTATGCGGTCTCAGCCTTGTTCCTATTCCTGCTACTGGAATAACTGCTTTCATTAAGATAAAACTTGGTTTAGTTGGGTAAAATTAATGAAGTAAAATTACATAAGTCAATAAATTTTCTTTTATTTCGCATTATAAATCAAACCAAAAAAAATGACAGATATAGATATTGCCAAAAAAGTAGCACTAAAACATATTAGAGAAATAGGCATTAAGCTTAATTTAAAAGAAGACGATTTAGAAATGTACGGGAAGTATAAAGCTAAAATTCCTTTAAGTTTCATAAATATTGAAGAAACTAAAAAGAAACGCTTAGTTTTAGTTACTGCTATATCTCCTACGCCAGCGGGCGAAGGGAAAACTACTATTTCTATTGGGTTAACAGAAGGTTTAAACAGAATCGGAAAAGAAACAACCGTTGTTTTAAGAGAGCCATCTTTAGGTCCTGTTTTTGGAATTAAAGGCGGTGCTACTGGTGGCGGTTATTCTCAAGTACTTCCTATGGAAGATATTAATTTACACTTTACAGGAGATTTTTCTGCTATCGAAAAAGCAAATAATTTATTAGCCGCTTTAATAGACAATAATATTCAATCTAAAAGTAAATCTTTAGGAATAGATCCTAGAACGATCTCTGTAAAAAGAGTAATGGATATGAATGATAGAGCTTTAAGAGACTGTATAATTTCTTTAGGTGGTAGAGGGCAAGGAATTCCTAGAGAAACTGGATTTGATATCACTGCAGCGTCTGAAGTTATGGCTATACTTTGTTTGTGTAACGACAGAGAAGATTTAAAAGAAAGATTAGGAAATATTTTTGTTGGCTATACTTTCGACAATAAACCTATATTTGCTAAAGATTTAAAAGCACAAGGAGCAATGGCAACTTTATTAAAAGATGCTATAAAACCAAACTTAGTACAAACTATAGAAGGAAACCCTGCAATTATTCATGGCGGACCGTTTGCCAATATTGCACAAGGAACAAATTCTGTCATTGCAACAAGAATGGGACTATCTCTTTCTAAAGATTTTGTAGTAACAGAAGCTGGTTTTGGTGCAGATTTAGGCGCAGAAAAGTTTTTAGATATCAAATGCGTATCTGCAGGCTTAAATCCTGATGCAATAGTGATCGTTGCAACTATTAGAGCGTTAAAATATCATGGTGGCGCAGATTTGAAAGAATTGACTACGCCAAATGTAGCAGCAGTATCAAGAGGATTAGAAAATTTAGAAAAACATATTGAAAATATTAAAAGTTTCAATATAGAACCTGTAGTGGCTATTAATAAATTTGTAACTGATACTGATGCAGAAATAGCAGCGATAATAGAATTTGCTAAATCTTTAGGAGTAGAAGTTTCTGTAGCAGAAGTTTGGGCAAAAGGTGGCGCAGGTGCAGAAGATTTAGCCAAAAAAGTTGCTAAAGCAGCAGAAGCAAACACAACACAATTTAAACCTCAATACCAAAGAGAAGATTCTATTGTTTCTAAAATAGAAGCCTTAGCTAAAAATATTTATGGTGCGGATGGTGTTGATTTTTCAGGAAAAGCTAAAAAAGATTTAAGAACGATTGGCAAATTAGGTTTAAACCATTTACCAGTTTGTATGGCGAAAACACAAAAATCGTTATCTGACAATGCCGCTTTTCTTGGAAGGCCAAGAGGTTTTAGAATAACAGTAAGAGAAATAGAAATAGCTGCTGGAGCAGGATTTGTAGTGCCAATTACAGGTGCAATGATGCGTATGCCTGGTTTACCTGCTATTCCTTCTTCAGAAAATATAGATATTGACAAAGATGGAAATATTTCTGGCTTGTTTTAAGTTAAAAGGCTTAAACTATTTAGGACTAGATTTGCGTCAGATTAAAGACTTCAAAAAAATATGAGAAACAATACACAAGAACTTACTCCAGAAGCTAAAGCATTATCTCTTTTTTGATGGCTTATAAGTCAACTAGTTCAGCTCATAAAGAGTCGTCTAAGCGAATAAATAAATTCTGGCGATTAGTTACTAGAAATGAAATGAATTCTGCTGAATATTTAAAAGAGGTTAAACAAATGCTTGATTTTTATGGTGGTTGTAATAAAGTTGTAGAAAAAACAGTTCAGTTTTACATTAAAAAAACGGGTGCTTGGAAATTAAAAGGCAACGATAAGTTTTGTAAAGACGCTAAAAAAATTGCTGAAAAGCTATTGAAAAAGTAATTTTGTGCTTTCGATATGAAGAATCAATACCTCTTTAATTTCAAAACGAATATTTCTGGTATTACTATTCCAGTAAAACTAAATAATCCATTTGCATTAAATAGTTCTGAGATTGCCAAAATTGCAGTTCAAGAGTTTCAAGCATTTATTAGCTTAGAAGGTTCAAAGTGGGATTATGATTTTGAAATAAGATCAGGAAAAATGTTCGGTGTATTAGTTGTGCAAAAACTAGACAATACTTATGCTTATCTTGGAACTTCTTCGGGAGAATTGTCTAGAAAAAAAACTTGTGAAAGATTTACTCCAGCTGTTTTTGATATTTCTACAGATGATTATTTCATCAATAAAGACATGACAGAAATAACGGTAATTGGTACGCAAATTAAAAACGCCAAAAATTGGACTGAAGCTAAAGAATTAAAAGAAATTAGACGCCAAAAATCTATTGCTGTTCAAGAAAAGCTATTTAAGCATTATGCGTTTTTAAATATTCATGGAGAGGTGCAAAATTTACTACAAATATTTAAAAACTCAGCCAATCGAAATCCACCAGCGGCAACAGGTGAATGCGCTGCGCCAAAACTATTGCAATATGCTTTAAAAAATAGCTTAAAACCTATTGCGTTAGCAGAATTCTGGTGGGGAAATCCATCAAAAGGAAAAGAAAGAAAACATAAAGTATTTTACCCTTCTTGCAAAAATAAATGTAAACCCATTTTAGAATATATATTAGATGATTCAGGCTTGTATAGTTCTCTCTGAAAGAAGATAAATATTTCAGACTTAGAAAACACTATTATTGCGTCAGGTAGAAATAGCTAAAAGGGCATCAATTGTGGCAATATTAAAACAAACTCCCAACATCCAAAATCTGCCAATCAATCAGCTTTTTATCATTTTTTTTCAAATAAGTATTCGTTTTAGAAAAATGCCTACAAGCATAAAATCCATTATAAGCAGAAAATGGACTAGGATGTGCGGCTTCAAGGATCAAATGCTTGGTTTCGTCTATTAATACAGCTTTTTTCTTGGCGAAATTTCCCCATAAAAGAAAAACAACGCCTTCTTTTTCTTTAGAAATGGTTTCTATTACAAAGTCTGTAAATTTTCCCCAATCTGCTTTTTTATGAGAAGCTGGTTCTTTGGCGTTTACCGTTAAAACGGCATTTAATAAAAATACGCCTTGCTTTGCCCAAGTATTTAAATTGCCATGGTTTGGCATTTTAAAATCTACATCAGTTTGCAGTTCTTTGTAAATATTTTTTAAAGACGGTGGCACTTTTTCGCCAAAAGGCACGGAAAAACTTAAGCCGTGTGCTTGTCCAGCACCATGATATGGGTCTTGACCTAAAACAACTACTTTTATGGCTTCAAAAGGCACTAAATTAAACACTTGAAAAATATCATTCTCTTTAGGGTAAATAGTTTTTCCTTGGGTCTTTTCTTCGCTAACAAAAGATTCAATAGTTTTAAAAGATTCGCTTTTAAAAAAAGGGTTTAAAAATACTTCCCAAGATTTATGGACTGTTTTTTTCATAATGATTAAAATAGAAATTACATTTTACGAGAACGCAACACCGCAAATAATAATACTGCGCCTAAAAATATAGAACTACCATAACCTATCAAACTTAAATAAGGAATACCTAAAGGAGAAATAAGCTTCGCTGGCATATCTGCCAATGTTAATATAGAAGAAGAAAGTGTTAAAGTAAAAATGACGAAAGCTAAAATAAAGCGATTAACCATTCGGTCCAACTTATTCAAGAAAGGCGTATAACCTTGATGGTCTATTTTTAATTTAAGATCCCCTTTTCTTGCTTTTTTAAGAATGGTACTAAATTCAGAAGGAATACTATTTAATAGAGATAATATTTCAGAAGATTTATACCAAATAGTGTCTAATAGTTCTTTTGGAGCATACTGCTCTTTAATCATTTTAACACCGTAAGGAATTACAAATTGTGAAATGTTAAAATTCGGATGCATTACTTTTCCGATTCCTTCTAAAACCGCTAAAGCTCTAAAAATTAGAAAAACACCTGCAGGAACCCGCATTTTGTACTTATACATTACGCCCTGTAAATCATTTATCATTTCTTCAATACTACTATCTTCTACGGAAACATTAGCATACTCCTCTATGATTTCATTCAAATCATATTCTAGTAATTTCATGTCTTCTATATCATCTTCAATTGATAATTTCTTAAGATTTCTAGCCATTGCTTGAGCGTCTTCTCTACCCATGGCTATCATTACATTGGCAAAAGCAAATTTATCTTGCTTCATCAATTTTCCCAACATACCAAAATCTATCAAAATTAAGGTCCCTTCTGGGGTAACCATAATGTTTCCTGGGTGCGGATCTGAATGAAAATAACCAAATTCAAATATTTGCATTAAATATACGTCCATTCCTAATTCAGCAATTTTTTCTGGGCTTAATCCCCAAGCTTTTATTTGCTCAATATCTGTTATTTTACAACCAGAAACATATTCTATAACTAAAACTTTTTCGGTAGAAATTTTTCTATAAGCCTTCGGAACATAAAAGTTTTTATACCCTTTGTAGAAGTTCCTAAAGTTTTCAATGTTTTTTCCTTCATTTTTATAGTCTAACTCTTTAAGCATACTGCTTTCAAAAGCACTTACAGCATCAGTTGCGTTAGGCATTCCTTGCTCTTCCAAATATTTATCTGCTTTAGAAACTACATATTTTATAATTTCTAAATCCTCATGCATCATTCTAGCCACATTAGGTCTTCTAACTTTTACGACCACTTCTTCTCCTGAAAGTAAAGTAGCTCTATGCACTACACCTATAGATGCAGAGCCGATAGGGTTTTCGTCAAAACTAGCAAACATCTCGTCCAAGGGTTTCCCCATTTCTTTTTCAACTCTAGCTTTTAGAATAGGAAAAGGTGTTGGTGCTACTTCATTTTGTAGTTTTTGAAATTCTAAAATTAAATCATGTGGAACTAAATCTGGTCTATTCGAAAGAATTTGCGCAATTTTTATAAACGTAGGGCCCAATTCTTCAATTGCCATACGAATTCGCTCCCATCTAGTAGAGTCGGTAACTTGTCGTTCACCTTTTATCCATTTTAAAAGAAGCCGACTAGGAATTACTTTTTGTAATGGTGTGTTGGTCACCAAATCCTCAAACCCGTATTTCAATAATACTTTTATTATTGTTCGTGTTCTCTTTATGTTTCGAAATGTACCGTCAAATAGCAAAGTAGTATTTTTTTATTACTACAAAGCTAATCATTTTCAATAAAATTTGAGTCTAGAGAGGTATAAAAATAGCATATTGATTATAATACTGAATTTTTCTTCTTTTCAGTTAAAATTGAAGTACAGTAATAATGCTTTTAAAACTGAAATTTACTAAATTTGTATTTCTAAAATAAATTTACATAAAATGACATTAAATTACATTAAAGATTTAAAAGATTCTATAGGAAAAGAAATCACTCTTCAAGGTTGGGTTGCCAACAAAAGAGAAGGAAAAGGGATTGCTTTTATTGCGATGAGAGATGGGACAGGGTTCTGCCAGGTCGTAATTTCTGAAGCAGATATGAAGGAAGGAGATTTTTCTGAAACTAAAAACTTATCACTAGAAGCTTCATTTTCTGTAACAGGAAAAGTAATTCAAGACGAAAGACAAATGGGTGGGTTTGAGATACAAGCTGCAAAATTTGAAATAATTTCTGAGTCTATAGATTACCCTATTACAAATAAAGCACATGGCGTAGATTTTTTAATAGAAAATAGACATTTGTGGTTGCGTACTAGAAGACAATGGGCAATAATGAAATTAAGAAATACAGTAATTTTTGCTGTACATAAATTTTTTCAAGCCAAAGATTTTACTTTAATGGATTCGCCAATTTTTACTGGTTCGGCAGGGGAAGGAACATCAGATTTGTTTGAAACAGATTATTTTGGTGAAAAAGCATACTTAGCACAAACAGGACAATTGTATGGCGAAGCGATGGCAATGGCTCATGGACTGATATACACGTTTGGTCCAACTTTTAGAGCAGAAAAATCTAAAACAAGAAGACATTTAACAGAGTTTTGGATGATAGAACCAGAAATGGCTTTCTATGACCTAGATATGAACATGGATTTGATGGAAGAGTTTGTTCGTACAGTTGTAAATGAAGCTGTTGAAAAATGTGGCGCAGAATTAGAAATTTTAGGTAGAGATGTGGAAGCATTAAAATCTGTAAATCAAAAATTTCCAAGAGTACATTATGATGAAGCAGTTGCTATTTTAAGAGGAGAAAAAGAAATTGATGGCGTAAATGCTATCAAAATGTTGGATGATGAAATGAAAGCTAAAGAAGCTAGCTTAGTAGAAATTACTACTGAAATAACGGAAAGAGAAGCAATTATTAATGACAATGTTTCTAAAAAAGGCGTTAAAAACCTTAACAGAAACAAAGCAGCAGCTTTAAAAGCAACACAAAAAGATTTAGAAGAAGATTTAAGAAATATTCCTAATTGGAAAAAATCTGCTGAAAACTTTGTTCATGGTAACGATTTAGGAGGTTCTGATGAAACAGTATTAACCAGATTGTTTGGTTGTCCGATTATGGTTTATAACTGGCCTACAGAAATAAAAGCATTTTACATGAAAAGAGTGGAAGGAGATGAAAACTATGTGAAAGGTGTAGATTTATTAGCTCCTGAGGGTTATGGTGAAATAATTGGCGGTAGCGAAAGAGAAACGTCTTTAGATGTATTGTTAGAAAGAATTGAAGCGGAAGGATTAGATAAATCTGATTATGAATGGTATTTAGAATTGAGAAAATATGGCTCAGTTCCTCATTCTGGTTTTGGATTAGGTTTAGAAAGATTAATTACTTGGATCTGTAAATTAGATCATATTAGAGAAGCAATTCCTTTCCCAAGAACAAGCCAGAGATTACGACCTTAAATCATTTATTTATTACTAATAAACCATAGTAATAAATTGCCTAATTAGTATTTAATAAAACCCAAACCACCAATAATTACTTTACTAAAGTAGTTTATGTCAAAGAAAACAAAACAGCAACATACTAAAAGAAAGTTAAATACGTCTCCAAACACCCATTATTTTAAAACAAATAAAGAGTATGGGGACGCATTAGGAAGAGATTTTATAACTGCTGCAAATAAGCAGTTTGAAAAAGGGAAATGTTTTTTGGTCGGTTTGGCTCATGGGCAATCTCCAACCCCTGCTTTTAAATATATTTTAAAATATTATGATGAAATTACTCATCCAGAATTAATCTGGTATACATTCACCAATTCAAGGTTGGTGCGCCAAAGAAATTTGGAAGGGATTATGGACTCTCAAATGTTTATAAGCTCCTTACTGAAAAAGCAATTAGTAGCATACGATAAAATATTTGGTGCAAGTTTTAACAGAGATGATCTTGAAGGGTTTGTAAAAAAATACAATACGGAAGTTAGCAAATTTTTAGAAGAACAAGGGAAGAAGGGTTTCGACTATGTATTTGTAGCGTCAGATGTAAAAGGTAGAATAGCTGGTATTACGAGAAATTCTAGTGCTTTTGAATCTACAGAAATAATGACTTTGGTTCAAGATGAAAACGAAGAGCCCGAAATCACAATTACCCCTCATTTTTTATTAAAAGCCAACAGGGTAGCATACATGGCAACCAGAGCTAAAAAGCGTAAATCACTGGCTTGGTTGTATAGTAAATTTTCTCAAAAAAATGAAAGTCCAAGTTTTTTAAGGTTTATAAATAATGTAGACGAAAAGCTAAATGTTTTTATTGATGATGCTGCGCTTACTTGGCCACAAATATTAATTCAAAGGAAAACAATAAGTGGCATTAGTAATATAAAGCTAGATATTGCTACTCCTTATAAGGAGGAAGCTAAAGAAAAACTTCCTGTAATTCTTTTATTACATGGTTTCTTGGGCTTAAACTCTTATGATGCTATGTTGACACATATTCCTTCAGATAAATATATTGCTGCAGCGATGCATTATGGGACTTTTCCTAAAAAACTGCAAGCAGAGCAATATTCAGAGCATGTAGCCAATAATATTGATGAGGCAATTTCTTATTTTGGTGAAAAAGGTCACGATGTTTACATTTTGGACCATTCTATAGCAAACACTTACTTTTTAATATTAGACAGAAACTACCAAAAACTGGATGGCGTAAAAAAATATTTAAAAGGAAGAATAGGAATAAATCCATTTTTCAGCGAAGAGGCAAAGCATGCTTTAAAAGGGTTTTTAGATTATGTAATTATTCCTGCATTAAAATTTTCAGGTAATCCGGGGTGGAAAACAGCAGTAATTGCAACAAGACAATTAATTCCATTTGATTCTAAAAGGGGCGTAAGAAAAAAAGGAATAAAGATTACTAAATGGTTGATTAGTGGAGAAAATAAAGAAAATCCAATTTGGGATTCTGTAAAAGACAAAATTTTGCAGATTCTGACAACTATGGATTCTTTGCCAGCGCTAGATATTATTCCCTTAAAAAAAGCTTTAGGAAGATTAAATGCTAAAATTTTTGGTATTCAAATTTTTGCAGCTTTAGAAGATTATAAGTTTTTTGATGGTCAAAAAGGTTTGTTAAATTTTAATAAGCAAAACTTACCCATTTTAATTCTAAAAAGCGAAAATGATGCTATCGCTAAATTTGTACCTAGACTATATGAAAACAGTAATGTAAAAGTGGTAGATATAACAGACGAGAAAGAAGAAAACTTGTTTAGAGAACACTTATATTATATGGTAAACCCTATTAAAATGGTAAATATTATTGACGATTTCATT
Source organism: uncultured Chitinophagales bacterium (assembly GCA_963932515.1). Taxonomy (GTDB): domain Bacteria; phylum Bacteroidota; class Bacteroidia; order Chitinophagales; family UBA8649; genus CAKZQD01. Next base: position 28,838 of record CAWVRT010000018.1, read on the forward strand.
AGTAAAATAGAAAAAAATAAGTCCTAAGCTGAAAATACGACTATATATAAAGCAATAAAAGGGATTACAAAAATAAAAGCATCAAACCTATCTAATAAGCCACCGTGTCCCGGTAATAAATCACCACTATCTTTTATATTTAAACTACGCTTAAGCATAGATTCTATCAAGTCTCCAGTTGCTGAAAAATAAGCAATCAACCAACTTACAATTACCCAATCTATCGGTGTTAAAATTTTAGTAAAGAAAACAATCTGACCTAAACTAAAACCAATAGCAGTTAAAAGAAGTAAGCCGCCTAAAGAACCTTCTCGTGTTTTGTTAGGTGAAATTCTTGGAAACAAAGGTGTCTTACCGAATTTACTTCCTACTAAATAAGCGCCAGCATCATAAATCCAAATCATCATTAATATTCCATAAAGATTTCCTGAATAATAAATACCATTATAAAAAACAATGAAATTTAATAATGCAAAAGGAATACCAATATAGACGACTGCACTTAAATTGATGGCAATGTTTACGAAAGGAGATTCTGCCTTAGAATAAAGCTCGATGATAAATAAACCAAAAAGCATAGCCGGAATTACCAATAAATACTTGGCTTCAGTGCCATAAAATAGGATTAAGGCGGTAATGATAAAACTGGTTACATTAATAAGAACTGTATAAGTTTTTCTAAAAATGGCATTCTCTCGCTCATCTCTCAGCGATTTAGTAATCTTTAAAAACTCTAAAGTACTAAATGCTGTAATTAATGTGAATAATATTAAATAACCAAATTTAAAATAAGAAACGCCTAACATTACAATTGCAAAAAATAATGCGGTGATGGCTCTAGTTGCTAATTTACTCATTTGTGTTTTGTCCTTTAATAAAATATTCTTTATAAAAATAAAAGGCCACAAAGAATAAACCTGCTCCAAATATAGAAATATTTAGTGGAATATCATCTGTTTTAGAAAAATCAAAGGCTAGAAATCCTAAATTGTTCAAATAAGACATAACGACTATTAAGCCATTATTAAACAAATGAGCTAATATAGAAACCCATAAGTTTTTCGTTAAATAGTAGATGCTTCCCAACATAATTCCCATAAAGAAAATAGCTAAAAAATTATGCAGCTGCACATGAATTACAGCAAACACAAAACCAGATAAGACAATAGCTAGCATATGACTATTTGAAGCTTCTTTGAATAAATTCATAAACACGCCTCTAAAAGTTAACTCCTCACCAATGCCAGGTAAAATTGACATCATAAAGAATATGGCAATAAACTTTAAAGGAGAATTAAAAACTAAAAAACTTTTTAATGTTTTTTCACTATCTATTTCTGCTTGTAATAATCTTTGAATTATGGAATTGTCCATAATTTCAAAAGGTATTAAATACATGAATTTTACTAATAAATCTAATACAAAATTTGCTAAAAAGAATAATATGATGGTAAACAAAATAGCTTGTAAGCTTGGAACTTTATTGAGTTTTAAAAAGCTCATCGAATTATTTTCAAACAAAAAAGTATAAACAAAAACGGGCACTATAAAAGTACCAATGGCACTTATAATCTGAATAATTATTAAAGAATTCGTATTTCTAGGAATGGTCAATATGTTTTCACTCAAAGGAATGCCTGCAATAGCGTTTGCTAAAAAGAGACCAAAACCTGTAAATAGTGTAGCACTTAATAGTACAATAAAAATAAATGATACTATTTTTAAGATAGGCTTAATGTCATGAAAAGGACTTGTTTTTGAATTCATAGAAAAGCAAATTTATAAAAAAAATTCATTAAGACCTTGTAAAAAAAGTATTTACCTTTGCCAAATAATTATGGTAAAAATAGGGAACATAGATTTAGGAGAACATCCTTTAATTTTAGCACCGATGGAAGACGTTAGTGACCCTCCGTTTAGGGCATTATGTAAACAATTTGGGGCAGACTTAATGTTTACAGAATTTATTAGCACAGAAGGGTTGATTCGAGATGCTCATAAGAGTGTTCAAAAATTAGACATCTATGAAGTAGAACGTCCAATAGGTATTCAAATTTTTGGAGCCAATATAGATTCTATGCGAATGTCTGCAGAAATAGTAGAAAGAGCCAATCCAGATATTTTAGACATTAATTATGGTTGCCCAGTAAAAAAGGTTGTTAATAAACAAGCCGGCGCAGGAATATTACAAAACATTCCTAAAATGATTGAGTTGACAGAAGCTATCGTAAAAGCTACGAATTTACCAGTAACCGTCAAAACAAGATTAGGATGGAATGATGATAGTAAACATATAGTAGAAGTTGCAGAAAGATTACAAGACGTAGGCATACAAGCCATCAGTATTCATGGTAGAACTAGAAAGCAAATGTATAAAGGTGAAGCAGATTGGTCTTTAATTGCAGCAACAAAAAATAATCCAAGATTACATATTCCTGTATTCGGTAATGGCGATATAAACAGCCCACAAAAAGCTTTAGAATACAAAAATAGATATGGCTTAGATGGCATGATGGTTGGTAGAGCTGCCATTGGTTACCCTTGGATTTTTAGAGAAATAAAACATTATTTTAAAACAGGTGAATTTTTAGCCCCTCCCACAACACAAGAAAGAGTAGGTGCTGCTAGGCAACATTTAAAAACCTCTTTAGATTGGAAAGGAGAAGTTTTAGGTATTCTAGAAATGAGAAGACATTATGGAAGTTATTTCAAAGGCTTTAGAGGAATTAAACCTTATAGAATGAGATTGGTTACTTCTATGATTCCTGAAGAATTATTTTTTATTTTAGATGAAATAGAAAAAGAGTTTAGTGGTTTTTAAGCTAAATCACTGGTAGTCAATTTAACTATATATTTTTAAGAATTAAAAAAATATTTTTTTCTAGATGTTAGCTTAATGTTAATATTTCACTATCAACATCTTAAACTTAGCGTTATCAATTAAAGACAACAAATCAACTTTTAAATGTTGAAAACCGCTGTTGTTTTATTTAAAATATCATTCTATTTTTGGAGAGCAATTCGGGTAATACCCAAAGCTATTTTTTTAAATAACTCAGATAAATAACTAATTACTCTGAAAAGCAGTTAGTTACAAATTTTTCTTCCTTAAAAAATAGTAAAACAATAGCAAAACATAAAAATTTTAAGAGTAATCTTAAATTAGAAAAATAAAATTTTAGAATCTAAAAGTATAACTGTAAGACAGTCTCTTTTATTTGAAAGTAATAGTAGTAATAAAAAATAAAACCAATGGCAGAATTATCCAAAGAACCAATTTTACAGCACACGAGCGATCGTTTTGTACTGTTTCCAATTAAGTATGATGAAATTTGGAAAATGTACAAAGAAGCAGAAGCTAGTTTTTGGACAGCAGAAGAGATTGATCTAGAATCTGACATGAACGATTGGGAAAACAAGCTAAATGATGACGAAAGACATTTTGTAAAACATGTTTTAGCATTTTTTGCAGCAAGCGATGGTATCGTAAATGAAAACTTAGTAATGAATTTCATGCAAGATGTTTCTATTCCAGAAGCAAGATGTTTTTATGGGTTTCAAATAGCTATAGAAAATATACATGCAGAAACTTATAGTTTATTAATTGATACATATATAAAAGACGATAAAGAGAAAGATAGATTATTTAATGCCATGGATACCATTCCTGCAGTTTCTAAAAAAGCAGAGTGGGCTATAAAGTGGATAGAAAATGCACCATCTTTCGCGCATAGACTAATTGCATTTGCAGCAGTTGAAGGAATTTTTTTTTCTGGTAGTTTCTGTTCTATTTTCTGGTTAAAGAAAAGAGGATTGATGCCAGGTTTAGCATTTTCGAATGAATTGATTAGTAGAGATGAAGGAATGCATACAGATTTTGCTTGCTTATTATTTTCTATGCTACAAGAAAAACCTTCAGAAAAAGAAGTACATGAATTAATTGGTGAAGCTGTGGAGTTTGAAGAAGAATTTGTTTCAGATGCGTTACCTGTTTCATTAATTGGAATGAATGCAGACTTAATGAAAGAATATATTCATTTTGTAGCTGATAGATTATTAATAGCTCTAGGATATAGTAAGTTATACAATGCAAATAATCCTTTCCCGTGGATGGAAATGATTTCAATTCAAGGAAAAACAAACTTCTTTGAAAAGAGAGTGGCAGAATACCAAAAAGCAGGTGTAACTGGCAATAAAGAAGATCAAACGTTCTCATTAGATGAGGAGTTTTAAAAAGCAGACTTTTTAAAGCAATTAGCAAACGACAACAAAATCAACAGCTAACGAATAAAAGAAACTAGAATAATAATAAATAAAGTAAACCCTAACTATGTTCGTATTAAAAAGAAACGGAAAAACAGAGGCAGTAATGTTCGACAAGATTACTGCAAGAATCAATAAACTCTCATATGGTTTAGATCACAACTACATTAAACCCTTGGATATTGCCAAAAAGGTAATTCAAGGAATGTATGATGGCGTAACGACTACTATCTTAGATAATTTAGCAGCAGAAACTTGTGCGTCTATGACAACGGTTCATCCTGATTATGCTATCTTAGCAGCAAGAATTGCAGTTTCTAACTTGCACAAAAACACTAAAAAGAGTTTTTCTGATGTTGTAGAAGATTTACATAAGTATATAGATCCTAAAACGGGAAAAAATGCTTCACTAATTGCTGAAGATGTTTACGCAATCATTAAAGCGAATGAAGACAAGTTAAACTCAGCTTTAATTTATTCTAGAGATTATCATTATGACTTTTTCGGTTTCAAAACTCTAGAAAGAGCTTATCTATTAAAAATTAACGATATAATAGTAGAAAGACCTCAGCACATGTTGATGCGTGTATCTGTCGGAATACACAAAGAGGATATTGATGCTGCTATTGAAACATATACCTTGATGTCAGAAAAATGGATGACTCATGCTACACCCACTTTATTTAATTCTGGAACACCAAAACCTCAAATGTCTTCTTGTTTCTTATTGACAATGAAAGAAGATTCTATTGACGGTATTTATGATACATTAAAACAAACTGCTTTGATTTCTCAATCTGCAGGAGGTATTGGTGTTGCAATGCACAATATTAGAGCAAAAGGTTCATACATAAAAGGAACAAATGGCCAGTCGAACGGTATTGTACCCATGTTGAGAGTATTTAACGATACAGCTAGATATGTAGATCAAGGTGGTGGAAAAAGAAAAGGTTCTTTTGCTATGTATTTAGAGCCATGGCATGCAGATGTTTTTGACTTTTTAGACTTAAAGAAAAATCATGGTAAAGAAGAACAAAGAGCTAGAGATTTATTTTACGCATTGTGGATTCCAGATTTATTCATGAAAAGAGTAAAAGAAAATGGTGATTGGACTTTAATGTGTCCACACGAATGTCCAGGATTATCAGATGTTCACTCAGCAGAATTCGAAAAGCTATATACTGATTACGAATTGCAAGGGAAAGGAAGAAAGACAATTAAAGCACAAAAATTATGGTTTAAAATACTTGAATCTCAAATAGAAACAGGTACCCCATACATTATGTATAAAGATGCTGCTAATAGTAAATCTAATCAGCAAAATTTAGGAACGATTAAAAGTTCTAACCTTTGTACAGAGATTATCGAATATACTTCTCCTGATGAAGTGGCAGTTTGTAATTTAGCATCTATTGCTTTAAATAAATTTGTAACAGAAGACAAGAAATTCGATTTCAAAAAGTTATATGATGTTGCCTACACGGTTACTAAAAACTTGAATAAAGTCATTGATAACAACTACTATCCAGTACCAGAAGCTAGAACGTCTAATATGCGTCATAGACCAGTTGGTTTAGGAGTTCAAGGAATGGCAGATGCATTTTTAATGTTAAAACATCCATTTGAAAGTCCAGAAGCTAAATTGTTAAACAAGAACATTTTTGAAACATTATACTTTGCTTCAATGACAGCTTCAAAAGATTTAGCAATAGTAGAAGGGCCATACGAATCTTATAAAGGGTCGCCAATTAGTAAAGGAATTTTCCAATTTGATATGTGGAAAGATGCTCAACCTTCAGGAATGTGGGATTGGGATGCTTTAAGAAAAGAAATTAAAAAGCATGGTGTAAGAAATAGTTTGTTATTAGCACCTATGCCAACAGCCTCTACATCTCAAATTTTAGGAAACAATGAAGCTTTTGAGCCTTATACTTCTAATATTTATACAAGAAGAGTACTTTCTGGTGAGTTTGTAATTGTAAACAAACACTTATTGAAAGATTTGATAGAAAGAGGATTATGGAGTGAAGAAATGAAGTATAAATTAATTGCTTCTAACGGATCTGTTCAAAATATACCAGAAATTCCAGAAGAGATTAAGCCATTATACAAAACGGTTTATGAAATCAAACAAAAAGATTTAATAGATATGAGTGCAGACAGAGGCGCATTTATCTGCCAATCTCAAAGTTTAAATATCTTTATGGAAGATGCCAACTTTAAGAAATTAACCTCAATGCATTTTTACGCTTGGGAAAAAGGTTTGAAGACAGGCACTTACTATTTAAGAACAAAAGCAGCAAGAGATGCTATTAAATTTACAGTAGATGCTAAATATCTTTCTGATGAAGAAAAATTAAAGCTAGAAGCAGCAGTTTGTTCTTTAGAGAATCCTGATGCTTGTGATATGTGTTCGGGTTGATACTAAAAACTAACCGTTATAAATAAAAAAACCCCAACAAAAGTAATTGTTGGGGGTTTTATTTTAAATACGGGTGCTTGTTTTTTTTAAGATAGTGTAGAAGGAAAAAGTGTTCAAGGTGTTATTGTATTTTATTCCTTTTCAGAACATCTTCCCATAAATCTTTTTAAATGGTTTTGCTGCCTCTAATTGAAAAGCAATATCTAAAAGATCTTTTTCTAAACCATGATTACTCCAAACCATCATACCAATAGGTAAATCTTTTTCCAAATCATGTCCTACTGGTAATGAAATAGCAGGACAACCACAAGCATTAGCATAAGGGGTATAACACGCCCAATTCATTACATTTTCAAACATTTCATCAAAAGGTATATTGACGCCCATTTTACCAATTTCTGGTGCTGAACTCGATACGGTAGGTGTTAATAATAAATCTACATCAAGGTCTTTGAGTATTTGCTGATAATCATAATAAGATTTTTTAAGTCGGTAGATGAAAAAAGGCGTTTTGAGCATGTTTTTTTTGTACATAGTTGTCAAACCAGTTGTTATAGTCGACAATTTAGTGCTATCAAACTCATTTTTAAATAATAAGCTACCAAATTTATCCGTTATAAAGCCTAGCATAGACCAAAGGTTTACAAAATCATCATGAAATTGATCTTTGACCGGCATCGTAATTTCTTTTACTTCATGCCCAAGACTTTCTAAAAGTTTGGCAGTGTCTTTTAAAACTTCATAACTTTTATCGTCAGCGGTAAACCCTTTTACAGAGTTTGGCGTAAAGCCAATCTTAAATTTTTTATTGCTAGGTCCTTCTACTAATCCAATAGCAGGTAATTTTTTGTTTTTATAATATTTTTCAGCTTCGGCATAAAAGTTTGCAGTGTCTCTTACTGTTCTTGTTATTACACCATCTATCGCTAAATCTACTATTTGTGTTTCTAACATACTAGACAATAAAATCCGTCCTCTTTGTGGCTTTAAGCCTACCAAACCACAAGCAGCTGCAGGTATCCTAGTAGAACCACCACCATCTGCACTATGTGCTAAAGGCACTACACCAGCAGCTACCAAAGCAGCCGAACCGCCAGAAGAACCGCCAGTAGAATGATTTAGATTCCAAGGGTTTCTAGTCGGCTTTTGATTGGCAAATTCTGTAGTACAAGTAAAACCAAATTCTGGTAAAGAACTAGTTCCCATATTCACAAACCCTTGATCAAAAATTTGTTTAGCAATCGCGTCAGTTTTTTTAGAAGGCTTAGCATTTGAAAAAGCTTCAGAACCAAAATAACAGGGAATTCCCTCTACTAAGGTCATGTCTTTTATGAAAGTCGGAATTCCTTGAAAAAAACCAGTATTAATATTATTAGCATTTTTTAAAGCCACTTCAAAATTATCGGTAACTATTGCATTTATAGCAGGATTTACCGCCTTAGCTCTAGCAATAGAAGCAGCAACGACTTCAGAAGCTTGAAGTTCTTTATTTTTTATTAAAGCTGCAATTGCAGTAGCATCGAGTGTTCCTAAAACATCAGGTGTAAAGCTGTGTGATTTTTTGTTTTCCATATTAGCTATGAAGTTAAGTTTAAATTGCTTGTTATCAAAAATTTATATCCAAAAAGATCGGTCTAAGTGAATTTTACTTAGGTTTGTATTTACTTTTATTCATGATGGTCTCTGCGTCTGTTTTTAATAGTTGCGCTAAAGAAACTTTTTCTTGCGCATTTTTCATGTATTGGTTTACTATTTGCCATCCAACCCATGAACCTACGTTTCCAGGTGCTTCTTTTGGCATTCCTGAAGTTTGAGGACCATCCTCTACGTGTTTTTTATGTTCCATATAGTTTTTAGAATAAAATAGATCTTGCTCGTTATAAAACGCCCAAATATCAGCTTCAGATTCTTCACACCAAGTCATTTGTTTTTGTGTGTAACCAATTAATAAATGTTTATCTTTTTCTGGCATCATAGATTCTAAGAAATAAAGCTTTTTACCATGTTCTATCATTGCATAAACTAAGGCTTTAGTGTTTAGTAATTCGCTTTCTTCAAAATATTGCTTATAAATCACCTCCATGGCATTAGAAACCATATAGTCTTTTTCAAATCGCTTAATGATGTAATTTGGGAAATCAAAACTTCCATAATATTTAAAATCTTTCCCTAAATACATATCTAAACCAAAAACTAAATAAGTAGAATCTAAACTCACAGCATTATAGCCAAATTCAGAAATGATAGTTCTAATTTCTGGAATTTGTTTATTGGGAAAATAATACTTAAAGTATTTTAAAGCCGCTGTTAATTCAATTTTTAATGGCGCTAAGTTTGAAAAAGTATTGTTTACAATATCTCTTAATTCTTGCACATTTTTATTGGTCAAAAATTCATCAATTGAAAGAATAACAGGAGAAACCGTATCTGTAATTTTACCAAAACGCATCACCTGTATCGTGTAAAAGTCAAAAAATACAGAATCTTCTTTTCTTAATTCTTGTAAAGAAAAAATCAAATTGTTGCTGTCTAAAGCAAAGAATTTTTTTTCATATCTATTGATATCAATCTCTAAATCTATACTTGAAAGGTCTAATATTTTATTATTTTTGTTGCAGTTAGCAAAAAATAATGAAATAGAAAGAATGAAGAATAAATAATATCTTTGAGGCATAAAACGTTTTTAAGTGAATGTTTACAAGTACAAAACTAATAACAAATGAAAAAAATTATACTAATACTCCCTTTTTTAGCAATTTTAACTTTTGCTAATGCGCAAGATGAAAAAAATCTTAGGATAGGACTAATGATTTCTAACTCTTTGTTAATACCAAGTTCAGACAATGTAAATATAAAAAGCAAAGCTTCTTACGACTTTGATTTTGGTCTAAGTTTCGATTATTTCTTTACAGAAAACTATGCAATAAACGCTAGTGCTTACATGGCTCTGCCATTTATTTTTAGAAGTAACGGCATAAAAAATTATGGAGATACAACATTTACAACAATCAGCGGAAAAGTAATTTCAAATAATGATTTAGGTAAACAGGAAAGCATTACGAACATGAATTTAGATATCCCAATCTCTTTTAAGTTGAAAACCAATGAAATTGGATATTTTAGATATTTTGGAGATATAGGCTTTGTAAATACATTTAGAATTCAGTCAAGATATTCTTTAGAAGATACTGAAATTCAAAAATATAAATTTGGAAACAAAAATCTAGAAGATACAGGATATGAGTATAGTATGAATGTTTATGATTTCAGTTTAAGAGTTGGAGGCGGTATAGAATATACAATTAGTGACAACACGGCACTAGTCGTTGGTATTTATTTTACCAATGGCTTTTTAGACTATATTGAGGATGGAGATCAAAAAGCATCTTATATGAGAAAATTAAGTTTACGTGCTGGGATTTTATTTTAAAAAAAATCAAGTTTTTAGTGCCAGTAATTTTAGTTCTATGATAAAGAAAACCTGTAACTTGTAACCTGCAACGCGAAATAATGAAAATAGCAATAGCACAACTAAACTTATACATAGGAAACTTCGATTATAACTTTTCGAAAATAAAAGAAGCAGTTTCTGATGCTAAAAATAATGGTGCAAATCTGATTCTTTTTCCAGAACTAACTACTTGTGGTTACCCACCAAGAGATTTTTTAGCGTTTAAGGATTTCATTAATGAATCTAATGAAGTTATTGAAAAAACAAGATTGTTAGCAGATGGGATTGCTATTGTTTTGGGCGCACCAACAGTGAATCCAAAAATTGAAGGAAAAGATTTATTTAATTCTGCGGTTTTTATGGCAGATCAAGAAATTTTAAATATTACGCACAAAACACTTTTACCAACGTATGATGTCTTTGATGAATATCGTTATTTTGAACCTAACAAAGCATTTAATATTGTTGAATGGGCTGGAAAAAAGATTGCGCTAACTATTTGTGAAGACATTTGGAATTTAAACAATGAAAATCCATTGTATACCATAAATCCTATGGATGAATTAGCAAAGCAGAATCCTGATTTTATTTTAAATCTTTCTGCTTCTCCTTTTCATTCAAAACAAGCAAAAGCTAGAAAAAATATAGTTCGTGAAAATGCTAAAATTTTTGGAATTCCATTGTTTTATGCAAATCATAGTGGCGCGCAAACAGAAATAATTTTTGATGGCGGTTCTTTAGTAGCCAACAGTAAAGGAGAAATTGTTTCTGAACTGCCGTACTTTAAAGAATGTATTGAAATTATTGATTTAGAAGAAGTCGATTCTTTAGTTCCTATAGAACAAACAGTTCCAGAAATGGAACTAATTCATGCTGCTTTAGTTGTTGGTATTAAAGATTATTTTGACAAGTTAGGTTTCAAAAAGGCTATTTTAGGTTTGTCTGGTGGAATAGACTCTGCATTAGTTTTGGCTTTAGCGGTAAAAGCACTCGGCAAAGAAAATGTACTTTCTGTATTATTGCCTTCCCAATATTCTTCAGATCATTCAATAAATGATGCCAAAGAATTGTGTGACAATTTGGATTCTCCTTATAAGATAATCAGTATTGAAGAAGCTTATTATACCGTAGAAAAAACATTGCAAGAACATTTTGACAACAAAAAAACTAATGTTGCAGAAGAAAACATTCAAGCAAGGTTAAGAGCCTTATATTTAATGGGCTTATCAAATAAAGACGGGTATGTTTTATTGAATACTTCGAACAAAAGTGAAGCTGCTGTAGGCTACGGAACTTTGTATGGGGATATGGCTGGCGGTATTTCTGTCATTGGCGATTTATATAAAGTACAAGTCGTTGAATTGTGTAACTTTATTAATAGAGAAGAAGAAATAATTCCAGATAATATTATTACAAAACCACCAAGTGCTGAACTAAAGCCAGACCAGAAAGATTCGGATTCTTTACCACCTTACGATATCTTAGATACTATTTTGTACAATTACATAGAAAAACGTAAAGGACCAAAAGAATTAGTTGCTATGGGTTATGAAGAAGCTTTAGTGAAAAGAATTTTATTGATGGTAAACCGAAACGAATGGAAAAGACACCAAACTGCACCCGTTTTAAGAGTTTCTACTAAAGCCTTTGGTATGGGAAGAAGAATGCCAATTGTTGCTAAGTATTTAGGGTAGTTTTTCGCCATTCATTGCTTTTGCAGCATAACGCCAATTTAATTTATCTAATAATTCCATAATTTTATTTCTTTTAATAAAGTTTCTGCCGCTAGTTTTCCTAAATTATTTGAAGCCAAGGGGCTTGCTCCAGTAATTAATCTTCTGTCCCTACAAGTTGTATTGTCCCCTTTTTTGTTAACCAATTTAGCACCCAAACTTTTTAGTTTTTCACTTAATCCCCAAGGCATTTGACCAGGTAAGTATCCTATCATTGGCGTTTGTTTATCTACAGAATCAGGAAATACAGCCATGTTGTATCCTTCATATAAGAATTTCTGATTATTAAGTGTAGTAGTTAATAATGAACCTGGTCCATGACATAGCGTAATGGTAAACAAATCGTTTTGATGTGCCCAATTCAATATTTTACCAACATTCTTATCTTCTGGGATACCTAACATAGCTCCATGTCCTCCGGGAACAAAAACTGCTGCATAAGATGCTGAATCTGTCATTGAAGTAACTACAAAATCTTGTAACTTTATAGGTTTTTCAAAATTAGATTTGTAGTCATTATAGATAGCTTTCACATGTTCATCTTTTTCGGGAAAAGCCCACATTTCGAATACGACTGGTTTTCCAGTTGGCGTAGCTATTTCAAATTCAAAACCTGCATTTTTCAGATGTAACATTGGTAATAAGGCTTCCACAGGATGATTTCCTGTAGAAAATAGTTTACCATTTTGCATTTTCAAGTTTTTTTGTTCTGTGAAAATTACCAAAATTTTTTTTCTCTTACCTTGGTATTTAGAGTAAGAAATGTTTTCATAATCCGTTTTGTCAACTGTTCCTAATTTAAGGGCTAACTTTGATGGGCTAAACGAACCATCTGATTCTAATTTGGGAGCAATTCCTAATATTTTTTTAAGCATAATTTTATATTTTTTAATTTAGCACAAAATTAAACTGTAGTTTCTTTAAAAAAATAACCCTATGGTAAGAAATGTATTTTTTTTCTTTCAACTCTTATTCGACTTAAACTCTGTTGGGTGATGCCTAAATAAGATGCAATGTGATAATTTGGGGTGTATCGTTCAATATCTTTGTATTGGTCAACAAACAAGTCGTATCTCTCTCTAGCAGTTAGTTGTAATTGATTTAAAATTCTTTTATGAAGACTAACTACATGTTGTTCTAAATTTTTTCGTTGGAAAGCTTCAAATTCAGGAAAGTTAGAATATATATTATTTAACTTTTCAGCATTAAACTCAATTACTTTAGATTCTGTAATGCTTTCAACTGTTAGTGTTGCGGGTTCATTATTGTAAATAGCTATAAAATCGCTTATCCACCAGTCTTTAATGGCAAACTGTAAGGTATGTTCTTTGCCATTTTTATCAACGCAAAAAGACCTTAAACATCCATCAATTACAAAATATGTTTTCTTTACAGCCTGCCCCTCTCTAATTAAAACGCCTCCTTTAGACATTGTTTTTTCATTGGAAATGGAATAAAGAAATTCTACCGCTTCTGAGTTTAGAGGAAAGTTATTTTTTATTTTATCGATTAAATTTTTCAATTTGCATTATTTGAGTCTAATTACTTACAACGATTAGTATAAGCCCCTTTTGAATGGGGCTTATACATTGTTAACAAATCGTTTTATTCTTTTACAAATCGTATTACTGCTTTTTGATCCCCAGTTTCAATTTTCAGTAGGTAGATACCTGCTGGCTTATCAATTTTTAAATTCATAAGCTTTGTTTCATTATATTCTTTGGATTCGATTAATCTCCCGCTCAAATCTGTTATTGTTATTAATATAGAATTGTAGGTTTTATCTAAATCAACTGAAAAGTTTCCTTTAGTTGGATTTGGATAAATGTTAAACTCGCTTCCAAAATTATTTTCTAAAATTGCAGTTGTAATTATATTTACACAAGCAGAAGTATCTATACATCCATTTTCAGTTAACTCAACAGCATAATTACCATTTGCTACTACGGTATAGGATTGCCCAGTTTCACCAGTAATAGTTGCGTTACTGCTATCACAATCTAACCATTGGTAGGTTGCACCTAAATTATTTGCTGTAATAATAGCCCCTGATGATGATGTAGTAATGTCAGTAACATTATTAATCGTCAAATCTAAAGTTACCAAACTATCACAACCATTAGCAGCACCATTAGTAATATTAAAAGTGGCTGAGTTGTTACTTGCTGTGAAGGTGTTTCCATCAATCCAAGTATAAGAATTACATTCTGTTTTGGTATCCGTACCTGAGGTAGAATTAACAATTGTCAAGTCTAAAGTTACCAAAGAGTCACAACCATTAGCAGTACCTCCGACAATATTAAAAGTAGCTGAGTTGTTACTTGCTGTATAGGTATTCCCATCAATCCAAGTATAAGAATTACATTCTGTTTTGGTATCCATACCGGAAGTTGAATTGATTATTGTCAAATCTAAAGTTACCAAAGAGTCACAACCGTTAGCAGCACCTCCTACAATAT
>CAWVRT010000019.1:0-42834 GCA_963932515.1 uncultured Chitinophagales bacterium
TTGTTCGCTTAGTGTTATTGTAAAAGAGTCACATTGATTATAACCTCTTCTTTTTCTTAATGGAAACTTTAGCAGCATTTTTAAAAAGATATCAATCCTCACAATCAAAAGAAGTATGCAATAAATGAAGTCGTCCAGTATTCTTGTAAATTACCACTTGATAAATTCGGTTGTAAATACTTAAATCAAATGCCCCTAGTTCTTGATCTGTTAACAAGCCCGCTAAAACACCTGTGGAAAAGCTATGCCCAACAACTAGTGCATCTTGTTTACAGTCAATTAACAATTTTGAAAAATCTTCCAATTCATTAGAATTGTATAATTTAATTTCTAGCTCTTTAGTTATGGCAGTTGGTAAGGCTGTGCTTCTAGTTCGAGAGTAATCAGTGCTATATATAGCATCTAAATCTACATCTCCAAGAAAACTACCTAAACTCTTTGCTCTTTCTTGACCACATTGTGTAAGTGGAGGATCTGAATAATTATCAGCTATCATATTTTTTTCTGCATGCCTAACTAAATATATGGTGAACAGTTCATTACGACTCTGTGCACTTACAACATATTGCAATCCTAACATTAAGAAAATTATTGTAGAAAATGTTTTAAACTTCATATGCTTTTAATATTACAATTACGATCGTGTTTATTTATAATTAGTTGCAAATCATATTCGTAAATATCTTTTTTATAAAAAAAACTCAACCTTATTAAGGTGGCTACTATGTATCATTTTGTTATTAAAAAGCCTATACTAATTGATAATATAGGCTTTTTTGTACCCGGAGCGGGAATCGAACCCGCACTCCCGAAGGAACTGGATTTTGAATCCAGCGCGTCTACCAGTTCCGCCATCCGGGCATAGCTTTATTAAACGGAATGTAAATATATACTTATTCAAATCATTTAACACGCTAGAATTATTTTTTTCTTAAAAAAATAGTAATTTTGCATTTCAATTTTTTAAAACGTTATAATGAATATAGAAAAAGACAGTGTTATTCAGATGCACTATAAATTAACAAATGGAGAAGGTATGTTATTAGACTCTTCTGAAGGTAGAGAACCATTGACTTACTTACATGGTAAAGGAATGCTTATCCCAGGTTTAGAAAATCAATTGGAAGGAAAAACGATTGGTGATAAGTTCAAAGCTGACATTAAAGCTGATGAAGCTTATGGCCAAAGACAAAATGAAATGATTCATGTTGTTCCTAAAACTAATTTTAAAGGTGATGGCGAATTAAAAGCTGGTTTACAAATTCAAATTGATACTGACCAAGGTAAACAAATGGCTATAGTAACAGAAGTTGTAGGCGAAAACGTAACGGTAGACATGAACCACCCATTAGCAGGAATGGATTTATCTTTTGATGTTGAAGTAATAGAAATTAGAAAAGCGACTGATGAAGAAATTTCTCATGGTCATGTTCATGGTCCAGGTGGACATGAGCACTAGTCTTTAAAATAAATCACATAAAAAAAAGGAGAAAATATAGCTATTTTCTCCTTTTTTTTATGTGATCTTAGAGTACATCTAAAATTTTATCTGCCACTCTAAACGAATTTGCATAAATACTCCATGTATAAGTAACTGAACCACCGGTAGGCATATAGCTTCCATCTGTGACATATAAATTTTCAACTTCATGTGCTTTACAATTCTTGTCTAGTACAGAAGTTTTTGGATTATTCCCAAATCGGCAACCACCTGCTATTAAATTAGCTGGCGGATTACTACTAACACTATAAGCAGTATCTTTTGCACCTATTTCTTTCAATAATTCTACAGATTTTTTAGCTAAAAACTCAGCAACTTTGTTACTATAATCATTGTAAGATATTCTGATATTAGCAACTGGATCTCCCCATTTGTCGGTGTTTTCATAATCTAAAGAAACATAATTATTATCATTAGGAATCCAATCTATAAAGATTTCAAAACGTAATCGCTTCTCTTCCGTAAATATTTTTTTCATATTTTCCTTCAATGCTTTTCCATACAATAAGCTTCCATCTGATGCCCATTTACTTCTAACAGCTCTCATCATAGGATTGGCGTGTTCCCAAATAAAATCTACCACCCCACCTTTTACAGGTTTCCCTTTTGCTAATTCTTCTATTTCATACCATTTATGAATAGATCTATTTACCCAAAGACCTGGTTTATTAATAGCATCAAATTTTTCTTTCCCTAAGCTATCTTTATAAAAATAACCAGAACCACTTCCGCCTGCCGAGAACAATAAGTTTTTACCAACTTGTCGGCTATTATTTGCTAAACCATAAGGGAACTCTTTATTTTTACTCATCAACAATAACCTAGCAGTTTCAATAGCTCTACAGGCTACTACAAATATTTCTGCTATTACAAATTCTTTGTTACCATTCTTGTTATAGTAATTCGCCTTTATAATTTTTCCTTGCCCATTCGTTTCTAAATGAAAAACTTTAGCATCTGCCAAAATTGTTAAGTTTCCTGTTTTATATGCTTTATCTATTAATGAAACTCGCGCGCTCCCTTTTCCATCTGAAGCACAAGCATAAGAACCACAAAAATTGGAATAAACACAAGCATTTCTATCTTTCTCAGACCGAGATAATATAGCTCTAGGAATAGGAACCATTTTATAATTTAGCTTTTCAGCGCCTAAATCTAACCAATTAGCGATTTCATTTTCTACCAAAGGAGGATAAGGGAAATCTTTAGTACTTCTAGGTTCTTGATGTTTATGAGCTACTACTTTACCAGAAACACCAACAATTCTTTCTGTTTTTTCATAATAAGGTTCTAATTCTTCATAAGAAATAGGCCAATCAACCACATTACCATTTTCAATATCTTCATAAGCAGTTTTTGGTTTAAAATCGTTTGGTTTTAATCTATGAAAATACCCACTCATGAAATTACTTGAACCACCAATCAATGAACCTTTCCACCAGTCCCAACCACTTTCATAAGTAGATTTTTTATACCAATCTCCATTAGAATCTTGCTGTTCTATCATGTGGTATTCATCTTTCAATTTTGGCGAATAAGCATTTTTCCTAACTTTCATTTCATCCTTATCGAAATCAGCTGTTTTTAGCCATGGTCCTTTTTCCAAAACAAGTACTTTTTTACCTGCTTTACACATTTCATAAATAATGGGACCTGCTCCTGCCCCACTTCCTATTACGCAAACATCAAATTTCATGTTTTGATTGTCGCTTTTCATTTTTTTTGCCATAAAGTTGATGAATTATTTAGAGTGAGCAATTAATGGTTGATATTTAGTGTTTTCGTTTGGTCTAGGAATTCCTGCTTGGTGATTTAACCAATTCCAACCAGCTTGTTCTTTATTTATATGATAAATAGGATCGTATAATAAAGATTCAAAAATTAAAGTTAACACTGCCGACAACCAACTTTCTCCCCAAGATTTTCGAGAAACAAAACCGATTATAAACTCTTTATCTTTATCTCTTAAAGCCAAAAATGATTTTTGTTTTTCTTCATTGGCTGTTTCTTCCAACCATTTTATTCCTTTCAAAATATAATTATTAGCACCTTCATCTCTATTTGCATCATTCAAATTCCATAAAATATATTCTAGTGTATTTAATTGTTGAATAGACGGTCCATTACCATCATTAGGAAATAGAATTTCAATGGTGTAAGCTAATATTTTAGCTTGTTCCATATTTAACGGCGCAAAATTTATAGGCAAAACAATAGTTTGTTTATCGTTACAGGTATATAACAAACCTATTTGCGATGCTACACCAATGTAAGTAAGCTGTTTTAAAAATTTTCTTCTTGAATTCATTTTGTTCAAAGATTTAATAGATAGACGAATGTAATTTTTATTCATTACAATAAATAAAGCACCAATTCTTGTTTGAATTGATGCTTTAAATAAGTTACTCTTTAAGATCTAATCTTAAACCATTTGTTATATTATTAATGATTATGACCTTCATGCTCATCAACAACTTTTTCTACTTCTTCTACTTTTTCAATAGCATTTCCTTCTTCACATTTGCTTTCCATAGCAACAGAATCAGTTGTTCCTTCTTCAGATTTAGATTCAGTTTTTTCGATAGTTGTTTCCTCACCGCATTTTCCTTCACCACACCTTCCGTTACATTTACCTTCTACTTCTGTTCCCTTAGTAGATTTTCCACTGTCATTACAAGAGCTTAATGCCATTGCTCCAACAAATGCAAATACTACAGCAAATACGAATAAATTAAATTTGTTTCTCATAATAGTTTTATTTTTAGTTTAATGTTTAATTACTTATCTGTCGCTAAGCTACATAATTCCTTACAGAAAAAATAGTTTTTGTTTATAAATAATATTCCTTTAGTCCTTTTTAGGCTAATAGCTAGCTGTACAAAACCTTCCTTAAAAAATATTTAAAGAAATAGAAAAAAGTTACACAAGCATCTACTTACCAATTTCTCTTAACTACTAAAACTTAAATTTTTGCACCTTTTAATTAATAATTTAATAGATTTCACGAAGAGTTATAAGCCAATATCTAGTAGACTTTACCCTTCTTAAACCTTTTTAGCTAAAGAGTTACTTATAATAGCTAGTAAATCTTTTTTATTTATAAGAAAAAGATGTACATTTGCGCTCCGCTTTTGAGAAGTGGAAATTTTATTTTATAACTAATTACAAACTTAAATTTTAAATTTATGGCAGTAAAAATCAGATTAGCAAGACACGGTCGTTCAAAAAGACCTTTTTACAACATCGTTGTAGCAGACTCTAGAAGAGCAAGAAACAGTAAGTTTATCGAGAAAATCGGTACTTACAATCCTTTAACTATTCCAGCAAGCATTACTTTAGATGCAGATAAAGCTTTTGATTGGATTATGAAAGGTGCACAACCTACTGATACGGTAAGAAAAATGCTTACTTTCAAAGGTGTAATGTTCAAAAAACATTTACAAAGAGGTGTTACTAAAGGCGCTTTCAATCAAGAAGAAGCAGACAAACAATTCACAGAATGGGTTGCAGCAAAAGCTACAAAAACTCAAGAAAGAATGACTGCCGAAATGAAAAAAATTGATGAAAGATATGCTAAAAGACATACTGATGAATCAGAGAAAAGAGCAGCGAAAATGGTAGAAGTTGAAGCAAAAGCTAAAGCTATTGAAGATGAAAAAGCGGAAGCAGCTAAAGTAATTGAAGATGCTAAAGCAGTGGAAGCAGCAGAATTAGCAGCATTAGCTACACCTGCAACTGAAGAAGTTCCTGTTGAAGAAGCACCGGCAACTGAAGAGGCAACTACAGAAGAAACTAAAACTGATGAAGCTCCAGCAGCTGAATAGTTTTTAATCAAAAAATATTACAAGCCGAACTAAAAGTTCGGCTTTTTTTTTGCACTTTTTTAAATGCCATACTGAATTAGTTTTATATTTGTAGCTCTTAAAATATAGAAAACATTCTTTTATGAAACACTTACTATTTTTTGCATTATCCATTTTAAGTCTATCAATTTACTGCCAAACAAATTGTGAAAGCCAAAGATATATTACAGAAGTTTTTTCTGACCATACTTTTGATGGTGCCATTCAATATGGCGCAGACGATCCTTATGGATTGGTAAGTAATCAAGATTTATTTTTTGATGTTTACCAACCACTGGGAGATACTTTAGATAAAAGACCGGTAATTATTCATCAATTTGGTGGTGGTTATTTAATTGGTTGGCGTTCTGAACCGAACATACCAACTTTTGCAGATGAGTACACTAAAAGAGGTTTTGTTTTCATTTCTATAGATTATAGAATTGGATTCAATACTTTAGCCGCTAGTAGTGCAGAAAGAGCTGTTTATAGAGGGATTTTAGATTTAAAAGCTGCTTTAAGATTTATTGTTGACAATGCCGATACTTACGGAATTGATACTAATAATATTTTTTTAACAGGAACAAGTGCTGGAAGTATTTCTGCTATGGGACAAACTTATATGGTAGAAAGCGATAGAACGCCTTCTACTTATGGCTCTTTTTTAGAACCTACCGATTTGGGTTGCACCAACTGTACAGGAAACAATAATTACAACAATCAAGAAGTAAAAGTTCATGGAATCATAAGTAATTGGGGTGCTGTAATTGATACGTCTATTATAGATTTAGCCATAGACCCAAAAGATAATGTTCCTTTAATTTCTTTTCATGGCACTAATGATAATGCGGTATTTTATGTGGAAGGATCACCGTTCTCTATTCCTTATTTTCCGAATCTGCAAGGTTCATTTTTAATTCATAAAAGAATGGAAACCCAAGGAATTAAAAACAAATTAGTTCCATTGGTTGGTTCTGGTCATGAACCACAGCTACTAAATGCTTACATAACTGACACTATTTTGAAACATGGTTGTCAGTTTTTGTATGAAATAATGCAAGGAGAAATAATACCTATTGTTGGAGATTCTACGGTTTGCTTGAATGATGATAATACTTATTCTGTTCCTTTTGTTGATGGTAGTAGATATTGCTGGGAAGTAACCAATGGCATTATCTTAAGTCAAAACCAAAATAGTATAACCATAAAATCGAATACTGTTGGGCTACAACAATTAAGTGTAAATGAAATAAACTATTTAGATGTAAACAAAGAAAGAAATTTAGCTGTTGAAGTTGTAAATAACCACCCAGCTATTATAAACTATTCTAGCATTGACGGATTGTTTGATTTTTCTGGAAACTTTATTGCTAATGGAGATTATAATTGGAATTTTGGTGATGGAAATTTCGGTACTAATCAAAATACATCAAATCAATACATAGACACTGGCATGTACACTGTACAACTAGAAATCGCCAATGACTATTGCACTACTTTTGATACACTTTCTATTGTTTCTGACATTTGTCCTTTGGCTAATTTTTCTGTAAGTATTTCAGATAGCGCAATTTTTATAACTAATAATTCTCAATTTTACAACAACATTCACTACAGCTTTGGTGATGGAAATCATAGTAATGTTGAAACTGCTTCTTATAGTTATTTGAATGAGGGTGTTTATATTATTCAACAAATAATTTACAACGACTATTGCATTGATACTTTTAGAATTACGATAGAAATTAAATTCTGTGCTGCTGCTGATTTTAATTTCACTACAAATGGCTTATCTGTTGACTTTATAAATGATAGCTATAACAATATTGCTTCTTTTTGGAATTTTGGAGATGGAAATACGAATGGGACTAACAATCCACAACATAATTTTCAAAGTCCGGGAACTTATCAAATAGAATTGATTGTTTACAATGAAGACTTATGTTCTGATACACTTATTAAAGAAATCGCAATAACTGAAAAAGATGATTCTAGTGTTTCAATTACAGATTTAGAACAACAATTAATATACTGGTATCCAAATCCTAGTTCAGGAGTAATTTACATAAACCTAGAACTAATTGCCAACGCTCCAATGATCATTTATAACATTCTTGGTGAAGTAGTAAATGTAGAACTTCATCATAATTCTATAGATTTTTCAAAGTCTGATAAAGGAATATATTTTGTAGAATATAATGTAGGAAGTAAAAAAAGAATTGAAAAAATTATTTACAATTAATAAAGTATGAAAAAAATATATTACTTATCATCTTGTAGTACCTGTTCTAGAATTATGAAAGAACTTGCAATTGAAAAACATGATTTTCTTTTGCAAGATATTAAGAAAGAAAAAATTACTGAAGCTCAACTTGAGGAGATGAAAGATTTAGCGGGTTCTTATGGAGCTTTATTTAGTAGAATATCTATGAAATACAAAGCTTTGGGTTTAAAAGATAAGACGCTTTCTGAAACAGATTATAAAAACTACATTTTGGAAGAGTATACTTTTTTGTTGAGACCTACATTTATTATTGACGGTGAAATATTTATTGGAAACAGTAAGAAAAATGTTGTTGCTGTATCACTAAAATTAAATTCATGAAAAAATTAACGATATTCAGTGCACTTTTAATACTACTTTTGATTGCCTGCAAAAACCTACCAACGAATAGTGTTTCAAAAGAAGAAATACCACTCACAAAGAATAATTTAGTTGAAGCAGATTTATTTTTTAGTTGGTTGAGAATCGGTAACTTTTACAACTTAAGTGATTCAGTAGACATGGATGTAAATACAGTCTTAGATTCATTAGCTCAAAACAATATTGGTTCAGATTCAAGCTTAATTGTTTTATATAAAAAACTACACGAAAAAGAATTGTTATTTTCACCGCATATAAATGTTAAGCTAGAAGATGGAACTCAGGCTACTTGGTTTATTAATCAAGCAGATTATGACACGATTAAAACTTTTAAATTAAAAGAACTTAAAGCTACAAAAACTAAAGTGCATTTATCTGCTGAACTAGAACACATATATCAGAACGCATATTTCTGTTTTAAAATAGCTAAAATTGAAGTTCAAGAAGTTTTCAATTATAAAAATGATGCTAATAAGTTCAATGGACTTGATTATAAATAATTGATTGACGTAAAAACTATTTTATGAAAGTTAAACACATTATTGCATTGTATTTTCTAAGTTTTTTATTAATTATTTTAAACAGTTGTGCCATAAAAAGTGTATTCCTTGGAAGGCCGGATAACAAAGATCTAAAAAGATTTAAAAATACTACCATTAAAAAAGGAGAAACTTGTTTTGAATTTAAACAAGATGCAAATACTGAAAACGCTTCTTTAATGATTGAAGATTGGACAAGAGACATTCCGTTTTTTATGCCAATAGATACTTTTTCTGAAACACATAAAATTAGAAGTTTTTTGGTTATTCAAAATGACTCTATTAAGTATCAATATTATAATGATAGGCTAAATGAAAATGACCTCCACTCTTCTTATTCTGTAGCAAAATCTTTTACTTCTGCTTTAATTGGCATAGCGATAGATGAAGGCATTATAAAAAGCGAGCAAGATTTAGTCGTAGACTATTTAAATGAATTAAAAGACATTCCCCATGCCACCAAACTGACTATTGAACACCTTTTAAATCATACTTCAGGTATTCAATACAGTCTGATTACTGATGCAATTATTTACTACGGAGACAATTCAATGAATGCTCTAAAAAAAATAAAATTTGAGGATTTACCTGGCACAAAACAACATTACTTAAATATAAATATTCAGCTTTTAGGCATTATATTAAGAAGAGTAACAGGTGTATCTGTCTCCAATTACTTACAAGAAAAAATTTGGAAACCTATTCAAATGTGTTCAGATGCTCTTTGGAGCGTAGATAAAAAGAATGGATTAGAGAAAACATATTGTTGCTTAGGTGCAAGTGCATTAGATTATGCAAAATTTGGTAGGCTTTATTTAAATAAAGGAATGTGGGAAGATGAAAGAGTTATTTCTGAGTCTTGGTACAACAAATCTATAAAAAGAGATACAACCGGTGGCAGTAGTTTCAACTATAACTATTGTTGGTATATTGGTCTAAAAGAATATGGAGATTTTATGGCAATAGGTTTATACAAACAACATATTTATATCAATCCTAAAAAGAATTTGATAATCGTGTTGTTTAACGATAATGAAAAACCGTTAAAAGCTGAACGTGTGAATTGGTGGCATATTTTCAGACAGATTGCAGATCAATTATAGCAAATCATAAAAGAAAATAAGAATTGCTAATTCTAACTCAAATAAACGCCAACAGGAACTTCTCCTTCAAATTCTACAGAAATATACTCTTGTAAAGTAGTCGTTAATTTATTGCCTACGTAATCACTATAAACTGGGTATTTCTTATGTCTCCTATCTACTAATACAGCCATTTTAATTGACTTAGCATTTATTTCCATCAAAGGTTTGAATGCATAAAAACTTGTTTTTCCAGTATTTACAACATCATCTACTATAATTATAGATTTTCCTTCTAGATTTTCAACACCTGTAGAAATAGTAACAGGTTTAGACAAAGGATTTTTCTTATCAATATTTAATAAGTAAATATTTACCTTAATCTTTTGGATTTTTTGAATCTCTTTTTTCAAATGTTTCGCTAAAGACTCCCCACTTTTTTCAATACCAATTAAAGCAATTTCTTCTTCCGCATAGTTGTCTTCTAAAATTTGATATGCCAATCTTTTCAATTTGAATTGGATACTCTTTTTACCTATGATTAAATTTTTTTTCATTATTTATTGCTTTTGGCGGTTGAGTTTTTGCTACTCTACTACAAATTTAATGCTTTTATTTACATTATTTTTCAAACTGACTACTTCTATAAAATACAACCCCTTTAGGAAGTCTTTCTTATCAAAAACTAGTGACTTATTAATACTAACTTCATTTTCATGTATCTTTTCGCCAACTACATTATAAACTTTTACTTGGGCTTTATCTTCTAAATAAGTATAAGTCAAAATACTTTTGTCTGTTAAAGGATTAGGTGAAAATAAGATCTCGTTGATTATGACAATGTCCGCTATTGGCAAACCAATCTCTTCACAAGAACCATCATCTACATTTGCAGCCGCATCATAGTTCCCTGATAAAGAATCCATGCAACCGTAAACAATCTCAACACAAGAATCATCATCTGTATTCGCTAGTTCATTATAGTTTAATGCGTTTTCATCTGTACACCCAATTACTATTTCTTCACAAGAGCCATCATCTACATTGGCGATAGCATTATAGTTAAATGCTGTAATATCTGTACAACCAACTATTGCTTCAAATTGCAATAAGCTGAAAGCATCTAACTTCCCATTTCCATAAACAGTATTGGCAGTGGCACCTGTAAACGCATCTTTTTTGGCTGATAGTATCAAGGCTTCTTTTACTTCATACCAATAAGCATTTGGTCTTTTTTCTAAATACAAAGCTACCGCTCCAGCTAAAACAGGCGAAGCAATTGAAGTTCCCCCATTTCTTTGATGCATCGTATCATAAGAAACTTTTTGTCTATTGACAGCGAGAGCTAAATTGATAAAATCTAAATTTCCGGTAGAAAAGGTAATATCTCCCGTAGCAGCAATGTCAGGTTTCAATCTTTCGTCTCTTGTTGGACCCTCACTCGATTTGTAGGCAATTTCTCCAGGGGTTTCTCCCGTAGCGCGATAAGTAGAATCTACATCATAATAATGGTGACGATTAGAATAATTAGCTACAGTAATCACTTTATCAGAACATTGAAAACTACTTACAATTGTTTTTTTATTATCTGGCAATCTATAATTTACAATATCTGCGACTACAAAAGAAGGTGGTAACCCATCTTTTATCATATCGGAAGTTCCTTGAAAATTTGCACTACTCCAAACATCAAACTTGCCTGTTCCTGTTGTCATAAAACGCCAAATATGGTTGGTGCTATCTGGAGAAATTAAAAACTCTAGGTGGTATCTTCCTTCTGTTTCTTCTATATAATATTCTACTTCACCAAAAGGAACACTATTGGCATCAAATACAAATTCTGTATACCCTACACCATTCAATAAATTGACATTAAAATCATTGGCAATATTTAAAAAATTAGTCTTTCCATATTCAGTAAAATTGGTAGGATTATCATTTTGAAAAGCAAAAGATACATTTTTAAAGTCTGCTGTATCTGCCCATAAATCAAAATAAACTTTCCCTAAAGATGGAATTACTTTAAACCATGTAAAAGCAGTATCAATATTAACCTCATAAGACAAATGAGTAGATATATAAGTATTGGATTGGTCTGCTATATTATTTCCATTACCCGCAGAAGCAACCACTGCCCTTCCGGGACGTTCTGCTATTAAAGCGTCTATCATTTGAGAAGCTAAATCTTTTCCGTCATGAGAACCAAAATACGTTCCTAAGCTAATATTTATAACACATGGTTTTCCCATAGCATCTGCTTTTTTGAAAACATAATCTACCGCATCAACTATTTTACTTAAAAAATCACTGCCATAATAATCTACTGCCACAGCAATAATTTCAGCATCTGGTGCTACGCCTTTAAATTTTCCGGTAGCTAAACCATTCCCAGCAGCAGTTCCTGCTACCGTAGTTCCATGACCGTATTGACTTGACGGCTCTATATGATTGCAAGAACCATTATCAATATCCAACCAAGACCATTCTACACCATAATTATAAGGCAAAGGTGCTACTGAACTTCCACCACTCGATAAATTTTGATCCCAAATAAAACGAATTCTTGTGCTTCCGTCTGCTTTTTTGAAATCTGGATGATCAAAATAAATTCCTGAATCTAAAATTCCTACAACTACATTTATTCCTGTATAAGCTTTTACTAAAGGTGATAAACCACTATGGACTTTCACTACATTGTTTACATTTAAAGCCGTATCCATTAATTTAATGCCTTTACTAATTGGGATTTCTATATTTGAACTAGCCAATTTTTTGGTGAAATCTTCTACAAATTGTTTCTCTATCGCAATAGCAAAAATGTTGTTATAAGTATACTTTATAGTAGCATGAAATAATCTACTTGCTTCTTTTACAGCGATAATTTCTCCTTTCACTAAAATAGAAACAACTTCTGTGCCTTTTAAAGAATTTACATATTGTCTCTCTTTTATTCCTAATCCATTTTGACTGAATATAAAAATAGCACAAGAAAGTAGCAAGAATAAACTGAATGTTTTTTTTATCATAATTAGGGAATAAAATCTAAATGGTAATTGACATCTTTCAATATAACATCAATTTTAAAAGAATAAAACTAATAAAAATACCGCTACAAAGTGTATTTTTGTAGTTATATAATATACTTATGGCAATTCTTCAGATATTTATGTTTATGATGGCTGTAACGGGTGCTTTCACCTTTGCAGGAATAAAGTATTTTCAAATTTATAAAAACATAAAACTTGGAAAGGATGAAAAAACAGAAGGAGATACAAAACAACGTATCAAAAATGTTTTTTTAATTGCATTTGGACAAAAGAAAATGTTTAAGAAATTAATTCCCGCATTCTTACACTTTTCTATTTATAGTGCGTTTTTAATTACACAAATAGAATTGATAGAAATAATGATTGACGGTGCAACTGGAAATCATAGAACTTTGTATCATGCATTTGGAACAGCAGGATTCATGTCTGGTTTATATGTTTTTACGATTAGTTTAATAGAGTTTTTATCTGTTTTTGCTTTTGTGGCTTCTATTATATTTTTATGGCGAAGAAATTTATTAAAAGTACCTAGATTGGTTCGTTCAGAAATGAATGGGTGGCCAAAATTAGATGCGAATATTATTTTGTTTGTAGAAATATTTTTAGTTACTTGTATTTTCATGATGAATGGCGCTGATGAAGCTTTACACTTAAAATCTGGTGCAGGTTCTTATGGCTTTTTAATTTCTAGTCAAATTGCACCAATTTTTGAAGGGTTTTCAGTAAGCACGCTTCATATTATTGAAAGACTTGGTTGGTGGGGGCATATTTTAGGAATTTTAGCCTTTGTTATTTACATTCCTTATTCTAAACATTTACATATATTCTTAGCTTTCCCCAATGTGTTTTATGCAAGCTTAAAACCTGCAGGATACATGGACAATATAGAAGATGTAACAAAAGAAATTAAGTTAATGATGGACCCTGAATTAGCTTTTGCTGCACCACCGGCTGGTGAAGAAGCAGTAATTCCTACTTTCGGCGCTAAAGATGTATTTGATTTAAGTTGGAAAAAATTATTATCTGCCTACACTTGTACTGAATGTGGAAGATGTACGCAAGAATGTCCTGCTTCACAAACTGGAAAATTACTTTCTCCTAGAAAAATAATGATGGACGTAAGAGACAGAGTCGAAGAAGTTGCGCTAAACATCAAAACCAATGGAGAATTTAAAGACGATGGTAAATCATTAATTTCTGACGAATACATAACAGTAGAAGAACTGAGAGCTTGTACTACTTGTAATGCTTGTGTTGAAGCTTGCCCTATCAGTATAAAACCCATTGATATTATTTTAGAATTGAGAAGAAACTTAATTTTAGAACAATCTAATGCGCCAGAAGAATGGAATGGCATGTTCTCTAATATAGAAAATAATGGTGCGCCTTGGCAGTTTAGTCAACAAGACAGAGCAAATTGGATTACAGAAGAATAATTTCTTAATTATAAATTATTTTGAAAGGACTATTTTTATTAAACACTAAAACACTAAGTAATGAATGTACCTATAATGGCAGACGTTTTCGCGCAAGGAAAAAAACCAGAATATCTTTTCTTTGTTGGTAGTGCAGGAAGCTTTGATGATAGAGCTAAAAAGATAACTCGTGCATTTGCAAAAATATTAAACAAGTACCATGTAGATTTTGCTGTATTAGGAACAGAAGAATCTAGTTTAGGAGATGCTGCAAAAAGAGCAGGAAACGAATTTGTTTTTCAAATGGCCGCTTTAATGAATATTGAGTTATTCAATAGTTATGAAGTCAAGAAAATTATTACTTGCGATCCACATTCATTTAATTTATTGAAAAATGAATATGGAGAATTAGGTGGAAACTATGAAGTATTTCATCATACAGAGTTTATTGCTAAACTACTGAAAGATAACAAAGAAAATATTTCTGAATCTAAGGCATTCAAAGGAAAAACAATCGCATACCATGATTCTTGTTATTTAGGAAGAGCCAATGGAGTTTACGATGCCCCAAGAGATATTTTATCATATTTAGATACCGATATTGTAGAAATGAAATCTAACAAAACAACTAGTTTATGTTGTGGTGCTGGTGGTTCTCAAATATTTAAAGAAGATGAACCTGGTACTGGAAGGATAAATACCTTAAGAACACAAGAAGCTATAGATGCAAAAGCTACGGTTGTTGCTACTGCTTGTCCTTTTTGTATGACTATGTTGAGAGATGGCGTTATAGAAGCAGATAAAAAAGATAGCATGGAAGTATTAGATATTGCAGAAATTGTAGCGAAAGGATTGAGTCTTTAAACTTACTGATAGCTAAAGCCAAAAAAATGAACAAAGAACAATTACTAGAAACACTTACAGATTTTGATCCAAATTCTATCGTTTGGGCTTATCAAGCAGACAGAACTTTAACTACTGGCGAAATTGATAAAATAGAATCTCACATTAAGCCATTTGCTAAAAATTGGGCACACCATGGGAAAGATTTAAAGTCTTATGCAGCTGTTTTATACAACTTATTTATTGTTTTTGTAGTAGATGAAACACAAGCAGAAGTTGGTGGTTGTGGCATAGATGGTTCTGTTCATTTAGTGCAGAAAATAAGTGCAGAAATGGAAATAGACTTCTTTAATAGATTCGCTGTTTCATTTTTCAACGAAGACAAAATTGAATGCATGGATAAAGATTCTTTTACAGAGTTAGTTACAACAGATAAAAGCTGGACAGAAAAAACACTTGTATTCAATAATCAAGTAAAAACATTAGCAGAATTAAAAACAAATTGGATTATTCCTTTTAAAGATAGTTGGCATAAAAACTTCTTTAGTAAAAGCGATAGTTTTAATTTGAGTTTATAAATGAAAACTTAATTTATGAAAAGCAAAACCTTTGAGATTTTGCTTTTTTTTGTATTTCAATCACAAGTATTACCATAACTTATCAATAGCTCTTTCTAATTCAGTTATTGTTTCATGAACACACAAACAAACTTCTTCCTTAGACAATTAGTAAATAAATAGCTTGAAATCATATATTAAGGTAAATAATCAGGTTTGATTATTACTTGGCAGACTAACTAAAAAGACGATACTACTGAGCTTTATCTTTTACAGATAACTTATGACAAAAAATTTCTAAAAAAATCTTCACAAACCGTAAAAATTGTCCTAATTTTTAATTGATTTATATTTATATTTACACCTGTACAATCTACTTTTTTACGTATATCTTTATATACGTAAAGTGTAAAAAAACCAAAATGAAAAAATTAATCTTATTATTTACTTTATTTTCTCTATCTCTGCATGCTCAAGTTTTCATTAATGAATATTCTGCAGCAAACTATGATGACATAGATTTTTTACCTGGCCCGGGAAGAAATTATGCAGATTGGATAGAATTGTATAACGCAGGTGCTGCTAGTGTAGATCTTAGTGGTTACTATTTAAGCGATAGAATATCTACTCCATTAAAATGGCAAATACCTCCAGGTACAACAATTGCAGCCGGAGCACATTTACTTTTTTTAGCAGATAAGCAAGATGGATTTTCTAACGGAAATTATCATACAAACTTTAAGTTGACACAGACATCATTAAATGAAGCTATCGTATTTTCAGATGCTGCAGGTATCATAGTTGACTCTATTAGTTTAAACTATCCAAACAAAAAGCATGATTCAAGATGTAGAATGACTGACGGCTCTGCTATTTGGGGTATTTCTGGAAACCCTACTAACGGGACTTCAAATAATAATTCAATTGAAAGATACGCACTAACTCCTTCTTTTGATATTCCTGCTGGTTTTTATACGGTTGGAGCAACTTTAACGGTTACTTTAAGTACAACTGAACCAAATTCTAGTATTAGGTATACATTAGATGGTAGTGAACCAAATTCTGCTTCTAATTTATACACCACACCTATTTCTATGACGACTACTACCGTTATAAGAGCAAAAACATATTCTACCAACGCAAATATTTCCTCTAGTTTAACCGAAACAAATACCTATTTCGTAAATGAAACACATGGCACAAAAGTAATTTCCATAGCTGGGGGAACGGGAATTACAACATTATTAGGTGGTAGTTTTAATGAACCAGATGGTTCTTTTGAACTATTTGAAACTGATGGAACTTTTTTAACAGAAGCTACAGGTGAGTTTAACAAACATGGAAATGACTCTTGGGCATATGCTCAAAGAGGATTAGATTTTGTTGCAAGAGATCAATACGGAAAAAATTACGCCTTGGAAGATGAAATTTTTGATCAAAAGAATAGAGATAAATTTCAAAGAGTTATTTTAAAATGTGGTGCAAGCGACAACTACCCATTTGAAGGAACGCCAAACGATAATTATCCAGGAGAATATGGTGGTGCTCATGTAAGAGATGCTTTTATTAATGAATTATCTCAAAGAGCTGATTTAAGATTAGATGAAAGAACTACTGAATTTGCGGTAATGTATGTTAACGGGAATTACTGGGGAGTCTATGACATTAGAGAAAAAGTTGATGACCATGATTTTACAAATTATTATTATGACCAAGATAGAAACAATTTGCAATACCTTAAAACTTGGGGTCCAACATGGTCTGAATATGGCGGTGCACAAGCACAAACAGATTGGGATGCATTAGTACAGTTTATCAACACCAATAACATGACTGTTCCAGCTAACTACGCTTATGTAGATAGCGTTTTTAATACGGGAAGTTTAATTGATTATTTCATATTGAATGGTTACACCGTTGTAGCCGATTGGTTAAACTGGAATACCGCTTGGTGGAGAGGAATGGATCCAACCGGCGATAAGAAAAAATGGCGATATACACTATGGGATATGGATGCTTCTTTTAATCATTATACTAATTATTCCAATGTTCCAAACCAAGGAGCATCTGCAGACCCTTGTGACCCTGCAGTATTAGGAAATCTTGGTGGTCAAGGCCATGTACCTATTTGGAATGCTTTATTAGGCAATGATGATTTCTTTGCTGACTATATAAATAGATATGCCGAATTAGCAAGTACTGCTTTCTCATGTGATAGTTTACATAATTTATTAGATGAAATGATCGGAGAAATTGAACCTGAAATGCCAGCACATATAGTTCGTTGGGGAGGAACAATGACTGAATGGGAAAACAATGTAGATTCTATACATGCATTCATTGACACACGTTGTACAAACATTTTAGCACAATTGGTTCTTTGTGAACCAGCAATAAGTGGTCCTTATGACTTAACTATAATAGTTCAACCTCCTGGATCTGGAGAAGTACAGTTAAGCTCTATCACTCCTTCTGTTTATCCTTTTACTGCTACATATTTTGGTGGTGTAAATATAAGTTTAGATGCTGACGCTAATGAATGCTTTGAATTTGACCACTGGACCATAGAAAATGATACGATTCTACCAAATGACACGACAGAAAACATATTTTTCACAATGAGTTCGAATGATACAATTACGGTATTTTTTAATGCGATTTCTTGTCCTTCAGATGACACAATTTATATAAACGTTCAACCGCAAGGAGCTGGAAGCATAAATATTGATGGAAATAGTATTTCTACCTTTCCTGCTACAGCTTATGTTTTAGATTCTGCAAATCATACTTTTGATGCTATAGCCAATACAGGTTTTACTTTTGCTAATTGGGATTGGGATATTCATACTGCGGCACCTAGCGTAACTTCTACAAATACCTTAGTTTATACTTATAGTAATGATACTTTAACTGTAAATTTCACAGCTCCTACTGTAGATACTATTATATATATAGTACAACCAACTGGCGCAGGAACAATTACCGTAGACGGAACAAACATTACTACTTTCCCAAATACTACATTTTATGCTGATGCAACGAATAGCTCTTTATCTGCTACCGCAAATACTGGTTACACTTTTAATAATTGGGATTTTACAAACAACACCGCTTTACCAAACGCTACCACTAATAATATTACAACTACTTGGAGTTCTAATGATACCGTTTATGTAAACTTTGATCCTATATTGATTGATACCATTGTATATATAGTTCAACCAGCTGGCGCAGGAGCAATTACCGTAGATGGAACAAATATTACTGTTTTCCCAAATACTACCATTTATACTAATGCAATGAATTCAAATTTATCAGCAACAGCAAATACAGGCTATATTTTCAGTAACTGGAGTTTTAATAACAATAGCCCGTTACCAAATAACACAAGTAATAATATTACAACTACTTGGAGCTCTAACGATACCGTTTATGTAAACTTTGATCCAATTCCAGTAGACACCGTAGTATATATTGTTCAACCTGCAGGGGCTGGAAACATTACGGTAGATGCTACAAATATTTTTGTTTTTCCGAACACATCTTCTTATGCTAATGCAACAAGTTCTAGTCTTTCTGCCATAGCAAATATTGGTTACACTTTTAACAATTGGAGTTTTAATAACAATACACCACTACCTAATACGACCAATGTAAATATTACCACTACTTGGAATTCAAATGATACAGTTTATGTAAACTTTGATCCTATTGTTTATGACTCTATTACTTATATAATTCAACCTATAGGAGCAGGTTATATAACGGTAGGAGCAACAACTATTAATACTTTTCCTGCAAATACTAGTTATTTAGATGGTAGTAATTCCAACCTGTCTGCTTTCTCAAATGCTGGTTTTACTTTTAATCATTGGGAATTTGACAACAACACACCATTACCTAATAACTTATCTTCAAATATTGCTATTACTTGGCAAAGTAATGATACAGTAATCGTTCATTTTAATATTATTCCGACTTACGACATCACCTACTTAGTAAACCCAATTGGTACAGGAACTATTGATATTAACGGAGTGAATGCGAGTGTTTTTCCTGCTACAATAAGTTATTTACAAGGTGCTAATGTTACGCTAAACGCTAACGCTAATCCAAATTACACTTTCGATTTTTGGCAAACAGATATTAATATAATTATGCCGAATATCAATACAGTTTCTAGTAATTTTAATGTAATGGCAGATGATACTATTGTTGCCCACCTTGATGAATTTAATACGGATACTTTATGGATAATTACAAATCCTACAGGCGTTGCAGAATTGCAAGTAGGTTCAGATATCATAAACAGCTCTCCTTATATGGGCGTTTATGAATTAGAAGAAATATTACAGATTAGTGCTACGGCAAATGGTTCTAATGTTTTTAATCAATGGAACCTGAGCACGGTAAATTTACCAGACTATAACACCTCTACTTACTTTACTTTTTTAACAAAAGATACTTTGTTTGCTTATTTTAATAATGTATTGGCAATAGAAAATATTGGGGACGATTTAAATGAAGTGAAAATCTATCCAACTATTGTAGATAATAGTTTAACTATTGAAATAAGTTCTCATGATGCCACTAATTTAAATATCGATTTATTGAATATTTCAGGACAAGTAGTTCAACATCTATACAATGAAGACTTGAATGCTCAGAGTAAAATGAAAGAACAGTTTACTATTTCAGATGTTAGTCAAGGAATATATTTTGTAAAATTGAATTCTGATAAAACAAATGTTACTTATAAGATTGTGAAAATTAAGTAAGTTTACATTTTATGAAAATATTAATTATTCAAACCGCATTTATTGGGGATGTAGTTTTGGCTACACCACTTGTAGAAGCATTGAAAAATAAATTTCCGACTAGCTCTATTGACTTTTTAGTTAGAAAAGGCAATGAGAATTTATTAGTAGGTCACCCTAAATTGAATGAGGTTTTTATTTTCGATAAGCGAAATGGTAAATACAAAAATTTATTTAAACTCATAAAAAAAATAAGAGCAGAAAATTATGATTACGTAATTAATGCGCAACGTTTTTTTACGACTGGTTTACTAACCGCTTTATCTGGAGCAAAGAAAACCATTGGTTTTGATAAAAATCCTTTGTCTTTCGCTTTCTCTGAGAAAGTGGCTCATGAAATAGATGTAAACTCTAAACTACATGAAGTAGATAGAAATTTAGCTTTAATAAAAAGTATTGTTGGAACAGTAAGTCAAACTCCAAAATTATATCCATCAAAAGCTGACTATGAAAAAGTATCTACAGATAAAGAATATGTTTGCTTAGCTCCTTCTTCTGTTTGGTTTACGAAACAGCTACCCAAAGAAAAATGGATTGAATTAATTGAAAAATTGCCTGAAAAATATCAAGTTTACTTAATTGGCGGACCAGAGGATTTAGCGTTTTGTAATAACATCAAAGATAAATCTAAGAGAGAAAATGTAATTATTTCAACAGGGATATTAAGTTTTTTAGAATCGACCGCATTGATAGAAAATGCTACTATGAATTTCACCAATGATTCTGGACCAATGCATTTTGCTTCTTCTGTAAATGCCCCCATTACTGCATTTTATTGTTCAACGATTCCTGCATTTGGCTTTGGACCATTATCTGATAAATCGTTTATTGCAGAAACTGAAAAGGTTTTAGATTGCAGACCTTGTGGTTTACATGGAAAAAAAGCTTGTCCTAAAAGACATTTTGATTGTGCTAAAGTTGATATTGATAAAGTGTTAACAAAAGTAATTCCTTTATAAGCTCACGTATGAATTTAAACAATACACTCATTTGAAGAACTACAACTCTACTGAAAAGAATGTTTTAGGAATGATTGCTAAAGTTGATGAGTTACGTTGAATCTACTTAAACCCTTCTTTAAATTAAAAAGGAGCTCCCTGAAATTCCTTTCAATGATAACTACTTTTTTAATTATTGTTTAACTCTTCCTTAAATCACAGAAAACTCAACACGTTTTTCTCTCAAATTAGCTTCTTCAATAACTACTGTTACTTTTTCACCAATTTGATATGTTTTTCCAGTTCTAAGACCTTTTAAAGACATCATGTTTTCGTCATAAATAAAGTCTTCATCTAGCTGATATGTTGGAACCATTCCTTCACATTTATTTTCTGTTAACTCAACAAAAAATCCTTTTTGAATTACTCCAGAAATAACACCTTCAAATTCTTGCCCAATATATTGTTGTAAGTATTCTACTTGCTTATACTTAGTTGCAGCACGTTCACATTGTTTTGCTTTTTTCTCCATAGAAGAACAATGTTGTAATAACTCTTCTAACTCTTCTGTTTCAAAGAAATATTTCTCTTTTGAAATTCTACTAGCCAATAACCTGTGTACTAAAACATCTGGGTATCTTCTAATTGGTGAAGTAAAGTGAGTATAATATTCAAAACCTAAACCGTAGTGACCAATATTTTTGGTTGTATAAACGGCTTTTGCCATAGAACGAATTGCTAATTTCCCTAAAACAGATAGTTCTGGTTTATTTTTAATTTGCATTAGTAATCTTTCTAAGACTGCTTTTGTATCTTCTCCTTCTTCAAAACGTAAACCAATGCCAAAACGTTTAGCAATAGTAGAAAGCGTTTGTAATTTCTCTATACTTGGTTGATCGTGCACTCTGTATACAGAAGGTTGACTAGTCCCTTTTACTACTTTTAATTTACTTAAATATTTAGATACTGAAACATTTGCTAAAAGCATAAAATCTTCTACCAATAAATTGGCTTCAATTGTTTCTTTTACATAAACTTCTACAGGTTTGGCATATTGATCTAGCTTGAAACGAACTTCATCACTATGGAACTGTAAAGAACCATTTTTGAACCTTTTCTCTCTTAGATGTTTTGCTACTTTATCCATATAAATCAGCTCTTCTCTAAAATCTCCTTCTTTTCCATCTAAGATTTCTTGAACTTCTTCATAAACAAATCTTCTATTAGAAAAAATAACTGTTTTTGCAAATTTGTAATTTACAACTTCCATTTTTTCATCAAATTCGAATAAAACAGAAAAAGCTAATTTTTCTTCATCTTGACGTAAAGAACATAATTCATTAGAAATTTTTTCTGGAAGCATTGGTAAAACTCTATCTGGTAAATAAACAGACGTTGTTCTATATCTAGCATCATTGTCTATCATCATACCCGGTTGTACATAATGTGAAACATCCGCAATATGAATACCAATTTCCGTATTTCCATTCTCTAAGGTTAAAATTGATAAAGCATCATCAAAATCTTTTGCATCTAAAGGATCAATGGTAAAAGTGGCTACATCTCTATAGTCTAATCTTTTTTCTATTTCTCTCTCTGTAATATTAAGATTTAGATTTTTTAATTCTTTTTCGTAACCATAAGGGAAATTTAATCTAAAACCATTTTCTAATAAAATATTTTGCATTTCCAATTCGTTTGGACTGAAGTCTTTTAAAATCTCCGTAATCTTTCCGATTGGATTCTTGCCTTGATCTTTCCAAGTTTTCACTCTTGCACGAACAAAATCACCATGTTCAGCACCATTGTATAAGTTTTCTGGAACATAGATATCAAATTTCACTTCCTTATTTAAAGGAATAACAAAACCAAATTTTTCTAATTTCTCAAATCTTCCTAAAAATTCTGTTTGATTTCTTTCAACAACTTCTAGAATTACTCCTTCCGGTTTCTTATTGTTGAATTTAGTAATTTCGATAGATACTGTATCGCCATTCATAGCAGAATTCATATCTTTTCTTTTGATAAAAATGTCTTTTGTTTGACCTTCTACCATTACATAACCAACACCACTTGCTGCAACATCTAATTTTCCTGTAAGGAATTTATCGCTAGAAGCTAAGAATGTAACTACTTTTAATTTTTCAGTTTCTGTAAATTCAATACGTTTCTTTTCAATCAATCTCTTGATCGACGCATTTATTTTATCTTCAGAATATCTTTTTAATAAGTGCTCATGCACCAACTCTGGCTTCATACCAGATTTATTTTTGGAGCTTAAGTATTTGATTAATTTTTCATCAATACCAGCATTTTTACTCCCTGTTTTTTTTTGACCACCAATTCTTTTCTTTTTCGTTTTTGGGGTAAATTTTTTATCTTTTGCCATTATAATTTTGCATTATTTCAGTTACTATTCAAAGGTAACTGATTTTATTTTTAATCATTCTCTATTATTGAATATTAATACAATCTTAAATTAATTGAAATTACTTTTATAAGATTATGCAGAGAATCTTGTATTTTGGAAGAAATAATGCTTGCAGATATTTGCATTACTTCTATTTAATGGTGCAAAGATACATTTTTATTTTTAATAGCTATTTTTTAAATTAAAAAAGACCTATTGATTCTTGTTTTTATAAAGAAAACTATTTTTTCTTACCTTTTTTATTTTCTTGTATCTTTTGTTGCTGTTTATAAGCATCAGCCATTTTGGTTCTAAAGCCACCTTCTTTTGGTTTCTTCTTTTTGTTTTCTTCTAACTGCTTCATGATTTTTTCTTCATCTATCATAAATTTATTAATAAACAATTGCTGTAAAAGTGTTACAATATTACTTACTGCATAATATAAAGTAAGACCTGCAGCCCAAGTATTAAACATTACAAATAAGAATATTGGGAAAATATATGGCATATATTTCATCATTTCCATTCCTGGTTGCATATTTTGATTTTGCATTTGTGGATTAAACCTTGCCATTAGCAAAGAAGTAACCGTCATTAACAATGTAAATCCAGAAATGTGATTTCCTAATAATGGAACTGTCATTGGCAAATTAAACAACACATCATAAGTAGATAAATCTTGTGCCCAAAGGAAACTTTCGCCCCTTAACTCTATAGCAGAAGGGAAGAAATAAAACATAGCCAAGAAAAATGGCATTTGCAACAACATAGGTAAACAACCACCAAACATACTTACGCCTGTAGACTGATAGAGCTTCATCTGTTCTTGCGCAAATTTAGACTGATCGTCTTTATACTTCACTTTTAACGCATCTAACTCTGGTTTTAACAATTTAGTTTTTGCCGTACTTACATAAGACTTAAAAGTTAAAGGCATCATTGCCATTCTAATAATTAGCGTTAACAAAATTATGATTAAACCATAACCAAAATTGAATTTTTCTAAAAATCTAAAGATTGGAATTACAACTCCTTTATTAATATATTTAACCCAATTAAATAAGAAAAAACTAACGCTTAATTCTACTAAATTTTCTTGTCCATTCTCGAAAGTCTTTAAAAGTTTGTAATCATTTGGACCAAAAAAATACTGGAAATTATAATTATTTCCTTGCTCAAAATTTAAACTTGCAGCCATGTCTGCAACTCTTGTTGAATCATTATTATCAATAACAGAATGCGTATTTCCTTTTTCAATTTTTCCATCTGCTAATAAAGTAACATTGAAAAACTGATCTTTAAATGCAATCCAATCTAAAGCCGGTAATTCTGAATCTTTACTCGCGCCTACTGATAAATTATCGAAATCATCTTCTCCTTTTAATTTCCAATAAACTGATGATTTTCTTTTTTCTTGTGTTAATTCCTTTTCTTGTTTTAACAAAGTAATATGCCAATCTGCAGTCAACTTATAATCTCCTGTATTTAAAATATTGTCTAAGTTTACAAAATTCAAATCAAAATCTGTAACATAAGAGTCTTCTATTAAACTAAACTTGTGTTCTACGTATTGATTTTCAGAAATCTTTAATTTAAAAGAAATCGTTTTATCATCTATTTCTTGAACATCATAATACAAATCTTTTGTTTCTATTATTTTATTGTCTTTCGTTGTAAATTTAAAATTTAAACTTTGCGTGTTGTCAATTAAATACAAAGGAGTTTTCTCCCAAGTTTTATACATTTTTAATTCTACTTTTTTTACTTGAGCTCCTTTATTACTAAATTCAATTTTTACTAAGTTGTTTTCAATAGTAACAAGCTTCTCAATGCCGATTGCATTTTTAGAAAAATCTCCAAATTGCACTAAAGAAGCTGCTGCTAGTTTTGCTAAAGTTGCACTGTCATTATTTTCTAAAGCAATTTTTTCAGATGTAGTTTGAGACTCTTGTTTTGTGATTTTAGCTTCTTCTAGTAACGCTTGCTCTTCTGCCCTTGCTCGGCCTTCTGCTTCTAATTCAGCTTGGCTAACATTATTACTAAACATAAACATTAGTAATATACTTATCAATAATGTTCCAATAATTGTATTTTTATTCATAGTCTATATATTATCAAATAGCGTACAAATGTACTCATCAAATGTCAAATTGTCACTTAAAAATTTTATTTATCGTAGAAAATGTAAAAAACTCTTGATAAAAATTAATTTTGTATGAAAATATGTATAAAATTTTAAAACACTACCTATTAAGAGCTTTTGTCGTTTGGTTATTGATCTTTTCCATTTTCAAAAGCCTTTTCTTAATTTATCATTGGAATAGCATTCACACTGAAAGCCTTTCTAAGATCCTTACCGTGTTTACTAAGTCATTGAAAATTGATATTTCTAGTACATCTTACGTTTTAATCATTCCCTTAATATT
Organism: uncultured Chitinophagales bacterium; assembly: GCA_963932515.1. GTDB lineage: Bacteria > Bacteroidota > Bacteroidia > Chitinophagales > UBA8649 > CAKZQD01. The sequence goes on from CAWVRT010000019.1 coordinate 26,062, forward strand.
AGCTATAATACAATACTTTTACCATTCAAAAGTTATTAAAACGATTTCTAAATATTATCATTTAAGCGTTTTAATGATTGTTTCTATCATTAATGTAATAGATATTCAATTATTCAAATTTTGGTCTTCAAAAATTAGTTTAAAATCTTTTCTATTTCTGAACACGCCAGATCAGATCATTAAATCCATGGGATATTCTAAATCCCTGATGGCATTATTGTTTATCTTCTTTCATTTTGTAATTGGTAAAATACTATTAGAAAAATACTATTTCCAGAAGAAAATCGTATTCAGTAAATCAATAATTTCCTTTATATTTTTCACCCTTTTTAGTGCTAGTTTGCTAATACTAGGAATTAGAGGAGGTTTTCAAGTTGTACCCATAAACCAAAGCGACACTTACTTTTCGACAAACAACACATTGAATGTTGCTGGAGTAAATCCATTATGGAATATAGGCAATACTTTTGTTCAAAACAAAGCGCACGCTACAACAAACCCATATATTCAATTAGAAAAAAATGAAGCAATTGAAATCGTTAGTAATCTATATAAGATCAAAAAGGACACGACTATTAAACTATTCAACATAGATAAACCAAACATAGTCTACATTAATTTAGAAGGAGTCAATGCCAACATTTTAAAGTATTTCAATAAATCAAAATCTTATGCTCCCGAGATTGAATCCCTTTTTGAAGAAGGATACTTTTTCTCTAACATTTACGCTTCAGGTTCTAGATCAGACCAAGGAATGATTTCTTTATTGAGTGGCTTCCCACCTACTCCGATAAACTCAATTTGTGCTCAACCAGAAAAATTTATTCACCTCCCCTCTTTTCCTAAAAAATTGCAAGAAAATAGTTATAATTGTTCTTATTATTTTGGAGGAGAAGCAGCATTTGGAAATTTTAAATCATTTTTAGTACATAGTGGTTTTGACCCATTAATAGAAGTTTTTGATTTCCATAAAAAAGAAAGAACACAATATTTAGGCGTACCCGATGAATATCTTTTTGACAAATTTAGTAAAGACATGACTAATCCAAAAGAGCCATTTTACACTATGATTTTTACGCAAACGACACACGAACCTTTTGATATGCCGTTTAATGAAAACGTAGCAGATGAAAAAACAAAATACTTGAACACCGTAAGTTATGTAGATAGTGTTATTGGCGATTGGTATAGCGCTATTAAAAATAAAAATTGGTACGATAATACCATTTTTATTATCAGTTCTGACCATTCAAATTATTTACCAGAAAATTATCAAACTTGGGTAAAAGAACGATATCACATTCCTTTTTTAATTCTAGGAAAACCATTGAAAGAAGAATTTAAAGGACAAATTAATGAAGGTATCTTTTCTCAAGTAGATGTTCCCAAATCATTATTGAAACAAATGGATATAGAAAGTACTAATTTTAAATGGAGCAAAGATTTTATGAACCCTTATAGTAAACAATTTGCTTATTTTGCTTACGTAGAAGGCTATTCTTTTAAAACAAAAAATAATATCTGTGGCTACGGTTATAATTGGAAACAATATGTTGGAGATTGCGATTCTACCTTATACAAAAAACAAGGTCAAGCATTTTTACAAGTGCTGTATGATGATTTCTTAAGTTACTAATAAGCTGAATTTAATTAATAGCTATTTTTCATTCTATCCATTTCACGTTTATTGTCTTTATCTTTCAAACTTTGACGTTTATCATGAATTTGCTTACCTCTTGCTATAGCAACTTCTACTTTCGCAAAACCTCTTTCAGAAATAAAAACTTTTAACGGAATTAATGTAAATCCTTTTTCTACAATCTTTTTACTAATTTGCTTAATCTCTTTTTTATTCATTAAAAGTTTACGTGTTCGAGTAGGTATATGATTGGCAATATTCCCAAATTCATATTCATTGATATGCATATTTACGATAAAAACTTCATCATTTTTTATTTGACAGAAAGATTCGGCAATATGGGCCTGCCCTAACCTTATCGATTTTATTTCCGTACCTGTTAAAATCATACCTGCATCATAAGTAGTCAAAATACTATACTCAAATTTAGCTTTTTTATTTTTTATGTTTAAGTTTTTAATCATTAGTATTGCAAAGGTAGTACTTTAACTTATTAAAAAAGTATTCTTGTTTATCAACAAAAAAATGAAGTTATTATCATTTACTATCTTAGTAACTATTTATCTATTTAAAGAAAGAAAAAGCATTTTTTTAAGTTAATTTTGCGCTCTACATTATTATCATTTTAGAGTAAACATTATGGCAGAAGAAGAAAAATATACCAAAAAAATGGAGAAAGCTTTTCAAAAGAAAAGAGAGTTTGGGCAAAACAAACTAGACGACGGGCATGTGCAACCACAAGCTAGGGATTTAGAAGAATTGGTTTTAGGAGCTATTATGCTTGAACAAAATGCTTTTGATAATGTTTCTTCTATACTAAAAAGTCCAGAAAACTTTTATGTAGATGCGCACCAGCGTATTTATAGTTCTATGATAAAACTGACAGAAGATAATGAACCTTTAGACATGTACACCGTAACAGAAAGATTACGTTCTAATGGAGAACTAGAAGATGTTGGCGGAGCTTATTTCATTGCTTCTTTAACCAACAAAGTAGCTTCTTCTGCAAATATAGAATCGCACGCTAGAATTATAGTACAAAAATTTCTAAAAAGAGAGGTTATTTCCCTGTCAAGTAATGCTATAAAAGATGCATTTGATGATACTGTAGATGTTTTTGATTTATTAGATAGCACAGAATCTGAAATGTTTAAGCTGACGGAATCTAATATGAAAAAAACAGCTGTAGAAATTGGTTCAATCGTTTTACAAGAAGTAGATGCTATTGGAGAAAGAAGAAAAAATGCTGTAGATGGTGAAGTGATAACTGGTGTAGGTACAGGTTTCAAGGAGTTAGATAAATTAACTTCTGGGTGGCAAAAATCAGATTTAATTGTACTAGCAGCAAGACCAGGGATGGGTAAAACAGCCTTTACTTTGGCTTTAGCTAGAAATGCAGCAATTGATGCAAAAAAAGGAGTAGCTTTTTTCTCTTTAGAGATGAGTACAAACCAATTGGTATCCAGACTTATTTCTATGGAAACAGAAATTAGTTCGGATAAATTAAAGAAAGGTTTATTATTAGAAAGTGAATGGAAACATTTGGTAAAAAATATTGATAATCTTAAAGAAGCACCAATTTATATTGATGATACGCCAGCGATTGGTATTTTTGAATTAAGAGCCAAATGTAGGAGACTGAAAGCTAAGCACGATATTCAAATGATTGTTATTGATTATTTACAATTAATGACAGGTTCTGCAGACGGAAAAGGTGGGGGGAATAGAGAACAGGAAATTTCTATGATTTCCAGAAACTTAAAAGGTATCGCGAAAGAATTGGAAGTTCCAATTATTGCTTTATCTCAATTAAGTAGAGCGGTGGAAACCCGAGGTGGTGCCAAAAGACCTATGCTTTCCGATTTAAGAGAATCTGGGGCCATAGAACAGGATGCTGATATGGTAATATTTTTGTACAGACCAGAATACTATAATATAACACAAGATGAAGATGGTTTAGATTGTAGAGGAACGGCAGAAGTTATTGTCGCAAAACATAGGAATGGATCTTTAGAAACATTTAAAACTAGATTTGTTGGACAGTTTGCTAAGTTCCAAGATTATGAAGGAGATCCATTTTCAAACCTTGATCCAGACTACAATCCAACAAATACAATTACTCAACAGTCAAAGATGAATAAAGAAAACAAGGACTATGGTGATGATTCTGCTTCTGGCCATTTTCCAATAGATGAAGATACTCCTTTCTAGGAAAAGTGCTGCAAAACATAGTTTTATAACTATCTTATTTCCCTTTATAATTATATAGACTATCTAGTTGAGGAATTCGCAACTCTATATATTTAAACATAATTTCTACCTCTTCATCAAAGTCATTCGCATCATCATAAGGCCAACCGGTTAATGGCCATTTTTTGAAATTCTTTTTTACAAAAGGTCTTATTTTATTAGCTTCTTTGGTTAGGTATTTTTTGTATTCCTTAATGGATATTTTATCTTTTTCCCTTAACTGCTTCCACCTTTTACTTATCATTTGATTATAATTCAAATTCAGGTTTCCTAATAATCTCTTAAGCAAAATGTTTTGTTTGACATCTATCAAATTTCTTACCATATTTAATTCATTATCACCATCTCTACCAAAAGAGTGATCAAAATCCCAAATAGCAACTCTAAATTTTTCTTCAGCAGATTTTTTATACAATACAAAATTCTTTAGTAAACCATCAGCATTATTGGTGAGTTCAAGTAACACATGCCAGTCTAAAAGGTTTGAGACATCTATTTTATTGAAAATTTCTGCCTCAAATAGACTATCAGAAGCAAATAAAATAAAGTCTTTAAGACTATCAATTTCATAATACTTATTTTCTATTTTTGGATGTTTTTGATGATAATAATGTCCTAAAAAAGTCCCTAATGAATCTAATCTTTGTTGATACGGTCTAAATACTGCCGGTTCTTTAAACACTAAAGCGTCATTTTCTCTATCTAATTTTAAGGAAGAGATATCCAAACGCTCACAAACAACATAAAATCCATAGTACTCCCCATTCGCATAAACATCTGCATAAGAGGTCTGAGGAGCTTCATTTTTTGAATTAAAATCTCTAAAGAGTTTATAGCTAAAAACATTTCTCAAAAAAGTTTTATCCACTACGGAAGCATTTAAAATCCAGTCATCATCTTTTTTTGCTCCTTTAAACTTATACTCTTTGTCTAAGTTAATTGTGAAATTCTTCTTTGGATATCCTATTGAGGAACCTCCTCTAAACTTTATACGAGCCTGAAAAAAATCACTCTCACTGTTTCTAATAATCCTTAATTCTCTTAAAGTTTTATAGTTTTCATTTATCAATTCAAAGTTCTCAATTTCAATTTTTGAAAAATCTTTTGTATAGTAATTACACGAACTTAGAGATGTTAAACTAATTAATACAAAAGCTAGCAAATTTCTAATCACAGGTATATGAATACTATTTACAAACTCCATCTTGCCAGTGGCTCTACGTTATGACCTGCAAATATTTTGTTTTCATATAAAAAAGAGGCTGTTCTGGCTATCATTCCTGCATTGTCTACGCAATATTGAAAATCTGGTAGAAATACTTCATAACCATATTTTTCTAGTTCCTGTAATTGAGCTCTTAAAGAAGAGTTTGCCGAAACACCCCCAGCAATTGCTAATTGTTTAATTTGATAATTTCCTGACGCTAATTTCAATTTTTTAATCAAAATTGAAACTATTCTTTCTTGAATAGACGCGCATAAATCATTTAGATTTTCTTTAATAAAATCTGGATTTTTTTTAGTTTCTTTCTGTAAAAAATACAATACCGATGATTTTACACCACTAAAACTAAAATCTAATCCACCTACCCTAGGTTCTGTAAACTTAAATTTATTTTTATCTCCAAATTTTGCCAATTTATCCAATTCAGGGCCCCCAGGATAAGGCAATCCTAACAACTTACCTGTTTTATCAAAAGCCTCTCCGGCAGCATCATCTAGCGTACTTCCAATTATTTTAAATTGATCAAAATAACTTACTTTCACTATCTGCGTATGCCCACCAGAAACAGTTAAACACAAAAAAGGAAATTTTGGTTGAGGATTATCAATGAAATGAGCTAAAATATGGGCTTGCATATGATGCACAGCAATTAAAGGAACATCTAAAGCCAAAGCTAAACCTTTAGCAAATGAAGAACCAACCATTAACGAGCCAATTAATCCAGGTCCTCTTGTAAACGCAACAGCATCAATTTCACTCTTAGAAATACCTGCTTTTTTAAATGCCATATCTACCACCGGAACAATTTTCTGCTGATGTGATCTAGAAGCTAATTCAGGAACAATCCCACCCCATTCTCGGTGAACTTCTTGCGTTTCTATAATATTGGACAATATTTTTCCATTTTTAATTATAGATGCAGAAGTGTCATCACAAGAAGATTCTATAGCTAGTATGGTATGATTCATAATATTTTTTACTATTTAAGTACAAAATAAGTTAAAAAAACACTCATTTCATAACATACTAGCAAATATGGTATTAAATTTGTTTCTTACTGTACTATTCAATGAGCAAGACAAAAGCATTCAAAAGAGGTTATAGAGTTTTAATAGCATTATTACTATTGATTTTCTTGCTTTTGGTGTCTTTATATTTTACAATTCAGTCTCCAAAATTTCAAAATTTCATTTCAGAAAAAATCACCCATTCTCTTTCAAAAAAACTAGGTGCCGAAATAATCATTGGAAATATTGAAGTTTCATTTTTCAATAACATTTTATTAGAAAATTTTTATGTTGAAGACCTCCAGGAGGATACTTTAATTTATTTTAATAAAGCAAATGCAAAGTTTAGTTATTTTTCTTTATTCGATAGAAAGATAAACTTAGAAGAAATTGAAATTGAAGGTTTAAACATCTCATTGAAAAGAGGAATAATAGACACTACTTTCAATTTTTCTTTTTTAATAGGAAACCCTTCAAAAAAAGAATTCAATGATTCTACAGATAGTAAAGCATGGGAAATTGATATAAAAAACATCAATATTTTAAATACTACATTTAATTATGAAGATAGCTTAACAGGAACTTTATTAAACACTAAAACCTCTGCTTTATGTGTAGATGTTAGTCAATTTGATTTAACCAATAAAAAAATAAATATTGCAAGTCTCCAATTAAAAGAGCCAAATGTAATCTTTACTAAAACGAAAAGCAAAAAACATACTAGCTCAAAACAATTTGTTTTAGATATACCTTTTCTAGTTTATGCACAAAATATAGCGGTAGAAAATGGCAACTTTAACTTCAAAAACTTAAATGACTCTACACAATACAAGAAAATGGCTTTTAATGATGTAAAAGCAAAAAATATTGATATAAATATTTCTAATACTTATTTATGGAAAGATAGTATTTCTACTAAAATAGATAAGTTAAACTTACTAGAAGAAGGTGGTTTTGCAGTTAAACAATTAAGTACCCAAATCTCATTAACTAATAGAACTATTTTGCTAGATACTTTAAGTTTAAAAACAAATAGCAGTATCATAAACACAAGTGCGAAAATTAGATACAAGCGTTTTGAAGATTTTAAAGATTTAAGCAATAAAGTAATATTTCATACAAGCCTATCAAATACGACAATAGACCCTGATGATTTAAAATATTTTGTAGAAACTAAATCATTAGGTATTGGTGGTGTATTTAAAATTCAAGGAGAACTAAAAGGGAGACTGAATAGTATTAGAGCAAAAAATATTAAATTATTTGCTGGAAATAGAACAAAATTTGAAGGTGATTTTTCGCTGAATGGTTTACCCGATATTAAAGAAACTTTTATAAGTTTTAAAATGAAAAAATTGCTCACTGATTATTCAGATTTAAAATACATTCACAATAAAATTCCATTACCGATTAATGCCAAAAATTTAGGGAGAATTCTATTTAAAGGACGTTTTGATGGATTTTATTCTGATTTTGTAACCTTTGGAAAAGCAGAGACTGCATTAGGGTCTATAGAAACGGATATAAATTTCAAAATAAACAATAGTGGTATTCCTGCTTATTCTGGAAATTTGAAAGTAAAAGAATTTGAAATTGGAAAATGGTTTGATGAAGAAAATGCACTTGGCGCAGTTACTTTAAGTACTACAATAAAAGGTAAAGGAGTAAAACTAAAAACCTTAGATGCTGTTTTGGATGCTAAAATTGAAAAGGTCATTTTTAAAGGTTATACTTATCAGAAAATAGAAATTGATGGTTCGTTAAAGGAAAAGTTCTTTAAAGGAAAAGCAAATTTTGATGATGAGCATTTGAAAATGAATTTTAAAGGATTGGTAGATGGTACGAGTACAATCCCAATATTTGACTTTACTGTAAAATTAGATAAAATTGATTTATTACCATTGAATTTATCTGATAAAGACTATAAATTAAGTGCTGAATTAAAATCAAATTTTACGGCAAATAATCTAGATAACATCTTAGGAGATTTAGAATTAAAAGACTTCACTATTAAATTGAAAGATAAATCCTATCATTTAAAACAATTAGCACTCTACAGTAAAGAATATGACAATGAAAATCATTTTAAAGTAATCGCAGATAATTTTAAAATTTCAATTCATGGCGATTACCAAATTAGTCAATTACCTAATGCCATAAAACATATTTTTATTACCAATAATTCTATTATTCTAAAACCACAGAAATTAAGGTTTGATGCTGAAATAAATGACGAAACAGATTTAATTTCTTTATTTGTTCCAAAACTTAAGATACCAAAAAAAATAAAGATTAGTGGGAATATAGATACCGAAAAACAATCAATTTTAACTTCAATAAGTATTCCTCAGTTTTCTTATGGAAATGTAAAAACCAAAGATTTTGTTTCTAACATTCAAGTTAGCAATGGAAAAATTGATATGATTAACTTCTTACCTGAAGTAAAGCTTAATGATAGTATTTTGATTAAAGATTTCTCATTAATAGCTAAAGGGTTTAAAGATGATATTTCATTTAATATAAATGCTGCTACCAAAACAGAGAAGACCGCTTTAAGTTTATTAGGAAATTTTTCTTACGATAAAGAACTCTTTTCTTTAAACATAGATACTAACTCTACTATTTTAATTAATAATTCTTTCTGGCATATCAATAAAGGAAACTCAATTTCTTTTAACAAGAATAACCCACTAGTTGAAAACTTTAAAATTTCAAATGGAGAGTCTGAAGCAAACATTAAAGTAAATAACATCGGCGACACTAATAACTTCATTTTAAACTTAAAAGATATTGAAGTAGCAGATTTTACAGAAGTTTTAAGAGATAAGGGTTTGGATTTAAAAGGAAAAATAACTGGAGAAGTGAAAGTTAATGATTTTGATAAAGAACCTGCCTTTAGCGGAGATTTACATTTTTTAGGAATCAGCTTAAACGACTATAAAATTGGAGATTTTACTTTAGATTCTAGAGTAGATCTTCCAGACAAGAAAGTGTACGTAAGTGGTGGTCTTTTCAGTAAAGAAAACAATATAAGTATAAATGGAGATTATTCTTTTGATAAAAAATCTACGAAAGATGATATTAATATCAATATTTTTATCAAACAACTTACCGTGAAATCTTTTGAAGATTTAATACCGGATTTTATTCAAAAATCCTCTGGAACATTAAATGGAAACCTAAAACTTTATGGACATAGAACCACTCCAAATCTAAATGGATTGATTACCGTAAATGATGTTACTACAACTGTTTCTTATACTCAAGTACAATATACTATTGCTGAAACACAAGTTGTTTTTAAAGATAATGAAATTCAATTGACCGATAGTTTAATTGTTCAAGATGACGAAGGGAATATTGCCTATGGGGGAGGAAAAATCACACACGAAAATTTTAAAAATCTAGCATTAGATTTAACTGTAAAAACACCCAAAGTAAAAGCTTTAAATACAACAATCAAAGAGAATGAAGATTTTTATGGCACAGCATACTTAAATGGAGGAGCTACTTTTACAGGTTTAACTACCGAACCATTAATTTATATTTATGGAGAAAGTGAAGCTAAATCTACATTAGAAATTCCATTAGCGAGTACTGTTTCCAATAAACATCATAAATTCTACCAATTTCTTACGCTTATAGATTCAACTAAAATTGACGAAAAAGAAGCCGTAGAGGACTATGATGAAAATACGGTAAAAATTACTGGAGCAAAAGTGAAATTAGATTTAAATTTAGATGAAGACCTAGAGGTTAAATTAATTTTAGATCAAGATGCTGGTGATGTTTTAAAAGTAAATGGTCGTGGGAATATTAAAATAGATGTCGGACAAAAAGGAGAATATGTAAACTTCTTTGGAGAATATAAAGTATCAAAAGGTGACTATTTGTTTACCATGCAAAATGTAGTCAACAAACCTTTTAGAATAAAATCGGGAAGTACTATAAACTTCAATGGAGATATTTACAATGATGCTACAGTAGATATGTCTGCAACATACTCTAGAAAGATAGCCTTAGATGATTTTATCTCAGAGTATTTAAATGAGTCAGATAATGAGTTGAAAAGTATTGCAAGAAGTAGAGTTCCCGTTACTTTACTTTTAGATTTATCGGATAAACTAAGTAAACCAACCATTAAATTTGACATTGATATTGATAGAGTTGATCCTAAGTTAAGAAATTTTGTAGATAGCAAATTACAAGCTATCAAATTAAATGATTCAGAAATGAATAATCAAATTTTTGGCGTTTTAGTATTAACCAAATTTTTACCTTCATATACCGCTTTAGAAAATTCCATTCAGAATAGTTCTTCAGATGCGGTAATGAATACAGTCACAGAATTAATCTCTTCTCAACTCTCAAGATACTTAACAGATTGGGCATCTTATGTAGTGAAAGATTTAGAATTTTTTGTAAACTTTTCTACCTACGATCAAACTTCATTGGCAGAGACTAGTTTAAGAAAAAGAAGAGAATTACAATTAGCTTTATCTAAAAGATTTTTTAATGATAGATTAAGTATTAATGTTGGTGGTAATTTTGATTTTGGTGAAACTTATGATACTAATGGCGAAAAAGCTTCTAATAGTACATTTTTTGGTGCCAATGTAAGTTTTGACTATACGATCACTAAAAATAGAAGATGGCAAGTAAAAGCATTTACCGTTTCAGATTACGATAATTATAATACAGAAAATAATAGAAAAACGAAATCTGGTATTGGTATTTCTTACAAAAGAGAATTTGACAATTTCAAAGATCTTTTCAATATTAAAGAAAAGAAAACAGCAGAATAAAACGGTTTCAATCAATGGAAATTCAAAAAACCAAAGATGGCTCACATACATTAGTTTCTAAAGAGTTTGGTGAATTATATCATTCTCATAATGGGAGTATTCAAGAGGCTTTACATATTTTTATTAAGTATGGTTTAGCTTCTAATCCGAATAAAATTATTAATGTATTTGAGATGGGATTTGGTTCTGGATTAAATGCTATTCTTTCTTATTATTACGCTACAAAAAATAATGTATACGTAAACTATACTACCATTGAAGCTTATCCTATAGATGCTAAAATTACTAAACAACTAAACTATAATGAATACATCGAAGAAGAAGATTTTGAACATGATTTTGAAAAATTACATATAGTAAAATGGAATGAAAAAATTGCACTCTCAAATACTTTTAGTTTAAAGAAAATTCATGCTAAAATAGAGTCTTTAGAGATTGAGTCTATAGAAAAAGTAGATATTATATTCTATGACGCTTTTGCACCAACTGCTCAATCAACTCTTTGGGAAAAAGAAATTTTAACGAAAATGTACGACCTTTTAAAGCCTGATGGTTTTTTAATTACTTATTGCGCTAAAGGTATTTTTAAAAGAACCATAAAAGAAATAGGTTTTACCATAGAAGCTTTACCTGGACCTATAGGAAAAAGAGAAATTACACGTGCTTTCAAAAAATAAAACACTAATCTTTCAGCTCACAAGCTTGTAAAGTATTCATCATTAAAGAAGTAACCGTCATTGGGCCTACACCACCCGGCACAGGCGTTATAAAACTAGTTTTAGGCGAAACTCTGGAAAAATCAACATCTCCTTTTAAAGCATAACCACTTTTCTTAGAATCATCTTTTACTCTTGTAATTCCAACATCAATAACAACAGCACCTTCTTTTACCATATCTGCTTTAATAAATTCTGCTCTTCCTAAAGCAACTATTAATATATCTGCAGTTTTCGTTATCTCCGCTAAGTTCTTCGTTCTTGAATGCGTTAATGTAACCGTAGCGTTTCCCGGATTTGTGTTTCCCGACATTAATACACTCATTGGTCTCCCAACAATATTACTACGTCCTACAATCACACAATGCTTACCTTCTGTATCAATATCATATCTCTTTAACATTTGCATGATACCAAAAGGAGTAGCAGAAATATAAGTTGGTAAGCCTAAAGTAAGTTTTCCAATATTTATTGGATGAAAGCCATCAACATCTTTTGTAGGATCAATAGCATAGTTTATCTTATCTTCATTTAAATGTTTTGGCAAAGGTAATTGAACAATAAATCCATCAATACCTTTGTCATTATTTAATTGACTAACAGCACTTAACACCTCTTCTTCAGTGGCATCCTCATCAAACCTAAGCATAGTAGATTTGAAACCTACATATTCACAAGATTTAATTTTATGATTTACATAGGTTTGACTTGCTCCATCATTTCCAACTAAAATTGCCGCTAAATGAGGAACTTTTTTTTCTAACATTACTCTTTCAGCAACTTTAATTTTTATTTCATCTTTAATTTCTAAAGAAAGTTTTTTACCGTCAATTAACTTCATAGTTTGTTAGTTTTATTTGCCAATAGCTAGAAGCCCACAGCTAAAGGCTATTTTAAATAAATTTAAAATTCTTACCCGGAAAATTTGCCATAGCACCTAATTCTTCTTCAATTCTTAACAATTGATTATACTTTGCAATTCTATCTGTTCTAGAAGCCGAACCTGTTTTAATTTGCCCAGTATTTAAAGCAACTGCTAAATCAGCAATAGTAGTATCTTCTGTTTCTCCTGAACGATGACTCATAACAGCAGTATAATTATTGTTATTAGCTAAATTTACTGCATTAATCGTTTCTGTTAAAGTACCAATTTGGTTTACCTTAATCAAAATAGAATTAGCAATACCTTCATCAATTCCTCTTTGTAGTCTATCCGTATTGGTTACAAATAAATCATCTCCTACCAATTGAATTTTATCACCCACTTTTTCAGTTAAAGTTTTCCATCCACTCCAGTCATCTTCAGCCATTCCATCTTCAATAGATGCAATCGGGTATTTTTTTGCCCAATCAGTCCAATATTGCGCCATTTCTTCAGAACATAGTTTAGCTCCAGTAGATTTATGTAAATGATAAACTTTTTCTTTTGTATTGTAAAATTCTGAAGATGCAGGATCTAAAGCAATCCAAATATCTTCACCAGGTCTATAACCAGCTTTTTCTATGGCAGTTAAGACTGTTTCAATCGCTTCTTCATTAGATTGAATTTCTGGTGCAAAACCACCTTCATCTCCTACATTTGTAGAATATCCTTTAGCTTTTAATACATTCCTTAAACTATGAAAAACTTCTGTTCCCATTCTTAATGCATGTGCAAAATTATCAGCACCAAAAGGCATTACCATAAATTCTTGAAAATCTATTTTATTATCAGCATGAGAACCTCCATTAATAATATTCATCATAGGAACAGGTAAAGTATTAGCATTAACACCACCAATATATCTATACAAAGATTGATTTGAAGCCGCCGCCGCAGCTTTCGCAGCCGCTAAAGAAACACTTAGAATAGCATTTGCTCCTAAGTTAGCTTTATTAGCTGTTCCGTCAATTTCGTTCATTACACTATCAATATAGTTTTGATCAAAAACATCTACACCAATTAAAGCATCTTGAATTTTTTCATTTACATTGGCAACAGCCTTAAGAACACCTTTTCCTAAATAAATATTCTTATCGCCATCTCTTAACTCTACAGCTTCATGAATACCCGTTGAAGCACCAGAAGGTACTGCCGCTCTTCCAAAATTTCCATCTTCTGTTACTATTTCCGCTTCTAAAGTTGGATTTCCTCTAGAATCTAAAATTTGTCTTGCATGCACGTGTACTATAATACTCATTTTATCTGGATTTAAGCTTAAGTCTACTAGCAATTAGCTATAGATAGCAATTTATGAATTTATTTAGTCGTCATTAATGTAGTAAAACTATCAAACAAATACCTTGAGTCATGTGGCCCAGGAGAAGATTCTGGATGATATTGTACTGAAAAAGCTTTTTTATCTTTTATTTTAATCCCTTCAACACTCTCATCATTTAAATTAACATGCGTAATTTCAATATTATCATTTTTTTCAAGGTCTTCTTTAGAGATACCAAAACCATGATTTTGAGAAGTAATTTCACATTTACCCGTTTGTAAATTTAAAATTGGATGATTTAAGCCTCTATGACCATGATGCATTTTATAAGTTGAAATTCCATTGGCTAAAGCTAATATTTGATGACCAAAACAGATTCCAAAAACAGGCTTGTCTACGTCTAATATTTTTTTAGCAGTTTCTACTGCGTAAGTTGCAACAGAAGGATCACCTGGTCCGTTAGATAAAAAATATCCATTCGGTTTGAATTTTTCCATTTCAGAAAAAGTAGTCTTAGCAGGAAAGACTTTTAAATAATAATCTCTTTCTACCATACAATTTAAAATATTAGTTTTAACACCAAAATCAAGAACGGCTACTCTATGTTTTGCATCAGGAGAGCCTAGTTCATAAGAATCATTGGAAGAGACTATAGAAGCCAGTTCTAAACCATCCATACTAGGTGCTTTATCTAGTTCCTTTTTTAATTCTTCTTTAGTCGTTAATACATTTGAAATAATGCAATTCATTGCACCTTTGTTTCGAATGTGCGAAACTAAAGTTCTAGTATCAACATCTGTAATACCAACTATTTTATTATCAACTAAATATTTTTGAAGAGAAGTATCCGCTTTTATTCTTGAATATTTCCTAGAAAACTTTTTAGTGATTAAACCTCTAATTTTTGCAGTGTTAGATTCAGTATCTTCAGCAATAGTTCCATAGTTTCCAATATGAGTACTAGTCATTATTAATACTTGTCCTGAATAAGAAGGATCTGAAAAAACTTCCTGATACCCAGTCATTCCTGTATTAAAACATATTTCTCCTATTGTACTACCTGCAATTCCTAAAGATTTTCCTATAAAAAAAGTCCCATCTTCTAATAAAAGGTAAGCATTTGTATCGTTTTGCATAATTTTCGTGATTCTGATTGCAAAAATAAACTTAATTTTTTATTAAAAATTAAATTTCGTCTAACGATATAAACAAAAAAAAGGGATAAGTTTATAACTTATCCCTTTTTTGAATTCTTTATGAAAATATTATTCTTCAGTTGTAGTCTCTTCCATAGAAGTTTCATCTATTGAAGTTTCTTCCATAACAGATTCTTCTGTAACAGTTGCAGTAACTTTTTTAGAACTACCTCTTCTAGATCTTTTCTTAGTTGCTTTTCCAGCTCCTTCAAATTGAGTATAAACTTCATTAAAATCTACTAGCTCGATCATAGCCATGTCAGCAGAATCACCTTGTCTAAAACCAGTTTTAATTATTCTAGTATATCCACCTGGTCTTTCTCCAATTTTAGCAGCAACAACATCAAACAATTCTGTTGTTGAAAATTTGCTTTTTAAGTGAGAAAAAACAGTTCTTCTATTATGAGTGTCATTAGTTTTTGACTTAGTAATTAAAGGCTCAACAAATTTTCTTAAAGCTTTTGCTTTTGCTAAAGTTGTAAAGATTCTTTTATTATCTATCAAAGCGTTAGACAAATTCATTAATAGTGCCTTTCTATGGGCTCTTTTTCTACCTAAATGGTTAAATTTCTTTCCGTGTCTCATTTCTTATTTGTATTCTTTTTATAAAGAGCCGCAAGATACATGTTTTAAACAAATAAATTACAAAACTCAAATAAAATGTTTCAGTTAAAGTACGTTAGTACTCTGTACTATTTTTTATCTAGCTGAAATTTAGCTACATCCATTCCGAATGATAAACCCTTTTCAATCAATAAAGCTTCAATTTCTACTAATGATTTTTTACCGAAATTTCTAAATTTTAATAAATCGTTTGTATTAAAGCTTACTAGTTCCTCTAAAGAGTTAATCTTAGCTGCTTTCAAACAGTTGTAAGCTCTTACAGATAAATCCATATCTTCTAGATTCGTTTTAAGCAATTTATGCATTTGCAAGACATGTTCATCTACGATGTCATATTCTTTACTTTCTGCAGTTTCGAATGTAATATTTTCATCAGAGATCAACATTAAGTGCTGAATTAAGATTTTAGAAGCTTCTTTTACCGCATATTCTGGATGAATTGTACCATCAGTTTTAACGATTAAATTTAATTGCTCAAAATCTGTTCTTTGCTCTACCCTAGTGCTTTCAATATTGTACTCAACATTTTTAATAGGAGTAAATACAGCATCTAAAGGAATAAATCCTACAGGAACATCACCTAATTCATGATCTTCTGCTGGAACATATCCTCTACCTTTTTGAATAGTTAATTCTATTTCTAAAGTAACTAAAGATTCTAAATTACAAATCACTAAGTCAGGGTTAGTTACTGTAAAAACATTTGTATGTTTCTCAATATCTCCAGCTGTAAATTGTTCTTTATCTTTAATTGTTAAAAAGATTTTGCTAGAATTAGAATCATCTTCTAAAACTTTCTTTAATCTAATTTGTTTTAGATTAAGGATTATCTCCGTTACATCTTCTAATACACCTTTGATTGTTGAAAATTCATGATCTACACCAGTAAGTTTAACACCTACAATAGCATATCCTTCTAAAGACGAAAGTAAAACTCTTCTTAAAGCATTACCGATAGTTACACCAAATCCTGGTTCTAAAGGCTTAAATTCGAAAGTACCTTCAAACTCATTTGCTTTTTGAAGTAATATTTTGTCAGGTTTATGAAAAGTTAATAAACTCATTTAATTTTTTTTTTTAATTATTATTTAGAGTAAAGTTCTACTATTA